>NZ_CP013386.1:639800-1279600 GCF_001523745.2 Burkholderia mayonis
TTCACCGGCTGGGGCGGCGGCGCGACGATCGCATGGCCGCAGCGCCGTCTCGCGCTGACGGTCACGTCCGACGCCGATTGCTACGTGCTGTATACGCCGCCCGGCGAGCCGTTCTTCTGCTTCGAGCCTGTCGATCATCCGATCGACGCGGTGAACCTGCCAGGCGGCGCGGCCGCGCACGGGATGACGCTGCTTGCGCCGGGCGAGCGTCTGACGCGGCGTTTCCGTTTCACGGTCGCGCGCACCGATGCGCGTGCGGCGCCTGCGGCGCGCGAGTCGAAGCGGCGTTCAATCGCATAGAAAAGGCCGATGTTGTCGGCGCACGCGTGCCCGAGAGCGAGGCGAACGCAGCGCGGATCGACGCCGAGCGGGTGGCCGGTTCGGACGCGAACTGATGCGACAGGGCTTACGCGATTCGATCGATCGCGCGGAACCCGATCCGCCGCGCATCCGGCCTCGATTCAATTTCGCCCGACTTCGATCCGACCGTGCGAATCCGCGCCGCGGCGTTGCATGACACGCCTGCGTGCGACGCCGGCGCACCCGGCGCGAGCCCGCCCGCACGCTTCCCCATCCCGGCGCAGGTAAAATACGCGCCTTCCCAACCGCTTAGCCGTGAGTGAGCGCCATGTCTTCCACGCCTACCTTCATCGAATCGCTGCGCGCCGCCTGGCGGCGCACGAATTCGCTGCTGTGCGTCGGTCTCGATCCGGAGCCGACGAAGTTTCCCGCGCGGTTCGAGAACCAGCCCGATGCGATCTTCGATTTCTGCCGCGAGATCGTCGACGCGACCGCGCCGTTCGCGAGCGCGTTCAAGCCGCAGATCGCGTACTTCGCCGCGCATCGCGCGGAAGATCAGCTCGAGCGGCTGATCGCGCACATCCATCTGCAGCATCCCGGCCTGCCCGTGATCCTCGACGCGAAGCGCGGCGACATCGGCAGCACCGCCGAGCAGTATGCGCGCGAGGCGTTCGAGCGCTATCGGGCGGACGCGGTGACGGTCAATCCGTACATGGGCTTCGATTCGATCGAGCCGTATCTCGCGTACGAGGACAAGGGCGTGATCGTGCTGTGCCGCACGTCGAATCCGGGCGGCTCGGACCTGCAGTTCCTCGAGACGGGCGGCCGGCCGCTCTACCAGGTCGTCGCCGATCTCGCGGCGAACAAGTGGAACGCGAAGACGGGCCAGCTCGCGCTCGTCGTCGGCGCGACGTTCCCGAAGGAGATCGAGATGGTGCGCGGGCTCGTCGGCGACATGCCGCTCCTGATCCCCGGCATCGGCGCGCAGGGCGGCGATGTCGCGGCGACCGTCGCCGCGGGCCGCACGGCCGACGGCACCGGGATGATGATCAACTCGTCGCGCGCGATCCTGTACGCGAGCCGCGACGACGACTTCGCCGACGCGGCCGCGCGCGCCGCGCAACAGACCCGCGACACGATCAACGCGCATCGCTGAGCGTCGCAGCCGCACCTGTCGATGTCCGGCGCGCGATGCCGGGCGTCGGCGCAGGTGCGGCGCGCTTTCACGCCGATACGCATCGCGCGCGGCGCATCCCGCACGGCATGCGCCGCGCGCGAACAAATCGACGCCGCTTCGGGGCATGCCGCGCGCCGGGAAATCGCAAATCCTGCGACAAATTCGTGATCACGCCATTCCTGACGAATCCGATGACGTGGCGCGAAGGCCGGCTCGGCTCGATCGCCGGCTGGATCGCCCCGTGGAAGAAGCCCGTGCTCATCAAGAGCGACACGCCGAAGTCCGGCGGCGACATGCCGCTCGACGCGACCGACATCGAGCACGGCGGCATGCGCGTGAGGGGCGGCAAGAAGGACCTGCCGTTGAAGGAGACCCGCGCGTGGTCCGACGAATCCGCCGCGCGGCAAGAGGCGCTCGGGCAGCCCGCGCCCGCGAGTGAATCGCAACGGGATCGTCGTCAAGCCGCACGCGATCCGGTAATGGCGACGCCCGCCGCGCTGGCGGCGACGCTTCAGCGCTCCTGTTCGTCGAGCAGCTTGATGAGGCCGCGCAGCGCATGCGTGGCCGCCTGCACGCGGATCTGCTCGCGGTCGCCCTTGAACACGAGCGTTTCGACCGACGTGTGCAGCCGGTTGCTCCAGCCGAACGACACGGTGCCGACGGGCTTGTGCTCGGAGCCGCCGCCCGGCCCGGCGATGCCGGTGACGGCGAGCGCGACCTGCGCGCGGCTGTTGCGCAGCGCGCCTTCGACCATCGCGCGCGCGACGGGCTCGCTGACCGCGCCGTGCTTGTCGATCAGATCGGCGGGCACGCCGATCATCTCGGTCTTCGCGAGATTCGAATAGGTGACGAAACCGCGCTCGAACCAGCCGCTGCTGCCGGAGATGTCGGTGATCGCGGTCGCGATCATGCCGCCCGTGCAGGACTCGGCGGTGGCGAGCGTCAGGTGCCCGTCGCGCAGCTTGTTGCCGATGCGGATCGCGAGCTGATGGACGACGGAATCGGTTGGCATGCGGGAAGATCCGGTGCGAACGGGAGTAAACGAGAGCGAGGCGGCGTCACTGGACGAACGAGCGCCACAGCGCGATCACGAAGAGCGTCATCAGCGCGGCGATCAGGTCGTCGAACATGATGCCAAAGCCGCCTTTCAAATTCCGGTCGAAGTAGCGGATGGGCGGCGGCTTCACCATGTCGAAGAAGCGGAACACGACGAATGCCCACAACTGCTCGACGAACGTCGCGGGCGTGACGAACAGCATCACGAGCCAGATCGCGACGATCTCGTCCCAGACCGCGGGGCCCGGGTCGGCGATGCCCATCTTCTTCGCGGTGAAGCCCGTCATCCAGATGCCGGCGACGAAGCCGACGGTGATGAGCGCCCACCATTCGGGCACGGTCAGGTAGCGGTTCAGCGCGACGAACGTGAGCCAGCCGAACAGCGTGCCGAACGTGCCGGGCATGAACGGTGCAAGGCCGCTGCCGAAGCCGAGCGACACGATGTGGACCGGGTGCGAGAACATGAAGCGCACGGTCGCGCGGCGGCGCGCGATCTTCTGCTGCTCCTGCTGCGGCGCGGGCATGGGCGCGGGCGCGGGCGCCGGGCCGGGCTGGCCGGCGGAGCCGGCGGGACGGGGCGTCGGGTCAGTTGGCATGGAAATGATCGAAACCGTGCAGCGTGAGCGAAAGCGGCGCGCCCGACGCGTCGCGCCAGATCACGGCGCGCGCGTCCGTCGGCGCGGACAAGCCGCGTATTGTACCGATCCGCGTGACGGACACGCCCGCGCGCGCGCCGGCGGCCTCGATCGCGGTGCGCGCGGACGGCGCGGCCGTGAAGCACAGCTCGTAGTCGTCGCCGCCTTCGAGCATGCAGCGGCGCTGCACGTCGGCGGGCAGCGTCGCGAGCGCGGCCGAGCGCGGCACCGCGTCGACGTTCACGTCCGCGCACACGTTCGAGCGCTCGAGGATGTGCGGCAGATCGCCCGCGAGGCCGTCCGACACGTCGAGCGCCGCGTGCGCGATGCCCGCGAGCGCGACGCCGAGCGCGACGCGCGGCTCCGGCCGCTCGAGCGCGTGGCGGAACGCGGCCGCCTCGCGCTCGCCCGCGCGCCACTCGCCGCGGATCACGCCGAGGCCCGCGCGCGCGTCGCCGAGCGTGCCGGACACCCACACGTCGTCGCCGTCGCGTGCGGCGTCGCGACGCAGCGCGGCGTCGGCTTCGACGTCGCCGAACACGGTGACGCACAGGTTGAGGGGCCCGCTCGTCGTGTCGCCGCCGATCAGCTCGCAGCCGTGGCGGTCCGCGAGCGCGAAGAGGCCGTCGGCAAACGCCTCGAGCCAGCCGGCGTCGGCGCGCGGCAACGCGCACGCGAGCGTGAACGCGCGCGGCGCCGCGCCCATCGCGGCCAGGTCGGACAAATTGACGGCGAGCGTCTTGTGGCCGAGCGCGCGCGGATCGACGTCGGCGAGAAAGTGCCGGCCTTCGACCAGCATGTCCGTCGAAATCGCCAGCATCTTGCCCGGTTGTGGTGCAAGCAGCGCGCAGTCGTCGCCGATGCCGAGCGCGGCGCGCGCATGCGGACCCTTCGCGCGGCGCGCGAAGAAGCGATCGATCAACGAGAATTCCGAAAGGGGGGGATGGGCCACGGGCGCGGGTGTCCGAGCGTTGAGATGACGCCCATTGTAAGGCGCTTCGCGTCGGCGTCCGGCGGGGCGGCGGCCCGCGCGCGGCGGATTCGTGACGTTTCGGTCGCGGCAGTCGAACCCTAATCGGCGATTTTGGCTGTGGGATTGGCGCTACAATGCGTCGAACAGGTATTCTAATCCGCAGCCCCTCCGTAGAGACACATGTCCACCACGTCCTCCTCTTCCAAAGAAAAGCTCCGCGAAGCCGCCCTCGACTACCACGAATTCCCGACGCCGGGCAAAGTTGCGATCGCGCCAACCAAGCAGATGATCAACCAGCGCGATCTCGCGCTCGCCTATTCGCCGGGCGTCGCGTTCGCGTGCGAGGAGATCGTCGAGAATCCGCTGAGCGCCGCGCGCTTCACCGCGCGCAGCAACCTCGTCGGCGTCGTGACGAACGGCACCGCGGTGCTCGGCCTCGGCAACATCGGCCCGCTCGCGTCGAAGCCGGTGATGGAAGGCAAGGCGGTCCTCTTCAAGAAGTTCGCCGGGATCGACGTGTTCGACATCGAGCTCAACGAGTCCGATCCGCACAAGCTCGTCGACGTGATCGCCGCGCTCGAACCGACGTTCGGCGGCATCAACTTGGAGGACATCAAGGCGCCGGACTGCTTCATCGTCGAGCGCGAATGCCGCAAGCGGATGAAGATTCCCGTGTTCCACGACGACCAGCACGGCACCGCGATCGTCGTCGCGGCGGCGGTCACGAACGGACTGAAGGTCGTCGGCAAGAGCATCAAGGAAGTGAAGCTCGTCGCGTCGGGCGCGGGCGCCGCGGCGCTCGCGTGTCTCGACCTGCTCGTCGACCTCGGCCTGCCGATCGAGAACATCACGGTCACGGACCTGGCGGGCGTCGTCTACAAGGGCCGCACCGAGCTGATGGATCCGGACAAGGAGCGTTTCGCGCGCGAAACCGAGGGGCGCACGCTGTCGGACGTGGTCGGCGGCGCGGACATCTTCCTCGGCCTGTCGGCGGGCGGCGTGCTGAAGGCCGACATGGTGAAGGTGATGGCCGAGCGGCCGCTGATCCTCGCGCTCGCGAATCCGACCCCGGAAATCCTGCCGGAAGTCGCGCTCGAAGTGCGGCCGGACGCGGTGCTCGCGACGGGCCGCACCGACTATCCGAACCAGGTCAACAACGTCCTGTGCTTCCCGTTCATCTTCCGCGGCGCGCTCGACGTCGGCGCGACGACGATCACGCGCGAGATGGAGATCGCCGCCGTCAATGCGATCGCCGGGCTCGCGCAGCAGGAGCAGAGCGACATCGTCGCGACCGCTTACGGGATCCAGGATCTGTCGTTCGGTCCCGAATATCTGATTCCGAAGCCGTTCGATCCGCGCCTCATCGTGAAGATCGCGCCGGCCGTCGCGCAGGCGGCGATGGACGGCGGCGTCGCGACGCGTCCGATCGAGGACATGGAAGCGTACAAGGTCCACCTGCAGCAGTTCGTCTATCACAGCGGCACGACGATGAAGCCGGTGTTCCAGCTCGCGCGCAGCGCGCCCGCCGAGAAGAAGCGGGTCGTGTTCGCGGAGGGCGAGGAAGAGCGCGTGCTGCGCGCGGTGCAGATCGCCGTCGACGAGAAGCTCGCGAAGCCGATCCTGATCGGCCGGCCGACCGTGATCGAGCACCGGATCCAGCGCTACGGCCTGCGTCTCACGCCTGGCGTCGATTTCACGATCGTCAACACCGAGCACGACGAGCGCTACCGCGATTTCTGGCAGACCTACTTCAAGATGATGTCCCGCAAGGGCATCAGCGAGCAGCTCGCGCGCGTCGAAATGCGCCGCCGCACGACGCTGATCGGCTCGATGCTCGTCAAGAAGGGCGAAGCGGACGGGATGATCTGCGGGACGATCAGCACGACGCACCGCCATCTGCACTTCATCGACCAGGTGATCGGCAAGCGCGAGGGCTGCAGCGTGTACGGCGCGATGAATGCGCTCGTGCTGCCGGGTCGCCAGATTTTCCTCGTCGATACGCACGTGAACGTCGATCCGACCCCGGAGCAACTGGCCGAGATCACGATCATGGCGGCGGAAGAAGTGCGCCGGTTCGGCATCGAGCCGAAGGTCGCGCTGCTGTCGCACTCGAACTTCGGCACGAGCAACGCGCCTTCCGCTCAGAAGATGCGCGATACGCTCGCGATCCTGCACGAACGGGCGCCGGAACTGCACGTTGACGGCGAGATGCACGGCGACGTCGCGCTCGACGCGGCGCTGCGCAAGGAGATCCTGCCGGAATCGACGCTCGAGGGCGAAGCGAACCTGCTCGTGCTGCCGAACATCGACGCGGCGAACATCGCGTACAACCTGCTGAAGACGGCCGCCGGCAACAACATCGCAATCGGGCCGATCCTGCTCGGCGCGGCGCAGCCGGTGCACGTGCTGACCGAATCGGCGACCGTGCGCCGGATCGTCAACATGACGGCGCTGTTGGTTGCCGACGTGAACGCCGCGCGTTGAGCGAAGTTATCAATAGATAAAAAAACGGCGCGCCCATTGCGGGCGCGCCGACGGGCATGGCGGAGATAGCGCCTTCCCGAAGCCGACGACGCCACCCTTGGGCCGCAAGAGGCGGCGAGGAGGCAGAAACCCGCCGCAGCTGACGCCGTCTCGGTAATTTTACCCTATATAAGTTATCTTTACCTTATGGAAGATAAAAATAACGACAACGAGCGCCATTCCATCCTTTCATCTGCCTAACGAGCATTGATTCCCGCGTGCATTAGCGCTACGCTTACGCCTTTCTTGGTCGTCAACTTATTGATTTAACAGCGGGAACCTTCGTTTATGGCACGCAAGTGGCTCCGCAACGGCGCGCTCGCGTCCGTCTTCGCGATCGTCGCGGTTGTCGCGATAGGCAACATCGGCGTTTCGCCGGACAGTCTGGTTTCCGCCGCATATGCACGGGAAGCCGCCGTGGTAAATGGGGCGGCAGCGCAGATCGACACGGTCCCCGCGTCCCGGTTGCCGCGCGAGGCAGTGACCACGCTGAGCCTGATCGCCGCAGGCGGCCCCTATCCGTACGAGAAGGACGGTGCGGTATTCGGCAATTACGAACGAATTTTGCCGAAGATGCGGCGCGGCTATTACCACGAGTACACCGTGCCGATGCCGAGGGCCCGCAACCGCGGCGCACGGCGCATCGTCTGTGGCGGTCCCTTGAGGCGCGTCGACAATTGTTATTACACCGGCGACCACTACAACAGTTTCAAACGTATCGTTGATTGACTTCGGGATGAGCGGCATGAGCGACAACATCTACGCGCACGAGACGACGGCTGCGGCGGATCTTTTCGCGGCCGGCGGCGGTAACCTGTTTCAGCGCGTCATGCAGATGCGCATGGCGGCGCACGCCGGCGGAGCGCCTGACGGCGCGGCCAGCCCCGGGCTTTCATCCATCGAGGAGCCTATGAGCCTTTTTACGACCGTGCGACCGAATCTCGTGCAGTCGATCCGTGCATTTCGCGTGCAGGATCTCGCTGACGAAGCGAATCAGCTCGGCCAGCATTTCCTGTATGCGTACTGCGGGAATGCCCAATCGAAGCAGGAAGTGCTGGAAACGATCGCGACATCGTTCCTGTTCCCGAAGCACTTCGGCAAGAACTACGACGCGCTGTACGACTGCCTGACAGACCTCGTCCACAAGGCGGGCACGCAGCCGGGTTTCGTGATCGTGCTCGAAGCGCTGCCGATCGCGCACAAGTTCGACAAGGAGGGGCGCGAGACGCTGCTCGACGTGTTCCGCGAGGCGGCGGAATTCTGGGCCGAGCGCAAGGTCGCGTTCCGCGTCTTTTACTCGTTCGCCTGAGCCGGCGCGGCAGCCGGGTTCAGCCCGCAAGACGCGCGAAGGCTCGCATCCAGCGGGCCTTTTCTTTGGGTTTTGTCGTTATCCGAGCCGTGACGCGCGGCGGCAGCTTCGCATCACCACCCGCCCCAGCGCGCGGCGAGCGCGGCGAGCATCGCGATCCCGGCCGTTTCGGTGCGCAGCACGCGCGGGCCGAGCAGGATCGACGCGAAGCCGCGCTCGCGCGCGGCCTCCTCTTCGTCCGGCGCGAGTCCGCCCTCCGGGCCGATCAGCAGCGTGACGCCGCCCGCAGGCGGCGCGCCCGGCAGATCGGCGAAGCCGACGCTCGCGCGCGGCGACAGCATCAGGCGCAGCTCGTCGGGCGCCGGCGCGGCGGGCAGGGCGGCGAGCCACGTGTGGAAATCGCGGACGGGCGCGACGTTCGGCACGCGATTGCGTCCGCATTGCTCGCACGACGCGCGCACGACGCCCTGCCAATGCGCGATGCGCTTTTGCGCGCGCTCGCCGGACAGGCGCACGACGCCACGCGCGGTCGACAGCGGCGCGATCGCCGCCGCGCCGAGCTCGACCGCCTTCTCGATCAGCCAATCCATCTTGTCGCCGCCCGCGATGCCCTGCGCGAGCGTGATCCGGTACGGCGCCTCGACGTCGGCGAGCGCGAACGCGCCGATGCGCACCAGCGCCGCGCGCTTGTCGAGCTCGACGACTTCCGCCCGGTACTGGCCGCCCGCGCCGTTGAAGAGCGTGATCGCATCGCCCGTCGCGAGGCGCAACACCTGGACGTGCCGCGCGACGTCGGCGGGCAGCGCGAGCGTCGCGTCGCTTTGCAACTCGGCGTCGACGAAAAAGCGCGGAATGGCGGACGTGCTGGCCGTCATGCGGCAATGCGCCGCGCGAGCGCCCAGCGGTACCCGTCGAGATCCTCGATCTGCGCGAAGCGATCGCCCCAGAACTGATCTTGCGGCGCGGTCAGTGATTTCGCGCCCGCGTCGAGCGCGCGCCCGTAGGTCGCATCGACGTCGTCGACATACAGATAAAACGACTGCGGCGCGGTCGCGCCCGAATTTTTCGGCGTGCGGGCCGTCGAGCCGAACGCGCCCTCGGGCGCGAACATCACGATCAACTGGCCGCGGTACGACATCTCGACGTGCATGATCGCGCCGTCTTCGTCGATCAAGTCACGCTTTTCGAAGCCGAATGCATCGCTGAAAAATTGAATCGACGCCTGCGCGTTGCGCACCGTCAGATAGGGGGTCAACCATGGCACGTAGGCCGGCCGTGGGTCGGTCATACGGGTTCTCCTGCGGGAAAGTTGGGGCTTCGCCGAACTTAGCGATGTATGCCGAGAGTATCGCGCAGCGCGCGCGGCAGCGTGAAGAGTGCGGGATGCAGCTTCGCGTCGTAGAAACGCAATCCGTCGATGCGCCGTTCGGCGAGCCGCTCTTCGACGTCGTGCGAGAACAGCGACGCCGCGTCGAGCGCGTCGCTCGCGATCGCCATCAGCCATGGCGAGCCGTACAGCGGCACATGCGCGCACAGCGGCGCGACGACCGCGAAGCGCGTGCGCAGCGCGGCGAGCAGCGCCTTGATGCGCGCCCCGTGGAAGAGCGGCGAGCCGAGGTGCAGCGACACCGCGCCTTGCGGCGTCAGGATGCGCTTCAAGCGCGCGTAGAACTCAGGCGTATAGAGGCTCGCGGCGGGGGAGTCGGGCGGCGTCAGGTCGAACACGGCGAGGTCGAAGTGCTCGCATGCGTGGTCGACGTAGCGCGCGGCGTCGCCGATCACGAGCTCGACGCGCGGATCGTCGAGCGCGCCCTGATGGACGTCGCCGAGAAAGTGGCGCGCCATGTCGACGACGGCCGGATCGAGCTCCGCGACGACGATTCGCTCGATGCACGGATGCTTGAGCAACTGGCGCGCGGCGCCGCCGTCGCCGCCGCCCAGCACGAGCGCTTTCCTGGGCGCCGGGTGCGCGAGCGCGGCCGGGTGCGTCATGCACTCGTGATAGACGAATTCGTCGCCGACCGACGTCATCGGCCTGCCGTCGAGCGTGAAGAGCCGTCCGAGCAGCGACGTCTCCCACACCTCGATTTCCTGATGCTCGGATGCGATGCGCGCGAGCCGCCGGGCGTTCGGAAAGCCGTAGGCGGCGTCGGGGGTCGGATGGAAGAGGAGGGTGGAGCTCAAGGCGGCGGGTGCAGCTGGCGGGGCGGTTCGATGGTGAGAATTATAGAGGGTGGGAAGACGGACGAGAAACCGCACGGACCGTCGGATTCGGACAAGGCTTGGACGGAGGGCATCTGTTAAAATGACGAGCTTTGCAGCCTCGTCCGTTTGCTCGTCCGCTTCGCGTCCTGCCGGCGCCGCATCACGCGCCGGGAACGGTTGGCCCGCGAGCTTCCGGATGCCGCCCGTGCCCCGTTTTCTCGACTCGTTCTCCGGACTCGACATGACGACTTCGTCTCCCGCTCCCACCACTTTGATGGCCAACGCGATCCGTGCGCTCGCGATGGACGCCGTTCAGCAAGCGAACTCCGGCCACCCCGGCATGCCGATGGGCATGGCCGAGATCGGCGTCGCGCTTTGGTCGCGCCATCTGAAACACAATCCGGCGAACCCGCACTGGGCCGACCGCGACCGCTTCGTGCTGTCGAACGGCCACGGCTCGATGCTGCTGTACGCGCTCCTGCACCTGACGGGCTACGCGCTGCCGATCGAGGAGCTCAAGAACTTTCGCCAACTGCACTCGAAGACGCCGGGCCACCCGGAATACGGGATCACGCCGGGCGTCGAGACGACGACAGGCCCGCTCGGCCAGGGGCTTGCGAACGCGGTCGGCATGGCGCTCGGCGAGGCGCTGATGGCGGCCGAATTCAATCGCGACGACGCGAAGATCGTCGATCACCACACGTACGTATTCCTCGGCGACGGTTGCCTGATGGAAGGCATCTCGCACGAAGCCTGCTCGCTTGCCGGCACGCTGAAGCTGAACAAGCTGATTGCGCTGTACGACGACAACGGGATCTCGATCGACGGCGACGTCGTCAACTGGTTCCGCGACGACACGCCGAAGCGCTTCGAGGCATACGGCTGGAACGTGATTCCGGACGTGCACGGCCATGACGTCGACGCGATCGACGCGGCGATCGCGGAGGCGAAGCAATCGGACAAGCCGACCCTCATCTGCTGCAAGACGCGCATCGGCAACGGCGCGGCGACGAAGGCGGGCGGTCACGACGTGCACGGCGCGCCGCTCGGTGCGGAGGAAATCGCGAAGACGCGCGAGGCGCTCGGCTGGAAGTGGGCGCCGTTCGTGATTCCGCAGGAAGTCTACGCGGCGTGGGACGCGAAGGAAGCGGGCAAGCGCAGCGAAGGCGACTGGGACGCGGCGTTCGCGCAGTATCGCGCGAAGTACCCGCAGGAAGCGGCCGAATTCGAGCGCCGGATGGCGGGCAAGCTGCCCGCCGACTGGACGGCGAAGGCTGCGGCGATCGTCGCCGGTGCGAACGAACGCGCCGAGACGGTCGCGACGCGCAAGGCGTCGCAGCAGACGATCGAAGGGCTCGCGGCCGTGCTGCCCGAGCTGCTCGGTGGCTCGGCCGACCTGACGGGCTCGAACCTCACGAACTGGAAGGCGTCGCAAGCGGTGCGCGCGAACCAGGACGGCCCGGGCGTCGCGTGGGGCAACCACATCAACTACGGCGTGCGCGAGTTCGGCATGAGCGCCGCGATTAACGGCCTCGTGCTGCACGGCGGCCACAAGCCGTTCGGCGGCACGTTCCTGACGTTCTCCGACTACAGCCGCAACGCGCTGCGCGTCGCCGCGCTGATGAAGGCGCCGTCGATCTTCGTGTTCACGCACGATTCGATCGGCCTCGGCGAAGACGGCCCGACGCACCAGTCGGTCGAGCATGTCGCGAGCCTGCGCCTGATCCCGAACCTCGACGTCTGGCGTCCGGCCGATACGGTCGAGACGGCCGTCGCGTGGACCCACGCGGTGTCGCACCAGAACCCGTCGTGCCTGATTTTCAGCCGCCAGAACCTGGCGTTCAACGCGCGCACCGACGCGCAGATCGCGAACGTCGGGAAAGGCGGCTACGTGCTGCGCGACTGGAACGAAGAGATCGTCGCGCGCAAGATCATCCTGATCGCGACGGGCTCCGAAGTCGAGCTCGCGATGAAGGCGGTCGAGCCGCTCGCGCAGCAGGGGATCGCCGCGCGCGTCGTGTCGATGCCGTCGACGACCGTGTTCGACCGGCAGGACGCCGAATACCGCGAGCGCGTGCTGCCGCATGGCGTGCGCCGCGTCGCGATCGAAGCGGGCGTCACCGGATTCTGGCGCAAGTACGTGGGCCTCGAGGGCGGCGTGGTCGGCATCGACACGTTCGGCGAGTCGGCTCCGGCTGGCGTGTTGTTCAAGCATTTCGGCTTCACCGTCGAGCACGTGGTCGAAACGGCGAAGGCGGTGCTCGCGTAATCCATTCCACGCCCGGACGGCCGCGCCCCGCGTCGGCCGGGCGCGCGTGAAGCTGCACGAAGTATTTTTTCAGCCATCAGGAGATACATCATGACGATTCGCGTTGCAATCAACGGTTACGGCCGCATCGGCCGCAACACGCTGCGCGCTTTCTACGAAAACGGCAAGAAGCACGATCTCGAGATCGTTGCGATCAACGATCTGGGCGACGCGAAGACCAACGCGCACCTGACGCAGTACGACACGGCGCATGGCAAGTTCCCGGGCGAAGTGAAGGTCGACGGCGACTACCTCGTCGTCAACGGCGACAAGATCCGCGTGCTCGCGAACCGCAATCCGGCCGAGCTGCCGTGGGGCGAGCTGGGCGTCGACGTCGTGATGGAATGCACGGGCTTCTTCACGACGAAGGAAAAGGCGAGCGCGCACCTGAAGGGCGGCGCGAAGAAGGTGATCATCTCGGCGCCGGGCGGCAAGGACGTCGACGCGACGATCGTCTACGGCGTGAACCACGACGTGCTGAAAGCCGAGCACACGGTGATCTCGAACGCATCGTGCACGACGAACTGCCTGGCTCCGCTCGTCAAGCCGCTGAACGACAAGATCGGCCTCGAAACCGGTCTGATGACGACGATCCACGCGTACACGAACGACCAGGTGCTGACGGACGTCTATCACGAAGACCTGCGCCGCGCGCGCTCGGCGACGCACAGCCAGATCCCGACGAAGACGGGGGCGGCCGCCGCCGTCGGCCTCGTGCTGCCGGAACTGAACGGCAAGCTCGACGGCTACGCGATCCGCGTCCCGACCATCAACGTGTCGATCGTCGACCTGTCGTTCATCGCGAAGCGCGACACGACGGTCGAGGAAGTCAACGCGATCATGAAGGAAGCGTCGGAAGGCGCGCTGAAGGGCATCCTCGGCTACAACGATGCGCCGCTGGTCTCGATCGACTTCAACCACAACCCGGCTTCGTCGACGTTCGACGCGACGCTGACGAAGGTGTCGGGCCGTCTCGTCAAGGTGTCGAGCTGGTACGACAACGAGTGGGGCTTCTCGAACCGCATGCTGGATACGGCGATCGCACTCGCGAACGCGAAGTAAGCCCGTCGAGCGATGCCCGTTTCCGCGCGCCGACGGCGCGCCGGAAGCGGCGGCTCGAACGAACCGCGCCGATCAGTTTTCACCGGCGCGGTTTTTTTTCGTCGAGCGGTGTTGCTGTTCGGCGGCGCTGGGCGTGGCGATCGTCGTCACGCTGTTTCCGGCACGTGCATCGTGTTCCACGCGGGCAACGACAATCCGATGCCCGATGCCCGATGCCCGATGCCCGATGCCCGATGCCCGATGCCCGATGCCCGATGCCCGATGCCCGATGCCCGATGCCCGACGCCCAACGCCCAACGCCCAACGCCCAACGCCAAGTGCTCGGCGTCCGGGCCCGATACCCGGACCCACCCGTCAGCGGGCGGCGCGCCTCACGCGCATGCCATGCGTCACGCACCACAGCGCGACGAGCATGCTCGACAGCGCGCCGCCCGCGGTGCACACGCCGCGCCAGCCGTCGAAGCGGTACGCGGCGCTCGCGACGGCCGACCCGAGCGCGCCGCCGATGAAGTAGCTCGTCAGATAGACGGTCGTGATGCGGCTGCGCGCGTCGGTGGCGAGCGCATAGATGACGCTCTGGTTCGAGATGTGCAGCCCTTGCACGCCGACGTCGAGCAGCAGAATGCCCACGACGAGCGCGACGAGCGACTGCGTGCCCGCCGCGATGAACGCGAACGACACGAGCACGGCGGCTGCGAAGAGGCCCGTCGCCGCATGGGCGTGGCCGCGGTCGACGAGCCGGCCCGCCGCGCCCGCCGCGAGCGCGCCCATCGCGCCGACGACGCCGAACAGACCGATTGCGCCTTCGCTGAAGCGATAGGGCGGCGCGCTCAAGAGGAACGTGAGGCCCGTCCACAGCAGGCTGAAGCACGCGAACACGAGCGCGCCGTAGGCGGAGCGCAGCGCGAGCGTTGGCTCGCTGCGCACGAGCGTCGCGAGCGAGCCCATCAGCTTTCGATAATCGAGGCGCGCGGTGCGGCGATCCTTCGGCAGCTTCGTCGCGAGCACGCCGGCGAGCGCGAGCACGAGCGCTGCCGCGATCGCATAGACGGCGCGCCAGCCGAGCCAGTCGGCGATCGCGCCCGACACGACGCGCGCGAGCAGGATGCCGAGCAAGAGGCCGCTCATCACGGCGCCGACCGCGCGGCCGCGCGATGCGTCGTCGGCGAGCGATGCGGCGAACGGCACGAGCAACTGCGTCGAGCACGTAACGAAGCCGACACATACGTTCGCCGCGATGAAGAAGCCGTAGCTCGTGCTCGACGCGACCGCGACGAGCGCGACGACGTTCGCGCATAGCAGCCGCACGATCAGCGCGTGGCGATTGACGACGTCGCCGAGCGGCACGACGACGAGCAGGCTGCACGCATAGCCGAGTTGGGTCAGCGTGACGAGATAGCCGAGCTCGGCCGGCTTGCGCCCGAAGCTCGATGCGATCGCCGCGAGGAGCGGCTGCGAGTAGTAGAGGTTGCCGATGACGATGCCGCAAGCGCACGCGAACAGCAGCGTCATTCCGCGCGTCAGCGCGGGCGGGGTGGCGGTGACGGGATTCATGGGGCGCGTAGCGAAGAAGGACGGAGCCGGGAGAGACGAACGAAACCGAAGCGAGCGGCGCGCGCGGCGGGCCGCGTGAAGCCGGCTCGCCGCGGCGCGCTTCATGCTGGAACGGCGATCAGAACGGTCTCGTCGGCAGATATTTGCCGTCGAGCGTGATGACGGCGCGCGAGCCGCCTTCCGGATCGTCGACCTTCTTGATGTCGAGCTTGAAGTTGATCGCGCTGACGATGCCGTCGCCGAACTGCTCGTGGATCAGCGCCTTCAGCGTCGAGCCGTAGACCTGCACGATCTCGTAGAAGCGGTAGATCGTCGGATCGGTCGGAACGCCGCCCGGGATGCTGCCGCGCACGGGGATCGTCTGCAGCAGGCGCACGGTGTCGTCGTCGAGGTCGAGCTTCGCGGCGACGACGCGCGCGGCGTCGGCGGGCAGCGGATGCTGGCCGAGCAGCGCGGCCGTCGTGAACGCGACGCTCAGGCCGGTGCCTTCGTTGATCTGCTCGAACGTGAGGTTCTTGCGTGTCTTCGCGTCGACGATGCGATCGGTGAGCGCCTGACGCGCGGACTGGCAGTGTTGCGATTGGGCCATGTGGCCTCCTTGCGGTAAGGGATCGGTAAGGGAACGGAGATTGCTGCCGTGGGACGCGGCGCGCGTTGCGTGATTTGCGTCACGCGACGCGATTGAGCCGCGGCCGCGTCGCACGCACGTCCGGGTGGTCGGCGAGCGAGACGAAGCGGCCCGTCGCGCCGTCGAGCGCGTTGATCGAGCCGGTTTCGATGTCGTACACCCAGCCGTGCAGCGCGAGGCGCCCTTGCTCGAGCGCGAGCCGCACGCAAGGGTGCGTGTTGAGGTTCGCGAGCTGCGCGACGACGTTCTCGCGCACCATCGAATCGACGCGCGCCTGCTCGCCTGCATGCTCGCGCGCTTCGTTCACGCATTTCGCGGCGTCCGCGTAGCGCAGCCAGCCGCGCACGGCGGGCAGATGGTCGAGGCATGCGCACGACGCGATCGCGGTCATCGCGCCGCAGTCCGAGTGGCCGCACACGACGACGTCGGCGACTTCGAGCACGGCGACCGCGTATTCGACGGACGCCGACACGCCGCCCGGCTCGGGGCCGAACGACGGCACAATGTTGCCAGCGTTGCGGATCACGAACAGGTCGCCTGGTTCGCGCTGCGTGACGAGCTCGGGCACGAGGCGGCTATCCGAGCACGAGATGAAGAGCGCGCGCGGCCGCTGGCTCGCGGCGAGGCGCTTGAACAGTGCGGAGCGCTGAGGAAACGCATCGCGCTGGAACTTCAGAAATCCTTCGATGATGTCCTGCATCGTGTGCTCCTTGATCGATAGCGAGAGCCGATGACCGAAGGATGAGGCAAACGATTCATAGCGTCCAAGACCGGTTTATTATTATTCGTATAGGAAAAACCAATACATGGGACGCGATGCTGCTCCGACATATTCGCTATTTCCTCGCCGTCGCCGAGCAGGGGAATTTCACGCGCGCGGCCGAGGCGCTGCACGTGTCGCAGCCGACGCTGTCGCAGCAGATCCGTCAGCTCGAGGACACGCTCGGCGTGCAACTGTTCGACCGCTCGGCGCGCACGTTACGGCTGACCGAGTTCGGCGCCGCGTATGCGCGGCATGCGCGGGCCGCGTTGCAGCAGCTGGAGGCTGGGCGGCGTGCGGTGCACGACGTCGAGAGTCTGCAGAGCGGGTCGCTGCGGCTCGCGATGACGCCGACCTTCTCCGCATACCTGATCGGCTGGCTGATCGACGGCTTCAACGCGCGCTATCCGAACCTGAAGCTGACGATCCGCGAGATGCCGCAGGAGCAGATCGAGCCGCTGCTCGCCGACGACGAGCTCGACGTCGGGATTGCGTTCGACCCGGCGCAGTCGCCGGAAATCGAAGCGACGCCGCTGTGGGTTGAGACGCTCGCGCTCGTCGTTGGCCGCGATCACCGATATGCGCGGCGCCGCAAGCCGCTTTCGGCCGGCGAGGCCGGCGACGAGTCGCTGATTCTACTGAGCCGCGCGTTCGCGACGCGCAGCAAGGTCGATCAGTATTTCCATCGCAACGGCGTGACGCCGCGCGTCGCGATCGAGGTGAACTCGATCAGTGCGATGCTCGAGATGGTGCGCGGCGGCCGGATCGCGACGGTGTTGCCGTCGGCGATCGCCGCGCGTCATGACGACTTGTGCGCGATCCGGCTCGAGCCGCCGCTGCCGCGGCGCACCGCCGCGCTGCTGACGCGCAAGGGCGGTTATCGAAGCGCGGCGATGCGTGCGTTCATCGACTATGCGTTGGCGAGGCGGCATGAAGTCAGCAAGGGCGGCGGCGCGTCCAGGGGCGACGAGGCAGCGGGGGACGACGAGTAGGCGCGAAGCGCACGGAGCCTCGTGCGTGACGTCTTCTTGCGGCGGGCTCGATCGACGAAGCGGTATCGAAGGGTGACGCAGTTTCGATATGCGATTCGCCACGAAAACACGGGGAAGCCGAGGCATCGCGCAATGCATGCATCGTTGTCGCCGACCGCCGACCGCCGACCGCCGACCGCCGACCGCCGACCGCCGACCGCCGACCGCCGACCGCCGACCGCTGACCGTCGAACGTCGAACGTCGAACGTCGAACGTCGAACGTCGAACGTCGAACGTCGCGCCGAACCGTCGAATACGGTGCGCGAATCCGAACGACCTATGGAGAGACGGGCAGAGGAAGGCGTACGCGTTGAACGCGCCGCCGCACGTTTCGACGACGCTTGGTGCACGAACTGCCGGCGCGCCGCGCGTCAGCCCTTCGGCGTCGGAAAGAACACGCCCGCGCGCCGCGCGGCGTTCGAGATGTGCGCTTCGATCGCCGCGCCCGCCGCGGCGGGGTTCTTCGCGATCAGCGCGTCGAGAATCGCGCGATGCTCGTGATACGTCGACAGCACGAGCTCGCGCCGATAGAACGGCATCCGCTGGCTTTCCTTCATGATGTCCGCGCTGCCGCGCAGGATCGACTCGATCGCCGCATTGCCGGCAAGATTGACGATCCGCATGTGGAAGTCGAAGTCGAGCTGCGACGCGTAGTCGAGCTCGTCGTTCGCGAGCGCTTCCTGCAGCGCGGCGACGTTCTCCTCGAACCACGCGAGATCCTGCTCGCTGACAGCGAGCGCGGCCATCCGCGCGGCGAAGCCTTCGAGCGCGTAGCGCATCTGATAGGTGTCGGGCAGCGACGATTGCTCGGCGAAGCGCCAGGCGTGGACGGCGTTCGCCTGCGCGCTTTCGACGTACACGCCTTTGCCCGGACGGATGCGCAGCATCCCGAGCGCTTCGAGCGTCGACAGCGCCTCGCGCAGCGACGCGCGGCTGATCTCCAGTTCTTCAGACAATTGACGTTGCGCGGGCAACAGGCTGCCGACGGGATAGAAGCCGCTCTCGATCCGGTCGCGGATCGTGGCGATGGCGGCGTCGGTGACGGTGTGCGGAACATTTTTCATGCAGTGGATCGATTGTGCGGTCTGACCGGCATTGTAAACCGCTCCCCGCGGCGCGCGCTCCGGCTCCGGGAAAGCGATGATCCGGCATGCGCCGCGGTATCGAAACGACCGCCGAACGACCGCCGAAAAGCGCGGGTAATCCCTATTTCTGGCGTCCTTGACTCGACTATATCGGCTTCCTACTATCGTCCATAACAGTACTGGTCGGACCAGTATGAACAGACGAATCCGCAACCGTTGTGACGGGAGAACGCCGTGTCGAAGTTTCTCAATTCGCTGTTTGGTCGAGTGGTCATCGCGCTTTTGATCGGCGTGGCGCTCGGCGCCTTTTTTCCGCACTTCGCGCAGTCGCTGCGACCGTTGGGTGACGGATTCCTGAAGTTGATCAAGATGGTGATCGGGCCGATCGTGTTTTGCGTCGTCGTGAGCGGCATGGCGAACGCGGGCGATCTGAAGAAGGTCGGCCGCGTCGGCCTGAAGGCCATCGTCTACTTCGAAGCGATGACGACGCTCGCGCTCGGCATCGGCCTCGTGCTCGCGTATCTAACGAAGCCGGGCGTCGGGATGAACGTCGATCTGCACACGCTCGACCCCGCGTCGCTCGCCGATTACGCGAAGAACGCGCAGAGCCTGAAGGATACGGCGGGCTATCTGCTGAAGATCATCCCCGAGACCGCGTTCGACGCGTTCGCGAAGGGCGACATCCTGCAGATCCTCGTGTTCTCGGTGTTGTTCGGCTCCGCGCTGTCCCTCCTCGGCGACAAGGCGAAGCGCGTGAACACGCTGATCGACGAATTCGCGCAAGTGTTCTTCCGCGTGATGGGCTTCATCATCAAGCTCGCGCCGCTCGGCGTGCTTGGCGCGATCGCGTTCACGACCGGCAAGTACGGCGTCGCGTCGCTCAAGCAGCTCGGGCTCCTCGTGATCGTGTTCTACGTGAGCTGCGCCGCGTTCGTCGCGATCGTGCTCGGCGCGGTGATGAAGCTCGCGGGCTTCTCGGTGTTCAAGCTGATCCGCTACCTGCGCGAAGAGCTGCTGATCGTGCTCGGCACCGCGTCGTCGGACGCCGTGCTGCCGCAGGTGATGCGCAAGCTCGAATGGCTCGGCGTGAAGGATTCGACGGTCGGTCTCGTGATCCCGACCGGCTACTCGTTCAACCTCGACGGCTTCTCGATCTATCTGACGCTCGCCGTGCTCTTCATCGCGCAGGCGACCAACACGCCGCTGTCGATGCACGACCTGATCGTCGTGCTGCTCGTGTCGCTCATCACGTCGAAGGGCGCGCACGGGATTCCCGGCTCGGCGATCGTGATTCTCGCCGCGACGCTGTCGGCGATCCCCGCGCTGCCCGTGCTCGGCCTCGTGCTGATCCTGCCCGTCGACTGGTTCGTCGGCATCGCCCGCGCGCTCACGAACCTGCTCGGCAACTGCGTCGCGACGATCGTCGTCGCCGTGTGGGAGAACGACATCGACAAGGTCCGCGCGAAGCGCGTGCTGAACGAGGAACTGCGCTACGTGCCGGCGGGCGAGGAGGGCTCGAACGGCGCGATCGCGAACGGCGGCGCGCACGCGCTCTGACGCTGCGCCGCCCGGCATCGCGCGCCGGCGCGGCGGCTCGCGCCGGCGCTTCGTTTTTCAGGTTTTCAGCTTTTCGGATGCACACCCAACAATAGGAGACGACATGGCCGCCCCGATTCTCGATCCGAACGCGCCTGCGTTCACGCGCCGCTACATGAATCTCGCCGATCCGCGCCTGGGCGCGAAGGCGCTCTTCGCGAGCGACGAATTCTTCGCGCCGAAGGAGCGGATGCTCGATCCGGAGCCCGCCGTGTTCATCCCCGGCAAGTACGACGACCACGGCAAGTGGATGGACGGCTGGGAGACGCGCAGAAAGCGCACGACGGGCCACGACTTCTGCGTGGTGAGGCTCGCGCGGCCGGGCGTCGTGCACGGCGTCGATCTCGACACGAGCCACTTCACCGGCAATTTCCCGCCCGCTGCGTCGATCGACGCGTGCGTGTCGGATGCGGCCACGCCGCCCGACCACGCCGACTGGCAGGCGCTCGTGTCCGCGACGACGCTGTCGGGCAACCAGCATCACTACGTCGAGGTGAGCAATCCGCAGGCTTATACGCACCTGCGCGTCAACCTGTATCCGGACGGCGGGCTCGCGCGGCTGCGCGTGTACGGCCAGCCGCAGCGCGACTGGCGCCGCGCGCCGGGCGGCGAGCGCGTCGATCTCGCCGCGATCGAGAACGGCGCGTACCTCGTCGCCGCGAACAACGAGCACTTCGGGCCGGCGTCGCGGATGCTGATGCCCGGGCGCGGCGTGAACATGGGCGACGGCTGGGAGACCCGCCGCCGCCGCGAGCCCGGCAACGACTGGGCGATCGTCGCGCTCGCGCGGCCGGGCGTGATTCGCAGGGTCGAAGTCGATACCGCGCACTTCAAGGGCAATTTCCCGGACCGCTGCTCGCTGCAGGCGGCGCGCGTCGCGGGCGGCACCGACGCGTCGCTCGTCACGCAAGCGATGTTCTGGCCGACGCTGCTTCCCGAGCAGCCGCTCAAGATGGACAGCGTGCACACGTTCGAGGCGGAGCTCGCCGCGCTCGGCCCCGTCACGCACGTGCGCTTCAACATCCATCCGGATGGCGGCGTGTCGCGGCTGCGCCTCTGGGGCGAGCTCGCGTAACGGAGGATGCGCATGGAAACGCTGCGTACTCTGCGCCTCGAGCGCCTGACGCGGGAAGCGTTCGCGCCGTTCGGCGACGTGATCGAGCTGGCCGGCGCGCGCCGCATCCTGATCAACGGTGGGACGACCGAGCGCTTCCACGATCTCGCGTCGATCGATGTCGCCGAAGCGGGCGGGCGGCCGCTCGTCAGCCTGTTTCGCGCGCAGCCGCGCGCGTGGCCGATCGAGATCGACATGATGGAGCGCCATCCGCTCGGCAGCCAGGCGTTCGTGCCGCTCGCGGCGGTCGCGCGCTACGCGATCGTCGTCGCGCCGGCCGGCGAATTCGATCCGACCCGGATGTGTGCGTTTCTTGCGCAAGGCTGGCAAGGCGTCAATTACGCGAAGGGCGTGTGGCACCATCCGCTCCTCGCGCTCGACGCGCTCAGCGACTTCGTCGTGGTCGACCGTGGCGGCGCGCAGCCGAACTGCGACGAGATCGCGCTCGATGCGCGCTGGCGGCTCGTCGCGGGCGACGCGCACGCGAACGCCGCCTGACGCGCACGCCGCGCGCGACGCAAAAGGCCCGGTCAGGCTTGCGCCGGCCGGGCCTTTCGCATGCGCGGCGGGCGTGCCGCGCCGCAAGCGTTCAGGTTGCGCTTAGTGCTTGCGATACGGGCAGTTTTCCGTCGTGCACGAGCCGTACATCGCGAGCGAATGCTCCTGCAGCTTGAAGCCGCGTTCCTTTGCGATCGATTGTTGACGGGTTTCGATCTCGGCGTCGAAGAACTCTTCGACGCGGCCGCAGTCGAGGCACACGAGGTGGTCGTGGTGCGAGCCTTCGTTCAGCTCGAACACGGCCTTGCCGGATTCGAAGTTGCTGCGCGACAGCAGCCCCGCCTGCTCGAACTGGGTGAGCACGCGGTAGACGGTCGCGAGGCCGATGTCGAGTTCCTCGTGCAGCAGGTTGCGATAGACGTCTTCAGCCGTCAGGTGGCGCACCGGGCTCTGCTGGAAAATTTCGAGAATCTTGAGGCGCGGTAGGGTGGCCTTGAGCCCGATGTTTTTGAGATCGGTGGGATTGGTCATGGCTAGGCGTCCCTAGAGTACAATGCAGGGCTTCAATAGTACCGGCTTTTCGCCTTTTCAGTCATCTGTGACATTCTCGCGCGGCCTCGGACAAGGGCCAGCACGGTGAGGGAAATGATTCCAAGATCTCTTTTGCAACTTCAGAGGAGCCGCATGCGGAGCACCGTCATCGCAGCTGTCGCCGTGGTCGGACTGGCCGCCTGTTCGTCGTACGACAGCGTGACTCAGCGGATCGCTCAGAGCATCACGCCATATCGGATCACCGTCGTCCAGGGCAATTTCGTGTCGCAGGAAAAGGCCTCGCAGCTACAGGCCGGCATGTCGCGGGACCAGGTGCGCACGCTCCTCGGCACGCCGCTTCTGACCGACATGTTCCATGCGGATCGCTGGGATTACATCTTCTACTTCAAGCGCGGCTCGACGTCGGTCGTCCAGCAGCGCGATCTCGTGCTGAACTTCTCGGGCGACCGCCTCGCGAGCTGGTCGGGCGCCGACAACCTGCCGTCCGAGCTCGATCTGCTCGCCGACATCGACGGCGATCGCCGTGGCAAGAAGGCGAAGCAGGCGGCAGCCGCCGTGGCCGCGAGCGCCGCCGCGTCGGAAGTCGCCGCGGCGGCTCCCGAAGCCGAGCAGGCGGCGGACCAGAACGACGCGAACGCGCAGGCGGCGCGCGCGGCGAACCGCGCGACCGCGCAGGTGTCGGGCCAGGGCGGCGCGGCGGGCCGTTTCTCGCCGTCCGCGCAGGCTGCGCCGAACGCGCCGACCCCGGGCGGCCTGCCGCCCGGCGCGGCTCCCGCGATCCAGCCGCAGTTCCAGTTCCATCGTCCGCCTCCGCCGCCGACGCCCGGCGGCGCGAGCCAGCCGGTCGGCCCGCAGGGCGCCGACAGCCTGCCGAACCAGCCGCTCACGGCGCCGGCGCCCGCATCCGGCGTGCCGGGAACGGGCGGTTGATCCGGCGTCCGAATCAAACCGGGGCGGCACGCGCCGCCCGTCTTTCATTCGTAGCAGGTAGCGCATGTCGTCCATGAAGATTGCGATTGCTGGTGCATCGGGCCGGATGGGCCGGATGCTGATCGAAGCGGTGCTCGCCGCACCCGACGCGACGCTCGTCGGCGCGCTCGACCGCGCGGGCTCGCCGCAGCTCGGCCAGGACGCGGGCGCGTTCCTCGGCACGCAAACCGGCGTCGCGCTCACCGACGATATCGAGCGCGTGTGCGCCGAGGCCGACTACCTGATCGACTTCACCCGCCCCGAAGGCACGCTCGTCCACCTGGACGCGGCGCTGCGCCACGACGTGAAGCTCGTGATCGGCACGACGGGCTTCAGCGAGCCGCAGAAGGAGAATCTGCGCGCGGCGGGCGAGAAGATCGCGCTCGTGTTCTCGGCGAACATGAGCGTCGGCGTGAACGTCACGACGAAGCTGCTCGAATTCGCGGCGAAGCAGTTCGCGCAGGGCTACGACATCGAGATCATCGAGGCGCACCATCGGCACAAGGTCGACGCGCCATCCGGCACCGCGCTGATGATGGGCGAGACGATCGCGTCCGCGCTCGGCCGCTCGCTCGACGATTGCGCGGTCTACGGCCGCCACGGCGTGACGGGCGAGCGCGATCCGTCGACGATCGGCTTCTCGGCGATCCGCGGCGGCGACATCGTCGGCGACCACACGGTGCTCTTCGCCGGCATCGGCGAGCGCATCGAGATCACGCACAAGTCGGCGAGCCGCGTGTCGTATGCGCAGGGCTCGCTGCGCGCTGCGCGCTTCCTCGCAGGCCACGCGACCGGCTTCTTCGACATGCAGGACGTGCTCGGCCTGCGCTGAGCGTCACCCCGCGGGCACCGATGGCGACCCCGACCGGCATCCTCCATTACCTCGAGAGCGGCGACGCGGTCACGCACGTGGTCGCGTACGTGCTCCTCGCGATGTCGGTCGCGAGCTGGTGCTTCCTGCTCGTGAAGGCGTGGGTGCTCGTGCGCGCGAAGCGCCAGGGGCCTGCCGCGCTCGCCGCGTTCTGGCGGGCGGCGACGCTCGACGACGGGATCGCCGCGCTGCGCGCGACCGACAAGGAGCGCGTGTTCGCGCCGCTCGCGGAAGCCGCGCGCGACGCCGACGCCGCGTCGCGCACCGAGCCGCAGGCGCTCGCCGCCCGCGTCGAGCGCGGCGAGCGGGTGCTGCGCGCGCTGCGCCACGCGCTGCGCACGTCGCAGCGGCGGCTCGAGTTCGGCCAGGTGCTGCTCGCGTCGATCGGCAGCACCGCGCCGTTCGTCGGCCTGCTCGGCACGGTCTGGGGGATCTATCACGCGCTCGGCAGCATCGCGGCGAGCGGGCAGGCGCAGATCGAGAACGTCGCGGGCCCGGTCGGCGAGGCGCTCATCATGACCGCGTTCGGCCTCGTCGTCGCGATTCCGGCGGTGCTCGCGTACAACATTCTCGGGCGGCTCGTGCGCCAGCTCGTCGAGGAGCTTGACGGCTTCGCGCGCGATCTGCACGTATTCGTCTGCGGCGAGCCGGCCGCCACCCCGGCCGCCGACTCGGCCGCCACCGCTTAGGCGGCGTTTCGATCCCGATCCAGCGAGGAGGGCGGCATGGCGTTCGGCGGACTCGATCACCAGCACACATCGCAGCCGATGGCGGACATCAACATGACGCCGCTCATCGACGTAATGCTCGTCCTGCTCGTCATCTTCATCATCACGGCGCCGCTCCTCACGCACGCGATCCGGCTCGATTTGCCGAAGGTCGCGGCGGCGCCCGCGCGCGAGACGCCCGAGACGATCACGGTGTCGATCGACGCGGCGGGCAAGCTGTACTGGAACGACGCGCCCGTCGCGTTCGACGCGCTCGCCGCACGGCTGCGCGACGCGGCGGCGGGCGGCAAGGACCCGGAGCTGCATCTACGCGCCGCACGCGACACCCGCTACGACACGATCGCGCAAGTGATGGGCGCGGCGCAGCGGGCGGGCATCGCACGGATCGGTTTCGTCACCGACGCGTCCGCGCGGCCGTCGCCGAGGCCGTCGCCGCAGCCGCAATCGCCGCTCGCGCCGTCCGCGCCGCGCTGATCACCGCCCCCCGCCGCGCGGACGGCCTTGCCGGCCGGCGCGGACGGTATAATCGACGTTTTCCCTGCGCCGCCCCCGGCCGCCGGGGAAGCGCGACTTTCGATCCACTCGAGCGCGCGTGCGCTCGGCTCATCGCGTCGCGCGCCGCTCAACGCCCAGCCCGAACCATAACCATGCACGAAAGATACGTACCCGCCGACGTCGAAGCCGCCGCCCAGAGCGACTGGCGCGCAGCCGATGTCTACCGTTCGAAAGAGGACACGGAGCGCAAGAAGTTCTACTGCGTGTCGATGCTGCCTTATCCGTCCGGCAAGCTGCACATGGGTCACGTGCGCAACTACACGATCAACGACGTGATGTACCGCTATCTGCGGATGAACGGCTACAACACGCTGATGCCGATGGGCTGGGACGCGTTCGGGATGCCGGCCGAGAACGCCGCGATGGCGAATGGCGTGCCGCCCGCGCAGTGGACGTACGACAACATCGCGTACATGAAGAAGCAGATGCAGTCGATGGGTCTCGCGATCGACTGGTCGCGCGAGGTCACGACCTGCAAGCCCGACTACTACAAATGGAACCAGTGGCTGTTCCTGAAGATGCTCGAGAAGGGCATTGCGTACAAGAAGACGGGCACCGTGAACTGGGACCCGGTCGACCAGACCGTGCTCGCGAACGAGCAGGTGATCGACGGGCGCGGCTGGCGCTCGGGCGCGCTCGTCGAAAAGCGCGAGATCCCGATGTACTACATGCGGATCACGCAGTACGCGGACGAGCTGCTGAACGATCTCGACGGCCTCGGCTGGCCCGAGCGCGTGAAGATCATGCAGCAGAACTGGATCGGCAAGAGCTTCGGCGTGAACTTCGGCTTCCCGTACGAGCTCGACGGCGAGAAGAAGCTGCTGCGCGTGTTCACGACGCGCGCCGACACGATCATGGGCGTCACGTTCTGCGCGATCGCGGCGGAGCATCCGCTCGCGTCGCATCTCGCGCGGGATTTGCCCGAGCTGCAGGCGTTCATCGACGAATGCAAGCGCGGCGGCGTCGCCGAGGCCGACATCGCGACGATGGAGAAGAAGGGCGTCGCGACGGGCTTCACGGTGTCGCATCCGCTGACGGGCGAGCCCGTCGAGGTGTGGGTCGGCAACTACGTGTTGATGAGCTACGGCGAAGGCGCGGTGATGGGCGTGCCCGCGCACGACGAGCGCGACTTCGCGTTCGCGAAGAAGTACGGTCTGCCGATCAAGCAGGTGATCGAGGCCACCGGCGAGGCGTACTCGACCGACGCCTGGCAGGAATGGTACGGCGACAAGACCCGCGCCGTCTGCGTGAACAGCGGCAAGTACGACGGCCTCGCATACGAAGCGGCCGTCGACGCGATCGCGGCCGACCTGAAGGCGGGCGGCTTCGGCGACCAGCAGGTCACGTATCGCCTGCGCGACTGGGGCATTTCGCGCCAGCGCTACTGGGGCACGCCGATTCCGATCATCCACTGCCCGTCGTGCGGCGACGTGCCGGTGCCGGAGCAGGATCTGCCCGTCGTGCTGCCGGAAGACCTCGTGCCGGACGGCACGGGCAACCCGCTCGCGAAGTCCGAAGCATTCGTGAACTGCACGTGCCCGACATGCGGCGCGGCCGCGAAGCGCGAAACCGACACGATGGACACGTTCGTCGACTCGTCGTGGTACTTCTCGCGCTACGCGGCGCCGGATGCCGAGACGATGGTCGATGCGCGCACCGACTACTGGATGCCGATGGATCAATACATCGGCGGCATCGAGCACGCGATCCTGCACCTCTTGTACTCGCGCTTCTGGGCGAAGGTGATGCGCGACCTCGGCCTCGTGAAATTCGGCGAGCCGGCGAAGAACCTGCTCACGCAAGGGATGGTGCTCAACGAGACGTTCTATCGCGAGGACGCGTCGGGCAAGAAGACCTGGTACAACCCGGCCGACGTCACCGTGTCGTTCGACGACAAGGGCCGGCCTATCGGCGCGGTGCTGAAGTCCGACGACCAGCCGGTGGTGCTCGGCGGCATCGAGAAGATGTCGAAGTCGAAGAACAACGGCGTCGATCCGCAGATGCTGATCGATCATTACGGCGCCGACACCGCACGTCTTTTCACGATGTTCGCGGCGCCGCCCGAGCAGCAGCTCGAATGGTCGGGCGCGGGCGTCGAGGGCGCGAGCCGCTTCCTGCGCCGCGCGTGGGGCTTCGGGCATGCGAACGGCGACGCGCTTGCCGCGCGCGCGACGTTCGACGCTGCGCAGCTCGGCGAAGCCGACAAGACGCTGCGCCGCGAGATCCACGGCGTGCTGAAGCAAGCCGACTTCGACTACCAGCGTCTGCAGTACAACACGGTCGTGTCGGCCGCGATGAAGATGCTGAACGCGCTCGAAGCCGCGAAGAGCGCGACGCCCGCCGTGCTGCGCGAGACCTACGGCGTGCTGCTGCGCGTGCTGTATCCGGTCGTGCCGCACATCACGTTCGAGCTGTGGAAGGCGCTCGGCTACGCGGACGAATTCGGTCCGATCCTCGACGCACCGTGGCCGAAGGTCGACGAAGCCGCGCTCGAGCAGGCCGAGATCGAGCTCGTGCTGCAGGTGAACGGCAAGGTGCGCGGCGCACTGAAGGTCGCGAAGGACGCGAGCCGCGACGCGATCGAGGCGGCGGCGGTCGCCGACGAGATGTTCGCGAAGTTCGCCGAAGGCAAGCCGGCGAAGAAGATCATTGTCGTGCCCGGTCGTCTCGTGAACGTCGTCGTCTGACGGCGCACGGCGGCGCAGGCACGCATCAGCAAGGAGCGAAGGTGATCCGCAGATCGTTTTTGATGCTCGTGGGCAGCGCGGTGCTGTTGTCCGCGTGCGGTTTCAAGCTGCGCGGGCAGCAGGACTACGCGTTCAAGCGCCTGTTCATCGCCGGTGCGCCGCCCGCCGCGGCGGCGCGGCTCACGCGCCTCGTCGAGGCCGGCAGCGACACGAAGCTCGTCAAGACGGCCGACGAGGCGGACGCGGTGCTGAACGTGTCCGAGTCGCGCGGGCAGGGCACGCTGACGCTCGACCGGTTCGGCACGGTCCAGGAGTACCAGCTCAACTACTCGCTGAACTACACGCTGTTCGGCAAGGACGGCACCGCGCTGATCCCGCCGAGCACGATCGCGCTCAACCGCGCGATGACGTACAGCGCGCAGTACACGAACGCGAAGGCGCAGGAGTCCGAGATCCTGTTCGCAGACATGCAGAACGACGCGATCGATCAGCTGATGCGCCGTCTCGCGATCGTGCGCTCGCTGCATCCGGAGCCGGGCCAGGGCGTGCCGGCCGTCGCGCCGCGCGCGCCGCTGCCGCCGCCGCCGCTGTGATCGCCGCGTTTTCCATGTCTTGTTCAACGACGCACGCAGGAACCGATGCAACTGCGACTTGACGCGCTGGAGCCGCATCTCGCGAAAGGGCTCGCCGGGCTGTACGTCGTCTACGGCGACGAGCCGCTGCTCGCGCAGGAGGCGTGCGACCGGATCCGCGCGGCCGCGCGCGCGGCGGGCTTCACCGAGCGCTCGGTGCATACCGTCGAGCGCGGCTTCGACTGGAGCACGCTGATCGGCGCGAGCCAGGCGATGTCGCTGTTCGGCGACCGGCAACTGGTCGAGCTGCGGATTCCGTCCGGCAAGCCCGGCAAGGACGGCGCCGACGCGCTGAAGACGCTCGCCGGCGCGGACAATCCGGACGTGCTGATGCTCGTCACGCTGCCGCGGCTCGATTCGGCGACGCAGAAATCCGCGTGGTTCACCGCGCTCCTGAACGCGGGCGTTGCACTCAAGGTCGATCCGGTCGACCGCGCGCAATTGCCGAACTGGATCGGCCAGCGGCTCGCACTGCAGGGCCAGCGGGTCGCGCCGGGCGAGGACGGACGGCGCGCGCTCGCGTTCGTCGCCGAGCGCGTCGAGGGCAATCTGCTTGCCGCGCACCAGGAGATTCAGAAGCTCGGCCTGCTGTATCCGGCCGGCACGCTGAGGTTCGAGCAGATCCAGGATGCGGTGCTGAACGTCGCGCGCTACGACGTGTTCAAGCTCAACGAAGCGATGCTCGCGGGCGACGCCGCGCGGCTCGCGCGGATGATCGACGGCCTGAAAGGCGAGGGCGAGGCGCTCGTGCTCGTGCTGTGGGCGGTCGTCGACGAACTGCGCACGCTGCTCAAGATCAAGCGCGGCGTCGCGGCCGGCAAGCCGCTTGCCGTGCTCGTGCGCGAGAACCGCGTGTGGGGGCCGCGCGAGCGGCTCGTCGGGCCCGCGCTCTCGCGCGTGTCCGAAGCGGAGCTCGAGCACGCGCTCGCATTCGCCGCGCGGCTCGACCGGCAGGTCAAGGGGCTCGCCGCGGTGTCGCGCGGCCCGGCGCGCGGCGAGCCGCCGCCTGACCCGTGGGACGGCCTGTTCCAGCTCGCGATGACGGTCGCGCGCGCGGCCGGACCTGGCGGCGACATGCCGCGCCGGCCAGCCTGAGCGCGCTTTCGCGCCGGCGCTTACAATCCGGCATGGAGCGGCTGCGTGCCGCCGCGCGGCTGCCGGCGCGGCGCCCGGCGCCCGGCCTGCGGCCGGTTTTCCGACAATCGTTTTTCCGCCGCTCGACGCGGCTTGCATTGCGAGTCTCACGATGGATATCGATCAGTACATGACGGACGTCGGCCGCCGCGCGCGGCGTGCCTCGCGCGCAATCGCGCGCGCGTCCACCGCTGCGAAGAACGCCGCGCTCGAAGCGGTCGCGCGGGCGATCGAGCGCGACGCCGACGCACTGAAGGCGGCCAACGCGCGCGACGTCGCACGTGCGAAGGAGAAGGGCCTCGACGCGGCGTTCGTCGATCGCCTGACGCTGTCCGACAAGGCGCTGAAGACGATGATCGAAGGATTGCGCCAGGTCGCGACGCTGCCGGATCCGATCGGCGAGATCAGCAACCTCAAGTACCGCCCGAGCGGCATCCAGGTCGGCCAGATGCGCGTGCCGCTCGGCGTGATCGGGATCATTTACGAATCGCGGCCGAACGTGACGATCGACGCGGCCGCGCTGTGTCTCAAGTCCGGCAACGCGACGATCCTGCGCGGCGGCTCGGAGGCGCTCGAGTCGAACACCGCGCTCGCGAAGCTGATCGGCGAGGGGCTCGAGGCCGCGGGGCTGCCGCAGGACGCGGTGCAGGTCGTCGAGACCGCCGATCGCGCGGCGGTCGGCAAGCTGATCACGATGATCGAGTACGTCGACGTGATCGTGCCGCGCGGCGGCAAGAGCCTGATCGAGCGCCTGATCAACGAGGCGCGCGTGCCGATGATCAAGCATCTCGACGGCATCTGCCATGTGTACGTCGACGATCGCGCGAACCTGACGAAGGCGCTCACCGTCTGCGACAACGCGAAGACGCACCGCTACGGCACGTGCAACACGATGGAGACGCTGCTCGTCGCGCGCGGGATCGCGCCTGCCGTGCTGTCGCCGCTCGGCCGGCTGTATCGCGAAAAGGACGTCGAGCTGCGCGTCGATCCGGACGCGCGCGCGGTGCTCGAGGCGGCGGGCGTCGGCCCGCTCGTCGACGCGACCGAGGAGGATTGGCGCACCGAATATCTCGCGCCCGTGCTCGCGATCAAGATCGTCGACGGCATCGATGCGGCAATCGAGCACATCAACCATTACGGCTCCCATCACACCGACGCGATCGTCACCGAAGATCACGACCGCGCGATGCGCTTCCTGCGCGAGGTCGATTCGGCGAGCGTGATGGTGAACGCGTCGACGCGCTTCGCCGACGGCTTCGAGTTCGGCCTCGGCGCGGAGATCGGCATCTCGAACGACAAGCTGCACGCGCGCGGCCCGGTCGGGCTCGAAGGACTCACGTCGCTGAAGTACGTGGTGCTCGGGCACGGCGAAGGGCGTCAGTGACGGAGGCGACCGATCGATGGCTATGCTCTGGGTCAAGACCTTCCACATCGTGCTGATCGCGTCGTGGTTCGCGGGGCTCTTCTATCTGCCGCGCATCTACGTGAACCTCGCGATGGAAACCGATCCCGCCGCGGTCCGGCGTCTGCTCGCGATGGCGCGCAAGCTGTTCCGCTTCATGACGATCATCGCGGTGCCGGCGCTCGCGTGCGGCCTGTGGCTGTGGCTCGTGATCGGCATCGGGCAGGGGCAGGGATGGATACACGCGAAGCTCGCGGTCGTGCTGCTGCTCATCGTGTATCACGCGTACTGCGGGCATCTGCTGAAGGTGTTCGAGCGCGGCGAGAACCGCCGCTCGGACAAGTGGTATCGCGTGTTCAACGAGCTGCCGGTGCTCGGGATGCTCGCGGCCGTCGCGCTCGCGGTGATCAAGCCGTTCTGATCGCAGGCGGCGGGCGGCGGGCGGCGCGGCCGCTGTCGCTGACCTGTCACGGTTTCGGCGGATTCGCCGTCTAGACAGCCCCGGTCCCAGCGGCCGGGGCTTTTTCGTTGGGAATCGCGTCGGGCGAAGTGGCGACGGCGCACGTCGCATGGCTGTCGGCTCACGGCTCACGGCCGCGCGTCGGAATCGTTCGCGTGTGCGCGCCGCCTAATCTTTCACGCCCTCGACATCTCGCGCGGTCTTTACCGCGTCCTTCACCGCTTCCTTGGACGCATCCTTCGCCGCTTTTGCCTCGACGCCGATCCGCCGCCGCGTGATCGCCTCCTTCGCGCGGCCGAGCCGGTCGACGAGTTCGGGCCCGCGCCGCAGCGCGACGCCGACCGCGAGGATGTCGCCGATCGCCAGATGCGACATCCGCGATGTCATCGGCGAGAACACGTCGGTTTCCTCGGCGACGTTCGACGCGAGGCTCACCGTCGAGAGCTGCGCGAGCGGCGAGTGGCTGTGCGTGATCGAGATGACCTTCGCGCCGCACGCGAGCGCCGCGCGCGCGGCGTCGACGATGTCGCGCGTGCGCCCGGTGTTCGAGATCGCGACGACGACGTCGTTCGCGCCGAGGAGCGCCGCCGACATCGAGAACGTATGCGGATCCGAATACGCGACGCTCGGCACGCCGAGCCGGAAGAACTTGTGCTGGATGTCCTGTGCGGCGATGCCGGAGCCGCCCGCGCCGTAGAACTCGATCCGCGACGCGCGCGACAGCAGCTCGATCGCATCGGCGACGCTCGTCGCCGACAGGCTGTTGCGCACCTCGATCAGCGCGCCGATCGTGCGATCGAACACCTTGCCGATGATGCCGGGCGCGCGCTCGTCGGGCTCGACGTCGCGATAGACCGACGCGACGCCCGGCGCGACGCTTTGCGCGAGCCGGATCTTGAACTCGCGAAAGCCGCTGCAGCCGAGCGCCTGGCAAAAGCGCGCGATCGTCGGCTGGCTCGCGCCCGCGAGGGCGGCGAGCTCGGTCATCGACAGGTCGAGCACCTCGCGCGGCGCGGCGAGCACGAAGTCGGCAAGCTTGCGCTCGGACGGGCGGAGCTGGGCGCGGATCGCCTCGATACGGGGAAGCATGGTGCGAAAGGGCGCGTGGAATGACGGAATGGACGCCAGTATCGCGATTATTTTGTAGAAAATCTACAAGAATTTTCTAGCGATTCAAGCGGCAAAGATTGCTGCGGATCAGGGTTAACGCTAACTATATATTCCGTATTCATAGGTCATAGCGTTTCGTTATCGATTGTCTTGCTGCGCTGCGAGATTGCGAGCATGTAGTTTTTCTACTAAACTCGCGCCGTTCGTCCGCCGAGTCGGACGTCCCCACGATTCCAGCTTGCCGGCCTCGCCCGGCTCATGTGAGGAGCGCCCAGCATGGCCACGCTGCACCCCACTCTTGCGTCCGTCACCGAGCGCGTGATCGCGCGCAGCCGACCGACCCGCCAAGCCTATCTCGCTCGCATCGACGCCGCGCAAGGCCGGTTTCCGGCGCGCGGCGCGCTGTCGTGCGCGAACCTCGCGCACGGCTTCGCGGGCCTCGAGGGCAGCGACAAGTTCGCGATCAAGGCGATCCGCGAGCCGAACATCGGCATCGTGTCGGCGTACAACGAGATGCTGTCCGCGCACGCGCCGTACCAGACCTTCCCCGACATCATCAAGGCGGCCGCGCGCGAGCGCGGCGGCGTCGCGCAATTCGCGGGCGGTGTGCCGGCGATGTGCGACGGCGTCACGCAGGGCAATCCGGGGATGGAGCTGTCGCTCTTCTCGCGCGAAGTGATCGCGATGAGCACGGCGGTCGCGCTCACGCACAACATGTTCGATGCGGCCCTTTGTCTCGGCATCTGCGACAAGATCGTGCCGGGCCTCTTGATCGGCGCGCTGCAGTTCGGCCATCTGCCGACGATCTTCGTGCCGGCGGGCCCGATGACGAGCGGCCTGTCGAACGACGACAAGGCGAAGATCCGCCAGCAGTTCGCGACCGGCCAGGTCGGCCGCGACGCGCTGCTCGAAGCGGAATCGGCCGCGTATCACGGCCACGGCACCTGCACGTTCTACGGCACCGCGAACAGCAACCAGATGCTGATGGAAGTGATGGGGCTGCATTTGCCGAGCGCGGCGTTCGTCCATCCGCACACGCCGCTGCGCGACGCGCTGACGGCCGAGGCCGCGCGCCGCGTGCTCGAGCTCACGGTCGAGCGCGGCAACTACACGCCGATCGGCCACGTGATCGACGAGAAGGCGATCGTCAACGGGATCGTCGCGCTGCTCGCGACGGGCGGCTCGACGAACCACACGCTGCACCTCGTGGCGATCGCGCGCGCGGCGGGCATCCTGATCGACTGGGACGACTTCGACGCGCTGTCGGCCGCGGTGCCGCTTCTCGCGAAGATCTATCCGAACGGCAAGGCAGACGTGAATCACTTCCACGCGGCGGGCGGCATCGCGTTCCTCGTGCGCAACCTGCTCGAAGGCGGCTTGCTGCACGACGACGTGACGACCGTCGCGGGCAAGGGCCTTGCGCACTACACGAACGAGCCGCGCCTGATCGACGGCAAGCTGACGTGGGTGCCGGGCGTCGACGCGAGCGCCGACGACAAGGTGCTGCGGCCGATCACCGCGCCGTTCCAGCCGGACGGCGGGCTGCGCCTGATGCAGGGGCGTCTCGGCCGCGGCGTGATCAAGATTTCGGCGGTCGCGCCCGAGCACCGCCAGGTGAAGGCTCCGGCGATCGTGTTCGATTCGCAGGAAGCGGTGCAGGCCGCGTTCGACGCGGGCGAATTGACGCGCGATTTCGTCGCGGTGGTGCGCTTCCAGGGCGCGCGTGCGAACGGGATGCCGGAGCTGCATCGGCTTACGCCGCTGCTCGGCGTGCTGCAGGACGAGGGCTACCGCGTCGCGCTCGTGACGGACGGCCGGATGTCCGGCGCGTCGGGCAAGGTGCCGGCCGTGATCCACGTGTCGCCCGAGGCGCTCTTGAGCGGCCCGCTCGGCAAGGTACAAACGGGCGATACGATCGTGATCGACGCGCAAGCCGGCGTGCTCGACGTCGAGATCGACGACGCGCAGTGGGCGGCGCGCGCGGTCGCGCAGCCCGCGCATCAGGCGGAAAACGAAGTCGGCTTCGGCCGCGAGTTGTTCGGCGTGTTCCGCGCGGCGGCCGCGCCGGCGGAACAGGGCGCGTCGGTGTTCGGCGCGTTGGTGGGCGAAGCGGCTCACGTCACCGTATAAGCGAAAAGGAGTCGCATTGATGAAGACGATTAGCGAGATCGTGAAGCTGGGCCCGGTGATTCCGGTGCTCGCGTTCGATTCGGCCGAACAGGGCGAACAAGTGTCGCGCGCGCTCCACGCGGGCGGCGTGAAGGTGCTCGAGATCACGCTGCGCACGGCAGCCGGCCTCGAAGCGATCCGGCGCGCGAGCGAGCTTGCCGACGACATCGTCGTCGGCGTCGGCACGATCACGAAGCCCGAGCAGTGCGCGTTCGCGAAGCAGGCGGGCGCGAAGTTCGGCGTGTCGCCAGGCCTCACGAGGGAGATGCACCAGGCGGCCGTCGACGCCGGGCTGCCGCTGTTGCCCGGCGTGATGACGCCGACCGACATCATCGTCGCGCTCGAGCTCGGCTACGAGATCGTCAAGTTCTTCCCCGCGCAGCAGGCGGGTGGCGTGCCGATGCTGCAGGCGTTTCACGGCCCGTTCCCGACGCTCAAGTTCTGCCCGACGGGCGGCATCACCGCCGAGACCGCGCCCAACTTCCTGAAGCTGCCGAATGTCGTGTGCGTCGGCGGCTCGTGGCTGACGCCGAAGGCGGCGCTCGCCGCGCAGGACTGGGCGGAGGTCACGCGCCTCGCGCAGGCCGCAAGCAGCCTCGCACGCTGAACGCAATCGAGTGGGCGCGCGCGGAAACCCTCGAATGAAACAATCGATCTGGTTGTTTTTCGAGGGTTTTTGCTTATGGAACCGGTTCTATCGCAGCCCGTTAAACAAAAGTAAAATTCAGCGTCCTGACGGGCGGGCGACCGCCTCGTTTCGGAGACCTGCATAGCCGGACGGCGGCTCGCCGCGTCCGGCCCGATAATCCCAAGGAGGAGTGCTACATGGGGGCTGTCCAAGGCAGCATGCTGCTGATTTACACCGTGATCGCGATCGCGGTGCTGATCCTGATGATCGCGCGCTACAAGGTCTATCCGTTCCTCGTGCTCATCATCGTGTCGCTCGGTCTCGGCCTCGTGGTCGGCATGCCGATGGACAAGATCGTGAAATCGTTCGAAGCGGGGACGGGCGGCACGCTCGGCCATATCGCGATCGTCGTCGGTCTCGGCACGATGCTCGGCAAGATGATGGCCGAGTCGGGCGGCGCCGAACGGATCGCGACCACGCTGATCGACTGGTTCGGCGAGAAGAACATTCATTGGGCGATGATGTTCGTCGCGATCATCGTCGGCCTGCCGGTCTTCTTCGAAGTCGGCTTCGTGCTGCTGATCCCGATCGCGTTCAACGTCGCGAAGCGCACCGGCAAGTCGCTCCTCGTCGTCGGCCTGCCGATGGTCGCGGGCCTGTCCGTCGTGCACGGCCTGATTCCGCCGCACCCGGCGGCGCTCCTCGCCGTCCAGCAATACGGCGCCGACATCGGCAAGACGATCGCGTACGGCCTCATCGTCGGCGTGCCGACCGCGATCGTCGCCGGTCCGCTCTTCGCGCTCACGATCTCGAAATTCGTGAAGCTGCCGGAAAACAACCCGCTCGCCGCGCAATTCGTCGAGACGCGCGCGCCGGGCGAGCAGCGCGAGCTGCCGGGCTTCGGCATCACGCTGTTCACGATCCTGCTGCCCGTCGCGCTGATGCTCGTCGGCAGCTGGGCCGATCTCGTCTTCGCGCCGAAGTCGCTGCCGAACAATCTGCTGCGCTTCGCCGGCAACTCGGACGTCGCGCTCCTGATCGCCGTGCTCGTGAGCTTCTTCACGTTCGGCAAGCTGCAGGGATTCAAGCGCGACCAGATCCAGAAGTTCTGCGGCGAATGCCTCGCGCCGATCGCGGGCATCACGCTGATCGTCGGCGCAGGCGGCGGCTTTGGCGGTATCCTGCGCGACAGCGGCATCTCGCAGCAGATCGTCGCGACCGCGACGCACGCGAACCTGTCGCCGCTCCTGCTCGGCTGGTTCGTCGCGGCGCTGATCCGTCTCGCGACGGGCTCGGCCACCGTCGCGATGACGACTGCCTGCGGCATCGTCGCGCCGATCGCGGCGGCGTCGGGCGTCACGGTCAAGCCGGAGCTGCTGGTGCTCGCGACGGGGTCGGGGTCGCTGATCTTCTCGCACGTGAACGATGGCGGCTTCTGGCTCATCAAGGAATATTTCGGGATGACCGTGGGCCAGACGTTCAAGACCTGGACGCTGCTCGAAACGATCATCTCGCTGCTCGGCCTGACGTTTACGCTGGTGCTGAGCGCGGTTCTGTAACAAGGGGTAGGCAATGATTCTGATCGCAATGGGCGTGTCGGGCGCGGGCAAGTCGCGGATCGGCGAGATGCTCGCGGAACGCCTGTCGTGCAGCTATACCGACGGCGACGCGTTTCACAGCGCCGCCAACAAGCAAAAGATGCACCACGGGATTCCGCTCACCGACGAGGACCGCTGGCCGTGGCTCCAGTCGATTCGCGACGCCATCGAGGCGAAGCAGCGCGCGGGCGAGACGGCCGTGTTCACGTGCTCGTCGCTCAAGCGCGCGTATCGCGACATCCTGCGCGGCAACGATCGCGACGTGCGTTTCGTCTACCTGAAGGGTTCGTTCGACATGCTGCGCGAGCGGCTGAAGTCGCGCACCGGACATTTCTTCGATCCGTCGCTGCTGCAAAGCCAGCTCGACACGCTCGAGGAACCGGGCCCGGACGAAGCGATCGAGGTCGGCATCGAGCTTACGCCCGACGAGATCGTCGAGCGCGTGACGAGCCAGCTCGGCGGCGAGCGGCAACAACAGCAACAACAGCAACAACAGCAACAACAGCAACAACAGCAACAACAGCAACAACAGCAACAACAGCAACAACAGCAACAACAGCAACAACAGCAACAACAGCAACAACAGCAACAACAGCAACAACAGCAACAACAGCAGCAGTGACGGCGTGCGGCCGCATCGTGGCCGGTCGCTGCAGCCCGCGCCAAAAAGAAAGGCGCCCCGCGGGGCGCCTTTTTCATCGCGTCGTCGACGCGCGTGACGCGTTATGCGATGCGCTTCGCGAGCTCGACCGCCTTGCCGACGTACGACGCGGGCGTCATCGCGAGCAGGCGCTCCTTCGCGTCCTGCGGAATCGCGAGCGTGCCGATGAACTGCTGCAGCGCGTCGCGCGTAATGCCCTTGCCGCGCGTCAGTTCCTTCAACTGCTCGTACGGGTTCTCGATGCCGAAGCGGCGCATCACCGTCTGCACCGGTTCGGCGAGCACTTCCCAGCAGTTGTCGAGGTCTTCGTTCAGGCGCTGCGGGTTCACCTCGAGCTTGTCGAGGCCGCGAATCAGCGAATCATATGCGAGCAGCGAATAGCCGAGCGCGACGCCCATGTTGCGCAGCACCGTCGAATCGGTGAGGTCGCGCTGCCAGCGCGACACCGGCAGCTTGTCGGCGAGGTGGCGCAGCGTCGCGTTCGCGAGGCCGAGGTTGCCTTCCGAATTCTCGAAGTCGATCGGGTTGACCTTGTGCGGCATCGTCGACGAGCCGATTTCGCCCGCCTTCGTCTTCTGCTTGAAGTAGCCGACCGAGATATAGCCCCAGACGTCGCGGTCGAGGTCGAGCAGGATCGTGTTCGCGCGCGAGACGGCGTCGAACAGCTCGGCCATGTAGTCGTGCGGCTCGATCTGAATCGTGTACGGATTGAACGTGAGCTTCAGGCGATTCTCGATCACGTCGCGCGAGAACGCTTCCCAGTCGAACTCCGGATACGCGGACAGGTGCGCGTTGAAGTTGCCGACCGCGCCGTTCATCTTGCCGAGGATCTCGACCTTCTCGATCCGCTCGATCGCGCGCGCGAGACGCGCGGCGACGTTCGCGATTTCCTTGCCGAGCGTCGTCGGGCTGGCCGGCTGGCCGTGCGTGCGCGACAGCATCGGCTGCTCGGCGTGCGCGTGCGCGAGCGCGACGAGGCGGCCTTGCACCGTGCGCAGCGCGGGCAGGATCACGTGCTGGCGCGCGCCGGCGAGCATCATCCCGTGCGACGTGTTGTTGATGTCTTCCGACGTGCACGCGAAGTGGATGAATTCGCTCGCTTTCTCTAGCTCGACCTGGCCCTTGACGGATTCCTTCAGCCAGTACTCGACGGCTTTCACGTCGTGATTCGTCACGCGCTCGATTTCCTTGATGCGCGCGGCGTCGTGCGCGGTGAAGCGCTCGACGAGTTGCAGCAGGAACTGCTCGGCGGCTTCCGAGAAGCGCGGCACTTCGGCGAAGCCGGCGCGCGACAGCGCGATCAGCCAGTGCACCTCGACGGTGACGCGGTGGCGCATGAAGGCGGCCTCGGAGAGCCAGTCGCGCAGCGCTTCGGTCTTGCTGGCGTAGCGGCCGTCGATGGGCGAGAGCGCGGTGAGGGCGAAAAGGGTATCGGGACGGGTGTCGGACATGATCGGGCTTAGGCTCGCGGCCGCGGTTCAAACGTGAAGGGGAGAACCGCGAATTTTACCATCGGCGCGCGGCCGCCCGGCCGCCGCGCGCCGTCATCGAAAAAGCTCAGTCGCCGACGCGTGCCGCGCCGCCGATCGGCATCCCGGTTCCGGCCGCCGGCTCGGCGGCCGCTGCGAGCTCGGGCGACGCCCAGCGCAGCCACTGCGCGCGCAGCATGACGAGCGCGACGAGCGCGCAGGTCGACAGCGCGCCGAACGTCGCGAAGCCGAGCTGATAGCTGCCCGTGCTTTCCTTCGCGATGCCCATCACGACGGGCAGATAGAAGCCGCCGACGCCGCCCGCCGCGCCGACGATGCCGGACAGCAGGCCCGTCTTGCCTTTCCAGCGGTGTGGGACGAGCTGGAACGTCGAGCCGTTGCCGAGGCCGAACGCGATGTACAGGCACACGAGGAGCGCGATTCCGCCCGCGAGCGGCGGCATCACGGCCGCGAACGCGAAGTCGGCGGCGGCGATCGCCGCGAGGATGACCATCAGCGCGCGCACGCCGGTGATGCGGTCGGCGAGGTGGCCGCCTAACGGGCGTACGATCGCGCCCAGGAACGCGAGCAGCGACATGAAGAGGCCCGCTTCGATCTTCGGCATCTGGTAGAGCGTCGTGAGGAGCAGCGTCACGTACGACGACATCCCGACGAAGCCGCCGAACGTGATGCTGTAGATCAGCATGATGACCCACGTGTCGCGCTCGGCGAGCACCGCGCGGTAGCGGCCGGGCAGCACGGCGATCGCGAGGAGCGCGCCCATCACGGGGAGCAGCAGCACGCCCGTCTTGCCCGCGCCGAACACGCCTTCGTGCACGGCGAGCACGAGTGCGATCAGCCCGACGAGCGTGAGCCCGAATGCGCCGAACGCGCGCTTCGCGCTGCCCGATTTCTCGCCGCGGTCGTCGGCCCACGCGAAGAGCGCAAAGCCGGCGATCGCGAGGAGGGGCAGCGCGGCCGCCGTCGAGAACTTCCAGCCGAGCGCGGCCGCGATGTGCGGGAACATGAAGCCGTCGAGCACCGCGCCGATGTTGCCTGCCGCGGCGAGGCCGAGCACGAGGCCCTGCACCTTCGGCGGATAGCTGCTGCCCGCCATCGGCAGCGCGACCGCGAAGCTCGCGCCGCCGATCCCGAGGAACACGCCGAGCACGAGGAGCAGCGTGTACGACGGCGTGCCGGGCAGGAACGGCAGCACGACGGCGGGCAGGGCGGACAGCAGCACGCCCATCAGCGAGATGCGCCGGCCGTCGGCGGACTGATACAGGTTGCCGAGCGTGACGCGCAGGATGGCCGCCGCGAGCACTGGCACCGCGACGAGAAAGCCCTGTTGCGCGGCCGTCATCGTGATGTCCTTGCTGATGAACGGCGCGAGCGGGCCGTACAGCACCCAGACGGTGAAGCCCGTATCGAAGTAGAGGAAGCACGCCAGAAGCGAGCGCCAGTTGCCGCTCCGGAGGGAGGTGCGCAAAGTATCCATCGGTGAAGCCTCGCGTATGCCGGTCGACGGCGGGTGGTGGAAAGGGGCGAAAAGCCGTTTCGCGATGCGCGAAACAGGCCGACACGCTGTTCCGCAAGCTTTATGCCAATGAAATGCATGTTTCCATCCAAATGGCGCGATCGCTTGCCGGGCAAGGCTCGCGGTAAAAGCGGCGAAGCCGGGAGGCGGGCTGCCGTACGCAAGGGCGCCGCGCTCGCGCGCACCGGCGGCAGGCGCGCGCGATGGCCCGCGGCACCGCGCCTGTGCGCGCGGCGCGGCGTTGGTGCGGTGCAGTGCGGTGCGGAAAGTGTGAAGAATCAGGAACGTGGCGATGCGGCCGCGCGGCGCCGGGTCGCTCGCTGGAGCGAATGGCGCCGCCGGTTTCGACCTGCGAGCGCCGCACGCCCGCGCATGGAGCGGCCGACGCCCCCGGCCGTTAAAATGCGTGCTTCTTTCCCGCACCCGCTTCCCGCAGCAAAGGCACGCATGGAACTCAAATGGCTCGAAGACTTCGTGTCGCTCGCGGAAACGCGCAGCTTCAGCCGCTCGGCCGAGCTGCGGCACGTGTCGCAACCCGCGTTTTCGCGCCGGATACAGGCGCTCGAAGCGTGGCTCGCGACGGAGCTGATCGATCGTTCGGTTTATCCGACCCGCCTCACGCAGGCGGGCCAGGTGTTCTACGAGCAGGCGCTCGTGATGCTGTCGCAGGCGCACGAGGCGCGCACGCTGCTGCGCGGCCACGTCGGCGCGCCGGTGCCGACGATCGAATTCGCGGTGCCGCACACGCTGTCGCTCACGTACTTTCCGCGCTGGCTGCAGCGGATCGAGGCGAAGATGGGGCAGGTCCACACGCGGCTGCGCGCGCTGAACGTGCACGACGCGGTGCTGTCGCTCGTCGAGGGCGGCTGCGATCTCGTGATGGGCTATCACCATCCGAGCCATCCCGTCGCGCTCGATCCGGCCCGCTACGACATGCTGACGCTCGGCGCCGAGCCGATCAGCCCGTTCTCGGCGCCCGGCCGCGGCGGCCGCGCGCGCTATTCGCTGCCCGGCGCGGCCGACGCGCCCGTGCCGTATCTGTCGTACACGCCGAACGCGTATCTCGGCCGGATGACCGAGGTGATCATCGCGAACGCTCGTGCACCGCTCTATCTCGACAAGGTCTACGAGACCGACATGGCCGAGGCGCTGAAGGCGATGGCGCTCGCCGGCCACGGCGTCGCGTTCCTGCCGCACAGCGCGGTCGAGGACGCGGTCGCGGGCGGGCGCCTCGTCCGGCTCGGCCGCGCGGCGAAGGGCGGCGCGGAGCCGTTCACGCTGACGATGGAAATCCGGCTCTATCGCGACAAGCTCGCCGTACAGGGCGACGAGCCGCGCCAGAAGCTCGTGCGCGAGCTCTGGGACGTGGTGCGCGAGGAGCTCGGCGCGGCCTGACGAGGCCGCGGCGCGAGCCGGCGCGCGGATTGGACCGCTTCGCACGGCCGGTGCGGCGCGCACTTCGCACCCGCTCGGCGCGTGCGCGTGATGGCGCGTACGAAAGTTGCGCCGACGAATCGCATCGGGATTGCCGCCGTTCGAACGGCGAACGCACGGTTTTTCGCGCAAAAGCCCGATCATGCACGAAACGCATAATCGAATAAGCAAACGGCATTGGATTTCGAAATTCGCTTTTTCGACAATGTGCGCATTCTTCGACCGTTGGAGATTCCATGTCTTCGCAATCGCAGTCTCCGTCCGCTGTGCAATCCATTCCGTCTTACCTGCACGCAGACGATCTCGGCCCCTGGGGCAACTATCTGCAGCAAGTCGACCGCGTCGCGCCGTATCTCGGCTCGCTGTCGCGGTGGCTCGAAACGCTGAAGCGCCCGAAGCGCATCCTGATCGTCGACGTGCCGATCGAGCTCGACAACGGCACCGTCGCGCACTTCGAGGGCTATCGCGTCCAGCACAACGTGTCGCGGGGCCCGGGCAAGGGCGGCGTGCGCTATCACCAGGACGTGACGCTCTCCGAGGTCATGGCGCTGTCCGCGTGGATGTCGGTGAAGAATGCTGCCGTGAACGTGCCGTACGGCGGCGCGAAGGGCGGCATCCGCGTCGACCCGCGCAAGCTGTCGCGCGGCGAGCTCGAGCGCGTCACGCGCCGCTACACGAGCGAAATCGGCATCATCATCGGCCCGAACACCGATATTCCCGCGCCTGACGTCAACACCAACGAACAGGTGATGGCGTGGATGATGGACACGTACTCGATGAACCAGGGCCAGACCGCGACGGGCGTCGTGACCGGCAAGCCGATTTCCCTCGGCGGTTCGCTCGGCCGCAAGGAAGCGACGGGGCGCGGCGTGTTCGTCGTCGGCTGCGAAGCCGCGAAGAAGAAGGGTGTCGAGGTCGAAGGCGCGCGCATCGCGGTGCAAGGCTTCGGCAACGTCGGCGGGATCGCCGCGCGCCTGTTCCAGGAAGCGGGCGCGAAGGTGATCGTGGTTCAGGATCACACGGGCACGATCTACCGGCCGGCGGGCGTCGATACGGTGAAGCTGCTCGAGCACGTCGCGAACACGGGCGGCGTCGCCGGTTTCGAAGGCGCGGAACCGATGCCGAACGACGAGTTCTGGACGGTCGAGACCGAGATCCTGATCCCGGCCGCGCTCGAAAACCAGATCACCGAGAAGAACGCGTCGAAGATCCGCACGAAGATCATCGTCGAAGGCGCGAACGGCCCGACGACGACGGCCGCGGACGACATCCTGAACGCGAACGGCGTGCTCGTGATTCCCGACGTGATCGCGAACGCGGGCGGCGTGACCGTGTCGTACTTCGAGTGGGTGCAGGACTTCTCGAGCTTCTTCTGGACGGAAGACGAGATCAACCATCGTCTCGAGCGCGTGATGCGCGAAGCGTTCGCCGGCGTGTGGGCGGTCGCGGAAGAGCACAAGGTGTCGGTGCGTACCGCGGCGTTCATCGTTGCGTGCAAGCGTATCCTGATGGCGCGCGAAATGCGCGGCCTGTACCCCTGATCGATCGGTTTCGGTCGATCGACGGCGCGGCTCGACGAACCGCGCCGTGATTTATCCGCGGGCGGCACCGGATCCGGTGCCGCCCGCGTGCGCATGCGGACGCGGCACGCGTTCGGCGATGCGCGCGCCACCCGGTCAAAAGTGTGGTTAACAACCATTACTTTCATAAAAATTACTTTGCTAAACTGGCGCGGGTTTTCGCCAAGGAGATGACAACGATGAAATTCCCGAAAGCAATGCTGATGGTCGCGGCGCTGAGCACGTTTGCCGGCGGCGCCATCGCTCAAGAAACGGGCACGCTGAAGAAAATCAAGGACACGGGCGTGATCGCGCTGGGGCACCGCGAATCGTCGATTCCGTTCTCGTACTATGACCAGAACCAGCAGGTCGTCGGCTACTCGCGCGACTTCCAGATGAAGGTCGTCGATGCGGTCAAGAAGAAGCTGAATCTGCCGAACCTGCAGGTGAAGAACATTCCGGTGACGTCGCAAAACCGCATTCCGCTCGTGCAGAACGGCACGGTCGACATCGAGTGCGGCTCGACGACGAACAACCTCGATCGCCAGAAGCAGGCGGCGTTCTCGAACACGATCTTCGTGATCGGCACGCGCCTGATGACGAAGAAGGATTCGGGCGTCAAGGACTTTGCCGACCTGAAGGGCAAGACCGTCGTGACGACGGCGGGCACGACGTCCGAGCGTCTGCTGCGCGAGATGAACAACAAGAATCAGATGGGGATGAACATCATCAGCGCGAAGGATCACGGCGATTCGTTCCAGACGCTCGAGACGGGCCGTGCGGTCGCGTTCATGATGGACGACGCGCTGCTCGCGGGCGAGCGCGCGAAGGCGAAGCAGCCGGGCGAATGGGTGATCGTCGGCAAGCCGCAATCGCAGGAGGCGTACGGCTGCATGATGCGCAAGGACGATCCGGCGTTCAAGAAGGTCGTCGACGACGCGATCACCCAGGTCGAGAAGTCGGGCGAAGCGGCGAAGATCTACTCGAAGTGGTTCGAGAATCCGATTCCGCCGAAGGGCCTGAATCTGAACTTCCCGCTCTCCGACGAGATGAAGAAGCTCTACGCGAACCCGAACGACAAGGCGCTCGACTGAGCGCGCGGCGGTTCGAGCTAACAAGCGCTGACGAAACGGAAGAGGCACGGCTTCTTCCGTTTCTTTTTGTTGGAGTCTGGCTATGTCTTACCACTGGAACTGGGGCATCTTCCTGAGCCCCGTTTCGACGGGCGAACCGACGACCTATCTCGGCTGGCTGATGTCGGGATTCTGGGTGACGGTCAAGGTGTCGCTCGTCGCGTGGCTGATCGCGCTCGTCGTCGGTTCGCTGTTCGGCGTGCTGCGCACCGTCCCGAACAAGTGGCTCTCGGCGATCGGCACAGTCTACGTATCGATCTTCCGCAACATCCCGCTCATCGTGCAGTTCTTCGTCTGGTACCTCGTCGTACCCGAATTGCTGCCCGTGTCGATCGGCACCTGGATCAAGCAGCTGCCGCCCGGCACGCAGTTCTTCACGGCGTCGATCGTCTGTCTCGGCCTCTTCACCGGCGCGCGCGTCTGCGAGCAGGTGCGCTCCGGCATCAACGCGCTGCCGAAGGGCCAGCGCGCCGCCGGCCTCGCGATGGGCTTCACGCAATGGCAGACGTATCGCTACGTGCTGCTGCCGGTCGCCTACCGGATCATCGTGCCGCCGCTCACGTCGGAATTCCTGAACATCTTCAAGAACTCGGCGGTCGCGTCGACGATCGGCCTGCTCGACCTGTCCGCGCAGGCGCGCCAGCTCGTCGACTACACCGCGCAGACCTACGAGTCGTTCATCGCCGTCACGCTTGCGTACGTGCTCATCAACCTCGTCGTCATGTCGTTCATGCGCTGGGTCGAGAGCAAGTCCCGGCTGCCCGGCTACATCGGAGGCAAGTGATGCATCAGTTCGACTGGAGTAGTATTCCCGGCGCGCTGCCGACGCTCTGGACCGGCGCGATCATCACGCTGCAGATCACGCTGCTCGCGATCGTGGTCGGGATCGTCTGGGGCACGCTGCTTGCGCTGATGCGGCTGTCGGGCGTCAAGCCGCTCGCGTGGTTCGCGCAGGGCTACGTGACCGTGTTCCGCTCGATCCCGCTCGTGATGGTGCTCTTGTGGTTCTTCCTGATCGTGCCGCAGGTGCTGCAGGGCGTGCTCGGCCTGTCGCCGACGATCGACATCCGGCTCGCATCGGCGATGGTCGCGTTCTCGCTGTTCGAGGCCGCGTATTATTCGGAGATCATTCGGGCCGGCATTCAGTCGGTGCCGCGCGGGCAGGTCAATGCGTCGTTCGCGCTCGGCATGAACTACGCGCAGGCGATGCGCCTCGTGATCCTGCCGCAGGCGTTTCGCGCGATGGTGCCGCTGTTGCTCACGCAGGCGATCGTGCTGTTCCAGGACACGTCGCTCGTCTACGTGATCAGCCTGGCGGACTTCTTCCGCACGGCCGCGAACATCGGCGATCGCGACGGCACGAGCGTCGAGATGATCCTGTTCGCGGGCGCATGCTATTTCGTCGTGTGCTCGGTCGCATCCGCGTTGGTCAAAGGTCTCCAGAAAAAGGTCACAAGATGATTTCCATTAAGAACGTGTCGAAGTGGTACGGCCAGTTCCAGGTGCTGACCAACTGCACGACGGAAGTGAATAAAGGTGAAGTGGTGGTCGTGTGTGGGCCGTCGGGCTCGGGCAAGTCGACGCTGATCAAGACGGTCAACGGCCTCGAGCCGTTCCAGGAAGGCGAGATTCTCGTCAATGGGCAGTCGGTCGGCGACAAGAAGACGAACCTGTCGAAGCTGCGCTCGAAGGTCGGGATGGTGTTTCAGCACTTCGAACTGTTTCCGCACCTGTCGATCACCGAGAACCTGACGCTCGCGCAGATCAAGGTGCTCGGCCGCAGCAAGGACGAGGCGACCGAGAAGGGATTGAAGCTGCTCGATCGCGTCGGGCTGAAGGCGCATGCGCACAAGTATCCAGGGCAGTTGTCGGGCGGCCAGCAGCAGCGCGTCGCGATCGCGCGCGCGTTGTCGATGGATCCGATCGCGATGCTGTTCGACGAGCCGACGTCGGCGCTCGATCCGGAGATGATCAACGAGGTGCTCGACGTGATGGTCGAGCTCGCGAAGGAAGGCATGACGATGATGGTCGTCACGCACGAGATGGGCTTCGCGAAGAAGGTCGCCCATCGCGTGATCTTCATGGACCAGGGCTTGATCGTCGAGGACGACCGCAAGGAAGACTTCTTTGCGAATCCGAAGTCGGATCGCGCGAAGGACTTTCTGGCGAAGATCCTGCATTGATTGCTTGGGCGGCGGTGCGGCGCACGTGAGCCGCCGCCGCGTCGCTCGCGATGCGAAGGCCGTCCGGCGAGAGCCGGGCGGCTTTTTTGTTGACTGGATGGCGGTGCGTGGCCGAGCTGAATCGGCGGGCCGGTCTTGCTGTGGTTTGAGCGGAATGATCTTTATGTGGCGGCGGGCGGCGGAGCAAGAGGTGGAGCAGGGAGGCGCATGCGGCGTAGTTGGCGTGTTCGGCTTGCCATCGCCATCGCCATCGCCATCGCCATCGCCATCGACGCGACATTTCGCGTGCGAGATAAGAGGGAGTTGGCAGTCGCTTCGCAGCCTTCATTCGAACGAACGCGCGCCGCGCGCCGTCGCGCTACGCTCAGCAACGCGGATGTGCGACGGCCGCCGCTTGCAAGTCGGCATCATGACATCGCATTCGTGTTGCGCGCGTCGCTCGACACGCCGCCGCGTGCGGCAACCCGGACGGTTTCAACAGCGCATGCGCCGCCGCTGACGTGTCCAATCGAGCGATGTGGAATCAGAAATCGACCGGATCGTCGCCGAGATCGCCGCCCGCCGCGAGCGCGGCCGTATGGCGCGGCGCCGACGCCGACGCGTCCAGCTCCGGATTCCTGAGCTTGTCGAGCACGGCCTCCGGCACCGGGATGCGCATCGTCGCCGCGACGTCGCCGCACTGGAACATCACGAGTTCGCCCGGCTCGAGCGCGGTCCACACTTCGTCGTCGGTGAGGGGCTGCGTCGCGATCACCGCGACGCGGTCTTCCGGCGTCGTGTATTTCGCGAAATCGATCGAGATGTCCTCGTCGATCAGGTGCGCGGTCGAGAACGGCCAGCGCCGCACGAGGTAATGCAGGCGTGTCGAGCAGTGCGCGAACAGCGCCTGCCCGTTCGACATCAGGAAGTTGAAGACACCGTGTCGCGTGATGTCGCGCGTGAGCTCGCCGACCTGCTCGAACAACTCGGGCAGCGGCGGCTGCGCGCCGGGGAACGCGTCACGCAGCCCCTGCATCAGCTTGCAGAACGCCTTCTCGCTGTCGGTCGTGCCAACCGGCTGATAGACGCCGCCTTCGAGATCGGGCGCGTAGCCCTGAAGATCGCCGTTGTGCGCGAAGATCCAGTGGCGGCCCCACAGCTCGCGCATGAACGGATGGCAATTCTCGAGCAGGATGTGCCCCTGCGTCGCCTTGCGGATGTGCGCGATCGTGTTCTTCGACTTGATCGGGTAGCGCTTGACCATCTCGGCGATGGGCGACGTCGCGGACGACTGCTGGTCGATGAAGAGGCGGCACGCCTTGTCCTCGAAGAACGCGATGCCCCAGCCGTCGGCATGGTGGTCGGTGAGCCCGCCGCGGGCCGCAAAGCCCGTAAACGAGAACGTCACGTCCGTCGGCTCGGCGCAGTTCATTCCGAAGAGTTGGCACATATCGCGGGTGCGGCTGGGGCTGGCGAGGAGTACACCGGACGGAACCGGTACAATGTTGGCTTCAAGCATATCACCGAGCCCAAAGCGGCAAAAGGCGAAAACCGCGCGCAAGCGGTTCCGTGTTGCGGTTTGCCGTCAATCGGCGCCGCGCGCGGCCGGCGCGTCGCGCATCGCCCGTCGCCGCGCGCCATTCCCACGACATCATGAATGCTCCTGCTCCCGCCACGCTGACCCTCGCACGCCCCGACGACTGGCACTTGCACGTGCGCGACGGCGCGATGCTCGCGGCCGTCCTGCCGCACACCGCCCGCCAGTTCGGGCGCGCGATTATCATGCCGAACCTGAAGCCGCCTGTCACGACGACCGCGCAGGCGCAGGCGTACCGCGAGCGCATCCTGGCCGCGCTGCCGGCCGGCATGACGTTCGAGCCGCTGATGACGCTGTACCTGACCGACAACACGCCCGCCGACGAGATCCGCCGCGCGCGCGAAAGCGGCTTCGTGCACGGCGTGAAGCTGTATCCGGCGGGCGCGACGACGAACTCGGACGCCGGCGTGACCGATCTGCTCGGCAAATGCGCGAAGACGCTTGAGGCGATGCAGGAAGTCGGGATGCCGCTCCTCGTGCACGGCGAGGTGACGGACGCGTCGATCGACCTGTTCGATCGCGAAAAGGTGTTCATCGACCGCGTAATGGAACCGCTGCGCCGCGCGCTGCCGGGGCTCAAGGTAGTGTTCGAGCACATTACGACGAAGGACGCGGCCGACTACGTGCGCGACGCCGACGCGGCGCCCGGCCTCCTCGGCGCGACGATCACCGCGCATCATCTGCTGTACAACCGCAACGCGATGTTTGTTGGCGGGATCCGGCCGCATTACTACTGCCTGCCGGTGCTGAAGCGCGAGACGCACCGGGTCGCGCTCATTGCCGCGGCGACGTCGGGCAATCCGCGCTTCTTCCTCGGCACCGACAGCGCGCCGCACGTGAAGGGCGCGAAAGAGGCCGCGTGCGGCTGCGCGGGCTGCTATACGGCGCTGCACGCGCTCGAGCTGTATGCGGAGGCGTTCGACCAGGCGGGCGCGCTCGACAAGCTCGAAGGCTTCGCGAGCTTCTTCGGCGCGGATTTCTATGGGTTGCCGCGCGGCGGCGAGATGGTGACGCTGCGCCGCGAGACGTGGGAGTTGCCGCGCGAGATCGGCGCGGGCGACGCGTCTGTCGTGCCGCTGCGCGGCGGCGAGCCGATCGGCTGGCGGCTTACCTGACGCGCGGAGCGCGGCGGTCGGCACGGTTGCCGCGCTCGGCGGATTCGGTGTGAGCGAGATGGGCGATACGGACGGCATGAATGATGCGGACCTGCCGGCCGGCGCGTGTGGCGCGGCGGGCCTGCCGCGTTCGGGCGAGACGAGCGCCGCCGGCCGCGCTAGCGATGCGCGCGGCGCCGGCGAGCTGCCGGTTGCGGATCGCCCGGCCGCCGCGGGCGGCACGGAAAGCGCGGGCGAATCGCGCGCTTCGGGCGACCGAGGCGCGCCGGATTCGGTCCCCACGTGCTCCGTTTTCGAACGAATCGACTGGTCCGCGCCGTGGCTCGCGCCGTTCGCCGCGCGCGGCAGGCGATGGACGCAGGCTGCACAGCGAGGCGAGGCGGCGTGGCTGCGCATGTTGAACGACGACGCGCAAGCCGAGCGCATCGCGACGGGCCGCTGCCTGCCGCTGCGCTTCATCGAACAGGCGGCGCTGCCGGCGGGCGTCGCGTACGAGACGCACATCGCCGAGACGGGCGCCGTCCCGACCCGCCACAACCTGCACGACCTCTTCAACGCGCTCGTCTGGTTCGCGTATCCGCGCATCAAGGCGACGCTCAACGCGCACCAGGCCGCGGCGATCGACGCGACGGGCGTCGGCCCCGTGCGCGGTGCTGTCCGCGACGCGCTCACGCTGTTCGACGAGAACGCGGCGCTTTTCGCGACATCGAATCCGGCGCTCGCGGCTGCGCTGCGCGGGTTCGACTGGCCGACGCTGATGTGCGCGTCGCGCGCCGCATGGGGGGCGGGCTGCGAAGCGCGGATCGTCGGCCATGCGCTGCTCGAAAAGCTCGTCGATCCATACAAGGGCTGCACCGCGCACGCGTGGATCGTCGACGCGCCGGCCGCATATTTCGAGTGGGCCGATGCCGAGCGTTGCGCGTGGCTCGACGAACGTGTCGCGGCGGCGCTCGCCGGGGCCGAGCCGACGAGCCGCGCGTTCGCGCCGTTGCCGGTGCTCGGCATACCGGGCTGGTGGCCTGCGAACGAGTCGCCGTCGTTCTACGACGATCCGCAGGTGTTCCGCAGCGGCCGCCGCTCCCGCGCCGGCTGAGGCGAAGGACGCTGATCGGTCGTCCAATCAAGCGGTCAGCCGATCATTTGCAAGCGACAAGCGACAAGCGACAAGCGACAAGCGACAAGCGCTACCGCAAAACAGCGAGTCCCGAGCGACCGCCGCCCCACGGTGCTAAAATCCCGCTCGCAAAGCAGGCCAGGCAGTCGCGGCCTTTGCGGTTCGCCGCGAAGGGCGAGGAAAGTCCGGACTCCGACAGGGCAGGGTGATGGCTAACGGCCATCCGTGGCGACACGCGGAACAGGGCAACAGAAAGCAAACCGCCGATGGCCCGGCGCAAGCCGGGATCAGGTAAGGGTGAAACGGTGCGGTAAGAGCGCACCGCGGCTGCGGCGACGCAGACCGGCACGGTAACCTCCACCCGGAGCAATTCCAAGTAGGCAGACGCGCATCCTCGGATGCAGGGCGGTGCCCCCGCCTCGTCTGCGGGTAGGAAGCTTGAGCGCGTCAGCAATGGCGCGCCTAGAGGAATGGCTGCCACGGGCCACGTGTCTTCGGGCGCGCGGCGCGCACAGAATCCGGCTTATCGGCCCGCTTTGCCGCACGATGACGAAAGGCCTGCGCCGCATGCGGCGCAGGCCTTTTCCTTTCGGGCCCTGCATGGCCTCGCGCTCGCGCCGCGAGCGGCGCGTTACGCGGCGACGATTTCGAACGAGTGCGACAGCTCAGCCGTCTTCGCGATCATGATCGACGCCGAGCAGTATTTGTCGTGCGACAGATTGATCGCACGCTCGACGGTCGCGGGATTCAGGTTGCGGCCCGTCACCGTGAAATGGAAGTGGACCTTCGTGAATACCTTCGGGTCTTCGCTCGCGCGCTCCGCCTGCAGCGTCACCGAGCAGCCCGTCACTTCCTGGCGGCTCTTCTTGAGGATCAGCACGACGTCATAGGCCGTGCAGCCGCCCGTGCCGACGAGGACCATCTCCATCGGACGCGGCGCGAGATTGTGTCCGCCGCCTTCGGGCGCGCCGTCCATCGTGACGAGGTGGCCGCTGCCCGTTTGGGCGGCGAATGCCATGCCATCCTGCCCCATCCAGCTTACTTTGCATTCCATGCACGAGCTCCAGCGTTGCTTGATTCAATTGTGAACCGGCATTGTAGCCCCGCCCGAAACAGTCGGCTGATGCGCTGCAAGACAGTGAAAGGCGGTGTCCGGCGGAGCTTCGCATGTGATCCCGACAGCACCGAATGCCCTCCGATCTTTAGGGGTTTTGCTCTAGACGAAAAAAGTGTCACCTCATAGAAGTTAGCATATCTTATTGATTATAAAGTGGAAATTTATGTTGGGAGATGTCTGGTAATTTTCCGTATTATGAGAATGAATTTCTCCATGCGGTTTTTCTTGTGCTGACGAGACCGGGTTCGTATAATGGCAATCATTGGTTGTCGCGCTGCGGCAACCTCCGCATGTCTCCTCCACCCTCCTCCTTTGGTGGATTAAGCCTGAACCAGCGGTTCGGGCTTTTTTTCGTCCAATGCAAGTTTCGGCGGCCTCTCGCCAGCGGTTTCGCGCCCGCGATGCGCGCTTCGCGCCGGGGTGTGGCGGCGAATGTCGGATTCCTTTGACCTCCCGGAACGAATTCCTTTATAATTCAGGGCTTTTCCGCAATCATGCCCACGGAAAAAGAACAGGGAGAGCCTGCATCGCGCCACGAAGCGCCTGCCAAGAGCAGACAAGCAGGGAAGAACGCTTGGGCATAAGCAATCAATTTTGGATCGATCATGAAGACGTTTTCCGCAAAAGCCCATGAGGTGACGCGCGAATGGTACGTGATTGACGCGACGGATAAGGTTCTCGGCCGTGTCGCCAGCGAAGTGGCACGCCGTCTGCGCGGCAAGCACAAACCCGAGTTCACCCCGCACGTCGACACCGGTGATTTCATCATCGTCATCAACGCGAGCAAGCTGAAGGTCACGGGCAACAAGACGCTGGACAAGAAGTACTACCGTCACTCGGGCTACCCGGGCGGCATCTATGAAACGACGTTCGGCAAGATGCAGGAACGCTTCCCGGGCCGCGCGCTTGAGAAGGCGGTCAAGGGCATGCTGCCGAAGGGCCCGCTCGGCTACGCGATGATCAAGAAGCTGAAGGTCTACGCTGAAGCCACGCATCCGCATTCGGCGCAACAGCCGAAGGCGCTCGAGATCTAAGGGGAGCCCACATGATCGGTAACTGGAATTACGGTACGGGCCGCCGCAAGAGCGCAGTCGCTCGTGTCTTCATCAAGGCTGGCAAGGGCGACATCATCGTCAACGGTAAGCCCATCGCTGACTACTTCTCGCGCGAAACGTCGCTGATGATCGTGCGTCAGCCGCTGGAGCTCACGAGCCACAGCCAGACGTTCGACATCAAGGTGAACGTGTCGGGCGGTGGCGAAACGGGTCAAGCGGGCGCAGTGCGTCACGGCATCACCCGCGCGCTGATCGACTACGACGCGACGCTGAAGCCGACGCTGTCGAGCGCGGGCTTCGTCACGCGTGACGCGCGTGAAGTGGAGCGCAAGAAGGTCGGTCTCCACAAGGCACGCCGCGCCAAGCAGTTCTCGAAGCGTTAATCGCTCGTGCTGCGCGCCGCTTTCGGGCGGCGTCACTGCAAGAAAAACCGCCAGTTTTCGCGCTGGCGGTTTTTTTATGTGAACGCAGCTTGCGTTTGTGCAACGAATGCGCGAAAAACGCCGGCGCGCCTCTTGATTTCGCCTGCGTCAGCACGATCTAAGGATCGGCCCTACAATAGCAGGCAATGGCTTTTTGGAGAGTTCGCATGAACGCTGTCACCGAATCCGCGGCAACCACCGAGATGCCGGCTCCGTTCGTCTTCACCGACGCGGCGGCCGATAAGGTCAAGCAATTGATCGACGAAGAAGGCAACCCTGAACTTAAACTGCGCGTATTCGTGCAAGGCGGCGGTTGCTCCGGCTTCCAGTACGGCTTTACGTTCGACGAGGAAGTCAACGAGGACGACACCGTGCTCAACAAGAACGGCGTCGTGCTGCTCGTCGACGCGATGAGCTATCAGTACCTCGTCGGCGCCGAGATCGACTACAAGGACGATCTGAACGGCGCGCAATTCGTCATCAAGAACCCGAACGCGACCACGACTTGTGGCTGCGGCTCGTCGTTCTCGGTCTGACCGAACCGATCCGGTCGCTCGAACGGACGCACGTCGTCCGTTCAAAAAAACGGGGCTTCATGCCCTAATGTCGTTCAGTTGAATCAAAAAGGCCGCTCCGATTGATACCGGAGCGGCCTTTTTCGTTGGTTCTGCAAGGCTAGGCCACTGCGAACCACGCATATTGACTGAACGGCATTAGGGCTTCATGCCCCGTTTTTTATGCGCGCGCGATGCGATGTGGCGATTCGGCGTGCGGCTGTCCCCGGGCGACCCGGACGGGACTCGCACGACGGCGCGCGCCGTTGGCGCTTCAGCGCGGATAGAGCGCGCCCAAGACGCGCTCGCCCGCCGCGCCCGTGACGGCCGACACGTTGCCCGGCGCGCGCGCGTTGAAGCGGTACGCGAGCCACGCGAACGCGAGCGACTCGACCTGCTGCGGCGGCACGCCGAGCGCAGCCGTCGTGTTGACCGGCGCATCGAGCCCGCGCGCCGCGAGCGCGGCCGCGATCGCGGCGAGCAGCACCGGATTGCGTGCGCCGCCGCCGCACACGTAGACGGCGCGGCAGTCGCTTGCATGCCGCGCGATCTCGTCGGCGATGGTCGCCGCGGTCAGGACGGTGAGCGTCGCCTGCACGTTTTCGGGCGCGAGGCGCGAGAAACCGGCGAGCTTCGTGTCGAGCCAATCGGTGTTGAAGAGATCGCGCCCCGTGCTTTTCGGCGCGTTCTGGCGGAAATACGGCTCATCGAGCAGCGCGGCGAGCAGCGCGTCGTCGACCGTGCCGCGCGCCGCGAAGCGCCCGCCCTCGTCGAACGGCTGCTTCAGATGGCGTTCCGCCCACGCATCGATCAGCGCGTTCGCCGGGCCGCAGTCGAAGCCGCGCACCGATTCGTCCCGCGCGTCGCGCGCGGCGGGCAGGATCGTGATGTTGCTGATGCCGCCGAGATTGCAGACGACGCGCGTTTCGTTCGACGAGCCGAACATGGTCGCGTGGAACGCCGGCACGAGCGGCGCACCCTGGCCACCCGCGGCGACGTCGCGGCTGCGGAAGTCCGCGATCACGTCGATGCGGGTCAGCTCGGCGAGCAGCGCCGCGTTGTTGATCTGCCGCGTGTAGCCGCGCTCGGGCCGGTGCCGCACCGTCTGTCCGTGCACGCCGAGCGCGCGTACGTTCTCGGGCGCGAGGCCCGCGGCGCGCAGCAGTTCGTGGCAGCACGCCGCGTAGCGCGCGGCAAGTGCGTTCGCGGCGAGCGCTTCGCGCTCGATCTCGTCGTCGCCCGTCTGCTGCAGCGCGAAGAGTGCGTCGCGCAGCGTATCGGCGAAGCCGACGAACGCTTCGGACAGCACCGCGGGCGGCTTGCCCGTCTCGAAACGGACGGCGACGCCGTCGACGCCGTCCATGCTCGTACCCGACATCAGGCCGAAATACACGCCATCCGCGGGATGGCCGGGTTGCATGCGGTTGGGCGCCACGTCATTGCTCCGGAATCGAGGTTGGATGCGCGCGGAAGGCTTGCTGCGCGCCGTCGTGCCCGATTATCCGCGCAAGCGCGCGCGTCGTTAAGCGGTCCGCGCGCAACTTATGGGAAAATTGCTTTTTTTGCGACATTTCTTCCTCTTGCACCGATGAGCACCGATCCCACTTCCAAGCCCGCCTTCCCGATCACCGATGAGGTCCGCCACGCGCTCGCCGTCACGAAGCGCGGCGTCGACGAACTGCTGATCGAGGAAGAGTTCGCGCAGAAGCTCGCGAAAAGCGCGTCGACGGGCAAGCCGCTGCGCATCAAGCTGGGCCTCGATCCGACCGCGCCCGACATCCACATCGGCCACACGGTCGTGCTGAACAAGATGCGCCAGTTGCAGGATCTCGGCCACACGGTGATCTTCCTGATCGGCGACTTCACGTCGCTGATCGGCGATCCGTCGGGCCGCAACGCGACGCGCCCGCCGCTCACGCGCGAGCAGATCGAATCGAACGCGAAGACCTACTTCGAGCAGGCGGCGCTCGTGCTCGACCGCGAGAAGACCGAGATCCGCTACAACAGCGAATGGTCGATGCCGCTCGGCGCGGACGGGATGATCAAGCTCGCGTCGCGCTACACGGTCGCGCGAATGCTCGAGCGCGAGGACTTCACGAAGCGCTTCCAGGGCGGCATTCCGATCTCGATCCACGAATTCCTGTACCCGCTGATGCAAGGCTACGACTCGGTCGCGCTGAACGCCGATCTCGAGCTCGGCGGCACCGATCAGAAATTCAACCTGCTCGTCGGCCGCGAACTGCAGAAGCAGTACGGGCAGGAGCAGCAGTGCATCCTGACGATGCCGCTTCTCGAAGGCCTCGACGGCGTCGAGAAGATGTCGAAGTCGAAGGGCAACTACGTCGGCATCAGCGAGAAGCCGAACGACATGTTCGGCAAGCTGATGAGCATCTCGGACGTGCTGATGTGGCGCTACTTCGAGCTGCTGTCGTTCCGCAGCCTCGACGAGATCGCGCAGTTCCGCGCCGAAGCCGAAGGCGGGCGCAATCCGCGTGACTTCAAGGTGATGCTCGCGCAGGAGATCGTTGAGCGCTTCCATTCGCGCGCCGATGCCGAGCGCGCGCTCGAAGACTTCAATCACCGTGCGAAGGGCGGCGTGCCCGACGACATCGCCACGGTGACGCTCGCCGGCGCGCCGCTCGCGATCGGCCAGTTGCTGAAGCAGGCGGGGCTCGTGCCGTCGACGAGCGAGGCGCTGCGCAATATCGAGCAGGGCGGCGTGAAGATCGACGGCGCAACGGTGTCCGACAAGGCGCTGAAGGTCGAAGCGGGCGAGTTCGTCGTGCAGGTCGGCAAGCGCCGCTTCGCGCGCGTGACGCTCACCGCATGAGCGCGCGGCCCACGATTCGACTGAGCGTTCTGCGCGCCGCGCGTGCGGCGGAGGCGCGCACATGATCGCGCTGATCCAGCGCGTGAAGCGCGCCGACGTGCGTGTCGGCGACCGCGTGACGGGCGAAATCGGCCCGGGCCTCCTCGCGCTCGTCTGCGCGGAGCGCGGCGACACCGAGGCCGCCGCCGACAAGCTGCTCGCGAAGGTGCTCGGCTACCGGGTGTTCAGCGACGCGGCGGGCAAGATGAACCTGCCCGTGTCGAACATCGACGGCACGGGGGGCGCGGGCGGCCTGTTGCTCGTGTCGCAGTTCACGCTCGCGGCCGACACGAACAGCGGCCTGCGCCCGAGCTTCACGCCCGCTGCGCCGCCCGACGAGGGCGCGCGCCTCTTTGACTACTTCGCGCGCGCGGCTCGCGAGCGTCATCCGATCGTCGCGACGGGCGAGTTCGGCGCCGACATGCAGGTGTCGCTCGTGAACGACGGCCCTGTGACGTTCTGGCTGCAGACGCGCCCCTGATGCTTCGATTCGAGACCGCCCCGATGGCCACGACGCAGATCCTCTTCATCCGCCACGGCGAGACAGCCTGGAACCGCATCAAGCGGATTCAAGGCCACATCGACATTCCGCTCGCCGACACGGGGCTCGCGCAGGCGCGGCAACTGGCCGAGCGTCTCGCGCGCGACGCACGCGCCGGCGCGCGGATCGACGCGATCTATTCGAGCGATCTGTCGCGCGCGCAGCAAACCGCGCAGCCGGCGGCCGACGCGCTCGGCCTGCCGCTCGTGCTGCGCGAAGGGCTGCGCGAGCGCGCGTACGGCGTGTTCCAGGGTCATGACAGCGCCGAGATCGAGGCGCGCTTTCCCGGCGCGTTCGCGCAGTGGCAGACGCGCGATCCCGGCTTTGAGCCGGAAGGCGGCGAATCGCACCGCGCGTTCCATCACCGCGTGTTGCACGAGGTCGAGCGGATCGTCGCCGCCCATCCGGGTGCGCGCATCGCGTGCGTCGCGCACGGCGGCGTGCTCGACTGCGTGTACCGGTTCGCGAACGATCTGCCGCTCGACGCGCCGCGCAAGCACGCGCTCCTGAACACGAGCGTCAACGTCGTCGATTACGATGGCGGCCGCGCGCGCGTCGTTCGCTGGGCCGACGTCGGTCACTTAAGCGAAGCGAGCGACGACGACGGCTATCGGAAGGTTCTGTGACGCCGTAGCGCGGCTCGTGTGCGCGAGTGCGCGCTTGGCCGCGAGGCTGTTCGGCCGTCGCGGCGCGCCGGCGACGGCCGTCAGCGTCAGCGCAGCCCGTGGCGCGCCTTGTAATCGAGCGCATACGCGATCTTGCCGGGCTTGTCGGCCGTGATCGGCTGGCGCAGCTTGTCGAATTCCCCTTTGCCGTATTTCTTGCCGCCGTTGATCTGATCGGCGCGCCCGAGGTCGGCGCCTGTCTTGCCGTCGATCACCGGATCGGTCGACGCGACCATTCTCGCCGACGCATTCCATACCGCATTCAGGTAGCCCGTATCGGCCGCTGCCGGGTCGGGATCAGTCGCGCCCGCGCGCGCCAGGTCGTAGCCGGCGAGCGAGAACGTCGCCGGCTGCCCGCGCAGCCAGTCGGCCCAGTAGAATTCCAGGTAGTCGGTCGCTTGCGCGGGCTTCGCGTAGCCGATGTCGCGCGTGAAATAGACGAGCGACCGGTAACGGTCATCCTGCATGCCGAGCGTGAGCCCGAGTCCGGCGGGCAACTGATCCGGCGCGATCGGCCGCCCGTCGCCGTCCTTCAGGCGCGTGTAGCCGCGGCTTTGCATCTGCCGCCAGAACGCCGCGCCCGAGTAGTCGCTGAGGTTGTCCTTGACGACGACGTGCACGTGGAGCGTCGGGCCGCCGTCGGGCGTCTCGTAATAGGTCGACAGGCCGTGGTGACCGTCGGTCACGTACAGCGCGTCGCCGTTCGGGCCGACGACGACGGGATTGAGCACCGTGCGGTCGCGCGCGTCGGCGCCGGTCGCGCAAGCGTAGCTCGCGGCGTCGCGCAGCATCGATTGCGCGGTGTAGCCGTCCGACGCGACGCCGCCGAGCCCTTCGTCTGCGCAGAAATCGTCGAATTTCTTGTCGGGCTGCCGCTCGTAGCGACCGAGCTTGTAGTAGATCTGGTCGTAGCCGAGCGCGCCTTGCGTCGGACGCAGCTCACCGAGCACCACGTCGAGCATGTCGCCCGTGCGCACGCTTTTCCATTTGCCCTGCACGGGCGCGGGCGTCGATGGCGACGGATTGCCGGCGCTCCCCGGGGCCGTTGCACTGCCTGGTGTGGAGCCGTTTGCGCCGGCTTCGACGGCGGCGATCGGGGCGACGGAGGCCGTGCCGTCACCGCCGCATGCGGCGATCGCGGCAATGAGCGAAAAGGCGGTAACGGCGACGAGGCGGGAGAGCGGATGGGGCATCGGGCAATGGCGTCGACAATGGGTTGGGCGGCGGCGCGCGGCTGACGCGCGTGCGCGGACCCGTCAGCATCGCGAATCGATGTGACAGGTATTTGAAATGAAATCGACGGATTTGGCTACTTGCCGGTGCGGCCGGGCTGCTGGGGCGACGCGGCGACGCGCCGGCGGGCGCGCTTCGACACGCCGTTGACGAGCGCCCAGCGGATCACCGGCGCGACGATCCGCACGCCGGGCCGCACGAGCGCGCGGCGCACGGGAGCGAGAGCCGACAGGCCGAGCATCTGCTGCGCCCAAGTCGGCAGCAGATCGACGCCGGCGTTGAACAGCAGCGTGGCGGCGGGGCGCATCGCCGGCTTCGGCACCGGCACGTTCGTCAGGATGCGCACCACCTCGTGCGTGCGTTCGCTCGCTTCCAGTTCGGGGCGCATCGCGGCGAAGTACGCGGCGACGTCGGCGCGCGTCTTGGGCACGTTCGTCGCGCCGAGCAGTTCGGCGACGCGCGCCGTTTCCGCGTAGTAGCGGTCCTGGTCGGCACCCGACAGCAGCGGATTCATGTAGCGCAAGTGCGCGGCGAGAAAGCTCGACACTTCGGCGACGTGCACCCACGTCAGCAGCGCCGGGTCGCTCGCGCGATACGGGCGGCCGTCGAGCCCCGTGCCGGTGACGGTCTCGTGGATCGCCTTCACGCGCTCGATCAGCTTCAGCGCGTCGGCGCGGCTGCCGTACGTCGTGCCGGAGATGAACGTCGCGGTGCGGCGCAGGCGGCCGAGGATGTCGGTGCGGAACGTCGAATGGTCCCACACGCCCGCGAGCGCGAGCGGCTGCAGCGCTTGCAGCAGCAGTGCGGAGATGCCGCCCGTCATCATCGACGTGAAATCGGCGTGCACTTTCCAGCACACCGCGTCGGGGCCGAAGAGGCCAGGGTCGCCGGGCGGCGACGAGTAGTCGAGCGACGGGCCGCTGCCTGCCGTCAGATGCGTGACGCCGCCTGCGACGCGCGCGCGCACGCGCTCGACGAGCGGACGGCCGATCGTCGAGCGTGCTGGGCGGTCGTGTAGCGGGGCGGACATCGATTGGCTCGTCGGAACGGGAACGGCGTCAGCGCTGAGCGTCCGGCGTGTCCCAGAGATTGCACACGGCGCTCGCGGCGTCCGGCGCGGAGAGTCCGAAGTGCCGGTACGTGAGGAGCGTCGCGACGCGGCCGCGCGGCGTGCGCTGCAAGAACCCCTGCTGGATCAGGTACGGCTCGAGCACGTCCTCGATCGTGTCGCGTTCCTCGCCGATCGCGGCGGCGAGGTTGTCGACGCCGACCGGCCCGCCGTCGAATTTGTGCAGGATCGCCTCGAGCAGCTTGCGGTCCATCAGGTCGAAGCCGACCGGATCGACGTCGAGCATCGCGAGCGCGGCGTCCGCGACGGCAGCGGTGATGTTGCCGTCGGCTCTCACTTCCGCGTAGTCGCGCACGCGGCGCAGCAGGCGGTTCGCGATCCGCGGCGTGCCGCGCGAGCGTTTCGCGATTTCGAGCGCGCCGTTCGGATCGATCGGCGCGTTGAGGAGCGCGGCCGAGCGGCGCACGATCCGCGATAGCTGCTCGGCGTCGTAGAACTCGAGTCGCGCGACGATTCCGAAGCGGTCGCGCAGCGGATTGGTCAGCATGCCCGCGCGCGTCGTCGCGCCGACGAGCGTGAACGGCTGCAGGTCGAGCTTCACGCTGCGCGCGGCCGGCCCTTCGCCGATCATGATGTCGATCTGGTAATCCTCGAGCGCCGGATACAGGATTTCCTCGACGACAGGCGACAGTCGGTGGATTTCGTCGATGAAGAGGACGTCGTTCGCTTCGAGGTTCGTGAGGAGCGCGGCGAGGTCGCCTGCGCGCTCGAGCACGGGGCCGGACGTCTGGCGCAGGTTCACGCCCATCTCGCGCGCGATGATGTGCGCGAGCGTCGTCTTGCCGAGGCCGGGCGGCCCGAACAGCAGCACGTGGTCGAGCGCTTCGGAGCGGCGCTTCGCGGCCTCGATGAAGATCTCGAGCTGGTCGCGCACCTTCTCCTGGCCGACGTATTCGTCGAGCTGGCGCGGGCGCAGCGCGCGTTCGAACGCTTCTTCGTGCGAAGACACGGGCGTGGCGGCGATGATCCGCTCGGTGGCGAGTTTGTCGGTTTCGATCATGCGGCCATTGTACCGCGCGGCGCGGTCCGGCCAACCTGGCCGAACGGCCGAGTCGCCGCCTGGCGACCGGCGTGAGAAGCTGTTTCCAACGACGCGCCGTTACGCCTTCGACAGCGCCTTGAGCGACAGCTTGATGCCTTCGGACACGCCGGTGCCGGCCGGCACGTTCTTGATCGCGGCGAGCGCTTCCTTTTCCGAATAGCCGAGCGCAACGAGCGCGTTGAGGATGTCGGTCGCGTGGTCGGACGGGGACGCCGCGCCGGCGAGCGGGCCGAGATCGGCGCCGAGCTTGCCTTTGAGTTCGAGGAGCAGGCGCTCGGCCGTCTTCTTGCCGATGCCGGGCACGCGTGTGAGGCGCGCGGCGTCCTGCAGCGTGACCGCTTGCGACAGCTCCGCGACGCTCATCCCGGACAGCACGGCGAGCGCCATCCGCGCGCCGACGCCTGTGATCTTGAGCAGTTCGCGGAACGTCGAGCGCTCTTGCGGCGTCAGGAAGCCGTACAGCAGGTGCGCGTCCTCGCGGACGATCAGTTGGGTCAGCAGCGCGACCTTCTCGCCCGTGTGCGGCAGGTTGTAGAACGTGCTCATCGGTACGTCGACTTCATAGCCGACGCCGTTGCAGTCGACGAGGAGGTGCGGGGGATTCTTTTCGAGCAGGGTGCCGGCGATGCGACCGATCATGGCGAGTGCGGGACGGAACGGAAAGCGCGAGTGTAGCGCACCGCAGTGCGCGCGCGGCAGCGGGACGGCCGGAAGATCGCCAGCGGGCTGCGGGTTGCGTGCGGCGAGCGTGGCCGACGGGACGGTGCGCCGGGCGCGTTCGGAGTATCCGGGCTGCGTGGGGGCGGCTCGAGCGGCAGGCGTGGTTGGCGTTGCCGGGAGTGTTGGAATTGCCGGCGCGTCCGGCGCGTTTGAGGCAATGGATGGGGGGTGATCGACGACGATTGATTCGAGCGGAGGCGGTGCCGGCGTCCGCAATGCGTCGCCGGACATCCGCGTTACCCGACGAGCCGTCCGCGCCGAACGCGCAGCCCTTTTTTCGCGAGCGCGGGCGCGATGCCGCCGAGCGTGTTGAGCGTGTCGCCGCCGTGCGCGTGGCAGATCGCCATCCCGAGCGCGTCGGCCGCGTCGGTGCCGGGCCGTCCGGACAGACTCAGCAGGCGTGCGACCATTTCCTGCATCTGCTCTTTCGTCGCGCGTCCGTAGCCGACCACCGCCTGCTTGAGCTGCAGCGCCGTGTATTCGGCGACGGGCAGGCCGCCCGACACGAGCCCGCAGATCGCCGCGCCGCGCGCCTGGCCGAGAAGCAGCGTCGATTGCGGATTGACGTTGACGAACACTTTTTCGATCGCCGCCTGATCGGGGGTGTGCTCGCGGATCAACGTCGAGATGCCGTCGTAGATCGTGCCGAGCCGCGTGGGCAGGTCGGCCGTGGGGGTCTTGATCACGCCGCTTGCGACGTACGCGAGCTGATGGCCGCTGACGTCGATCACGCCGAAGCCCGTGACGCGCAAGCCGGGGTCGATGCCGATGATTCGCATGAAAAAACGGAAAAGCTGTCTGCGTCCGATACTACACGAATGACGCGGGATCTCGGCGAAGGCGGGGCGCAATCGCCGAACCGAAAAGCCACTGCGCCGAAAAATCACCGCGTGCCCCGTCGAGATCGCACGTCCGATAAAAAACCCGGCGGTGAGACACCGCCGGGTTTCGCTGAAAACGACGCGTCGCGAGAATCAGTGACGGAAGTGGCGCACGCCCGTCAGCACCATCGCGATGTTGTGCTCGTCGGCTGCGGCGATCACTTCGTCGTCGCGCACGGAGCCGCCCGGCTGGATCACGCAGGTCGCGCCCGCCGTGACGACGACGTCGAGGCCGTCGCGGAACGGGAAGAAGGCGTCCGACGCGACCGCCGAGCCGGCGAGCGTGAGGTCCGCGTTCTGCGCCTTGATGCTAGCGATGCGCGCCGAATCGACGCGGCTCATCTGGCCCGCGCCAACGCCGAGCGTCATCCCGTTGCCGCAGAACACGATTGCGTTCGACTTCACGTACTTCGCGACGCGCCATGCGAACAGCAGGTCGTCCATTTCCTTCGGCGTCGGGTGGCGCTTCGTGACGACGCGCAGCTCGCGCGGCTGGACGTTCTTCGAATCGAGCGACTGCACGAGCAGGCCGCCGCCGACGCGCTTCAGGTCGAACGCGTTGTGGCCGTCGCCCAGCGCGATCTCGAGGAGACGCACGTTCTGCTTCGCCGCGAGCACCTGCTTCGCCGCATCCGAGAACGACGGCGCGATCAGCACTTCGACGAACTGCTTCGCCACCGCTTGCGCGGCGGCTTCGTCGACTTCGCGGTTGAACGCGATGATGCCACCGAACGCCGACGTCGGATCGGTCTGGAACGCCTTCGCGTACGCTTCGGCCGCATCCGCGCCGAGCGCGACGCCACACGGATTCGCGTGCTTGATGATCACGCATGCGGGCGCGTCGAACGTCTTCACGCATTCCCACGCGGCGTCCGAATCGGCGATGTTGTTGTACGACAGTTCCTTGCCCTGCAACTGGCGGTAGTTCGCGAGCGCGCCGGCCGGCGTCGCGATGTCGCGGTAGAACGCAGCGCTCTGGTGCGGGTTTTCGCCGTAGCGCAGGTCCTGCACCTTGTCGAACGCGAGGTTCAGCGTCGCCGGGTACGGGTTGCGCGAGCCGTGCTGCAGGTCTTCCGTCAGGCTCGTCAGATAGTTCGTGATCGCGCCGTCGTACTGCGCGGTGTGCGCGAACACCTTGGTCGCGAGGCGGAAGTTCGTCTTGTAGCCGACCGTGTTGTCGTTCGCCTTCATCTCGTCGAGCACGACCGCGTAGTCGGCCGGATCGACGACGACCGTCACGTCGCGGTGGTTCTTCGCCGCCGAGCGCAGCATCGTCGGGCCGCCGATGTCGATGTTCTCGATCGCGTCGGCGAGCGTGCAGTCGTCCTTCGCAATCGTCTGGACGAACGGATACAGGTTCACGACGAGGAGATCGATCGTCGGAATCCCGTGCGCTTCGAGCGCCTGCATGTGCTCGGGCAGGTCGCGGCGAGCGAGGATGCCGCCATGCACCTTCGGGTGCAGCGTCTTCACGCGCCCATCGAGCATTTCCGGGAAGCCGGTGTAGTCGGCCACTTCGGTGACGGGCAGGCCCGCGTCGGCGAGCAGTTTCGCGGTGCCGCCCGTCGACAGCAGCTTGACGCCGAGTTCGGACAGCGCTTTTGCGAAGTCGACGATGCCGGTCTTGTCGGAAACGGAAATGAGCGCTTGCTTGATCATGATGGAACCACCAATAGCCAGAAAACGGGGACGGGGCGGCCGCCTACAGCAGGCCGTGCTGCTGCAGCTTCTTGCGCAGCGTGTTGCGATTGATGCCGAGGTACTCCGCGGCGAGCGACTGGTTGCCGCCCGCCTGTTCGAGCACGACTTCGAGCATAGGCTTTTCGACGCACGACATCACCATCTCGTAGACGTCGTGCGGATTGGAGCCGTCGAGATCCCGGAAGTAGCCACCCAGGCTGTCGCGGACGCATTGTTCGATGTTGTGCTTGCTCATGCTGCTAATTGGTTAGGATCGCCCGGCTCGCCGCGGCCGCCGTCTTCTTCGTCCACGTAGACGAGGCGGTCGGACAATGCCTGTTGCGCGTCGAAGAATTCGTTGACGGCGGCAAGTTGCTCGCGCGTGGAATCGAGCGTATTCATCCGGTGCCGGAATCCGTTGGCACCGGAAAGGCCGCGAGTGTACCAGCCGATGTGCTTGCGCGCAGTACGGACTCCCGTGAATTCGCCGTAGAACGCGTAGTGATCCTCGAGGTGCTCGTTCATCACCTGGCGGATCTCGTCGATGCGCGGCGGCGGCAGGAGCTCGCCGCTTTGCAGGAAATGACCGATTTCTCGAAAAAGCCATGGCCTTCCTTGCGCCGCGCGGCCGATCATCAGCGCGTCGGCGCCCGTTGCTTCGAGCACCGCCTTCGCTTTCTGCGGCGACGTAATGTCGCCGTTCGCGACGACCGGAATGTGCACCGCACTCTTCACGGCAGCGATCGTGTCGTATTCGGCGTCGCCGCGGTACAGATCGGCGCGGGTTCTGCCGTGCACGGTCAGCATCGAGATGCCGGCTGCCTCGGCGAGCTTCGCGACCATGATCGCGTTCTTGTGTTCGCGGTCCCAGCCGGTTCGGATCTTCAGTGTGACGGGCACCGCATCAGGCCCCGTGCCGACCGCGGCGACCACCGCCTCGACGATTCGCTGCACGAGCGGTTCGTTCTGCAGCAGCGCGGAGCCGGCGGCGACGTTGCAGACCTTCTTCGCCGGACAGCCCATGTTGATGTCGATGATCTGCGCGCCGTTCGCGACGTTGTGACGCGCGGCCTCGGCCATCATCACCGGATCGGCGCCCGCGATCTGCACTGCGATCGGTTCGACTTCGCCCGCGTGGTTCGCGCGGCGCATCGTCTTCTCGCTCTTCCACAACTGCGCGTTCGACGCGACCATCTCGGACACGGCGTAGCCCGCGCCGAGCCGTTTGCACAGCTGGCGGAACGGCCGGTCCGTGACGCCCGCCATCGGGGCGACGAACAGATTGTTGCGCAGGACGTGAGAGCCTAGGACGGGCATCGCAATGGGAGCGCCCGCGCGGGGCGCGGGCGGGGGGCAGGCGAAAGGGAAAACGCGCATTTTACCGTAACCGCTGGTGCCGCCGAATTAGGCAACTGTCGGCAATCGTTAAATCGTCGATGAATATTGCGTGAATGTGGGATGGCGCATCGTGCGTGGCTGCAAAGCGGAGTACACGCGATGCGTCGGGAGGTCGTTTCGGGACGCGCGAACCGGCCATGCGAGCGATGTCGCCGACGATGCCGTGCGCGCGTGCTTTGCGGTCGCGCCGATGCGTCGTGCGGCGTTGCCGCGTGCGTGCCGGCATAGGCTGCGTGGCGGAAAGCGTACGCGAGGTGAGAGATGAGAATCTGGATGTCAGCCGTCAGCCGATTCTGTCGAAAAACGCGCTGACCATGGGCGGAGCCAGATTCTCAAGAGCCCTCTTCCTTGGCAGGCGCCCAAGCGTGGCTTGTCGAGCGACCTGACGGGTCGATTCTTCGCGAATGGCAAGCGAGGTTTCGGAAACGGCGTTTTTCAACGGAATCGGCCATCAATCCGATCGTCAGCCAGCCGCTCGACGCTGAATGGTCGACGCCACCTGCCTCACCGCCGCTGCCCGAACATCATCTGCCGCGCGATCGCGGTCTTGAGCGGCGGCACGAATTCGAGCGCGGTGAGCGCCGCGCCGCGCAGCACGGCGAGCGGTCGCGAGTCGACGGTGAAAAGGCGTGCGAGCGTGTCGGTCGCGCCGATCGTGAGGCGCCTGTCGAGCGCGCGGCGCGCGTTGAACGTCGCGAGCGCGAGCGGTGTCGCGCCGTGTTCGGACAGCGTCTCGGCGAGCGTGTGCGCGTCGCGCAGCCCGAGGTTGAGCCCCTGGCCCGCGACCGGGTGCAGCGTTTGCGCGGCGTTGCCGACGATCGCGATCCGTCTGTCGACGAGCGTTTCCGCCGCAGCGAGTCCGAGCGGGAACGCCGCGCGCCCGACGATTTGCGTGAAGCGTCCCATCCGCGCGCCGAACATCGCGCCGAGTTCCTGCAGGAATGCGTCGTCGGACAATTCGCTGCGCCGCCGCGCGACATCGGGCGCGCAGCACCAGACGAGCGCGTAGTCCGCCTGCCGCGGGCCGCCGAGCGGCAGCAGCGCGAGCGGGCCTTCGGCGGTGAAGCGCTCCCACGCGACGCGCGGCCGCGGCGCCGACACCGTGACGGTGCCGACGAGCGCCGTCTGCCCGTAGTCGCGGCTCTTCGCACTCTCGGTCAGCTTGCGCTTCCGGTCGTCGAAGAGGCCGCCCTCCGCGTTGACGAGCACGCGCGCGCGCAACTCGCGCGTGCCTTGCAGCGTGTCGAGCGTGATCGTCGCGCCGTCGGCGTCCTGCGTCGGCGAATGCGCGGACGTCGACGTGAACCAGTGCGCGCGCGTGCCGCGCACCGCGCGCGCGAGCGCCTGCACGATCGAGCCGTAGCGCACGACGTAGCCGAGCGCGGCGAGGTCGTGCTCGTCGCGATCGATCAGCGTGCGGCCGAAGTGGCCGCGCTGCGACACGTGGATGTGCTCGATCGGCGTCGCGTCGCCCGGCCAGCCGAGCGTATCGAGCAGCATCCGGCTGCCGTGCGACACGGCAATCGCGCGAGGATCGTTCGCGCTCGCGTCGGGATCGCGTGCGTCGATCAGCGCGACGGACAGCGCACGGGTCGCACTGCGGCGCGCGAGCCAGCCGGCGAGCGCGAGCCCGACCGGCCCGGCGCCGACGATCGCGATATCGAAGTCGAAAGCAGGCGAAGGGGCGGCGGTCGTCATCGTTCGTGAATCGTGGGTCTCGGTGGGAAGCAGCGGGTGCGGGTCACGGCTGCGGGCGGACGGTCTGGGTCGGCGCATCGCGCATCAGCGCCTCGATCTCGTCCGCGGCCACCGGCACGTCGCGCGTGATCAGCTCGCATCCCGTCGGCGTGACGAACGCGTCGTCCTCGATCCGGATGCCGATGTCCCAGAATGCCTGCGGCACGTCGTCGGCCGGACGCACGTACAGCCCCGGCTCGATCGTGAGCGCCATCCCCGCGTGCAGCACGCGCGACGGCAGCGCGCCGTCGTCGTCGCGCGGCGCGCGGCGCTCGCGGTAGTCGCCGCAGTCGTGCACGTCCATCCCGAGCCAGTGGCCCGTGCGGTGCATGTAGAAGCGCGTGTACGCGCGCTCGGCGATCACGTCGTCGACGCTCGCGAAGCGAGTCTTCGGCACGAGGCCGGTGTCGAGCATGCCCTGTGCGAGCACGCGCACCGCGGCGTCGTGCGGCGCGTCGAATGCGGCGCCCGCGCGCGTCGCCGCGATCGCCGCTTCCTGCGCGGCGAGCACGATCTCGTAGAGCGCGCGCTGCGGGCCTGAAAAGCGGCCGTTCGCCGGGAACGTGCGCGTGATGTCGGATGCGTAGCCGTCGAGCTCGCATGCCGCGTCGATCAGGATCAGGTCGCCGTCCTCGACGATCGCGTCGCCCGCCGGGTAGTGGAGCACGCACGCGTTCGCGCCCGTCGCGACGATCGAGCCGTACGCGGGCGATTGCGCGCCGTGGCGGCGGAACGTGTAAAGCAACTCGGCTTCGAGTTCGTATTCGCGGATGCCAGGTCGGCATGCGGCCATCGCGCGAAGGTGCGCGAGCGCGGAAATCCCGGCCGCGCGGCGCATGATCGCTTGCTCGTGCGCGTCCTTGACAAGCCGCATGTCGTCGAGCAGCGGCCCGAGATCGAACGCGGCGCCTGGCGCGGCGACGCCTGCGCGGGCGCGCGAGCGCACCGCGTCAAGCCAGCCGTTCAGGCGGCCGTCGAATTCGGTCGAAACGCCGAAGCGATAAAAGAGCGCGTGCGCATCGGCGACGATGCGCGGCATTTCGGCGTCGAGCGCGTCGTATGGGAACGCGGCGTCGAAGCCGAACGCGTCCCGCGCGGCCTCGGGCCCGAAATGGAACCCTTCCCAGATTTCGCGCTCGGGATTCTTCGCGCGGCAGAACAGGATCGCACGCGGCGCGTCGTCCGTCGCCGACGCGTCGAGGACGAGGAGCGCGTCGGGCTCGGTGAAGCCCGTCAGGTAGTAGAAGTAGCTGTCGTGCCGGTACGGATAGCCGCTGTCGCGATTGCGGAGCACTTCCGGCGCGGTGGGCACGATGGCGACGCCGCCGCCTTGCGCGCGCAGCGATGCCAGCACGCGGTCACGGCGCTGGCGGTAGACGTCGAGGGCGATGGCGGGTTCGGTCGGTTGATTCATCATGCGATTGTAGCGCCGTCGCGCGGGTCGCGCGCGACGGGTGGGGGCGGCGGGTGGGGGCGGCGGGCCGTCGGTCGTGCGGCGGCGATGCGGCCGCCACGGCGCGCACGCAACGACGCACCGTGCGCGGCGCGATGCCGTGCGGTCCGCGGGAAATCACGCTTGGCCGGCACGCGCCGGCGCAAAACGGCAGCTCGGGCCCGCGGCAAAAGCCGGACGGCCGCAACGCGAAACCGCACGGCGCAACCTCCGCTGTCTTGCCCGGTCGCGCGGCCCGCGCGGCGGCCGCGATTGTTGCAAACCATCCACAGGCCGGATGGCCGATTATCAACGGAGACGCAACGGCCGGTTATGATCGGCGACAACGTATACTCTCGGGCGGTATTCCCGACAGAAGACAGATGATGAAATTAATCGGTTCGCTCAGCAGCCCGTTCGTCCGCAAGGCGCGAATCGTGCTCGCTGAAAAGAAGATCGACTACAAGCTGGAGCTCGAGAACGTCTGGGCGCCGGACACCGACATCCATGCGTCGAACCCGCTCGGCAAGGTGCCGTGCCTCGTGATGGAGGACGGCGCCGCCGTGTTCGATTCGCGCGTGATCTGCGAATACGTCGACACGCTTTCGCCCGTCGGCAAGCTGATCCCGCCGTCCGGACGCGAGCGCGTCGAGGTGCGGTGCTGGGAGGCGCTCGGCGACGGCGTGCTCGACGCGTCGGTCGCAATTCGTATCGAGCACACGCAGCGCGAGCCGCAGCAGCGCAGCGACGCATGGATCGCGCGCCAGCAGCGCAAGATCGACGACGGTCTCGTCGCGATGTCGCAGGGCCTGGGCGGCAAGATGTGGTGCGTCGGCAATCACTACACGCTTGCCGACATCGCGCTCGGCTGCACGCTCGGCTACCTCGATTTCCGGATGCCCGAAATCAACTGGCGCGAGCGCCATCCGAATCTCGACAAGCATTTCGTGAAGCTGTCGCAGCGCCAGCCGTTCGTCGACACAGTGCCGCAGTGACGCGACGCCGCGCGCGGCGTCGATGACAAAACGCCCCGTTACCGGGGCGTTTTTCGTTTGACGCGCGGCGCGTGGGCGGCGCGCGACGTTTCGATGCGCGAGCCGACGGCCAAGCTCGCCGGCTGCTCGCGATCGCGGTGCGCCACGCCGCGGCGACTTACGAGAAAACGCCCTTCCGAGGGGCGTTTTTCTGTCGAACTAGGCGCGCGCCGGCGCGCTTCCGCCGATGCGCGCGTACCCGCTCTCGCCGAGTGAGAACGAGTCGCTGCGCGCGACGGGCCACCATGTCTCGTACAGCGAGAAGCCGCAATGGTCGCCGTTCAGCAGCGCACCCGGCTCCAGATACTTGAGCAACTGCGACATCAGTCGCACTTCGTGCGGCGCGACGCGCTGCACGATGTGATGCGCGCGCAGCTCGGACGGATGCGACAGCCCCGCCGCCTGCACGAGTTCCTGCAGCGCGTGCAGCGTGTTGCGATGGAAGCCGTGGACGCGCTCCGCCTTGTCCGGCACGACGAGCGCGCGCTGGCGCACCGGGTCCTGCGTCGCGACGCCCGTCGGGCAGCGGTCCGTATGGCAGTGCTGCGCCTGGATGCAGCCGACCGCGAACATGAAGCCGCGCGCCGAGTTCACCCAGTCCGCGCCGATCGCGAGCGTGCGCGCGATGTCGAACGCGGTGATGATCTTGCCGCTTGCGCCGAGCTTCACCTGATCGCGCAGCCCGATCCCGACGAGCGTGTTGTGCACGAGGAGGAGCCCTTCCTGCAGCGGCACGCCGACGTGATCGGTGAATTCGAGGGGCGCCGCGCCGGTGCCGCCTTCCGCGCCGTCGACGACGATGAAGTCCGGCACGATGCCCGTCTCGAGCATCGCCTTCGCGATCCCGAAGAATTCCCACGGATGGCCGACGCACAGCTTGAAGCCCGTCGGCTTGCCGCCCGACAGCTCGCGCAGCCGTTCGACGAACTCGAGCAACCCGCGCGGCGTCGAGAACGCCGAATGCGCGGCGGGCGACACGCAATCCTTGCCCATCGGCACGCCGCGCGTCTCGGCGATCTCGGGCGTGATCTTCGCGGCGGGCAGCACGCCGCCGTGGCCGGGCTTCGCGCCTTGCGACAGCTTCACCTCGATCATCTTCACCTGCGGGTCGCGCGCCTGCTTCTCGAACTTGTCCGGATCGAACGTGCCGTCGTCGCGGCGGCAGCCGAAGTAGCCGGAGCCGATCTCCCAGATGATGTCGCCGCCGTGCTCGCGGTGATATTTCGACAGCGAGCCTTCGCCCGTGTCGTGCGCGAAGCCGCCTTGCTTCGCGCCCAGGTTCAGCGCGCGGATCGCGTTCGCCGATAGCGCGCCGAAGCTCATCGCCGAAATGTTGAAGATCGAGATGTCGTACGGCGCTTGGCGCATCGCGCCGACGCGGACCCGGAAATCGTGGCCGGCCAGCTTCGTCGGCGCGAGCGAATGGCTGATCCATTCGTGCGCGACCGCCTTCACGTCGAGCTCGGTGCCGTACGGCCGGTTGTCGGCGACGTTCTTCGCGCGCTGATAGACGAGGCTGCGCTGCGCGCGCGAGAACGGCTTTTCGTCGGTGTCGTCTTCGACGAAGTACTGGCGGATTTCAGGACGGATGAATTCGAACAGGAAGCGCAGATGGCCCCACAGCGGGTAATTGCGCAGGATCGCGTGGCGGTCCTGCTTCAGGTCGTACAGGCCGAGCGCGACGAGCGCGGCGACGGGCGCGATCCACAGCCACGAGATCGCATGCCGGGCCGCGAGCACGGCGACGGCCGCGAAGAGGGCGACCGCGCACCACATCGCGAGATAACGTCGAGAAAGCATGGGGACTCCATATCGTTTTTCGGATGCCGCCATGCGTCGACGAGCGGCGCGGCGGCGGGCGCGGACGCGGACGTGCCGGCGCGCCGTCCGTCGCGTGCCGCAAGTCTAAACCGATCGGGGGTCAGCGCGCTTCGGCGAGCGCGGGCGCGCCGCCCGCGTGCGCGGCGTCGGGGCGTCCCGTTGCCGCGGATTCGATGATGCCGCCGCCGAGGCACACGTCGCCGTCGTACAGCACCGCCGACTGGCCGGGCGTGACCGCCCATTGCGGCTCGTCGAACGTCAGCGAGAAGCGCTCGCCGCTTGCGTCGGCTGCAACGCCGCTCGCCGCGCCGCCGCCCGACGCGGCCCGGCCTGACGCGGCCCGGCCGAAAATACAAGCCGCGTCGGCCTGCCGATAGCGGGTCTTCGCGCCGCACGCGAAGCCGTCGATGGGCAGTTCGCCCGCGACCCAACTGACATTGCCCGCGACGAGCTCGCGCGACAGCAGCCACGGATGATCGTGGCCCTGCACGACGTAGAGCGTGTTCGACGCAATGTCCTTCGCCGCGACGAACCACGGCTCGCCGCTGCCGTCCTTGCTGCCGCCGAGCCCGATGCCCTTCCTCTGGCCGAACGTGTAGAACGCGAGGCCGATGTGCTCGCCGACCGTCTTGCCGTCGGGCGTCTTCATCGGGCCGGGCTTCGTCGGCAGATAGCGGTTCAGGAAATCGCGGAACGGGCGCTCGCCGATGAAGCAGATGCCCGTCGAATCCTTCTTCTTCGCGTTCGGCAGCCCGATCTGCTCGGCGATCTCGCGCACCTTCGTCTTCGGGATTTCGCCGAGCGGGAACAGCGTCTTCGACAACTGCGCCTGATTGAGGCGATGCAGGAAGTACGACTGGTCTTTCGTATGATCGAACGCCTTCAGGAGCTCGAAGCGGCCGTCGCGCTCGCGCACGCGCGCGTAATGGCCGGTCGCGATCGTCTGGGCGCCGAGCGACATCGCGTGATCGAGGAACGCCTTGAACTTGATCTCCGCGTTGCACAGCACGTCCGGATTCGGCGTGCGGCCCGCCGAGTATTCGCGCAGGAATTCGGCGAACACGCGGTCCTTGTATTCGGCAGCGAAGTTCACCGCCTCGACGTCGATGCCGATCAGGTCCGCGACCGACACGACATCGATCCAGTCCTGCCGCGTCGAGCAGTATTCGCCGTCGTCGTCGTCTTCCCAGTTCTTCATGAAGAGGCCGACGACGTCGTAGCCCTGTTCCTTCAGCAGCCATGCGGTGACCGACGAATCGACGCCGCCCGACATGCCCACCACGACTCGGCGCTTCGTCATTTGCCCGCCGCCTGATGATCCGGGGCCGCGCGATACGGCGCGACCGAATGCGTATGCACGAAATCGAGCGGCACGCGGCGGCCGGCGAGGTAGTCGTCGACGCAGCGCATCACGGCGGGCGACCGATGGCGATCCTCGCAGGCGCGCAGTTCGTCGGCCGTCATCCACAACGTGCGGACGATGCCGTCGTCGAGCGTGTGATTGGCGAGCGCGTCGCCCGCGCGGCCGCAGAACGTGAAGCGCAGGTAGGTCGCGCCGGCGCTCGCCGGGCGCGCGTAGTGCGCGAGATACACGCCGACGAGCGCGTCCGGCTCGAACGGATGCGCGGTTTCCTCGAGCGTCTCGCGGATCACCGCTTCGACGAGGGTCTCGCCGGCTTCGAGGTGGCCCGCCGGCTGATTGATGCGCAGGCCGGACGACGTATGTTCTTCGATCACGAGAAAGCGCCCGTCGCGTTCGACGATCGCGGCGACCGTCACGTGCGGGGTCCAGATTTCGGGTTTCATAGCCGTGCATTTTACCGGTTGCGCCGCGCTGCTGCCGGATTCGCGTATAGCGCGGTTCCGACCCCGACGCAACTCCGGGCGTTGCCCACGTGCACACGCCAGTCGACCGGGAAGGGGTCGCATTGCTGATTCGTCGCCGCTTTCGGTTAAAGTGGCGCCTGAAACAGCCGTTGCCTTCGAGCCGGTATGTCAGTCGTCCGGCTCGCCGTCGCAGTAGAACAAACGAAGAGGAGGGATCGACGATGCATATCGGAGTGCCTGCCGAAACGCGGGCGAACGAGGCGCGCGTGGCGGCGACGCCGGAGACGGTCAAGAAATACGCGGCGGCCGGCCACCGCGTGACGGTCGAGCGCGGCGCAGGCGTGGCCGCGAGCTTTCCGGACGACGCATACGCGGCCGCCGGCGCCGAGCTGACCGACGCGGCCACCGCGTTCGGCGCGGACATCGTGCTGAAGGTGCAGGCGCCCACCGATGCGGAGGCCGCGCAGCTGAAGCGCGGCGCGACGCTCGTCGGGATGCTCGAGCCGTTCAACGCCGAGCAGGCGGCGCGTCTGGCGGCGGCGGGCGTCACGGGCTTCGCGCTCGAAGCCGCGCCGCGCACGACGCGCGCGCAGAGCCTCGACGTGCTGTCGTCGCAGGCGAACATCGCCGGCTACAAGGCGGTGCTCGTCGCCGCGGCGCTGTATCCGCGCTTCTTTCCGATGCTGATGACGGCCGCGGGCACCGTGAAGGCCGCGCGCGTGCTGATCCTCGGCGCGGGCGTCGCAGGGCTGCAGGCGATCGCGACCGCGAAGCGCCTCGGCGCCGTCATCGAAGCGTCCGACGTGCGTCCCGCAGTGAAGGAGCAGATCGAATCGCTCGGCGCGAAATTCCTCGACGTTCCTTACGAAACGCAAGAAGAGCGCGACGCGGCCGAAGGCGTCGGCGGCTACGCGCGGCCGATGCCGGCGTCGTGGCTGGGGCGTCAGGCGGCGCTCGTGCACGAGCGCGCGAAGCAGGCCGACATCGTCATCACGACCGCGCTGATTCCGGGCCGTCCCGCGCCGACGCTGATTTCCGTCGAGACCGTGCAGTCGATGAAGCCGGGCTCGGTGCTCGTCGATCTCGCGGCGGGCCGCGGCCCCGAATTCGACGGCCGCAAGAGCGGCAACTGCCCGCTCACCGTCGCCGACCAGGTGATCGTCCATCAGGGCGTGACGATCGCCGGCTACACGAACCTGGCCGCGATGGTGCCCGCCGACGCGTCATCGCTCTACGCGCGCAATCTGTTCGACTTCCTGAAGCTGATCGTCACGAAGGAAGGCGCGCTCAACATCGATCTTTCGGACGACATCGTCGCCGCGATGCTTCTGTGTCGCGACGGCGAGGTCGCGCGCAAATAACGGGAGGCGGGATGGAGATCATCAATCACACGGTCATCAACGTGATCATCTTCGTGCTGGCGGTGTACGTCGGCTACCACGTGGTCTGGAACGTGACGCCCGCGCTGCACACGCCGCTGATGGCGGTGACGAACGCGATCTCGGCGATCGTGATCGTCGGCGCGATGCTCGCGGCCGCACTGACGCTGGGCGGCGTCGGCAAGTTCTTCGGCACGCTCGCCGTCGCGCTCGCGGCCGTCAACGTGTTCGGCGGCTTTCTCGTGACGAGGCGCATGCTCGAGATGTTCAAGAAGAAAGAGCCGAAGCAGGCGAACGGCAAGGCGAAGGAGGGCGCGCGATGAGCATGAACGTCGTCACGCTGCTGTACCTCGTTGCGTCGGTGTGCTTCATCCAGGCGCTGAAGGGCCTGTCGAATCCGAAGAGCGCTAGACGAGGCAATCTATTCGGAATGGTCGGGATGGCGATCGCGATCCTGACGACCGTCGCGCTGATCGTCAAGCAGGCCGCCTGGCTCGGCGCGAACCTGCCGCTCGGCCTCGGGCTCGTGTTCGGCGCGCTCGTGATCGGCGGCGCGGTCGGTGCGGTGATCGCCGCGCGCGTCGAGATGACGAAGATGCCGGAGCTCGTCGCGGCGATGCACTCGCTGATCGGTCTCGCGGCCGTGTGCATCGCGGTCGCGGTCGTGGCCGAGCCGGAGGCGTTCGGGCTCGTGCCGCAGGATGCGGCGTCGCCGAACTTCATTCCGTTCGGCAACCGGATCGAGCTCTTCATCGGCACGTTCGTCGGCGCGATCACGTTCTCCGGCTCGGTGATCGCGTTCGGCAAGCTGTCGGGCAAGTACAAGTTCCGGCTCTTTCAGGGCGCGCCCGTCGTCTATCCGGGGCAGCATCTGATCAACCTGATGCTCGCGCTCGGCATGCTCGGCTTCGGCATCCTGTTCTTCGTGACGCAGTCGTGGCTGCCGTTCGGGATCATGACGGCGATCGCGTTCGCGCTGGGCGTGCTGATCATCATCCCGATCGGCGGCGCGGACATGCCGGTCGTCGTGTCGATGCTGAACTCGTATTCGGGCTGGGCGGCGGCGGGCATCGGCTTTTCGCTGAACAACGCGATGCTGATCATCGCGGGCTCGTTGGTCGGCTCGTCGGGCGCGATCCTGTCGTACATCATGTGCCACGCGATGAACCGCTCGTTCTTCAACGTGCTGCTGGGCGGCTTCGGCGCCGAGCCGGGCACGGCGGCGAGCGGCGGCTCGCAGGAGCAGCGGCCGGTGAAGTCGGGTTCCGCGGAAGACGCGTCGTTCATGCTCGGCAACGCCGAAACGGTCGTGATCGTGCCGGGCTACGGGCTTGCCGTCGCGCGTGCGCAGCATGCGCTGAAGGAGCTGACCGACAAGCTCGTCGAGAAGGGCATCGACGTGCGCTATGCGATCCATCCGGTCGCGGGGCGGATGCCGGGCCACATGAATGTGCTGCTCGCGGAAGCGGAAGTGCCGTACGAGATCGTCCACGAGATGGAGGACATCAACGGCGAGTTCGGGCAGGTCGACGTGGTGCTCGTGCTCGGCGCGAACGACGTGGTGAATCCGGCTGCGAAGAACGATCCGAAATCGCCGATCGCGGGGATGCCGATCATCGAGGCGTACAAGGCGCGCACCGTGATCGTCAACAAGCGGTCGATGGCCGCGGGCTACGCGGGCCTCGACAACGAGCTCTTCTACATGGACAAGACGATGATGGTCTTCGGCGATGCGAAGAAAGTCATCGAGGACATGGTGAAGTCGGTCGAGTAAGCGATGCGCGGGCGCGCCGGCGTCGGCCGGGGCGCTCGCCGTTCGCGTACAGGGCGCCGATCGGCGCGCGGCCCGCGGGGCGGCGCATCGTTTCGGCGTTTTTCTTTTTGTCTGCGGCTGACGCATGTACGTCGCGGATCGCCACATGCGATTCGAGCGATTCGACGCCGTCACGGATCGTTCGGGTTGCGTTCGCGCGACGATCGCTCGTGCGCTTGCCGTCGCGCCGCGCGTCAACGCACGGGCGCGTTCGCCTTGCGCAGATAGTCGGCGAGCCGCTTGCCCTCCTGATCCGGAAACGCCGCGTGCACTGCGACTTCGTTCATTCGCGCGATGTCGAACGTGCGGAAGTCTTCGCGCAGCTCGCACCATGCGCCGATCGTCCAGCGCCCGCCCCAGTAGACGAGCCCGAGCGGCCATACGCGGCGCGTCGTCTGCGCGCCGAGCCGGTCGCAGTACGCGAAGCTCACGATGCGGCGGCCGTCGACCGCTTCGTGCAGCGCATCCACTTTCTCCGAGAACGCGCGGTCGATGTGAAACGACGGCGCGAATACCGCGAGCCGGTCGAGCGTCGCGCGCTTGTCGGCGGGCATCGCCGACGCGATCTTCGCGAGCGCCGAACGCGCGCCGCCCGCGAAGCGCGCGCCGCCCCACGTCTCGAGCATCCGCGCGCCCGCCGCGAGCGCGGCCAGCTCCTCCGCGGTGAACGTGAGGGGCGGCAGGCTCGCCGCGCGGTTCAGGCGGTAGCCGATCCCGGCTTCTCCTTCGATCGGCACGCCCGACAGCTGCAAGTCGCGCACGTCGCGGTACACGGTGCGCGGCGATACCGACAGCCAGTCGGCGAGCTGCTGCGCGGTCGTCAGGCGGCGGCCGCGCAGCAATTCGGCGATCTGGAACAGGCGGTCGGCGCGACGCGTCATCGCGGGGCTCCGAGAGTGGGGACGGGATTGGGAATGCCGCGATGATAGCGCCGCGCGCGACAGCGGGCACGCGCGGTTTTCGTCGTCGGCTCAGCCCGCGCGATTACGATCGCGCACGGTTGCACGTGCGCGGATGCCGCCTCTGCTATTGCCGCCGCCGTCTTCGCTACTGCCGCCTCCGCTACTGCCGCCGCTCGCGACGCGGGCAGACGCGCGGCCGCGGCAATCGCCGTCGCCGCGGCCGCGGCGGCGTAGCGCGTCACGGTTCGCGCGGCGGCCGTTGCGCCGGCACGCGCGAGCATGCGTTCCCGCGTCGCCGCGCTCAGCTGCATTTGAGCGAGTGCAGGCCGACGCGATTGCCCTCGGTGTCGACGAGATAGCCGATGTAGCCATAGCCGTTCGGCAACTCGATCACCGAGCCCTGCACGATGCCGCCCGCGCGCTTCGCGCGCTCGAGCGCGGCCGTCACCGGGCCGTTCGCATTCAGGTAGACGACGGCGCCGTCCGGGCCCGGCTTCAGCCGCTGCGGATCGTAGACGACCGCGCCGCCTGTGGCCGCCTCCGGATGCACGAAGACCGCGGTCGGCACCCCGCCGATCACTTCTCGCTGCAACGCCGTTTGCAGCACCGCTTCGTAGAAGCGGATCGCGCGATCGAAATCGATTGACGGGATGTCGAACCAGGCGATTACGCTTTCGCTGTTTGCGGTAGTCATTGCAAGCTCCTTGTACGTTGATATGCGGGGAAACCGTCCCGGAAACCCGCGTCGCAGCGCGACGGCATCGCAGTGTGCGCGGGGTCTGCTGACAACGTACTGTCAGCAGCGTAACGGCGCTTGACGTGCAACTTCGAGGTTGCACAATGAAGCGATACCGGCCGATATCCGATGGACCTCGTATTCAAAGCGCTCATGGACGCGACGCGCCGCCGCCTGCTCGATTTGCTGCGCGCGCGAAACGGCGAGACGCTGCCCGAGCTCGGCGAAGGACTCGCGATGAGCCGCCAGGCGGTCAGCGAACATCCGGCGCGCCTCGAGGACGCGAATCTTGTCGCGACCGTGCGGCGCGGCCGCGAGAAATCGCACTGCCTGAACCCCGTGCCGATCCACGAGATCGCCGAGCGCCGGATCGGCACGTTCGAGCGTCGCCGCCTGCAGGCGCTCGCCGAACTGAAACGCGGACTCGAAGCGGCCCGCACCGATGGAGACGACGATGGCTGACCCCGCTTATGTGTACGTGACGTACATCGCATCGACGCCCGAGCGCGTGTTCGACGCGCTCACCGACGCGGAACTGACGAAGGAGTACTGGTGCCGGCACCGCAACGCGTCGCCGGACTGGAAGCCTGGCTCGCGCTGGGAGCATCAGGATTATGACGATCCGGACACGATCGATCTCGTCGGCGACGTGATCGAGAACGATCCGCCGAACCGGCTCGTGATCTCGTGGCGGTTTCCGGCCGGCGGCGAAGACACGCGCGTGACGTTCGCCGTCGAGCCGTTCATGGACGACGCGGTGCGGCTCACCGTGACACACGAGAATCTCGTGCCGGATTCGGACATGGATCGCGGGATCCGGATGGGGTGGCCCGTCGTGCTGTCGAGCCTGAAGACGCTGCTCGAGACGGGGCGGCCGCTCGCGATGACGGCGCGCCGCTGGCACGGCGACGGCGCAGAGAAGAAGTGAGGATCGCGCGCCGCGCCGTCATGCGCGGCGGCCAAGGTGTAAGAACGGCCGAGGCTCGCGCGCGGCTTCCGATGCGTGCCGCGCCGGTGCGCATGCCGACGCGCGGCGCTCCACGACCGGGCGCGCGACGCGCGGCGCAGGCGATCGCGCGGCGGTGCCGAATCGGCGCGTGCATTGCGCGGCGAACGCGCCGCGCGTTATTCGCCGTCGGCCGTTGCCGGGCGCTGCCGCACGCTGCCCGCGATCAGGTCGAAGCGGAACAGCCGGCATTCGAGCGCGCCGTTGAAGAGCGGCGTCTTCGCCGATTCGCGCAGCCGCAATTGGCCCGGCAGCGTGCGGTCCGAGCTCAGCATGAACGCCTGCCAGCCGGTGAAGCGCTGCTTGAGCGCGTCGCCGACCGCGCGGAAGAACTCGCCGTCGGGCGCGTCGGTGTGCGTGCGGCGGAACGCATCGTCGCCGCCGCGGCTTTTGCCCGTCTCGCGCGCGTCGCCGCGCGGGCCGCGGCCGCGCACCTCGATCCGCTCGCCGTACGGCGGATTCGTGACGATCACGCCGGGCGTCGCGACGGGCGGCGTCATGTTGCGCGCATCGAGCTGCTTGAGCCACAGTGGCGGCACGCCCGCGCGCTCGAGGTTCGCGCGCGTTTTATCGAGCATGTCGCCGGAGATGTCGCTGCCGAAGATCAGCAGATCGTCGCGCTTGCCGCGCGCCGCGCGCTTCGTGTCCATCGCGGCGACCTTCAGCGCCTGCCACGCGGTGATGTCGTACTGCTTCAGTTTCTCGAAGCCGAAGCGGCGCTCGATGCCTGGCGCTACGCCGAGCGCGATCTGCGCGGCTTCCGCGACGAACGTGCCGCTGCCGCACATCGGATCGTAGAGCGGCGTGCCGGCCGTCCAGCCGGTCAGGCGCAGGATGCCCGCCGCGAGGTTCTCGCGCAGCGGCGCGGCGCCCTTGTCGAGGCGCCAGCCGCGCTTGAAGAGCGGCTCGCCGGACGTGTCGAGATAGAGCGTGCAGTCGCCCGCCGTCAGGAACGCGAACACACGGACGTCCGGCTGCGCGGTGTCGATGCTCGGACGCGCGCCCGTCTTGTCGCGCAGGCGGTCGCAGATCGCGTCCTTCACGCGCAGCGTCGCGAATTCGAGGCTCTTCAGCGGCGACTTGATCGCGGTGATGTCGACGCGCAATGTCTGCGCCGCCGCGAACCAGCGCTCCCACGGCTGTTCGAGCGCGAGCGCGTAGACGTCCTGCTCGTTGCGGTACGGCCGGTGCGCGATCTTCAGCAGCACGCGGCTCGCGATTCGCGAATGCAGATTGGCCGCCATGCAGGCCGCCCAGCCGCCTCGGAAATGGACGCCGCCCGGCACCTGCGCGCCCGCGTCGTACGGAGCGATCGCGTGGCGTGCGGCGATTTCCGCGAGCTCGGCGGCGAGCGCGGCTTCGAGCCCGCGCGGGCAGGGAGCGAAGAAGTCGAATAGGGTCGGCGAGGACATAAGGCGGGCGGATGCGTGCAAAAGTACGCCATTGTACGCGGGGTGGGCGCGCTCGCCGCTTCGGGCCGCGCGGGGGCGGTTCGTGTCGCCGGTGTCGATATTGCTGTCGGTATCGATGGCGGGGCGTGTCGTCGTGCGCCGGCCGGCTGTTGCATCGGCGACGGCTCGGTTCAGCTTGGTTCGGCTCGGCTCGTCGCCAGCCGGCAGGCTGCCGCCTGGCGACGCGTTGCCGCTCGCCGTCCGTCAGTGCCGTCGCATCGTCGTGCGGCTGCCCGCCGGGCGGCCCTGCGGCATCGTTGCCCGCCCGCCCGCCGCCCGCCGCCCGCCGCCCGCTGGCGCTGCCGCCGCGCTCAATGCGCGCGCGATTCGCTCGCCGCGCCGCTGCTGCGCGGCGGCCAGACGAGGCTGACCGGACGCTCGAGCACCGCGCGGCCGATCGCGGCGACGAGCGCGCGCACCTTGGTCGGCCTGAGGCTCCGGGAGCGCACCGCCATCGTGAACGCGAGCGCGAAGCTTACCGCGACGTTCAGGATCGCCATGCTGAAGACGCCCGCGACCGCCCACCACAGCTCGGCCGAGTGCAGCGTTTCCTTGCCGAGCACGCCGAGCGCGACGCCGATCGAGCCGGCGGACAGCGTCACGTGCCGCACTTCGAACGAGAACGCGAACGCGCCGACGATCGCCGGCACGAGGCCGAGCATCAGTCCGAGCCCGACGTTGCCGACGACGCCCGCGACGTTCGACCGGCAGAAATGCGCGAGCTTCGCCGCGCCCGCGATGCCGAGCGTGATCCGCAGGCGGCGGTTGTACGCGAGCGCGTCGCCGACGCGATGCAGCACGAACCAGTTGTCGGCCCAGCCGGCGAGGAGGCTCGACGCCCACAGCAGCACACCCGTCAGCGCAGCATAGATCGGCGTCGGGCCGAACAGCGAGAACGATTTCAAGGTCGCGTGCGCCTTCTCGGGCGAGATCACGTTCGCGTGCAGCACGCTGCTCGCGAACATCTGCACCGCGAAGCAGACGGGCAGCACGACGAGCACGTTGCCGCAGATCGCAGCCGCCTGCGTGCGGATCAGCGCGATCACCGACGACACGAACTGCTTTACGCCTTCGTCGTGGCCGGTGCCGTCGAGCTCGCGCGCGATCGTCGGCGCGGTCATCGCGGGCTGTTTCGTCGCGAGCGTGTAGTGCAGGAAGTGCATCAGCATGAAGCTCGCCGCGTAGTTGATGCCGGCGAGCAGTCCTTCGAGCATCGACTGCAGATGCATGCCCGTGATTCCGAACTTGATGCAGACGGTCGCGACCGTCACGAGACCGCCGCCCGCCGCCATCCGCAGCATCTTCAGATACTCGGCGCGACCGCGCGAGATGTAGTGCTCGCCCGTGTCGGCGTTCGTCTCGACGAGCTTGCGCGCGAAGAGGGCGAAGTTGCTGCGCACGAGGTACGACACGCTCTGGCTGTTCTGGTTCGCGTCGACGAGCTCGGCCGTCAGGTGCGCGAGGCCGCGCAGATCGTCGCGCGTCATCCATGCGTTCAGGAGCGTCTCCGCGCGCAGGATGCGCATGCGCATCCGCTCGACCTGGAACACGATGTCGACCGACACGCCGTTGCGGTACAGATGCGAGAACACGTCGTCGATCGACACGCGGCACTCGTCGAGCAGCACGCGCAGATAGTTGACTTCGTGCAGCAGCTTGCTCGGATCGCCGCCGTCGTCGAGCGCCGCGTGTGCGGTCTCGACGGCGAGCATCGCGCGCGTCAGCCGATAGAAAGGCTGCGCTTCGAGCGGCGTGCGCGCGTCCTCGTCCGACAGGCGGCTTCGCACCGTCTGCGACAGGCCCGTCGAGCTGATCTGGCAGGTGAGGTTGTGCAGCGCGGCGAGCAGGTCGCGCGAGAACGAGCCGGGCTGGTGGCGCTCTTTTTCCGTCACGTCGAATGCGAACAGATCGGCGAGCCGCGCGAGCAGGTCGTCGGGCAGCGCGTCGATCCACTGCGCGTCGGCCGTCGACGGGAACATCAGCGTGAAGAGCGCGGCGAGCTCGCGGCGGTTCGGCGCGGGCGGGATCAGCGACGAGTCGATCCGCTCGACGAGCGCGCCGAAGAAGCCCGAATGCACGGGCATCCCGGCGTCGCACAGCAGCGAGATGCCGTCGCTCTCGCGCAGCACGCCGCGCAGCAGACGCGCGACGTTCGTCCTCCATTCGGGATTGCGGTCGAGCACGTGGAACACGTAGCGCAGCCGCGCGTGCGCGGTGAACGTGCGTTCACCGGACGCGGCCTGCGCGGGCGCGGCGGCCAGCATCGCGCCGTCGCGCCGCAGCCAGTGCGCGAGCTCGATCAGCCATTCGGCGCGTTCCGCGTACGGCGCGTCGGCGTCCGCTGTCGCGAGGAGTGCGTCCAGCTGGTGACTCGCGCTGCGCGACGCGCGCCACTTCTTGATCAGGGTCGTCAGGGATTCGAACATAAGCAGGATATCGGGCGCCCAGAAGGGCTGGGTTCTGTCGGGATGCTGCGCAAACCGGCGGCGCGGCGCAAGGCGGCGCGCGCGGCGGTTCGGTCGGTCATGCAATCGTTCTGGCGTTCGTCGAATGCGCGGCGCCGCGGTTCGCGGCGCGATGACGGACCGGCACGGTCCGGGGCGACGGCGGGGTGGCGCAGCACGGCGCGCTGGCCCCCGGCTCGCCGGAAGGTGCGTAGGATCGTCAATCGACACGAAAAACGCAAGGCGACCGTCGGCGGCGCTGTCGGTTCCTCGTGCGAATCGACAAACAGTGTCAAATGGTCGGCGGCTCGGCTGACTCGGCTGACTCGGCTGACTCGGCTGACTCGGCTGACTCGGCTGACTCGGCTGACTCGGCTGACTCGGCTGACTCGGCTGACTCGGCTGACTCGGTCGAGTTGGCAAAGGCGGTCGAGTTCCCCGGTCGAGCCGATTGTTGCGACGAATGCGGACGCATCGGTCGCCGGGGCCGGCTCAACTCGCGGAGCGCACGCCTCGCGGCCCTAGTGTCTCTCGACTCTTACGCCTCGCGGCCCCCGTGTTTCTCGGCCCTCACGCCTCACGGCCCTCACGCCTCACGGCCCTCGCGCCTCGCGAACCTCACGCCTCACAGATCTCACGCCTCACAGACCTCGCGCTTTGCGAATCCCACATTTCACGAGTCTCACCCCTCGCCGACCTCGCGCCCCACGGTCCTCTGCACGCCACATACGTCACCGCGCGTCGCCGACGCGCTGCGTGTCCGCCGCGGACGGGCTCGCCGGGCAGCGGACGACCGGCGTCGCGAGCGACGACGCGTCGTTGGCCGCCGCATCCTTTGTCGCAGTCGTGGCTTTCTTGGCCGCCGCACCGTTCGTCGCGGCCCGCGCCGCGACGGGCGCGCGCGCGGCCGCCATCGCGCGCACGCCGGCCGCGATCCGGTCGGCGAGCTCGCCGATCGCCTGCCGGTGGCCAGCGACGAGCGCGTCGTAGCCCGACTGCACTGGCTCGATGACGTCCGTGCGGCAGGTCATCACCGCTTGGCTCGGCAGCGCGCGCACGCTCCAGACGGCGGCGAGCGCCGCGTGCTTGCCGGGCCACGACTCGAAGCGCTGGATGTTCACGCTGACCCGATAGACGGGCACGTTCGCCGGATACGCGGCGTCGGCGACGTCGATCGTGTCGAGCCGCCGCGTGAGCGCCGACGACAGCGCGCGGCGGATCTCGTCGGCGGGCGGCGACGCCCAGCGCTCTTCTTCGAGCACGTCGACTTGCGCGGCGTTCTTCTGGACGACCAGCTGATTCTTCGCGACCTGCTCCGGCACGCCGATGGACGGCACCTGGATCAGGAACGCGGGATTGGCGCTCGCGTTTTGCGCGGTGGCGGCCGTCGCGGCCGCGGCGTCGAGCGTGTAGAAGCGCGCGGGCGGCGACGACGAGCACGCCGCGAGCGTGGCCGCCGCCGCGGCGGCGAGCGCGGCGCACGCGAGGCGCGCCGGCCGGAGCGAGCGTGCGGTCATTTCTGATCTCCTGGTTTGCCTTTCAGCAGCGATTCGGGATGCCGCTCGAGATAGTCGGCGAGCGCGTTCAACGATTGCAGCGTGCGCGTCAGCTCCTTCAGCGCGCCGCGCACGTCCGATTGCAGCGGCGAATCCTGCTGCAGCGTAGCCTCCGCAGTCGTGAACGTCTGCTTCGCTGCGGACAGCGTGTCGCGCGCCTCGGGCGCGACCTCGGTGTCGAGCCGCTTGAACAGCTTGTCCGCGTTCGCGAGCGCGCTGTTCAGGTTCGCGCCGATCTGGTCGAACGGCACCTTGTCGAGCTTCTTTGCGATGTCGGCGACCTGCAGCTGCAGTTCGTCGAGCGTGTTCGGCACGGTCGGCAGCTCGACCGGCTCGCGGTCGAGGTTGATCTTCACGGGCGGCGCCTTCGGGAAGAAGTCGAGCGCAACGTAGAGCTGGCTCGTCAGCAGGTTGCCCGTGCGAAGCTGGCCGCGCAGCCCGTGCTGGACCAGCCGCGACAGCACGTCGCGTCGCGCCGCGGAGCCCTTGCCCTGCGCCGCCTCGCGGAACTTCCGGCCGAGCCGGTCGGGGTACACGTTCATCGTCACCGGCATCGTGAAGGTCTTCGTCTTCGGGTCGTAGTCGATGCCGATGTTCGTCACTTGGCCGAGCACGATGCCGCGGAAGTCGATGGGCGCGCCGATGGACAGCCCGCGCAGCGACTGGTTGAAGTTCATCACGACCTGCACCGGCTCGCCGTCCGGCTCGCGCATCGCGTCGCCTTCGTCGGCGCCGAGCCGGAACGTCATGTTGTTCGGCGCGGGCGAGCCGGCCGACTGGTTCGGCGGCGACTGGAACGCGATGCCGCCGAGGATCACGGTCGCGAGCGACTGCGTGTTCAGCTTGAAGCCGCTCGAATCGAGCCGCAGATCGACGCCGCTCGCTTGCCACCAGCGCGAGTTGAGGCCGACGTACTGATCGTACGGCGCGTTGACGAACACCTGGAACGTGACGCCCGTGCCGTCCTTGTCGAGCGAGAAGCCGACGACCTGGCCGACCGGCACGCGCCGGTAGTAGATCGGCGAGCCGATGTCGATCGAGCCGAGCGAATCGCCGCGCAGCACGTACTGGGTGCCTTTCTGGTCGCCCGTGACGGCGGGCGGCGTCTCGAGCCCGGTGAACGATTTCTCGGTCTCGTCCGAGCGGCCCGCGTCGACGCCGATGTACGCGCCGGACAGCAGCGTGCTCAAGCCGGACACGCCGGTCGCGCCGACCCGCGGCCGCACGACCCAGAAGCGCGAGCCCTTCACCGCGAAGTCCTCGGCTTCCTTCTTCAACTGCACGTCGACGAGCACGTGCGACAGGTCCTTCGACAGCGTGATCGTCTTGACCATGCCGATCTCGACGTCCTTGTACTTGACCTGCGTCTTGCCGGGCTCGAGGCCCTCGGCGCTCTTGAAGCTGATCGTGATCTCCGGTCCGCGCTGGAGCACCGACTTGACGACGAGCCCGATGCCGATCAGCGCGGCGACGAGCGGCACGAGCCACACGAGCGACGGCAGCCAGCCGGAGCGCCGCGTGATCACGGGATCGGGGAGTACCGGCGGTTCGCCGCCGGGTGGGGACGGAGGGGCCGCGTTCGGGTCGTGCTGCGGGCCTTGCGGTCTATTCATGAGGATTCCCTGAGTTTTCTACGTTGTCCCAGATGAGGCGCGGGTCGAACTGCATCGACGCGAGCATCGTCAGGATCACGACCGAGCCGAACGCGAGCGCGCCGGGGCCCGCCGTGATCACCGCGAGCGAGCGGAAATGGACGAGCGCGACCGTCAGCGTGACGACGAAGATGTCGAGCATCGACCAGCGGCCGATCCGCTCGACGATCCGGTACAGCCGGGTGCGCTCGTGCGGGCGCCACGCGGAGCGGCGTTGCGCGGTGACGACGAGGATCGTGAGCACGCCGAGCTTCAGCATTGGCACGAGAATGCTTGCGACGAACACGACGACGGCGAGCGGCCATTCGCCCGACGTCCAGAAATAGACGACGCCGCTCATGATCGTGTCCTCCTGCGAGCCGACGATCGACGCCGTTCGCATGATCGGCAGGAGGTTCGCCGGGATGTACAGGATCGCGGCGGCGAGCAGGAGCGCCAAGGTGCGCGCGATGCTGTCCGGCGTGCGCAGGTGCAGCGCGGCGCCGCAGCGCGCGCAGTGCTCGGGCTTCTCGTGCGAGCCGAGCGAGCCGAGCGAGTCCGGCGACGGACGCGTGAGCTTCTGCACGTGGCCGCACGCGTGGCAGCTCGCCATGCCGGCGCGCGACGCAGTGACGATTTCGCTCATCGCGCCTGCGCCTCGTCGGTCGTGCCGGGCGACGCGCCGGCCGCTCGCCCGCGCAGCGCATCGGCGATGTCCCACAGCGTGCGCGGATCGAACATCACGACGACGGCGAGCATCAGCGTGAGCGCCGCGAACGCGAAGAGGGCGGCCTCCGGGATCACGCGCGCGAGGCTCGCCATCTTGACGATCGTGACGAGGATGCCGAGCATGAAGACCTCGATCATCCCCCACGGGCGCACGAGCTGGATCGCGCGCAGCACGCCGTTGAAGCCGGGCGGGATCGCGCCCGCGCGCAGCGGAAAGAGTACGTAGAGGAGCGCGGCCATCTCGACGAGCGGAAAGAGGAGCGTCGAGCAGAACACCATCACGGCGACGAGCGGCATCCCCTGATTCCACATCGCCTCGAGCGCGCCGAAGAGCGTCGTCTGCACGCGCATCCCGTTCACGTCCATTTCGAGGATCGGGAAGCCTTGCGCGATCAGGAAAGTGATGAGCGCGCCGAGCGTGAGCGCGCAGATGCGGTCGACCTGCGCCGAGCCGCTCCGGTAGAGCAGCGCGTCGCAGCGCGGACAGCGGGCGGTATCTTTGCCGCTAAGGCGCGGTTTGTGCAACAGTGCGTCGCATTCGTGACAGGCAATCAGGGTGTTTCGTTCCATATGGAAGGACGGTTCGCGGCATCGCAGGGACGCGTTCACAGGGCCAGAACCCGCGCCAATCTTACCAAAAGGCGATTTTTGCGGTGTCAAGTGCAGGCGACCGGCCGACTGCGCCGGGCGCCTTGCCCGGCGGAGCGGCCGGCCGCGCAGGCGGTTCCGGGATTCTGCCATTCGCGGCCGGTTGCGGTAGCATGGCGGCCGTGGCATGCGTCGGACGAATGCAGCAGCGTCGGCGCGGCTTTTCGCTGAACTGAGGAATTCATGGCATCGTTTTCGTCTTCGACGTCACCCGCAGCTTACACGCGCACCGCGATCGCGCTCCATTGGCTGATCGCGCTGCTCATCGTGTGCGGCTTCGCGCTCGGCTGGGTGATGACGAGCATCCCCGGCTTCACGCCGACGAAGCTCAAATATTATTCGTGGCACAAATGGATCGGCGTCACGGTGTTCGCGTTCGCGATCGTGCGTGCGCTGTGGCGCGCGACCCACGTGCCGCCGCCGATGCCGGCCGGCATGCCCGTGTGGCAGCGCGCAGGCGCGCACGTGGTGCACGCGCTCCTCTACGTGCTGATGTTCGCGATTCCCGTGACGGGCTACCTGTACAGCTCGGCGGCGAACATTCCGGTCGTCTATCTCGGGCTCGTGCCGCTGCCGCGCCTGATCGACCCCGATCCCGCGCTGAAGGCGGTGCTGAAGAGCGCGCACATCGCGCTCAACTACGGCCTGCTCGCGCTCGTCGCCGCGCACGTCGCGGCGGCCGTCAAACACCAATGGTTCGACCGCGACGGCGTGCTGACGCGGATGCTTCCCTTCCTCAAATAACAAGGATCGTCATGAAAGTCTCGTTCTACCGCTACATGCTCGCGGCGTTCGCCGCCGCTTCGGTCGCCGTGTCGGGCGCCGCGTTCGCACAGGTCGATCTCGGCAAGAGCAAGGTATCGGCCGTCTCGAAGCAGATGAACGTGCCGACGGAAGGCGTGTTCAAGAAGTTCGCCGCGCAGATCAAGTTCGATCCGGCGAAGGCCGCGCAAGGCAGCGCGCAGATGACGATCGACGTCGCGAGCTATGATCTCGGCGACCAGATGTACAACGACCAGGTCGCGGGCAAGGACTGGTTCGATGCGAAGGCGCATCCGCAGGCGACCTTCGTGTCGACCGCGATCGCGCCTGCGGGCGGCAACAAGTACAACGTGTCGGGCAAGCTGACGATCAAGGGCAAGACGGTGCCCGTGACCGTGCCCGTGACGATCACGCAGAACGGCGCGGCGCAGGTTTTCGACGGCGTGCTGCCGATCAAGCGCTCGACGTTCAACGTCGGCACGGGCGAGTGGAAGGACACGTCCGTCGTCGCCGACGAAGTGCAGATCAAGTTTCACATCGTCGCCGCGAAATAACGCAGGCGGCGGTTCGCACCACCCCTGCGCCGCTCGAGAGCGCGGCGCTGTCATAAGGAGATTGATTTGAACAAGCAACTGATGATCGCGGCGGGCGCGCTCGCTGCCGCACTGTCGTTCTCGGCGTACGCGGCGCCGTCGACGTACCAGTTCGACCCGAGCCACACGTACCCAAGCTTCGAGGCCGATCACTTCGGCGGCCTGTCGGTGTGGCGCGGCAAGTTCGACCAGTCGAGCGGCACCGTGACGCTCGACCGCGCGGCGAAGACGGGCACCGTCGACGTGACGACGAAGGTCGCGTCGATCGCGACCGGCAGCCAGAAGCTCGACGAGCACCTGCAGACGCCGGACTTCTTCGATGCGGCGAAATACCCGGAAGCGACCTACAAGGGGACGATCAAGTTCGAAGGCGACAAGCCGGCCGAAGTCGTCGGCAATCTGACGCTGCACGGCGTCACGAAGCCGCTGACGCTCAAGATCGATTCGTTCAAGTGCATGCCGCACCCGATGCTGAAGAAGGAAGTGTGCGGCGTCGACGCGGTCGGCGAGTTCAACCGCGACGACTTCGGCCTCGACTACGGCAAGCAGTACGGCTTCAAGATGAAGACGAAGCTGCTCATTACGGCCGAAGCAGTCAAGCAGTAAGCGCTCGCGAAGCCGCCGCGCGCCGCGTGCGATGCGCGGTGGCCGCGTCGTGCCGACGAACCGCCGCGTCCCGCATCGGACGCGGCGGTTTTCTTTTTTGGCGCGTGTGGCGCGTGCCTATAATCGTCCGCATTCGTCGTCGGCGTTCGTCGTCCGATTCCGCGCCGATTCCGCGCCGCTTTTGCGCGTGCGCCCGGCGCACCCGCGACGGACATCGACGACAACGATCAGGAGACACCATGCACGCAGCCGACGCGGCCTTGCCCGCGACCGATACCGTCTCCCCGCGCGTGTGGCGGGCCGTCGTCGCCGCGTCGATCGGCAACGCGCTCGAATGGTTCGATCTCGTCGTCTACGGCTTCTTCGCCGTCACGATTTCCCGGCTGTTCTTCCCGACCGGCAACGACGCCGTGTCGCTGCTCGTCACGCTCGGCACGTTCGGCGTGTCGTTCTTCATGCGTCCGCTCGGCGCGATCGTGCTCGGCGCGTACGCGGACCGCAACGGCCGCAAGGCCGCGCTCACGCTGTCGATCCTGTTGATGATGGCGGGCACGCTCGTCATCGCGGTGCTGCCGACCTACGAAACGATCGGGATCGCGGCGCCGCTCGTGCTCGTCGGCGCGCGGTTGATGCAGGGCTTTTCCGCGGGCGGCGAGTTCGGCAGCGCGACCGCGTTCCTCGCCGAGCACGTGCCGGCGCGGCGCGGGTTCTTCGCGAGCTGGCAGGTCGCGAGCCAGGGGCTCACGACGCTCCTCGCGGCGATCTTCGGCACATCGCTCAACGTGTGGCTCACGCCCGCGCAGATGGCGTCCTGGGGCTGGCGCGTGCCGTTCTTCTTCGGGTTGCTGCTCGGGCCGGTCGCCTACTACATCCGCTCGAAGGTCGACGAGACGCCCGAATTCCTCGCGTCGGAGCGCACGGCGAACCCGCTGCGCGATACGTTCGCCGCGCACAAGGGGCGGCTCGCCGCCGCGATCGGCGCGGTCGTGCTCGGCACCGTCGCGACTTATCTCGTGCTGTTCATGCCGACTTACGGCGTGAAGGAGCTGAGGCTCGCGCCGTCGGCCGCGTTTGCCGCGATCCTCGTCGTCGGCGCGATCCAGATGGTCTTCGCGCCGGTGGTCGGACACTGGTCCGATCGCCACGGCCGCGTGCGGACGATGTTCGTGCCCGCGCTTGCGATCCTCGTGCTGATCTATCCGGCGTTTGCGTGGCTCGCCGCGCATCCGACGTTCGGCGCGCTGATCGCCGTGCAGATCGTGTTCGCGTTCCTGATGACCGGCTATTTCGCGGCGCTGCCGGGCCTGCTGTCGGAGATCTTTCCGGTCGAGACGCGCACGACCGGCATGTCGCTCGCATACAACGTCGCGGTGACGATCTTCGGCGGGTTCGGCCCGTTCATCATCGCGTGGCTGATTCGCGCGACGGGCACGCGCACCGCGCCGAGCTTCTATCTGATCTTTGCCGCGCTCGTGAGCGTCGCGGCGCTCGTCGTGCTGCGGCGGCGCTTCGGGTTCCGGTAGCGGGGCGCTCGCGTCCGGCGTCGCGCGCGCGGGCGCGTGCGGGTACGCGTCGGCGCGGCGGCGAACCGGGGAAGCGAGCGGGGCGGCGCGAATCGCGCGGCGCGTTTCGCGCGCGATTCGCAGGCGAAAAAAAGCCGGTTCGCGAGGAACCGGCTCTTTCGTGCGACAGTGCGCTTACACCTGCGCGCCTGCGTTCGGATCGTTCGGATCGTGCGCGGTCTTCTTCTCCTTGATGAGATCCTCGCGCTTGATGCCGAGCCACATCGCGAGCGAGCCGGCGACGAACACCGACGAGTAGATGCCGAACATGATGCCGACCGTCAGCGCGAGCGCGAAGTAGTGCAGCGTCGGGCCGCCGAAGAAGAACATCGACAGCACCATCATTTCGGTCGACGTGTGCGTGATGATCGTCCGCGACATCGTGCTCGTGATCGCGTGGTTGATCACTTCCTGCACGGTCATCTTGCGCTCGCGGCGGAACGTCTCGCGGATCCGGTCAAAGATGACGACCGACTCGTTGACCGAGTAGCCGAGCACCGCGAGCACGGCGGCCAGCACCGACAGCGAGAACTCCCACTGGAAGAACGCGAAGAAGCCGAGAATGATCACGACGTCGTGCAGGTTCGCGATGATGCCGGCGACCGCGTACTTCCATTCGAAGCGGAACGACAGGTAGATCACGATGCCGACCACGACGCACGCGAGCGCGAGCAGGCCGTCGGTCGCGAGCTCCTTGCCGACCTGCGGGCCGACGAACTCGACGCGCTGCAGCGTCACGTCGGCGCTTTGCGCCTTCAGCGCGCCCATCACCTGATCGCTTTGCTGCGCGGACGTCAGGCCCTGCTTGAGCGGCAGGCGGATCAGCACGTTGCGCGACGTGCCGAAGTTCTGCACCTGCGCGTCGGCGTAGCCGAGCGTGCCGAGCGTCGCGCGCACCGGCTCGAGCTGCGCGGCCTGCTGGTACTGGACCTCGATCACCGTGCCTCCCGTGAACTCGACGGACAGATGCAGCCCGCGATGGAACAGGAAGAACACGGCGGCGAGGAACGTCACGAGCGAAATCACGTTGAAGACCAACGCGTGCCGCATGAACGGGATGTCTTTACGGATGCGGAAAAATTCCATGTTCGTCTCCGGCGCTTAATTGGACGAGCCTTGCTTGGGCGGCACGCCCGGCCCCGAGCGGCGGCGCGCGACCGGCTTGCCGGTGCGCGGCGCGCCGGCCGGCTGCTTCGGCGCGGCGACGCGCGCGCCCGGTTGCGGCGCGTTCGCGCGCGCATCCTGGCCGAGCTGCGGGGCGGCGGCGGCTTCGGCGGCTTCGGCGGCGGCGGGGCGCCACACCTGGCCGATCGCGAGCGACTGCAGCTTCTTGCGGCCGCCGTACCAGAGGTTCACGAGACCGCGCGAGAAGAACACCGCGGAGAACATCGACGTCAGGATGCCGATGCAGTGCACGATCGCGAAGCCGCGCACCGGACCCGAGCCGAACGCGAGCAACGCGAGACCGGCGATCAGCGTCGTCACGTTCGAGTCGAGAATCGTCGCCCATGCGTGCGAGTAGCCCTGCTGGATCGCGATCTGCGGCGACGCGCCGTTGCGAAGCTCTTCGCGGATGCGCTCGTTGATCAGCACGTTCGAGTCGATCGCCATGCCGAGCGCGAGCGCGATGGCGGCGATGCCGGGCAGCGTGAGCGTCGCCTGCATCAGCGACAGCATCGCGATGAGCAGCAGCAGGTTCACCGACAGGCCGACCACCGACACGATGCCGAACAGCATGTAGTACGCGATCATGAACACGGCGATCGCGACGAAGCCCCAGACGACCGAGTGGAAGCCCATCTTGATGTTGTCCGCGCCGAGGCTCGGACCGATCGTGCGTTCCTCGATGATGTCCATCGGCGCGGCGAGCGAGCCCGCGCGCAAGAGCAGCGCGAGGTCGGCGGCGGCCTGCGGGGTCGGCTGGCCCGTGATCTGGAAGCGGTCGCCGAGCTCCGACTGGATCGTCGCGACGGTCAGCACCTCGCCCTTGCCCTTCTCGAACAGCACCATCGCCATCGGCTTGCCGATGTTCTCGCGCGACACCGCGCGCACCGCGCGGCCGCCCGCCGCGTCGAGCCGGATGTTCACGGACGGGCGCTGATGCTCGTCGAAGCCCGCCGACGCGTCGATGATGCGATCGCCGGTGAAGATCACCTGCTTCTTCAGCAGCACGGGCGCCTGGTTGCCTTGCGTGAACAGCTCTTCGCCCGGCGGCACCGGATCGTTCGGGTTCGGGTGCGTGTTGAGCGGATCGGCGAGGCGCGCTTCGAGCGTCGCCGTGCGGCCGATGATGTCCTTTGCCTTCGCGGTGTCCTGCACGCCCGGCAGCTCGACGACGATGCGGTCGTTGCCTTGCTGCTGGAGGATCGGCTCGGATACGCCGAGCTCGTTGACGCGGTTGTGCAGCGTCGTCAGGTTCTGCTTGAGCGCCGCTTCCTCGACGGCCTTCTGGACGGCCGGCGTGAACGTGCCGACGACCTGATAGCCGCCGCCGCCCGGCTGCGTCGCCCACTGGAGTTCGGAGACGGACGAAGCAAGCAGCTTGCGTGCCTGCTCGGCGGTGTCCTGGTCGGCGAAGTTCGCGACGACCGTCTGGTCGACGCGGTTCACGCCGCCGTCGCGGATGCCCTTGTCGCGCAGCAGCGTGCGCGCGTCGGATGCGTCGGAGTCGAGCTTCTTCGTCAGCGCGCCCGTCATGTCGACTTGCAGCAGGAAGTGGACGCCGCCGCGCAGGTCGAGGCCGAGATACATCGGCAGCGCGTGCAGCGCGGTCAGCCAGCGCGGCGACGCGCTCTGCAGGTTCAGCGCGACGACGAACTGCGGATCGTTCGGGTCGGCGTTCAGCGCCTTTTGCAGCATGTCCTTCACGCGCAACTGCGTGTCGGTGTCCTTCAGGCGCACGCGGATCGTCGCGTTGGCGCTGGAATTGTCGAACGTGACGTCGTCGGCCGGGACCTGGTTGGCCTTGAGCGCGTCTTCGACCTGCGCGAGCGTGCCGGCGCCGAGCTTGACCGTTGCCTTGCCGCTCGATATCTGCACCGCCGGCGCTTCGCCGAAGAAGTTGGGCAATGTGTACAGAAAGCCGATGGCGAGCGCCACGACCATCACCACATATTTCCAGATTGGATAACGATTCATGAGGGGGCCGAACGGGATGGTTGGCTGGAATGGCGTCGCGTCCGGCGCCGCTCGCGGCCGCGCGCTTCGCGGCGCGGGCGATGGGTGGCCGGACGCGGGGCGGGGCTTACAGCGATTTGATCGTGCCCTTCGGCAGGATGGTCGTGACGGCGGCCTTCTGCACGGTGATCTCGGTGCCTTCGGCGATCTCGACGCCGATGTAGGCTTCCGACACCTTCGTCACCTTGCCGACGAGTCCGCCGCTCGTCACTACCTCGTCGCCCTTCGCCATCGCGGCGAGCATGCTGCGATGCTCCTTCTGCCGCTTCATTTGCGGACGGATCATGATGAAGTAGAGCACCGCGAACATCAGGATGAGCGGCAGGAAGCTCATCAGGCTCGATTCGGCGCCGCCCGCTGCGCCTTGCGCATAGGCATTGGAAATGAACGACACGTTGGTCTCTCCGTTAGGGAAGATCGAAAAATAAGCCGGTTATTCTACCACCGGCCCTTACCGCGACAGCCGCGCAAATGCGCTTTGGTTTCAAGCTGTTAACCTCGATCCGGCAGCGTTCGCGCGTGTTGCGAAAGATAATTGTAAGGTTTTGCGGGGCAGGTGCGGCACCGGCGGTCGTCCGGCAGCGTCCCGGCGCCGCGCGCCCGGCATGACGCGGGCGCATGCCGGGCGGGCGTTTGCGGTGCGCGACCCGCGACGCGGTGCCGCGCCGCGCCGCGTCCCGTCAGTCGACGCCGCGCGCGCGGTCCTCCGCGAAGCGCTTCTGGAACGCGTCGAACGTGTGTGTCTCGATCGACTCGCGGATCTCGCGCATCAGCTCGAGGTAATAGTGCAGGTTGTGGATCGTGTTGAGCTGCGCGCCGAGGATCTCGCCGACGCGGTGCAGGTGGTGCAGGTAGCCGCGCGAGAAGTTCCGGCACGTGTAGCAGCCGCAGGTTTCGTCGAGCGGCTTCAGCGAGTTCTTGTGCGTCGCGTTGCGGATCTTCACGTCGCCGAAGCGCGTGAAGAGCCAGCCGTTGCGCGCGTTGCGGGTCGGCATCACGCAGTCGAACATGTCGATGCCCGCGGCGACGCCCGCGACGAGATCCTCCGGCGTGCCGACGCCCATCAGGTAATGCGGCTTGTCGGCGGGCAGGCGCGGCGCGACGTGCTCGAGCACGCGCATCATGTCCTCCTTCGGCTCGCCGACGGAGAGCCCGCCGATCGCGAGGCCGTGGAAGCCGAGCTCGGCGAGCCCGGCGAGCGATTCGTCGCGCAGGTCCTCGAACATCCCGCCCTGGACGATCCCGAAGAGCGCGTTCGGGTTGCCGAGGCGATCGAACTCGGCCAGCGAGCGCTTCGCCCAGCGCAGCGACATCCGCATCGAGTCGGCCGCTTCCTGGTGCGTCGTCGGCACGTCGTTCGTCGCATACGGCGTGCATTCGTCGAACTGCATGACGATGTCGGAATTCAGCGTCTTCTGGATCTGCATCGACACTTCCGGCGACAGGAACAGCCGGTCGCCGTTGATCGGCGACGCGAACGTGACGCCGTCTTCGGTGATCTTGCGCAGATCGCCGAGCGAGAACACCTGGAAGCCGCCCGAATCGGTCAGGATCGGCTTGTCCCAGCCCATGAAGCGATGCAGCCCGCCGTGCGCGGCGATCGTCTCGAGGCCGGGGCGCAGCCACAGGTGGAACGTGTTGCCGAGGATGATCTGCGCGCGCATCTCGTCGAGCTCGCGCGGCTGCACCGCCTTCACGGTGCCGTACGTGCCGACCGGCATGAAGATCGGCGTCTCGACGACGCCGTGGTTGAGCGTCACGCGACCACGGCGCGCGCGGCCGTCGGTCGTCAGCAATTCGAACTTGAGGCCGCCGTGCGGGCGGATGCCCGCGGCCGTATCGTGCGATGAACCTTCGGTCATCTGTGGGACTCCTTGCCACCGGAATAGCTTTGCATGGGACCGGAGTATGCGCTAAAGCGCTGACTCCGGATCGACAAGTCCGGCGCATGTTGAAGACGCCGCCGGGGAAGCCGGCGGCGGGGAAAAAACGGGTGTCGCTTCGCGTGCCTGCGCACGGCGCCGCGCGCCGGCATGCGTCAGCGCGCGTCGTCGCGCCGCGTGAGCAGCATCGCGTCGCCGTAGCTGAAGAAGCGGTAGCGCGCGTCGATCGCGTGCCGGTACGCGGCGCGGATCGTATCGACGCCGGCGAACGCCGACACGAGCATCAGGAGCGTCGACTTCGGCAGATGGAAATTCGTCACGAGCCGGTCGACGATGCGAAAACGGTAGCCCGGCGTGATGAAGATGTCGGTTTCCGCGTGCGTCGCGGAAAGCGGCCGGCCGGCGGCCTCGGCGTCGCGCGCGGCCGCTTCGAGCGCGCGCATCGACGTCGTGCCGACCGCGATCACGCGGCCGCCGCGCGCGCGGGTCGCGGCGATCTTCTCGACGAGCGCGTCGGTCAGCTCGTACCACTCGCTGTGCATCTTGTGCTCGGCGAGGTTCTCGACCCGCACCGGCTGGAACGTGCCCGCGCCGACGTGCAGCGTGAGCGTCGCGCGCTCGACGCCGCGCGCATCGAGCGCGGCGAGCACCGCGTCGTCGAAGTGCAGGCCGGCCGTCGGCGCGGCGACGGCGCCCGGGTTCGCCGCGAACACCGTCTGATAGCGGGTCTCGTCTGTCGCGTCGGGCGTGTGCTCGATGTACGGCGGCAGCGGCAGCCGGCCATAGCGCTCGATCAGCACGAGGCAGTCTTCAGGGAAGTGCAGCGTGAAGAACGGCTCGACGCGCTCGCCGACCGTCACGTCGAACGCGTCGGCGAGCGTGAGCGCCGTGCCGGGCGCGGGGCGCTTGCTCGCGCGGATCTGCGCGAGCGCGGTGCGCGCGCCCGTGACGCGCTCGATCAGCACTTCGATCCTGCCGCCGCTCGCCTTGTGGCCGAAGAAGCGCGCCTTCAGCACCTTGGTGTCGTTGAAGACAAGCAGATCGCCCGGCGCGACACACGCGGGCAGTTCGGCGAAGCGCCGGTCGACGAGGCGCGAGGGCTCGCTCGTGTTGTCCACCTCGAGCAGGCGGCTCGCGCTGCGTTCGGGCAGCGCGGTTTGCGCGATCAGCTCGGGCGGCAGATCGAAATCGAAATCGGAAAGCGTGAGCATGCGAAACGGGGTCGGGGCGGCCGGCCTGACGGGCGAAGCGCGTCACGGCGCGCACGAGCCGCTATGATGGCGGGGTTGCGCGGCTTGCCGGCGTCGCTCGTTCGTGCGGCGTGAAAGCCGCTATTGTACTTGCTAGCCTTCTACCCGATGCCAGTGCCCGTTCGCCATTCCGTTGCCGATCCAGTCGAAGCCGACGCCTTCGCCGAAGACGCCGCGCCGGGCGCCGCCGTGCGCGGCGCGGCGCGGGACGGGACGAGCGCGGGCGCGAGTGAAACGCGCGATGCGCAGGGCGCGGGGGCCGCGCGAGGTGGGCGGGCGTCGGGCGGCAGTCGTCGGGCGTCGAGCGGGGCGGACGCCGCGCGAGCCGACGGCGTGCGCGATGCGGCTGATGCGGCTGATGCGGCCGATGTGGCGCAGGCGCCGCGCGCGGCGGCCCCGGCCGAATTCGACGCCGCCGTCGGCGCGCGATCGCGGCCGCGTGCGGCCTCGCCGCGCGGCCGCACGGCCGACGGCCGTGTCGTGCCGGCCGCCGCGCAGGCGGCACAGGCGGCACAGGCCGATCGCGACGACGCGCCGGCCGCAACGGCGAAGCCTGCGACGCGCGCGGCGAAATCCACATCGAAATCCTCCGCCGACGCGGCCGGCGCAAAGACCGCACCGAAGCCCGTCAAGACCGCCGACAAGCTCGCGAAGCTCGGCCTCACGGGCGACATCGACCTCGTGCTGCATCTGCCGATGCGCTACGAGGACGAAACGACGCTCACGCCGGTCCGCGAGCTTCTGCCGGGCGAGATCGCGCAGACGGAAGGCGTCGTGTTCGACAACGAGATCGCCTATCGCCCGCGCCGCCAATTGCTCGTGAAGCTGCGCGACGAATCGGACGCCGAACTCGTGCTTCGCTTCCTGAACTTCTACGGCTCGCAGGTCAAGCAGATGGCGGTCGGTCAGCGGCTGCGCGTGCGCGGCGACGTCCGCGGCGGCTTCTTCGGCCTGGAGATGGTGCATCCGACGGTCAAGGTCGTCGAAGCGGACGCGCCGCTGCCGCAGGCGCTGACACCCGTTTATCCGAGCACGGCGGGCGTGTCGCAGGCGTATCTGCGCAAGGCGATCGACAACGCGCTCACGCGCACGCCGCTGCCCGAGCTGCTGCCGCCCGAAGTCGCGCGCGCGTATCTGGCGCCGCTCGACGTGCCGCCGCTCGCCGACGCGGTGCGCCTCCTTCATCACCCCGGCGTCGGCGCGGACGAGACGGCCCTCATCGACGGCACGCACCCGGCGTGGACGCGAATCAAGTTCGACGAGCTGCTCGCGCAGCAGCTGTCGCTCAAGCGCGCGCACGAAGAGCGCCGCACGCGCGCCGCGCCCGCGATGCCGCGCCGCGCGCGCGACGACGGCGCGTCGTTGTCGGCGCGCCTCTACGCGGCGCTGCCGTTCCGGCTGACGGCCGCGCAGGAGCGCGTCGTCGCCGAGATCGCGCGCGATCTCACGCAGCCGCACCCGATGCAGCGCCTGCTGCAAGGCGATGTCGGCAGCGGCAAGACGGTCGTCGCAGCGCTCGCCGCCGCGCAGGCGATCGACGCCGGCTACCAGGCCGCGCTGATGGCGCCGACCGAAATCCTCGCCGAGCAGCACGCGCGCAAGCTGCGCGGCTGGCTCGAGCCGCTCGGCGTGTCGGTCGCGTGGCTCGCCGGGAGCCTGAAGGCGAAGGAGAAGCGCGCGGCGCTCGAGGCGGCCGCGCTCGGCACCGCGCGGCTCGTGATCGGCACGCACGCGATGATCCAGGACACGGTCGAGTTCGCGCGGCTCGGGCTCGTGATCGTCGACGAGCAGCACCGCTTCGGCGTCGAGCAGCGGCTCGCGCTGCGCGCGAAGGCGGCGAACGCGGCCGACGGCGCGGCGGGCTTCCAGCCGCACCAGCTGATGATGTCGGCGACGCCGATCCCGCGCACGCTCGCGATGACGTACTACGCGGACCTCGACGTATCGACGATCGACGAGCTGCCGCCCGGCCGCACGCCGATCCTGACGCGGCTCGTAGCCGACGCGCGGCGCGACGAGGTGATCGGCCGCGTGCGCGAGGCGGCGCTCGCGGGCCGCCAGGTGTACTGGGTATGCCCGCTCATCGAGGAAAGCGAGACGCTGCAGCTCCAGACAGCCGTCGAGACTTACGAGACGCTCGCCGCCGCGCTGCCGGAGCTGAAGGTCGGACTCGTGCACGGCCGGCTCGCGCCTGCGGAGAAGGCCGCGGTGATGGACGCGTTCTCGCGCAACGACGTGCAATTGCTCGTCGCGACGACGGTGATCGAAGTCGGCGTCGACGTGCCGAACGCGTCGCTGATGGTGATCGAGCATGCGGAGCGCTTCGGGCTCGCGCAGTTGCACCAGCTGCGCGGGCGGGTCGGGCGCGGTACCGCCGCGTCGGTGTGCGTGCTGATGTACAGCGGACCGTTGTCGATCGCGGGCCGCGCACGCCTGAAGACGATGCGCGAGACGACCGACGGCTTCGAGATCGCGCGCCGCGACCTGGAGATCCGCGGCCCCGGCGAGTTCCTCGGCGCGCGCCAGTCGGGCGCGGCGATGCTGCGCTTCGCGGATCTCGAGAACGACGGCTGGCTGATCGAGCCGGCGCGGGAGGCGGCCGCGCGCCTCTTCGCCGGCTACCCGGACGTCGTCGCGCAGCACCTCGCGCGCTGGCTCGGCGCGCGCGAGCAGTACCTGAAGGCCTGAGCACGCGGCGAGCGGCTTTCGAGCGGCGTTCGTTGCGCGGCGCAACAGTGGAGATCTTGTCGACGAAGGTTGGCGAATCGGCCCAACCGGTGTATAAATTTAATCTATCGTCATGAAATGATTGATTAACCCGCAATGACGCTTACTGAACTGAAGTACATCGTCGCGGTCGCGCGCGAACGCCATTTCGGCCGGGCGGCCGAGGCCTGCTTTGTCAGCCAGCCGACGCTGTCGGTGGCGATCAAGAAGCTGGAAGACGAGCTGAACGTGCAGATCTTCGAGCGCGGCGCGAGCGAGGTGAGCGTGACGCCGATCGGCGACCAGATCGTCACGCAGGCACAGCGCGTGCTCGAGCAGACGTTCGCGATCAAGGAGATCGCGAAGCAGGGCAAGGACCCGCTCATCGGGCCGTTCCGGCTCGGCGTGATCTATACGATCGGCCCCTATTTGCTGCCGACGCTCGTCAAGCAGATGATCCGCCGGGTGCCGCAGATGCCGCTGATGCTGCAGGAGAACTACACGCTCAAGCTGCTCGAATTGCTGAAGCAGGGCGAGATCGACGCGGCGATCATGGCGCTGCCGTTTCCCGAAACGGGCCTGATGGTGCGGCCGCTGTACGACGAGCCGTTCGTCGTCGCGCTGCCGGCCGGGCACCCGTGGGAGGCGCGCCGCAAGATCGACGCGACCGACCTGAAGCAGGAGACGATGCTGTTGCTGGGCAACGGCCATTGCTTCCGCGATCACGTGCTCGGCGTGTGCCCCGAACTGATGCACTTCTCGCAGACCGCGGACGGGATCCAGAAGACTTTCGAGGGTTCGTCGCTCGAGACGATCCGCCATATGGTCGCGAGCGGCGTCGGGATCACGGTGCTGCCGCGAATGTCGGTCGCCGAAGTGGGGCCGCATGCGAACGGCCCGGATGCCGAACTGCTGTCGTACGTGCCGTTCGAGGACCCGGTGCCGGATCGGCGTGTCGTGCTCGTCTGGCGCAAGAGCTTCACGCGGATGCCGGCGATCGACGCAATCAGCGAGGCGATCACCGCGTGCGAGCTGCCCGGCGTATCGAAGCTCGACATCCCGGCGACGGTGAATTGAAGCGCAGCGCGTGCGACCGGTCGTACGCCGCGCATGAACGGGGCCTTGCGGCTCCGTTTATTTTTACCTATAGAATAGATAAAATTTATTAAATTTTAATTTTCAATAGTTTTATATAGAATCCTCTGCATGGATCGGCGCGGCGCCGCCGGCCGATCCGGACGGTTAGCGCAAGCGTCAAAGGAGGATGTCATGATGCAATCGGCATTGCAGCGCGCGCGGCGGAACATCGCGCCGCGCATGACGGTCGTCAATCGTGCCAGGGCTGCCATCCGGAGCCTGTGTCCGATTGCGTTCGCTTACCTGGCGGACCGCGCATATGGCGGCTGAGCGCCGCCGCATGCCGGCTCGCGTTTCCGAACCATTCGCCGCGTCGTACGCAGGAGGGATCAACCTGTTTTTTGCCCCGCAATGACGCTCCACGAACGGTGTCCGGCTTCGACGCCGGGCCGCGTGGGCGTACCCGAACAAAGGAGAAATCGCATGTCGAATGAAGCGAAGTGCCCGTTCCATCACACCGCGGGCAGCGGCACGTCGAACCAGGACTGGTGGCCCAATCAACTGGACCTGAAGATCCTGCATCAGCACTCGTCCCTGTCCGATCCGATGGACAAGGATTTCGACTACGCGGAAGCGTTCGAGAAGCTGGACCTCGCGGCCGTGAAGAAGGATCTCCATGCGCTGATGACCACGTCGCAGGACTGGTGGCCGGCCGACTTCGGCCACTATGGCGGCTTGTTCATCCGCATGGCGTGGCACAGCGCGGGCACGTACCGCACGGCCGACGGCCGCGGCGGCGCGGGCGAAGGTCAGCAGCGCTTCGCGCCGCTCAACAGTTGGCCCGACAACGCGAACCTCGACAAGGCGCGCCGGCTGCTATGGCCGATCAAGCAGAAGTACGGCCGCAACATTTCGTGGGCCGACCTGCTGATCCTGACCGGCAACGTCGCGCTGGAATCGATGGGCTTCAAGACCTTCGGCTTTGCCGGCGGCCGTGCGGACACGTGGGAGCCCGAGGACGTCTACTGGGGCTCGGAAAAGATCTGGCTGGAGCTGAGCGGCGGCCCGAACAGCCGCTACTCGGGCGACCGCGACCTCGAGAGCCCGCTCGCCGCCGTGCAGATGGGCCTGATCTACGTGAACCCCGAAGGTCCGGACGGCAACCCCGATCCGGTCGCCGCCGCGCGCGACATTCGCGAGACGTTCGCGCGGATGGCGATGAACGACGAAGAAACGGTCGCGCTGATCGCGGGCGGGCACACGTTCGGCAAGACTCACGGCGCGGGCGACGCGTCGCTCGTCGGTCCCGAGCCTGAAGCGGCCGGGCTCGACGAGCAGGGCCTCGGCTGGAAGAGCCGTTTCGGCTCGGGCAAGGGCGCGGATGCGATCACGAGCGGGCTGGAAGTCGTGTGGACGACCACGCCGACGCAGTGGAGCAACGGCTTCTTCGCGAATCTGTTCGGCTACGAATGGGAGCTGACGAAGAGTCCGGCCGGCGCGCACCAATGGGTCGCGAAGGGCGCCGACGCGGTGATTCCCGATCCGTTCGATCCGTCGAAGAAGCGTTTGCCGACGATGCTGACGACCGATCTGTCGCTGCGCTTCGATCCTGCGTACGAGAAGATCTCGCGCCGCTTCTACGAGAACCCCGACCAGTTCGCCGACGCGTTCGCGCGCGCATGGTTCAAGCTGACGCACCGCGACATGGGGCCGCGCGCGCGCTATCTCGGCCCGGAAGTGCCGGCCGAGGAACTGCTGTGGCAGGACCCGATTCCGGCCGTCGACCACAAGCTGATCGACGACGCCGACGTCGCCGCGCTGAAGGGCAAGATTCTCGCGTCGGGGCTGTCCGTGTCGCAACTGGTGTCGACGGCATGGGCGTCGGCGTCGACGTTCCGCAGTTCCGACAAGCGCGGCGGCGCGAACGGCGCGCGCATTCGCCTCGCGCCGCAGAAGGACTGGGAAGCGAACCAGCCCGCGCGGCTCGCGACGGTGCTCGAGACGCTCGAAGGCATCCGCAGCGCGTTCAACGATGCGCAGACGGGCGGCAAGAAGGTGTCGCTCGCCGACCTGATCGTGCTGGCCGGTGCGGCTGGCGTCGAGCAGGCTGCGAAGAACGCGGGCCACGCGGTGACGGTGCCGTTCGCGCCGGGCCGCATGGATGCGTTGCAGGAGCAGACCGACGTCGAAGCGATGGCCGTGCTCGAGCCGGTTGCGGACGGTTTCCGCAACTACCTGAAGGGCAAGTTCACGATTCCGGCCGAGGTGCTGCTGGTCGACAAGGCGCAGTTGCTGACGCTGACCGCGCCGGAGATGACGGTGCTGCTGGGCGGCCTGCGCGTGCTGGGCGCGAACGTCGGGGATGCGAAGCACGGCGTGTTCACCGCGCGTCCGGGAGCGCTGACCAACGACTTCTTCGCGAACCTGCTCGACATGGGCACGGAGTGGAAGCCCGTGTCGGCCGCGAACGACGTGTTCGAAGGGCGCGACCGCGCAACGGGGCAGGTCAAGTGGACGGGCACGCGCGTCGACCTCGTGTTCGGCTCGAACTCGCAGTTGCGCGCGCTGGCCGAGGTCTACGGCAGCGCGGACGCGCAGGAGAAGTTCGTGCGCGACTTCGTCGCGGTCTGGAACAAGGTGATGAACCTCGACCGCTTCGATCTCGCGTGATCGCGGCATCGTGCCGCTGACGCGGCAACGGAACGGGAGACGGCCGGTCGCAGGACCGGCCGTCTCCCTCCGGGCCGCCGATATCGTTTCAAGGAGTGACGGTCATGACGCAAATGGTGCTCGACGTGCGCGTGGCGCTCGCTGCGCCGGCCAGGCGCGCGCGCGCCGTCGCGTTGCGGCGGCTGGTCGGCTTCGCGATCGCGGGCGGCGGCGCGGCCGTGCTGATCGCTCAGGCCGCGCATCACATCGTGGCTGTCGCGGGCGGTTGAGCGCTCATCCGATTCGCGCAAATTGCCCGATCGCGATCTAAGCTAAACTTGTGCGGCCCGAACGCGCATGTCGCAAACGCGCATGTCGCAAACGCGCATGTCGCAAACGCGCATGTCGCATTCGGCATGCGGATTTTTCGATGCATTTTCGCCGGTTCGAACCATCGGACAAGGAGTCTCGAGGATGGCCAAGAAAAGCAACGCAACTCAAATCAACATCGGCATCAGCGACAAGGATCGCAAGAAGATCGCGGAAGGGTTGTCCCGTCTGCTCGCCGACACGTACACGCTGTACCTGAAGACGCACAACTTCCACTGGAACGTGACGGGCCCGATGTTCAACACGCTGCACCTGATGTTCGAGGAGCAGTACAACGAGCTATGGCTCGCCGTCGATCTCGTCGCGGAGCGCATCCGCACGCTCGGCGTCGTCGCGCCGGGCACGTATCGCGAATTCGCGAAGCTGTCGTCGATTCCCGAGGCGGACGGCGTGCCGGCCGCCGAGGACATGATCCGCCAGCTCGTCGAGGGGCACGAGGCCGTCGTGCGCACTGCGCGGACGATCTTCCCGGACGCCGACGCGGCCAGCGACGAGCCGACCGCCGATCTGCTGACGCAGCGGCTGCAGACGCACGAGAAGACCGCGTGGATGCTGCGCTCGCTGCTCGCCTGAGCGGCGCGTGCTCGGGAGGCCGGCGCCGAGCCGGCCCGAATCCCGATTTCGATCCCGATCGACTCGATGAGAGCCTCTCGCGGCCCGGCCGCGGGAGGCTCTTTCGCATGGGCGGCGCGCCGGATTCGGGACCGGCACGCGCGAGAACGCGTCGTGGCCCGACGCTCGCGCGGCGATTGGCGAGCCGCGTCGACGGTTTTAGAATGCAACTCATCGTCTGCAATGCGCGCGGCTCGGCGCCGCACTTCAAGACTTTCCCGATTCCCGCAAGCCATGGCCCGACGTAGAGACATGAGCGCCGACGACTGCCCCGTCGCGCGCGCGGTGGACGCGATCGGCGATCGCTGGTCGCTCCTCATCGTGCGCGACGCGTTTGACGGCGTGCGCCGTTTCACCGTATTCCAGCGCAACCTTGGCATCGCGCGCAACATGCTCGCCGACCGGCTGAAGACGCTCGTCGATTCGGGCGTGCTCGCGGCGGCGCCCGCGTCCGACGGCTCCACGTACCAGGAGTACGTGCTGACCGACAAGGGGCGCGCGCTCTTTCCGGTCGTCGTCGCGCTGCGGCAGTGGGGCGAGTCGCAACTGTTCGCGGCGGGCGAGCGTCATTTGCGCCTCGTCGAGCGGCGCAGCGGCCGGCCGGTGGCCGCGATGGCGCCGCGCACGCATGGCGGCCGCGTGCTGCGGCCGGAGGATGCGGTCGTCGACAAACTCGGTTCGGGCGGCGAGCAGTAGCTTTCGCGCGGGGCTGGATGGGGCGGCGCTGTCGGCGTCGTGGTCGAGGCGCTGGCTGCCGAAACGCCGAAACGCCGAAACGCCGAAACGCCGAAACGCCGAAACGCCGAAACGCCGAAACGCCGAAACGCCGAAACGACGAAGCGACGAAGTGATCCGCCGGCGCGGACGTGTTTGCGCCGCCTGCATTTCGAATGGGGCCGGCGAGCAGCGCGCAAAGGAACGCAAAAAAGGGGCAAAAGCGCAAGGCTTGCATTTTTGCCGCAAATCCCGTGCGGTTCTACAATGCCGGGGTTACGTTTCCGGGCTCCCGCCCGTTCGCCCCGATGCTCGCCCGTTTCCCTCTCTATTTGCGGCTGATCCGGATGGACAAGCCGATCGGCAGCCTGCTGCTGCTCTGGCCGACGCTGAACGCGCTGTGGATCGCGTCCGACGGCCATCCGGCGCCGTCGCTCGTCGTCATTTTCGCGCTCGGCACGCTGCTGATGCGCTCGGCCGGTTGCGCGATCAATGACTACGCGGACCGCGATTTCGACCGCCACGTGAAGCGCACCGCCGACCGGCCGCTCACGTCGGGCAAGATCCGCGCGTGGGAGGCAATCGCGATTGCCGTCGGTCTCGCGCTCGTGTCGTTCCTGCTGATCCTGCCGCTCAATACGCTGACGAAGGAATTATCGGTCGTCGCGGTGTTCGTCGCGGCGACCTATCCGTTCATGAAGCGCTTCTTCGCGATTCCGCAGGCGTACCTTGGCATCGCGTTCGGCTTTGGGATCCCGATGGCGTTCGCGGCCGTGCAGGATACGGTGCCGACGATCGCATGGATGATGCTGGTGGCGAACGTCTGCTGGTCGGTCGCGTACGACACCGCGTACGCGATGGTCGATCGCGACGACGACCTGAAGATCGGCATGCGCACGTCGGCGATCACGTTCGGTCGCCACGACGTGCTCGCGATCATGCTCTGCTACGCGGCGATGCTCGGCATCTACGTGTGGGTCGGCGCGACGCTGCATTTCGGCTGGCCGTACTGGGCGGGCTGGGTGGCCGCGGTCGGCTGCTCGATCTATCACTACACGCTGATCAAGGACCGCGAGCGGATGGCGTGCTTCGCCGCGTTCAAGCACAACAATTGGCTTGGCGGCGCGCTGTTCGCGGGGATCGTCGCGCACTACGCGCTGACTGTGCTGTAGGCTCGCGTCGGCGGGCGCTTGCCCGTGCGGCACGGGTCCGAAAGCGGCTCTGTTGGGCCGCTTTCTTTTTTGGATGCGCCCGGCAAGGGGAAGTGTTAGCCGAACGGCAAGGGTGTCGAGGGTGATTGCGAATCTGAAGGAAGCTGTCGATCAGTTCGCCATCCTGTTCGGCGAGCAGTTCACTGCCGCCGTCAACTGAGATTTTTAACCGGCCTCAGCACACGCAATTCCTGACACCTCCCATCCGCATCCGAGACCGAGACCAGGCTCGAGTCCAATGCCGCATCTGCGTCTTCGCGATCCATGAGAATCGCTTTAACGGCATACGCGCGGCCTCAAGGATCGGCGATGACCTCGCCCGGCATCCGCATCGCCCGGTCCCCTTCGTTCGAGCGAATCCATCGGCGCATGGCGCAATATCCGCTTCAGTTTCGCGTGCGTTCCGCGATCGATCGAACCGGGTAGGGCACCGGCACCCCGGCAACATGCGGCCTGACGTTCTCGAGCGCCATCCTCGCGACCGCATGCTGGGGTTCTTGCGTCTCCGCCGCAACGTGCGGCGTGAGGGTGACGTTCGGCAGGCGCCGCAAGCCTTCGGCGACGTTCGGCTCGTCGGCGAATACGTCGAGCCCGGCCCAGCCGAGTCTTTGTTCGGACAGCGCGCCGATCAGCGCGGCTTCGTCGACGAGCGAGCCGCGGGCGATGTTGACGGTGGCCCCGGCCGGCCCGATCACATCGATGACGTCACGGACGACGAGGCCGCGGTTGCGCTCGTCCGCCCGACACGCGACGACGAGATGATCGGCCCATTGCGCGAGGTCGAGCGTGGTGGAAAAGAACGGGAGCGCCGACTCGGGCTTCGCCCGCAATGCGGTGTAGCCGACTTGCGCTTCCATCGCGACGAGTCGCGATGATATCCGTCGTCCGATCGCACCGAAACCGACGACGCCGACGCATGCGCCGGCAAGGCCGCGTCCGCCGGCGAACGGGATCGGGCGCGCGACTCCCCAGTTCCCGCCGGCGACGAATCGATGCAGATCGGGAAGCTGTCGCACGCATGCCAACAGCAGGCAGATCGCGAATTTCGCGACTGCCGGCGCATTGGCGTCAGGGCAGTGGGCGACGACAATGCCGCGATCGCGCGCGGCGGCGAGATCGACACGTCCGAATCCCGAGCCGCAGCAGCAGATCAAAGACAGGTTCGGCAGCCGCGTCGTCGCGTCCCGGGTGGCGCCGATCCGGCCGACGGTCAGCAGGACCTTCGCATGCCCGGCGCCGCGGAGGGTTGCATGCGGGCCCGAGAGATCGACCGGGCCCGGGAACTCGCGTCGAATGACATCGAGCGTGGCGTCGGGCGTGCGGTGCGTCGCCAGGATGCCAGGAGATTGATCGGCTTTCATCGTGCGCGCAATCTCAAGCGCTAATGCAAATCGCACCGGTCGCGATCACGATGCAGGATACAAATCGCTTCGCGGTAACCTGTTCGTTCAGGAAGATCCGGCCGATCAGCACGGCGAACACGACGCTCGTTTCCCGGATCGCGGACACCGCGCCCATCGCGCCGAATTGCATCGCCCACACGACGATGCCGTACGCGACGATCGACACGATCCCGCCGGCGACCGACGAGCCGATGTCGATCCTGGGCGCCCTCAGCGCGCTCCAGCCCCGGTTCATCACGAACACGACGGGCATCAACGCATAGAACACGAAAGTCAACGCGACATATGAGGTCGAATCGCCGGACAGGCGCACGCCGATGCCGTCAATGACGGTGTATAGCGCGATCGTGACGCCCGTCAGCAGCGCCGCTGCGGCGTTCGCGTACGACACCTTGCTGCGCTGCCACGCGAGACTGATGATCCCGACCGAAACCAGTGCGATGCCGATCACGTGAAGCGTGCCGAGACGCTCGCCGGCGAAGAGCGCCGCGCCGAGCGTGACGAGGAGCGGGGACGAACCGCGGGCGATCGGATAAGCCTCGCCGAGATCGCCGTGCCGATACGCATAGACGAGGCTCAGGTTGTAGCCGATGTGGACGAACCCCGAAGCGACGATGTACGGCCAGGACGGAGCGGCGGGAGCGGGCAGGAACGCGACGAAGACGATCGCGACGGCGGCGATTCCGATGCTCATCCACGTCATCGACAGGAAGCGATCCCGGTTGCTGTGCAGAATCGCATTCCATGACGCGTGCAGCACTGCTGCCAGCAACACCAATCCACCGACATAGCTGATCATTTCGCCGATCCGATATTGGGGCAACGAGAGGGATCGCCTCACTCTAATTGATGATTGTCTGCTCAGTCAAATGGCCTGCCGATATAGGGCTTTCGGCGGAAATCGGCCGATCGTCGAAATTCATTTACACCACACCGGAGGCCATCGCTTTCAATACGGCGAGATGCCTCGATTGAACATCGAATTTCGCCATCAATTTCTTCATGTGATAAAGCACGCCGTTCTCCGATATACCGGGTATCATTGCGATTTCCCAGCTCGATTTTCCGGCGGCGATCCATTTCAGACATTCGAATTTGCGATGGGTCAATGGCGCGGCCGGCTCATGGTCCGGCCGGTTCGAAATGCGCTCCATGTCTTCGCGAACGAAAGCAGCGGCGAGCGCTCTTTGCGCGAAGGTCGTCGGCGCATGTTTCGCGGACAGGCTCGTCGTTCCGCCGGCCGAGCGCGACGCGAGACTCAATATGCCGGCCTCGCCATGCCTCGAATGCACCGGAAAATTCGCGCCCGCGACGAGCCCGTGACCGAGAGCGTCTTCCATGAAGTTCCGCTGTTCGCGGGAGTGGCGGATGCCGTCGTGCCACCGCAGCGGAATCAGGCAGTGCCCGCAGTGCTGCACGATCGAATCGGCTCGGATGTATTCGGATGACTTGTACTTTTCTTGCCAGGCCGTCGGGTAATTCGAGATCGTCTTGACCGGACTTTCCTGTCTGTCGATGTCGGAATACGTTCCGTAAAAGAAGTAATCGAAGCCGAGTTTTGCCGTGATTCTGGACAGGATGTCATGGGTGTCGCGTTCCGTTCTCGCGGACGATGTTTGATAGAGGATATTTAGTGTTTGATTGTGATCCGTAACGCCTTCCGTGAATATTCTGGCTGACAATTTATTGGAAAAAATTCAATTTAAAATGAATTGCTTGCAGGTGGATTGTGTTTATTGATGAAGATATTTGTCGAATATTGTCGACAATTCATATTTTAATTCTGCCGAAAACCCGAATAACCCCGGGCCGATTTCCGCGAAATCGATGCGCGATATCGACTGTGAGCGTGCGCGACGCGTGGCGGAACCGGCTGTACGCGGTTGCGCTGCGGCAGCCGTCGACGCGCGCGTGCAGGATGGGCAATTGCGGGGCAATCGCGTCGAGACAGTATGCGGATTCCGGATGCGTCGCGATGCGCGGTGAGCTACCGGCGCTGTAAGCAGCGTGACATCGCGAGGCAGCGCGTCATGTCATGTAGCGCGGCGGCGTGCGGCGTGACGACGGATCGGCGTCCGAGATCGACTGCAGGATCAGCACGGCCGCACGATGCTCGGTGCCGCGAGGCGTATGGCGTTGCCGGCGCGTCAGGAGCAAAGCGGAAAGTGGAGACACCGAGGAGGAAGCGTCGAGCGCTTATCGCAAGCGTTACGCGAGCGGGAACCGGTGCGCCCGTTATCGAACCGAGGGCTTGCCGTCCGAAAAAGGCGGGGACATCGCCCGCCGGTCGAGCTCGGACGGAGTAGATCGCGCCCGAGCTCGACGAACCACCGATTACGCCGCGCCGAGCTCGTCGCCCATTTCCTTCGCGCGCGCCTGCGCGGCGAGCACGCCGCGCACGATCGCTTCCTTCACGCCCTGTGCGTCGAACGACGCGAGCGCAGCCGCCGTCGTGCCGCCCTTCGACGTCACGCGCTCGCGCAGCACGCTCGCTGGCTCGCCCGACCGCACCGCGAGCTGCGCGGCGCCCGCGAACGTCGCGACCGCGAGCGCGCGGCCTTGCTCGTCGTTCATCCCGAGCTGGCGCGCCGCTTCCTGCAGCGCCTCGATGAAATAGAACACGTATGCGGGGCCGCTGCCCGAGATCGCGGTGACGGCGTCGAGCTGCGATTCGTCGTCGAACCAGACGGCCTCGCCGACCGCGCCAAGCACCTTCGACGCGAGATCGCGGCCCGCCGCGTCGACGTCCGGCAGCGCCGAGAGGCCGGTCACGCCGAGGCCGACGAGCGCCGGCGTGTTCGGCATCGTGCGCACGACGCGCGGGTAGCCGCCGAGCCAGCGCGACAGGTCGGCGCCGCGAATCCCGGCCGCGATGCTGACGACGAGCTGCGTCGACAGATGCGGCGCGAGCGCGGCCGCGACGTCCTTCAGCACCTGCGGCTTCACGGCGAGCACGATCGCGTCGTAGCCGGCGAGCGCGCTGTCGATCGCGGCGGCCGTGCGCACGCCGAACTGCGCTTCCGCACGCTTGCGCGCATCTTCGTTGACGTCGACGGCGAGCAGGCTGCCTGCCGGAACGCCGCGCTTGACGAGTCCGCCGATCAACGCGGCTGCCATGTTGCCGCCGCCGATGAATGCGATTTTCATGATGAGGTCGTTTGGAGAAGTGACGGTTCAGTGGGAATAGTCGCGCGCGCCGAAGATCGCGGCGCCGATCCGGACGATCGTCGCGCCTTCGGCGACGGCGGCCTCGAGATCGTCCGACATGCCCATCGACAGCGTGTCGAGCGCGAGCCCGTCGGCGCGCAGTCGTTCGAGGAGCGCATGCAGCGCGCGATGCGGCGCGCGCTTCGCATCGGGGTCGTGCGCCGGCTCGGGAATCGTCATCAATCCGCGCAGCCGCAGCGCGGGCAGCGCGGCGACCGCGCGTGCGAGCTCGGCGGCGTCCGCGGGCGCGGCGCCGCTCTTCGACGCCTCGCCGCTGATGTTCACCTGCACGCAGACATCGAGAGGCGGCAGGTGCGCGGGCCGCTGCTCGGACAAGCGCTGCGCGATCTTCAGCCGGTCGATCGTGTGCACCCAGTCGAAGCGCTCGGCGACGGCCCGCGTCTTGTTCGACTGCAGCGGACCGATGAAATGCCATTCGAGCTCGGTGCGCAGATCGGCGAGCGAATCGATCTTGTCGATCGCCTCCTGCACATAGTTCTCGCCGAACGCGCGCTGGCCGGCCGCATGCGCGGCGCGCACCGCGTCGGCGGGAAACGTCTTCGACACCGCGAGCAGCGTGACTGCGCGCGGCTCGCGTCCGGCCGCGCGCGCGGCGTCTTCGATGCGGTGATGAACGGAGGCGAGGCGGGCGGCGAGATCGGACATGTCGGGACGGACGAAACGTGGGGCGTGCGCCGGGCGGCGTGCCGCTGCGCGCGACGGATGCGGAGATTATACGGACAACCGGCGCGCGCGAAGCGGCGCGCGGCGCATCGGCCGCGCCGAGTCAACCGTACAGCAGGTTTTCGACGAGCTGCACCCAGTGCACGACGGGCACTTGCGTGCCGCTTTGCAGATGCGCGATGCAGCCGATGTTCGCCGAGACGATCATCTGCGGCTCGGTCGCCTGCAGCTTCGCGAGCTTCTGCTTGCGCAGCTTGTACGCGAGCGACGGCTGCGTGAGCGAGTAGGTGCCCGCCGAGCCGCAGCACAGATGGCTGTCGGCAGGCAGGCGCACTTCGATGCCGAGCGCTTCCAGCAGCCGCTCGACCTTGCCGCGCAACTGCTGGCCGTGCTGCAGCGTGCACGGCGGATGATAGGCGACCGTATGGATCCCGCGCCGGCGCGTGAGCGCGATCAGCTCGGCCTCGAAGCCGCCGAGCAGCTCGGACAGATCCTTCGTCAGCGCAACGATGCGGCGCGCCTTGTCCGCGTAAGCCGGGTCGCCGCGCAGCAGGTGCGCGTATTCCAGCACCGTCGCGCCGCAGCCGGACGCGTTCATCACGATCGCCTCGACGCCGCGCTCGACGTGCGGCCACCATGCGTCGATGTTGCGGCGCGCGTCGTCGAGCGCTTCGTCGTGATAGCCGAGGTGCAGCCGGATCGCGCCGCAGCAGCCGGCTTCGGGCGCGACCACCGTTTCGATGCCGAGCGCGTCGAGCACGCGCGCGGTCGCGATGTTGATGTTCGGCATCATCGACGGCTGCACGCAGCCTGCGAGCATCAGCACGCGGCGCTCGCGCTGCGCGGTCGGCCACGCAAGGAGGCGTGCGCGCGGCGGCACCTTGTCGCGCAGCCGCTTCGGCAGCAGCGGCCGCACGTGCTGGCCGAGCCGCATCACGGGCGCGAACACGGCGGCGTTCGGCACGAAGCTCGCGAGCAGGCGCCGCGTGAGCCGCTGCGACAGCGGCCGCGACACTTTCGTCTCGACGACCTTGCGGCCGATGTCGACGAGCCGGCCGTACTCGACGCCGGACGGGCAGGTCGTCTCGCAGCTTCGGCACGTGAGGCAGCGATCGAGATGTTGCTGCGTGCTGCGCGTGACGTCCGCGCCTTCGAGCATCTGCTTGATCAGATAGATGCGTCCGCGCGGGCCGTCGAGCTCGTCGCCGAGCAGTTGATAGGTCGGGCAGGTCGCGGTGCAGAAGCCGCAGTGCACGCACTTGCGCAAGATCGCGTCGGCGTCGTCGCCGTCGGGCGTATTGCGGATGAAATCGGCGAGGTTCGTCTGCATCGCACTTTAGAGATCGGGGTAGAGCCGGCCGCGGTTGAAGATGCGCGCCGGATCGAACGCGGTCTTCAGGCCGCGGTGGATTTTCATCAGCGGCGCGGGCAGCGGCGTGAACACGCCCGCGCTGCGGTCGTAGCTTCCGCTCGCGCGAAAGAGCGTCGCGTGGCCGCCCGCCTGCTTCGCGCTCATCCGCACCGTCTGCGCGTCGGCGTCCGTGATCCACCAGCGCTGTGCGCCGCCCCATTCCATCATCTGCGTGCCGGGCAGTTGCATCGGCTCAGTGATCGACGGCAGCGACAGGCGCCACAGCGCGTGGCCCGGCGCGAGCGACGAGAAGAACGGATCGCTCTGCTCGCGCACGCCGTCCCAGAAGCGCTCGGCCTCGACCGCGTCGACGACTTCGCCGCCGAGCACGGTTTTCGCGCTCTTCACGGCCGCCTCCGCGCCGGACAGGCGCAGCACGAGCGTGCCGTATCGCCACGCGCTCGCCGACAGCGGAAACGGGCGGCCCGCCCATTCGTTGAGCTTGCGGACTGCGTCGGTTGCGCTCATGTCGAATTTCAGCGTGACTTCGGCGGCGGGGACGGGCAGCACCTTGATCGACAGATCGAGCATCAACCCGAGCGTGCCGAGCGAGCCCGCCATCAGGCGCGACACGTCGTAGCCCGCGACGTTCTTCACGACCTGTCCGCCGAAGCGCAGGACATCGCCGCGCCCGTTCAGCAGCGTCACGCCGAGCACGAAATCGCGCGGCGCGCCCGTCGTCGCGCGGCGCGGGCCGGCGAGGCCCGCCGCGACCGCGCCGCCGATCGTCGCGCCGCGCCCGAAGTGCGGCGGCTCGAACGGCAGCATCTGGCCGCGCTCGGCGAGCGTTTCCTCGAGCTCGGCGAGCGGCGTGCCCCCGCGCGCGGTGACGACGAGCTCCGCCGGGTCATACGACATGATGCCCTGATGCGCGCGCGTGTCGAGAATTTCCCCGTCGAGCGCCTGGCCGTACCAGTCCTTCGTGCCGCCGCCGCGTATGCGCAGCGCGCGGCCGCTCGCCGCGGCGTCGCGGATGCGAGCCGCCCAGCCTGCGACGATGTCGTCCTCTTCCATGGCGTTCTGTGTCGTTGTTCGTTTCGGTCGATTTTACCGGGGTGGCGAAATCGCGCATTCGGGCGAACCCCTTAGAGCGCGTTCACGCTAAAAACGGGCTCGCGAACACGCCTTGCCGGCCGCATGGCGGCAGCAAGGCATGTGCGCCCAATCAGGCCCTGGACCGCGCGCAGCGTCAGAAGCGCGGCAGGTCCGGATGCGGCAGCAGCCCGCCGCGCACGTGCATCCGGCCGTATTCGGCGCAGCGCGCGCGGGTCGGAATCCCCTTGTCCGGATTCAGCAGCTCGGGCGGATCGAACGCGCGCTTGACCGCGAAGAACGCGTCGCATTCCTCGCGCGAGAACTGCACGCACATCGAATTCAGCTTCTCGACGCCGACGCCGTGCTCGCCCGTCACCGTGCCGCCGAATTCGACGCAGCTCTCGAGGATGTCCGCGCCGAACGCTTCCGCGCGGTGCAGCTCGTCGGGATCGTTCGCGTTGAACAGGATGAGCGGATGCATGTTGCCGTCGCCCGCATGGAACACGTTGATGCAGCGCAGCCTGTATTTCGTCTCCATCTGCTCGATGCGCGCGAGGAGCGGCCCGATCGCGCGGCGCGGCACCGTGCCGTCCATGCAGTAATAGTCGGGCGAAATGCGGCCCGCGGCCGGGAACGCGTTCTTGCGGCCCGACCAGAAGCGCAGCCGCTCCGCCTCGCTGCGCGATATCTGGAGGCGCGTCGCGCCGTGCTCGCGCAGCACCGCGGTCATCCGCACGATCTCCTCGGCGACTTCTTCCGGCGTGCCGTCTGATTCGCACAGGAGGATCGCGGCCGCGTCGAGGTCGTAGCCCGCGTGCGTGAACGCCTCGACCGCCTGCGTCGCCGGCTTGTCCATCATCTCGAGGCCCGCGGGGATGATGCCCGACGCGATGATCGCAGCGACCGCCTCGCCGCCCTTGACGACGTCGTCGAAGCTCGCCATCACGAGTTGCGCGGCCTGCGGCTTCGGGATCAGCCTGACCGTGACCTCGGTGACGATGACGAACATCCCTTCGCTGCCGATCGTGACGGCGAGCAGGTCGAGGCCGGGCGTGTCGGGCGCGAGCGAGCCGAACTCGACGATCTCGCCGTCGCTCGTCACGCCGCGCACGCGCAGCACGTTGTGGCACGTGAGCCCGTACTTCAGGCAATGGACGCCGCCCGAGTTTTCGGCGACGTTGCCGCCGATCGTGCATGCGATCTGCGACGACGGATCGGGTGCGTAGTAGAGCCCGTATGGTGCGGCGGCTTCGGAAATCGCTAGATTGCGCACGCCCGGCTGGATCGTCGCCGTGCGCGCGTACGAATCGATTTCGACGATCCGCGTGAAGCGTGCGAGCGACAGCACGACGCCGTGCCCGATCGGCAGCGCGCCGCCCGACAGGCTCGTGCCCGCGCCGCGCGGGACGATCGGCACGTTCATCCGCCGGCAGATCTGCGCGATCCGCTGCACCTGCGATTCGGTCTCCGGCAGCACGACGGCGAGCGGCAGCCGGCGGTATGCGGAAAGCGCGTCGCACTCGTACGCGGCCGTGTCCTCGTCGCGGTACAGCAGGCAGTGGGTCGGCAGCACGGCCATCAGCGCCTGCACGACTTCGCGCTGGCGCTGCGCGCGCAGATCGGCCGACAGTTCGGCGGGGGCGTTCATGTCTCCTCCTGGTCCGCGACGGACGGCGCGAGGTCGTTCGCCGGTCTCGTCGCTGGCTTCGTTTTCGTCATGCGTCGATCGTGAAGATCTTGCCGGGATTCATCAGATTGTTCGGATCAAGCGCGAGCTTGATCGCGCGCATCGCGTCGACCGCGTTCTCGCCGTGCTCGGCCGCGAGAAAGCGCATCTTGTGCAGCCCGATGCCGTGCTCGCCCGTGCAGGTGCCCCCCATCCGCAGCGCGCGCTCGACGATCCGGTCGTTGAGCGCTTCGGCTTCGGCGAGTTCTTCGGGCTTCGAAGGATCGATCAGGATCGCAACGTGGAAGTTGCCGTCGCCGACGTGGCCGACGATCGGGCACGGCAGCGACGATGCGTTCAGATCGACCTCGGTTTCCTCGACGCACGCGGCGAGCTGCGAGATCGGCACGCAGACGTCGGTCGTCACCGCGCGGCAGCCGGGCTTCAATTGCAGCATCGAGAAATAGGCGTGATGGCGCGCGGACCAGAGACGCGTGCGATCTTCGGGACGCGTCGCCCATTCGAAGTCCTGGCCGCCGTTCTGCGCGGCGAGCGCCTCGACTTGCTGGGCCTGCTCGCGCACGCCGGATTCCGTGCCGTGGAATTCGAAGAAGAGCGTCGGCGCCTCGGCGAGCCCGAGATGCGCGTTGCGATTGATCGCGCGCACGGCGAGCGCGTCGACGAATTCGACGCGCGCGATCGGCACGCCGATCTGGATCGTCTCGATCACGGTGCGCGCGGCGGCGCTCATCGACTCGAATGCGCACACGGCGGCCGATACCGCCTCGGGTTGCGGATGCAATCGCAGCGTGATTTCGGTGATCACGCCGAGCGTGCCTTCCGAGCCGACGAAAAGCCGCGTGAGATCATAGCCCGCCGCCGACTTGCGCGCGCGCGTGCCGGTCTTCACGATGCGGCCGTCCGCGAGCACGACGGTGAGGCCGAGCACGTTCTCGCGCATCGTGCCGTAGCGCACCGCGTTCGTGCCCGATGCGCGCGTCGCGGTCATTCCGCCGATGCTCGCGTCTGCGCCCGGGTCGATCGGAAAGAAGAGACCGGTGTCGCGCAGCGCGTCGTTGAGCGTGCGGCGCGTGACGCCGGGCTCGACGGTCGCGGTCAGATCGTCGGCGTCGATCGACAGCACGCGGTTCATCTCCGACAGATCGAGCGACACGCCGCCGCGCACGGCGAGCAGATGGCCTTCGAGCGACGAGCCGACGCCGTACGGGATCAGCGGCACGTCGTGCCGCGCGCAGAGGAGGACGGCGTCGCGCACGTCGTCGGCCGCGTGCGCGAACACGACGGCGTCCGGCAGTTGCGGATCGAAAGGAGACTCGTCGCGGCCGTGATGGGCGCGCACGGCTTCCGCAGTCGACATGCGCGAGGCGAACCGGGCGGCGAGCGCGTCGACGAACGCTGCGGGAAGCGGGCGATGCGGCGGGGCGGGGTGGTTCACGCGAGTCTCCTGGGGGGCGGACTTTACTTTATGGCAGGCGCCGCGGCGAGGCGGCCAGATCATTTTACGCTCGAAAGCATGCGCGCCGCCGCCAAGGCGGCTGCGATAATGACGATTTCACCGACGCGGCGCGCGCCGCCGCTGACCATGGGGACACGAATGGGCAATCGCTTGAGCAAGATCGCGACCCGCACGGGCGACGACGGCACGACGGGCCTCGGCGACGGCAGCCGCGTGCGCAAGGACGACGCGCGGATCGCGGCGATCGGCGACGTCGACGAATTGAATTCGCAGATTGGCGTGCTGCTTGCCGAACCGCTGCCGGGCGATATCCGCGCGGCGCTGTCGACGATCCAGCACGACCTGTTCGACCTGGGCGGCGAGCTCTGCATCCCGGGGCACGCGGCGATCACCGACGCGCATCTCGCGCGTCTCGACGATTGGCTCGCGCACTACAACGGGCAACTGTTGCCGCTGAAGGAGTTCATCCTGCCGGGCGGCGCGCGCAGCGCGGCGCTCGCGCACGTGTGCCGGACCGTGTGCCGGCGCGCGGAGCGCTCGATCGTCGCGCTCGGTGCACACGAGGCGCTCAACGCGCCGCCGCGCCGCTACGTGAACCGGCTGTCGGATCTGCTGTTCGTGCTCGCGCGCGTGCTGAACCGTGCGGCGGGCGGCGCCGACGTGCTGTGGGACCGCACGCGCGCGCGCTCAACGCGTTGATGCGCATCATTGCAATCGCTAACCCGTTGTGTCGAAGTGCGACAATTTGACCGCCGGAGGCGCGCCCATAAACATGTATTGTTTGAGAATGTTTAACGGAGGAATACTTTCATGACGCAGATGACCGCCGAGCAGATGGCCCGAGTGAAAGCGACCGCACCGGTTCTCGCGGAGCACGGCGCGACGATCACGAAGCACTTCTATCAACGGATGTTCGGGCGCCATCCCGAGCTGAAGAACGTTTTCAACCAGACGCACCAGAAGACGGGCAGCCAGCCGGAGACGCTCGCGAAGGCGGTCTACGCGTACGCGGCGAACATCGACAATCTCGGCGCGCTCGGCGGCGCGGTGTCGCGGATCGCGCACAAGCACGCGAGCCTCAACATCCGGCCGGAGCACTATCCGATCGTCGGCGAGAACCTGCTCGCGTCGATCGTCGAGGTGCTCGGCGACGCGGTCGATCCTGACACGCTCGAAGCGTGGCGCGTCGCGTACGGCCAGCTCGCGACGATCCTGATCGGCGCGGAGGCGAATCTGTACGAGAACGCCGCATGGAGCGGCTTCCGTCCGTTTAAGGTCGCGAAGAAAGTGCGCGAGAGCGACGAGATCACGTCGTTCTGCCTGACGCCGGCCGACGGCGGCGCGGCGCCCGAGTTCGAGCCGGGTCAGTACATTTCGGTGAAGCGTTTCGTCGGCGACATGGGCGTCGATCAGCCGCGCCAGTACAGCCTGTCCGACGCGCCGCACGGCAAGTGGCTGCGGATCTCGGTCAAGCGCGAAGCGGGGCGCAGCGAGGACGTGCCGGCGGGCAAGGTGTCGACGCTGATGCATGATGGCGTCGACGTTGATTCGATCGTCGAAGTCACCGCGCCGATGGGCGACTTCGCGCTGAATCGCGATGCGTCGACGCCCGTCGTGCTGATCTCGGGCGGGGTCGGGATCACGCCGATGGTGTCGATGGCGACGACGCTCGTCGCGTCGGGCAGCGAGCGTGAAGTGCGCTTCGTCCACGCTTGCCGGTCGGCGCGCGTGCACGCGTTCCGCGACTGGTTGAACGATACGACCGACGCGCATCCGAACGTGAAGCGCGCGGTGTTCTACGAAGAGGTCGGCGCGAACGACCGGCCGGGCGTCGATCACGACGGCGAAGGGCGGATCACGACGGCGGCGCTCGAGCGTCACGCGCTCGTGCCGGATGCCGATTACTACGTCTGCGGCCCGATCGCGTTCATGAAGCAGCAGCGCGACGCGCTCGTCGCGCTCGGCGTCGCGCCGGAGCGGGTGCAGACCGAGATCTTCGGTTCGGGCGCGCTCGAGTAAGCGCCGTCGATCGTTGCGGACGTTGGAGCCCGGCTCGAGCCGGGCTTTTCGTTGACAGGCGGCAGTCGATACCGCGCTCTCGATAGCTCGGCGTTCGCCGACGACGAGCGCGCCCGCAGCCGTATTGCGTCACCGACGAAATTTTCGTGGTGGCATTTTCGGGCACGTGGGCATGCGGCCAAGCGCTATTTGCCCATCGTGACGAGCAAGGTGACGTCCATCGGCAAGTTAACCGGCGCCGATCCCGGATACAGATCGTTGGCAAGCAAATGGAACGTTCCGCCGTAATGAATCGTGTGCGAGCCGGGCGGCAGTTGAAGCATCAGGTAATAGCCATCGGCCACCGACGTGCCGTTTCCTCCAGTGCTATTGAAAATCCATGGCGTCGGGGCATGGAAGTGGAATTGCTGCGTGAGGGCGTGGTAATTCTGAAGATTGCTGATCGGGACGTTGTCGATCGTGCAGAACAGATCGCCGATGCGGCTGAAGAACTTTTGCGCGATTGCTTGTTGGCCGACTGCCGTGGTGGCGAAGAAAGGCGGACTATCGAGCGACGATGCTTCTATGTCGAGCATGGTCAGGAATATTGCTTTGCCGGCCGGAATGATCGTCGCCGACTGGTTGCAGACCAGCGGCGATCCGTCGGGAGCCAGACTGGGTGCGGACCAAAACCAGACATTGCCCGTTTGCGCGGCTGAGATGGGACGGTTGTTGCAATCGAGAAACGGATGCGGCGGATTGGCGAGCGGCAACGCCAGAGCCCATTGCCAGAATGCCGTCGACCACTGGGCATAGGTTTGGCCTTCGAACATCGCGTCCGGCGGGACGATGTTGACGCTTGCCACCGCTGCCGGCGCGACGGAGTCATGGACGACTGCAGCGGGAGTCGCACCGTCGCTCCCGCTGCCTCCCCCGCAGCCGCTGAGCGCGGTCGCGAGCGAAACGACTATTGCGGCGTGCAATGCCTGCTTGATGAGTGGGGCGAAATCGATCATGGTGGCCTCCAGCTTGCCAAAGTGTGGTTCGGGGGCGACTGGAATCGGGTGGGCGATGCACGAACGTGCTGACACGAGACGGCCAACGCGTTGCCGGGCGGCAGTGGCGCATTCGGTTGACCGAGGGAGTTTTCTGGATTGTTACCCGCACGAAGCGATGGGGCGCGTCGTGCCCGCTACGGAGTCCAATCGACTGTGGCATCCATGCGAGCGGCGTGCCACTTGTGTCCCGGCAACCGTTCGGGCGCGTTCGAACCAGACAGGAAACAAGATATGCTTCGGAAGCGGTGGGGAACGTCTCACTTCCGATACGTTGGAAGCCGGGGAACGCCGCGGCGATGTCGATCTGCGAATTTCGAGTTTTTTCGTTACGACAGGTCGGTTGCTAACCGCTTGTTTTCATTGTGTTCGATTGCGGTCGCCGCCTCGTGACGCGTCCGTCTGCGCCGGCGCACCTGCGGGATTTGCATCATTTGCAATAGGCAGAGGAGTGCAGGAACCGGTTCGACATGGTGCCGAAGACAAGGGGGCGATGTCACGCCGGAAGAACGCGTTCCTTCATGGCAGCACGAGATGGCGGCGGGCCGTTGCCGGGTCATTCGCCGCGCTCGCGTTTGTCGCGGACGGCTTGTCATCGGAGCACGGACACGCGGTCCGTGATGCCACATCGGATATGAAACCCCCGGGCGGTGCCCGGGGGCGTGCTCGATCGTCGAGGGGATCAGTTGCCGCTGCCGCGCGCGACGCGCCGCGCCTTCACCGATTCGGCGAGGCCTTCGAGCACCTTCACACTGTCGTCCCAGTTGATGCACGCGTCGGTGATGCTCTGGCCGTAGGTCAGCTCGCAGCCTTCCTTCAGATCCTGGCGGCCCTCGACGAGATGCGATTCGACCATCACGCCGACGATCCGCTCGTCGCCCGCCGCGATCTGGCGGCCGATGTCCGCACAGACCGGGATCTGGTTCTCGTGCTTCTTCGAGCTGTTCGCGTGGCTCGCGTCGATCATCAGACGCGCGGCGAGACCCGCCTTGCCGATGTCCGCGCATGCGGCGTTCACGCTGTCCGCGTCGTAGTTCGGCGCTTTGCCGCCGCGCAGGATCACGTGGCAGTCCTCGTTGCCGGCCGTCGACACGATCGCCGAATGCCCGCCCTTCGTCACCGACAGGAAATGGTGCGGCTGCGACGCGGCCTTGATCGCGTCGACCGCGATCTTCACGTTGCCGTCGGTGCCGTTCTTGAAGCCGACCGGGCACGACAGCCCCGACGCGAGTTCGCGGTGCACCTGCGACTCCGTCGTGCGCGCGCCGATCGCGCCCCACGAGATCAGGTCGGCGATGTACTGCGGGCTGATCATGTCGAGGTACTCCGTGCCGGCGGGCAGCCCCATCTCGTTGATCTGCAGCAGCAGCTCGCGCGCGGTGCGCAGGCCGTCGTTGATCTTGAAGCTGTTGTCGAGGTGCGGATCGTTGATGAGCCCCTTCCAGCCGACCGTCGTGCGCGGCTTCTCGAAGTACACCCGCATCACGATCTCGAGCTCGTTCTCGAAGCGCCCGCGCTCCTTGACGAGCCGGCCCGCGTATTCGAGCGCCGCCTTGGTGTCGTGAATCGAGCACGGCCCGATGATGACGATGAGGCGATCGTCCATCCCGTGCAGGATCCGGTGCATCGCCTGGCGCGAGTTGTAGATGAGTTCCGACACCGCTTCGCTCAGCGCGAATTCGCGGATCAGGTGCGCAGGCGGAATCAGTTCCTTGAGTTCTCGGATGCGGACGTCGTCGGTATTGTGCGGGGGCATGCTTGAGTTCTCCAGTTCGGGGCGCCGCCCGGCGAACGCGGGTGCGGCTAGCGATTCAATTCGACAAATCGGGTTGTTCGGAAAAGCCGGTGGATCGTTCCGTCTGCCGCTGCTGCGAACCGGCGGGGCGAAAAAAAACCGCCGGGTTCGCCGGCGGTTTTTCGGGAATTCGGTTGCGCTTCGCGCGCCATCACTCCTCTCGATCCGCCAGCGGTCTGAGATGCCAAAAAAAGTAAAAGTAAAACTTTGCGGACATGGCGGAGATGCGGTTCATCAATGAAGCGATAACAGAACGAGATTTATACCTGGTCGGCGCGCGGCTGGCAATCCTGTGACCTTAAAAATGCGGACGATCCGCGCGATTTCGGCAATTCGCGCGAATTGTCTGCGCCAAGATGCGGCAATGCCGCATTACGACGCAGTGCCGCCGACCGTCATGTTGTCGAGCCGCAACGTCGGCTGGCCGACGCCGACGGGCACGCTCTGCCCCTCCTTGCCGCACACGCCGACGCCCGTGTCGAGCTTCATGTCGTTGCCGATCATGCTCACGTACTTGAGCGATTCCGGGCCGCTGCCGATCAGCGTCGCGCCCTTCACGGGGTACGTGACCTTGCCGTTCTCGATCATGTACGCCTCGGATGCCGAGAACACGAACTTGCCGTTCGTGATGTCGACCTGGCCGCCGCCGAAGTTCACCGCATAGAGGCCATGCTTGACCGACTCGATGATCTCCTGCGGATCCTTGTCGCCGTTCAGCATGTACGTGTTCGTCATCCGCGGCATCGGCAGCGCCGCATACGACTCGCGCCGCGCATTGCCGGTGACGGGCATCTTCATCAGCCGCGCGTTCAGCGTGTCCTGGATGTAGCCCTTCAGAATGCCGTCCTCGATGAGGGTCGTGCATTGCGTCGGGTTGCCTTCGTCGTCGATGTTCAGCGACCCGCGGCGGTTTGGCAGCGTGCCGTCGTCGACGACCGTCACGCCCTTCGCCGCGACTTGCTCGCCGATGCGGCCCGCGAACGCCGACGAGCCCTTGCGGTTGAAGTCGCCTTCGAGGCCGTGGCCGATCGCTTCGTGCAGCAGCACGCCGGGCCAGCCCGGGCCGAGCACGACCGTCATCGCGCCCGCGGGCGCGGGACGCGCGTCGAGGTTCACGAGCGCCGCGTGCACCGCGTCGTCGACGTAGCGCGACAGCACGTCGTCGGTGAAGTAGTCGTAGTCGAAGCGGCCGCCGCCGCCGCCCGAGCCGATCTCGCGCCGGCCGTTCTGCTCGGCGATCACGGTCACCGATACGCGCACGAGCGGGCGGATGTCCGCCGCGAGCGCGCCGTCGCTGCGCGCGACGAGCACGACGTCGTATTCGCCCGCGAGGCCCGCCATCACCTGCGTGATACGCGGGTCGCGGCCGCGCGCCATTTGCTCGACGCGCTCGAGGAGCTTCACTTTCGCGGTCGCGTCAAGCGACGCGAGCGGATCGGAGGGCAGGTACAGGTCGCGGCCCGAGATGCCTTTCAGCGACGACGCGGCGCGAATCTTCTGCTTGCCGCCGCCCGCGGCGGCAATCGCTTTCGTCGCCGCGGCCGCCTGGAGGATCGCGTCGGGCGACAGGTCGTCCGAATACGCGAACGCGGTGCGGTCGCCCGCGACCGCGCGCACGCCGACGCCCTGGTCGATGCTGAAGCTGCCCGATTTGACGATGCCTTCCTCGAGACTCCATGCCTCGCTGCGGGTCGCCTGGAAGTACAGGTCCGCGTAGTCGACGCGATGCGTGAAGATGTCCGCGAGCGTGCGCGTCAGGAGGGTTTCGTCGAGGCCGTACGGCGTGAGCAGGACGTCCTTCGCGAGTGCGAGATTGCGGATGCCGGGTTCGATGATGTTCATGCGGATTCGGGGATTCTCAAATTCTGAAACGGTTGTCGGACGCGCCTTCTTTCCGGTTAGATGGATCGCGGCGGCCGTCTTTCAATGGCGGCGGTCCGGCGATCCGGCGCTCATGCGAGCACGCGGTGCCGCCACGCGGGCAGGCTCTGCCGCACGTCGGCGATCCGCGCGGGATCGACATCGCCCGCGACGACGCCCGCGCCTTCGTCGCGCTCCGCGACGACTTCGCCCCACGGATCGACGAGCATGCTGTGGCCCCACGTGCGGCGGCCGTTTTCGTGCTTGCCGCCTTGCGCGGCGGCGAGCACGTAGCATTGATTCTCGACCGCGCGGGCGCGCAGGAGCGTCTCCCAATGCGCGCGGCCCGTCGTGTACGTAAACGCCGACGGCACGACGATCATCGCGCAGTCGCCCATCTTCCGGTACAACTCCGGAAAGCGCAGATCGTAGCAGACCGACAGGCCGACCCGGCCGAACGGCGCGTCGAACGTGCGCACCGCGTCGCCCGGGCGGATCGTGCGCGCCTCGTCGAACGACTCGTCGCCCTTCTCGAAGTTGAACAGGTGGATCTTGTCGTAGCGGGCCGCTTCGCGCCCCTGCGGGTCGAACACGAGCGTCGTGTTCAGCACGCGTGACGGCTCGGGCGCCTTCAGCGGCAGCGTGCCGCCGATCACCCAGACGCCGTGCGCTTTCGCGCAGTCGGCGAGAAAGCGCTGGATCGGGCCGTCCTGGTAAGGCTCGGCGAGCGCGAGCTTGTCGGCGTCGGTGTGGCCCATGAAGCAGAAATATTCGGGCAGCAGCACGAGCCGCGCGCCCGACGCCGCCGCGTCGGCGATCAGCCGCCCGGCTTCGGCGAGGTTGCGCTCGAGATCGGGCGTGCTGACCATTTGCAGCGCGGCGACCCGAAACGGCGTGGCTAAAGCATGGCGGTCGGTCATGGCGGATTCGATAGCCGAAAAAAAGTGCGGGCCCGGCGGCCGCGTCAGTGCTCGGTGGCCGCGGGCGCGTAGCCCATCTTACCCCGATCGTTGCCGACACGCTCGATGTGCGGATGCGCCCACGATCCCGTGATCGCGTAGTTCACCGCGAACGCGTGCGCGAGCGTCTGCGACAGCGCGAGGTTCGCGGCGAGCACGCCCAGGCCGAGGAGCGGATTGAAAATCGCCGCGCCGATCGCGGCCGCGCTCGCGCTGACCTTCGGCGCGATGTGCGCGTTCAGGTCCTGCGTCTCGTGCGCGAGGTCGACCGCCCCCGTTACCGTCACTTTCGCGGGCGGCGTCTTCATTTCGAAATCCTGCGTATGCGCGATGCCGTTCTCGATCCTGCCCGTGCCCGTAATCGTCTCGAACGGCAGGCCCTTGCCGATCACGTCGCGGAAGTCGAGCGTCAGGAAGCGCGCGAGGCCTTGCAGGCTCAGCACGCCGAGCAGCTTCGCCGCGCCCGGATCGACCTTCAGGATCTGGCCGTGCGCGAGATCGAGCGACAGGCGGCCGTTCAGCGTCGGATAGTCGATCGCGGTCGGACCGCCGCGCCACGCGACCTTGCCCGACAGCGTGCCGCGCCCATTCTCGACGGTCCTCGGCAGGCCGACGCGGTCGAGGAGGGCGCCCGCGTCGTCGATCGCGAGCGTGAAGTCGAACACGGTGCGGCGCGGCGCGTCGTCCTCGTCGACGCCGCGCGCGAGCGCGCGCCGCGACGTGCGCCAGTTCGCGGTCGCGGTGAGCTTCGCGGCCGGATTCGCGAGCTCGAGCTTGTCGAGCTGCCAGACGGGAATGCCGTTCTCGTCGATGTTGCGCGCGTCGACCTCGAGCCGGCCGATGTCGTGGCCGCGCGCGACGACCTGGTCGACGACGAGGTCGATTGCCGGCATCGCATGGTTGGTGGGCGTCGGCAAATCGATCGCGCGGCCGACGAGATCGTGCTCGGCGCTTGCCGGGATCACGAGCTTCGCGAGCCGCGCGCTCAGCACGCCCGCGCCCGTCGGGCCGCCGCCCGGCGCCCACGACAGATAGCCGGACACTTGGTTGGACGCGATGTTCGCCTGCCACAGGTCGTCGATGTGCGACGCGCCGACGATCACGTTCTCCCAGTTGCGCTTGAGCAGCTTCAGCGTGCCGAAGTGCAGCGCGAAACGCTTCGGCGCGAAGCTCGCGAGATCGATCGGCGCGGCGGCCGGCTTTTCGCGTGCGGCGGGCGACTTGCCGAAGCCTTGCGCGAACGCTTGCCACGCATCCGCATCGAGCTCGGGTACGTCGATGGCCGCGCTCACGCCTTCCTGCGGCATGTCGGGCATCCGGTTCATCCCGATCGCGCCGCGCACCGCGCGCACCGGCTGGCCGCGCTCGACGTCGAGCAGGTACGTCGCGGCGAGTGGGCCGAGCTTCAGGTCCGCGCGCTCGAGCGGCTTGGCGCCCGCCTGCGGCTCGGGCGCGAGCGCGAAGCTGAACGGCATCGGCGTGCCGGCCGGCTTTGCGAACGGCGCGGGGAAGTCGAGCGCGACGCCCGTCAGGTCGGAGCTCGCGGTGATGTCAGGCAGGCCGCCTTTCGCACCGCGCACGGCGAGCTGATACGGCGCTTCGCCGACGACGCGCTCGAGCGCGGCCGCCGCCGCGCCGCGCAGGTTCAGCCCGCGCGCGGCGTCGACCGACAGACGGCCGTCGACATCGAACGCATAGCGGCCGTTCGCCGACAGCGAGCCGCTCGCGCGCACGTCGCCGCCGAGGAAGCGCGCGGTCAGCCGGTCGACCGTCGCGGTGTGCTGGGTGAAGCGCAGGTTGCCGCGCAGCCGCGTCAACGGCGGCACGCCGTCGGCTTCGAGCGTGTTGCCGGCGAAGCCGAGCACGCCGTCGACGCCGACGTGCGGATGCTGAACGTGCTGCGGGATGTCGAGCTTGAGCGCGAGCGTCGCCGGCCCTTGCGCGCGCACGAGGTTGCCGATGTGGCCCGTCATCCCGGCAACCGCGCTGTGGTTTGCGTAGTCGAGCAGATCGGCGAGCGGGCCGTGCGCACGGCCTTCGATCACGAGCGGCGAATGCGTGGGGCGGCCGAGATCGTCGATTCGCCCCGTCACCTTCGTGAGCGCGACGCCCTTGTAGTGCGCGCGGTCGATGTCGAAGCGCAGCTTGTTCTGTTCGAGCTCGAATACGCCGTCGATCCCGTCGAGCGCGGGCCACACGTTCGGCGTGCCGTTCGCTAGCGTGCGCGGCGGCTGCGGCGTCGGCTCGAACTTGCCGCCCGAGAACGGCGCGACGATGTGGAACACGCCCGCCTTCGGATCGTGCTCGTACGGGAAAGTCTCGAGCGGGCCCTTCGCGACGATCGTCGCGCCTTTCTTCACCTGGCCCGCCTGCAGCGCGTGGCCGAGGTACAGGCGCAGGTGGTCGGACAGGCTCGTCGGCAGGTAGCGGGTGATGCGCGCGACGGCCGCGCGCTCGAAGTCGGCCTTCAGGTCGAGCGAGCCGCGGCCGTGGCCGGGGTTCGCGTAGCTGCCCGCGACCGCGATCGCCGCGTCGGCGTTCTCGACATGGAACTCCGGCACTGCGACGTCGACCCGCGCATGCCGCTCGCCCGGCGCGGGCGTGATGGTCCAGTTCGCGCGACCGCGCAGCCGGTCGAACGCGAGGCGCGGCTCGTCGAACACGCCGGGCACCGTGACGGCCGCGTCGACTGTGTCGAAGCTCGCCGCGCCGCCTTTCTCGTCCGCGTCGACGTGGCCCCACAGGTTCTCGACGCCCGGAATCCCCGCGCGCGGGTGGCCGTGCGGCGACAGCCCGGGCGGCGGCTCCTGCGCCTCGAAGCTGATCCCCCGCAGGTCGCCCTGGAACCGGTAGCGGATGATCGGCGCGGTGCCGCTCTGGCGTTCTTCGTCGACGAATTCGGCGCTCGCCGGCTTCGCGCGCTCGACCTCGATCGCGTAGTTCGCGACGAGCCCGCGCGGATCGAAGCGCACGAGCTCGTTGCGCAGTCGCGCCGGAAGCGGCAGCCCGCGGATGAATTCGGCGAGGATCCCGAGATCGACTCGGTCGCCGGACACGCTCAGCAACTGGCCTTCGTCGACGCTCGGCACGCGGTAGCGCGCCGTCAGCGTGTGCAGCGCGAGCGCGCGGGAGACCGGCGTGCCGTCGGGCAGCGGCGGCTGGCCGAGCTCCGCGTGCAGCCGCGACAGGTGCAGTGTGTAGTCGCGCTTCGGGTCGATCGCGACGTCCCAGCCGAAGCGCGCGACCGGGATGTCGAGCCGCGGCTGCGTCGGGCGCACGCGCAGGGCGACGTCGTAGCCGCGCAGCTCGCCGCCCGCGCCGTACAGATGGCCGTCGGCGAAATGCGCCCAGATCGCGTTGTCGATCCGGCCCGCGTACGCGGTCAGACGGATGTTCGCATAGCGCGCGAGCGTCGGCAGGTCGACGGGGCCCGTCGACAGGTACGCGTCGCCCGTCCAGTTCGACGGCTTGCCGATCGGCGCGAGCGCCTTGTGGACGAAGCGCGCGCGGAAGTCGAGCGGGCCATGGAACAGCGTGCCGTTCGCGGGCGCCTGCAGCGCGATCCGGTGGACGATGCCGTCGTTCAGCACCGCGATGCGGATGCCCTTCAACGCGAGCTCGGGCGCGTCGTGCTGCGCGTCGCGCCAGCGCAGCGTGCCGCCTCGCAGCACGATCGCCTCCTGCTTCAGCAGCCACGCGCTGAACGTGTCGTCGGCGCCCGTCTTCGTCGTCGGCACGGCGACGCCCGCGACGAAAAGGGAGCCGTCCGCGCGGCGCTCGGTCAGCAGGTCGGGATTGTCGACGACGAGGCTCGACAGCGTCGGCGCGAAGCGCGCGAGCGAGCGCCACGACAGCGCGGCCGTCGCGTGCGGGACCGACAGCGCGACGCGGCCGTCGCGGCCGCGGATCGTCAGGTCGCTGATGTCGACGCCCGGCTGCATCCCCGACCAGTGCGGCGCGAGCCGGCCGATCCGCAATTCGGCGTGGAGCTTTTGCGAGACGAAGGTTTCGATCCGCGGACGGTACTCGTCGATGCGCGGCAGCAGCAGGTAGCGCAGCCCGAGGAAGAGGGCGGCCGCGATGAAGTAAGCGGCGAGCGCGATCGCCAGCACGCCCTTGAACACGCGACGCAAGACCGGGTGATCGTGCTGCGGAGGTCCGGCTTCGGTCGTTGCGGCGGAATCCTGACGGTCGGACATGCGGCGAAGGGGCGGCGATATGGTAGTTTTGCGGACTGACGTTCAAATGTATCACACGGGTTCCCGCAGACGGCTTTCGCGACGCCGTTCGTGCGGGCTGTCCGGCCGGCCGCGTGCCTGCTCCGTGCGCCGCCCGCGCGCGGCGGCCCGCGGCCTTTCACCGCGCGACGCGCGTTTGACGATGACCGACGCCTCCGATCTGCTGTCCCTTTCCTATTCGCACTATCTCGCCCGCGCGGCCGCGGCGCGGCCGGCGCTCGCCGAGCGCATCGCCGCGTGGGCGGCCGCGCCCGTCGCGCGCGCGGCGCTCGACGCGCGCCTCGACGCGCTGCTCGCCGAAGGCGGCCAGCCGCTGTCCGAGGACACGCTGAAGAAGGCGCTGCGGCAACTGCGCATCGAGGCGTTCGGCGCGGTCGCCGAGCGCGATCTGTCGGGGCGCGCCGACGTCGCCGAAGTCACCGGCGCGATGAGCGACCTCGCGGAGGTCGCGATCCAGCGCGCGGTCGCGCTGCTGTCGGCGGAACTCGAAGCGCTGTACGGCGAGCCGCGCGGCCCGTCGGGCGAGCGGCTCGCGCTCGGCGTCGTCGGGATGGGCAAGCTGGGCGGCCGCGAGCTGAACGTGTCGTCCGACATCGACCTGATCTTCGTCTACGAGGACGACGGCGAGACGGCGGGCGGCGTCCGCACGCCGATCTCCGCGCACGAGTTCTTCACGCGGCTCGGGCGGCGCCTGATCGGCGTGCTGTCCGAGGCGACGGCCGATGGCTACGTGTTTCGCGTCGACATGCGGCTGCGCCCGAACGGCGACTCGGGCCCGCTCGTCTGCAGCCTCGGGATGCTCGAGGAATATTTCTACGTGCAGGGGCGCGAGTGGGAGCGCTACGCGTGGATCAAGGGCCGGCTCGTGACCGAGCGCGCGAGCGACGCCGCGCGGCGCCTTTCGCAGCAGCTCGACGCGATCGTCAAGCCGTTCGTCTACCGGCGCTATCTCGATTTCGGCGTGATCGGCGCGATCCGGTCGCTGCACGAGCAGATCAGCCAGGAGGCGCGGCGGCGTGCGACGATGCGGCCCGACAAGGCCGACGACATCAAGCTCGGCCGCGGCGGGATTCGCGAGATCGAGTTCAGCGCGCAGGTGTTTCAATTGATTCGCGGCGGCCAGGACGCGGGCTTCCGGGTGCGGCCGACGCTCGCGGTGCTGCGCCACGCGAGCGCGAGCGGGCTGATCGCCGAAGAGGTGCGCGCGGGCCTCGCCGACGCCTATCTGTTCCTGCGCACGCTCGAGCACCGGCTGCAATACCGGAACGACGCGCAGACGCACGCGATGCCGGTCGATCCGGCCGAGCGCGCGGCGCTCGCCGCGTCGCTCGGGTTCACCGGCTATGCGGCGCTGATGACGGAGCTCGACCGGCACCGCGCGTTCGTCGAGGCGCAGTTCGACCAGGTGTTCGCCGACAAGGCGAGCGGCGGCAAGCGCCGCGCGGACGAAGGCGCGGCAGGTTGCATCTGGAGCGGCGCGCTCGCCGACGACGGCGCCGACGACGCGCTCGCCGCACGCCTCGCCGAGCTTGGTTTCGCCGATCCGGCGGCGGTGCTCGCGCGGCTGCAGGCGGTATGGCGCTCGTCGCGCTACACGGGGCTGCCGGAATCGAGCCGCGTGCGGTTCGACCGCGTCGCGCAGCGCGCGCTCGAGGCGGCGCCGCGGATCGACGCCGCGCATCGCGACGAGACCGTCGTGCGCTGCTTCGACCTGCTCGAGACGGTTGGCCGGCGCGGCGCGTACCTCGCGCTCCTGACCGAATATCCGGCGGCGCTGCGGCGCGTGCTGTCGGTGCTCGGCGCGACGCGCTGGGGCGGCGGCTACCTGATCCGGCATCCGCAATTGCTCGATGAATTGCTCGACGACGAGGCGATCGAGAGCCCGTTCGACTGGCCGGCGTTCAAGGATGCGCTGCGCACGCGACTCGCGGCCGCCGACGGCGCCGAGCATCAGATGGACCTGCTGCGCCACGCGCACCACGCGGAAGTGTTCCGGATCCTGCTGCTCGATCTGGCCGGCAAGCTGTCGGTCGAGCACGTGAGCGACCGCCTGTCGGAGCTCGCCGACGCGATGCTCGACGTGACGATCGACGTCGTCTGGTCGCAGCTCGCGAAGCGCCACCGCGACACGCCGCGTTTCGCGGTGATCGCGTACGGCAAGCTGGGCGGCAAGGAGCTCGGCTACGCGTCCGATCTCGATCTGATCTTCCTGTACGACGATCCGGACGAGCGCGCGGCCGACGTCTACACGACGTTCACGCGGCGCCTGATCACATGGCTCACGACCGCGACGGGCGCGGGCACGCTATTCGACATCGACCTGCGGCTGCGGCCGAACGGCGAGGCGGGCCTCCTCGTCACCGACCTCGACGCGTTCCGGCGCTACCAGCTGCGCGAGGGCGACGCTGCGAACACCGCGTGGGTGTGGGAGCACCAGGCGCTCACGCGCGCGCGCTACAGCGCGGGCGACGCGCAGATCGGCGCGGCGTTCGAGGCGATCCGCGTGCAGGTGCTGACGACGCCGCGCGACGCGGCGGTGCTCGCGAAGGAGATCGCCGGGATGCGCGACAAGGTGTTCGCCGGGCATCCGAACACGAGCGAGCTGTTCGACCTGAAGCACGACCGCGGCGGAATGGTCGACATCGAGTTCGTCGTCCAGTACTGGGTGCTGCTGCACGCAGCGCGCCATCCCGAGATGATCCGCAACACCGGCAATATCGCGCTGCTGCGCGAGGTGTCGCGCTTCGGGCTGATGAGCGAAGACGAGGCGGAGACGGTCGGCGCGGCTTACCGGACCTACCGCAAGCTGCAGCACCGGCTGCGGCTCGACGGCATGGAGAAGGCGCGCGTCGAGCCGGAGCGGGTCGCGGCCGAGCGGGATGCGGTGGTCGCGCTGTGGAATCGGGTGTTCGGCGCGTAGCGGGAAGGGCGCGGAGCACGCCGGCTGCGTCCGGCATGCCGCGCCAACCGTCCGGGAGTGGGCGAACGCATCCGAACGCTCGAGTCGAAAAACGCGGCCCTTCGGATCATCCCCATTGGCTTGGCGGTCGCGCGGGTCGAGGAAAGCGACAGCCGAAAACCGGGTTGTTTCGCGTTTTCATCTGGCCTCGTCCTTTTCCGAACACGGCGTCGACCTTTGATCGGGCGCGCCGTCGTCGGCCGCCGACCGGACGCTCGCGACATCGGGCGACGGCCCTGCCGGGCCGCCGTGTGTCGGCTGCCGCGCGATCCGACCGGGCGCGCCGAGCGCCGGGGCGATGCGGCAAGACCGCCGGTCCGAGACGTCGCGGGGACAGACCGCCGCCGCGACGTGCGGAACGCCGCACCCGGCGCGCGCGTGCGCCGCGTCATGCGGTCAGCATCTCCTTCGCGTGCTTGCGTGTCGTCGCGGTGATTTCGAGGCCGCCGAGCATCCGCGCGACTTCCTCGATCCGGCTCGCCTTGTCGAGCGGCACGACCGTCGATACGGCGCCGCCGTCGCCGTCCTGCCCCTTCGCGACCTGGAAATGGTGATCGCCGCGCGCGGCGACCTGCGGCAGGTGCGTGACGCATAGCACCTGCCGCATCTGCCCGAGCTGGTGAAGCAGCCGCCCGACCACCTCGGCGACGCCGCCGCCGATGCCCGTGTCGACTTCGTCGAAGATGAGCGTCGGCGTCGGGCTCGCCGCGCTCGCGATTACCGCGAGCGCGAGGCTGATCCGCGCGAGCTCGCCGCCGGACGCGACCTTCGCGAGCGGACGCAGCGGCACGCCAGCATGGCCCGCGACGCGGAATTCGACCTGCTCGAGACCGTGCGCGCTGCCGTCGGCGAGCGGCACGAGCGCGACTTCGAAGCTCCCGCCCGCCATCGACAATTCCTGCATGCCCGTCGTCACCGCCGCGCCGAGTGCCTTCGCCGCCTGCGCGCGCGCCTTCGACAGCTTCTTCGCGTCGCTGAGATACGCTTCCTTCGCCTTGTCGGCGATCGCCTGCAGCGCGGTCAGGTCGGCGGCGGCGTCGAGCTCGGCGAGCTGCGCGCGGCGCGCCTCGTGCTCGTCGTGCAGCGTCTCGGGCGGCAGCCGGAACTTGCGCGCGGTCGAGTGCAGCGCGTCGAGCCGCGATTCGACTTGTGCGAGGCGGTCCGGATCGAGATCGAGCCGCTGCGCATAGTGCGACAGCGAGTACGACGCCTCCTGTAGCTGGATCTCGGCCGGCTCGAGCGACGCGAGCGCGTCGTTCAGCGCCGGATCGTACTCGGCGAGGCTGCGAAGCTTCGACACGATCGCGCCGAGCTGCGTGAGCATCGCGTCGTCGGATTCGGAGATCGCATCGAGCGCGCCCTGGACGCCGTCGATCAGGTTCGCCGAATGCGTGAGGCGCTTGTGCTCGGTGCTGATTTCGTCCCATTCGCCCGGCTGCGGCGCGAGCTTGTCGAGCTCGGCGAGCTGCCACGCGAGCTTTTCACGTTCGAGCTGGCGCTCGCGCTCGTGCGCCTGCGCGGCCTCGATCGCGTGCGTCGCGTCGCGCCACGCGCGAAAGCCGCGCGCGACGGCGGCCGCGTCGGCGACGAGCCCCGCGTGCGCGTCGAACAGCTCGCGCTGCGCGTCCGTGCGCATCAGCAGCTGGTGCGCATGCTGGCCGTGGATGTCGACGAGCATCTCGCCCACTTCGCGCAGTTGCGCGAGCGTCGCGCTCGTGCCGTTGATGAAGGCGCGCGAGCGGCCGTTCGCGTCGACGACGCGCCGCAGCATCACCGTATCGTCGGCGTCGAACGCATGCTCGTCGAGCCAGCGTGCGACGCGGTCGTGCGGCGTGAATTCGGCGCTGATGTCGGCGCGCGCGCAGCCGGTGCGCACGACGCTCGCGTCTGCGCGTTCGCCGAGCGCGAGTGCGAGCGCATCGATCAGGATCGATTTGCCGGCGCCCGTTTCGCCCGAGAAGACGGAGAAGCCGCTGTCGAATTCGAGGTCGAGCGCGGCGACGATGACGAAGTCGCGGATCGAGAGGTGGCGGAGCATGAGTGGCGGTCGGAAGGTGGCGTCAGGACTTATGCGTCGTCGTCTTCTTCGCTCGACGGGTGTTCGTTCCAGTGGAGCTTCTTGCGCAGCGTCGCGTAGTAGCTGTAGCCGACCGGGTGCAGGAACGGCACCGTGTGCTTCGAGCGGCGCACCTCGATCGTGTCGTTCAGCTCGAGCGCCGTGAACGACTGCATGTCGAAGTTCACGTTCACGTCACGCCCGCCGATGATCTGGATCGCGATCTTCGAATCGTCCGGCAGCACGATCGGCCGGTTCGACAGCGCGTGCGGCGCGATCGGCACGAGCACGAATCCCTGTAGCTGCGGATGCAGGATCGGCCCCGACGACGACAGCGCGTACGCGGTCGAGCCCGTCGGCGTCGCGACGATGAGGCCGTCCGAGCGCTGGTTGTACATGAAGCGGCCATCGACCGATACGCGCAGCTCGGCCATCCCGGAAAAGCCGCTGCGGTTCACGACGACGTCGTTGAACGCGAGCGCGTGGTAGATCGGCTCGCCGTCGCGCACGATGCGGGACTCGAGCAGCGTGCGCTCCTCACGCTCGAAGCTGCCCGCGAGCATCATCGGCACGACGTCCTGCATGTCGGACGCCGGGATGTCGGTGATGAAGCCGAGCCGGCCGTGGTTGATGCCGATGAGCGGCGTCTTGTACGGCGCGAGCTGGCGGCCGATGCCGAGCATCGTACCGTCGCCGCCCAGCACGACCGCGAGATCGGCGCGCGCGCCGATCTCGGCGGGCGTGAGCGCCGGGTAGCCCGTGCTGCCGATCGCCTGCGCGGTGTCGGCCTCGAACACGACTTCGAAGCCGCGCTTCGCGATGCACGCGGCGAGCGACGTCAGCGGCTCGGCGATGCCAGGCGTGTTGCTGCGCCCGACGAGCGCGACGGTATGGAATTGGTGGCCGATTTTCATGCCGGCATTACACCATAGCTCGATGACGAAAAGAACCGCCCGCCGGCCCGGGGGCGGCAAAACGGGTGGGGAACGGACGATGCGCGCGGGACGCTCGCGGGCGCCGCCCGGTTGCGCTAAAATTTTCCGTCATGTTAGATCCACGCGCACGAACCCTCCTCAAGACGCTGATCGAGCGGTATATCGCCGACGGTCAGCCGGTCGGATCGCGCACGTTGTCTCGTTATTCGGGGCTCGAGCTGAGCCCGGCGACGATCCGCAACGTGATGTCCGACCTGGAGGAGCTCGGCCTCGTGTCGAGCCCGCACACGTCGGCGGGGCGCGTGCCGACGCCGCGCGGCTACCGCCTCTTCGTCGACACGATGCTGACGGTCGAGTCGCCGATCGACGCCGCCGCCGTCACGCGGCTCGTGCAGACCACGCTGCAGGCGGGCGACCCGCAGCAGAAGGTCGTCGCGGCCGCGGCGAGCGTGCTGTCGAACCTGTCGCAGTTCGCGGGCGTCGTGCTGACGCCGCGCCGCAGCCACGTGTTCAAGCAGATCGAGTTCCTGCGCCTGTCGGACAAGCGGATCCTCCTCATCATCGTGACGCCCGAAGGCGATGTGCAGAACCGCATGATCGCGACGCAGCGCGACTACACGCCCGCGCAGCTCACCGAGGCGTCGAACTACATCAACGCGCACTTCGCCGGCCTGTCGTTCGACGAGGTGCGCCGCCGGCTGCGCGAGGAGATCGACGAGCTGCGCGGCGACATGACGGCGCTGATGCACGCGGCCGTCACGGCGAGCACCGAGGAGGCCGACGACGAGGACACCGTGCTGATCTCCGGCGAGCGCAACCTGCTCGAAGTGGCGGATCTTTCGTCCGACATGGCGCGGCTGCGCAAGCTGTTCGACGTGTTCGACCAGAAGACGAGTCTCCTGCAACTGCTCGACGTGTCGAGCCACGCGCAGGGCGTGCAGATCTTCATCGGCGGCGAATCGACGCTCGTGCCGATCGACGAAATGAGCGTCGTGACGGCCCCGTACGAGGTCAACGGCAAGATCGTCGGCACGCTCGGCGTGATCGGGCCGACGCGGATGGCCTACAACCGCGTGATTCCGATCGTCGACATCACCGCGCGCCTCCTGTCGCTGACGCTCAGCCAGCAGTAACCGGTTCCGCACGCGCTTCATCGCCGTTTCATCACACTTTTGCGGCGTCCTGCGCCGTTTTCCCTCGATCGAGTCCGTCACCGCATCGTGCTGCCCCGCCGCTCGCCGCGCAATCGGCCGGACGGCCGACTGGTGGGCCCGGGCCGCCCCGCTATAATGAGTGTCGTTCGATTCGGTGCTCCGGCACGATCTTTCCATGCGTTTTGACCTCGAACCGCCGTCGCATGCGTCGGCCGCTCACCGCGTCGCCGTGCTGCTCGTCAACCTGGGCACGCCCGACGAGCCGACGCCGCGCGCGGTGCGCCGCTATCTTGCGCAGTTCCTGTCCGACCCGCGCGTCGTCGAGATCCCGCAGGTCGTCTGGCAGGTGATCCTGCGCACGATGATCCTGCCGCTGCGCGGCCGCGCGTCCGCGAAGAAGTACGCGGCCGTCTGGATGTCCGAGGGCTCGCCGCTGCGCGTCCATACGGAGCGCCAGGCCGAGTGCTTGCGGCCGCTCTTCGCGGCGAACGGCTACCGGGTGATCGTCGATTTCGCGATGCGCTACGGGACGCCGAGCATCGCCGACGTGCTCTCGCAGTTGAAGCGCGCGGGCGCCGAGCGGGTGCTGTTGCTGCCGATGTATCCGCAATATTCGGCGTCGACGACAGCCACTGCGTTCGACGCCGCGTTCGCCGCGCTCGGCCGGATGCGCAACCAGCCGGAGGTGCGTACGGTGCGTCACTACGCGGACCACCCCGCTTACATCCACGCGCTTGCCGAGCAGGTCCGCCAGTATTGGGCGGCGCACGGCAGGCCGGCATTCGATTCGGGCGACAAGCTCGTGCTGAGCTTTCACGGCGTGCCGAAGCGCACGCTCGATCTCGGCGATCCATACCACGAGCAATGCCAGCAGACGGCCGCGTTGCTGATGTCCGCGCTCGGCCTGACGACGTTCGAGTGCCGTGTCACGTTCCAGTCGCGCTTCGGCAAGGCCGAATGGCTGCAGCCTTATACGGCGCCGACGCTCAAGGAACTGGGCACGGCGGGCGTGTGCCGCGCGGACGTGTTCTGCCCGGGCTTCACCGCCGACTGCCTCGAGACGGTCGAGGAGATTGGGATCGAGGTGCGCGACGAGTTCCTGCACGGCGGCGGCAAGGAATTTCACCGGATTCCGTGCCTGAACGCGTCGCCCGCTTGGATCGCGGCGCTCGGCGAGATCGCCGCCGAAAACCTGCAAGGCTGGCCGGTGCGCGTCGCGGCGGCGCCGGAGGTCGTGAGCTGACTGCGATGAACTACAAGATATCGACTGAACCCGGTGCGCGGCTGCGCATCGACAAGTGGCTCTGGGCCGCGCGCTTCTTCAAGACCCGTTCGCTCGCGGCCGACGCGGTCGAAAAAGGGCGCGTGAAGATCGGCGGCGCGATCGTCAAGCCGGCGAAGGAAGTGCGCGTCGGCGATCGGGTCGACGTGACGATCGAGAGCGTCGTCTGGCAGGTCGACGTGGTCGGCGTATGCGACGTGCGCGGACCGGCGAGCGTCGCGCAGACGCTCTATGCGGAGACGGAAGCGGGGCGGGAGAAGCGGCTCGCGGAACTCGACCGGCGCCGGCGTTTCCGCGAGCCGGCGGCCGAGCTGCAAGGGCGGCCGACGAAGCGGGACCGCCGGGTCATCGACAGATTTTCGAATGGGAGCTGAATAGCTGATCGAACGTCGCGCGCGCGCTGCCGTATTCCGTCGTGCGTTCGGTGACGGCGCCCGATAGGCAGATGGTCGTCGTGCCGGCGATGAGTACCAGCGCGACTGCCGAAATAGCGAAGGTCAGTTTCACGGTACTCCCCCTCGAGAAGACGGGTGAAAGGGCCTCTGGTCCGGTGTCGGGCGTTGTCGGGTCAGGGTATACATGGTCCTCGACGCGCCTTTGGGAAGTGTAGTGCAGCGCACTGGCGCGATCCAGCGACCGGCCGGTAAGGGTTGTTACAGGCCGTTTCGGACTGAATCCGGGGCGGCGGCCGCGGCGCACTGCGGCGCGGCGCGATGCCTCCGGCGGGGGCGCGATTCTTGCGGAAAACCCACTTGAAATCGTTGCCTGGGGCCCCATTTGCACCGATATTGTGCGGCGTCGGCCGTTTGCGTGAAAAAGGCGCGAAGCCGGCTGCCGTTTTGGCTTTAACCTCTAAACCGACTTTCTAGCGATATGGAAAACACGCAAGAGAACCCGACTGACCAAACGACTGAAGAAACCGGTCGCGAGGCGCAGGCCGCGGAAAACGCGGCGCCGGCTGCAGAAGCCGCGCTCGCCGAGGCTCAAGCCAAGCTCGCCGAGCTGCAGGAGAGCTTCCTGCGCGCGAAGGCGGAAACCGAAAACGTGCGCCGCCGTGCGCAGGACGACGTCACGAAGGCGCACAAATTCGCGATCGAGAATTTCGCCGAAAACCTGCTGCCCGTGCTCGACAGCCTCGAGGCGGCGGTGGGCGACACGTCCGGCGATCTCGCGAAGGTCCGCGAAGGCGTCGAGCTGACGCTGCGCCAACTGCAGAGCGCGCTCGAGAAGGGCCGTGTCGCGGCGCTCAATCCGGTCGGCGAGAAATTCGATCCGCATTTGCACCAGGCGATCTCGATGGTGCCGGCCGACCAGGAGCCGAACACGGTCGTCGCCGTGCTGCAGAAGGGTTACACGATCGCCGACCGCGTGCTGCGTCCGGCGCTCGTGACGGTCGCGCAACCGAAGTAAGGGGCGGCGATGGCGGGCACGGGCGTCGATGCGACTGCGTTCGCGGCGTTCGACATGCAGGAACTGGACGCCGAGAGCTTCGACGCCGGACTCGCGAGCGCAGGCGACGCGCTCGCCGTCGTCTTCTTCTGGGGCGCGCCTCAAGGGGACCTGCTTCGCGGCGTCGACTGCCTCAACTGCGAAATCGCGAAGAAGGCGATGCTCGCGAACCCGGACGCGATCCGCGCGCTCGGCCTCGAATGGTTTCACAGCAACGTCTACGAACATCGCGAGCTTGCGCGGCGCTTCGCGCTGCACGGCGTGCCGACCTGGTTCTTCTTCCGGCGCGGCAAGCGGCTCGGCCGGGCGACCGGCTGGCGCGGGCTCGCGCAGTTCGAGGCGGCCGTCGCCGCGGCGCGCGCGAAGGCGGAGGCCGCCGTCGCAGGCAAAGCGGACCGTCCCGCCGATTGAAAAAATTTAATGGCCGCATCGCCTTCGGGGTCTTGAAAACGACGCGGCCGCACTTATTTCGAGTGCAGAGTCGAATTTGGCGCGGCGCAGCGGGCAGCAACCCGCCAACGCCGCAGCGAACAGGGATTTCTGGAGATTAGGAAAAATGGGAAAGATCATCGGTATTGACCTCGGCACCACGAACTCGTGCGTCGCCGTGATGGAAGGCAATCAGGTCAAGGTCATCGAGAACTCGGAAGGCGCGCGCACGACGCCGTCGATCATCGCCTACATGGACGACAACGAGGTCCTCGTCGGCGCGCCGGCCAAGCGTCAATCGGTGACGAACCCGAAGAACACGCTCTTCGCGGTGAAGCGCTTGATCGGCCGCCGCTTCGAAGAGAAGGAAGTTCAGAAGGACATCGGCCTGATGCCCTACAAGATCACCAAGGCCGACAACGGCGACGCGTGGGTCGAAGCGCATGGCCAGAAGCTCGCGCCGCCGCAGGTTTCGGCCGAAGTGCTGCGCAAGATGAAGAAAACCGCTGAGGATTACCTCGGCGAGCCGGTCACGGAAGCCGTGATCACGGTGCCGGCGTACTTCAACGACAGCCAGCGTCAGGCAACCAAGGACGCGGGCCGCATCGCGGGCCTCGAAGTCAAGCGGATCATCAACGAGCCGACGGCTGCCGCGCTCGCGTTCGGCCTCGACAAGGCCGAGAAGGGCGACCGCAAGATCGCGGTGTACGACCTGGGCGGCGGCACGTTCGACGTGTCGATCATCGAGATCGCGGATGTCGACGGCGAAATGCAATTCGAAGTCCTGTCGACGAACGGCGACACGTTCCTCGGCGGCGAAGACTTCGACCAGCGCATCATCGATTACATCATCGGCGAGTTCAAGAAGGAGCAGGGCGTCGACCTGTCGAAGGACGTGCTCGCGCTGCAGCGCCTGAAGGAAGCCGCCGAAAAGGCGAAGATCGAGCTGTCGTCGGGCCAGCAGACCGAAATCAACCTGCCATACATCACGGCGGACGCGTCGGGTCCGAAGCACTTGAACCTGAAGATCACGCGTGCGAAGCTCGAAGCGCTGGTCGAGGAGCTGGTCGAGCGTACGATCGAGCCGTGCCGCATCGCGATCAAGGACGCGGGCGTCAAGGTATCGGACATCGACGACGTGATCCTGGTGGGCGGCCAGACCCGCATGCCGAAGGTCTTGGAGAAGGTGAAGGAATTCTTCGGCAAGGACCCGCGCCGCGACGTGAACCCGGACGAAGCCGTCGCGGTGGGCGCGGCGATCCAGGGCCAAGTGCTGTCGGGCGACCGCAAGGACGTGCTGCTGCTCGACGTGACCCCGCTGTCGCTCGGCATCGAGACGCTCGGCGGCGTGATGACGAAGATGATCAACAAGAACACCACGATCCCGACGAAGCACGCCCAGGTGTACTCGACGGCGGACGACAACCAGGGCGCCGTGACGATCAAGGTGTTCCAGGGCGAACGCGAAATGGCGGCGGGCAACAAGCTGCTCGGCGAGTTCAACCTGGAAGGCATCCCGCCCGCACCGCGCGGCGTGCCGCAGATCGAAGTGACCTTCGACATCGACGCGAACGGCATCCTGCACGTCGGCGCGAAGGACAAGGCGACCGGCAAGGAAAACAAGATCACGATCAAGGCGAACTCGGGGCTGTCCGAAGCCGAGATCGAGAAGATGGTGAAGGACGCGGAAGCGAACGCGGAAGAAGATCACCGTCTGCGTGAGCTGGCCGATTCGCGCAACCAGGGCGACGCGCTCGTCCACAGCACGAAGAAGGCGCTCGCCGAGTACGGCGACAAGCTGGACGCGGGCGAGAAGGAGAAGATCGAAGCCGCGCTGAAGGAGCTCGAGGACGTGCTGAAGAGCGCGTCGAGCGACAAGGCGGCGATCGATGCGAAGATCGAAGCGGTCGCGACGGCATCGCAGAAGCTCGGCGAGAAGATGTACGCCGACATGCAGGCGCAGCAGGCCGGCGCAGCGGGCGCTGCCGGTGCGGCAGCCGAAGGCGCGGCGCAGGGCGGCGCGCAGACGGCCGACGACGTCGTCGACGCCGACTTCAAGGAAGTAAAGAAGGACTAAGCCGGGTCGAGGTCGGGTCGTGCCGGGCACCCATGCGAGGTGCGCGGCGCGGCCTTCCCGGGTCCGTTTCTTCACTGCCGAATTGGCGGATCATACTTGCGCCTGGCGGGCCTCGCGGCTCTCCGGGCACATTTGTTTTATGGCGAGCGCTGCGCCGACCGGCTTCTGCGGGCCGGCCGGCGCGGCGCTCAACCAGTCGCAAGACTTTACCGGAAGCGAGAGGAGCCGTTGCGCGCGCTTCGCGCGGCGGCATTGAAACGATATGGCGAAACGGGATTACTACGAGGTTCTGGGCGTCGCGAAGAATGCAGGCGACGACGAAATCAAGAAGGCATATCGCAAGCTCGCGATGAAGTACCACCCCGACCGCAATCCGGACAGCAAGGATGCGGAAGAGCATTTCAAGGAAGCGAAGGAAGCCTATGAGATGCTGTCGGACGGCCAGAAGCGGGCGGCGTACGACCAGTACGGCCACGCGGGCGTCGATCCGAACGTGGGAGCGGCCGGCGCGCAAGGCTTCGGCGGTTTCGCCGACGCGTTCGGCGACATCTTCGGCGATATCTTCGGCCAGGCGGCTGCGGGCGGCGGCCGCGGCCGCGGCGGTCCGCAGGTGTACCGTGGCGCGGACCTGCGCTACAGCATGGAGATCACGCTCGAGCAGGCGGCGCACGGCTACGACACGCAGATCCGCGTGCCGAGCTGGGCGTCGTGCGGCGTCTGTCACGGCTCGGGCGCGAAGCCGGGCACGAAGCCGGAAACCTGCCCGACCTGTCACGGCCAGGGCACGGTGCGGATGTCGCAGGGCTTCTTCAGCATCCAGCAGACCTGCCCGAAGTGCCACGGCACCGGCACCTACATCCCGGAACCGTGCGTGCACTGCCACGGCTCCGGCAAGGTGAAGGAAACCAAGACGCTCGAAGTGAAGATTCCGGCGGGCATCGACGACGGCATGCGGATCCGCTCGGCCGGCAACGGCGAGCCGGGCATCAACGGCGGGCCGTCCGGCGATCTGTACGTCGAGATCCACATCAAGCCGCACTCGGTGTTCGAGCGTGACGGCGACGACCTGCACTGCCAGATGCCGATTCCGTTCACGACGGCGGCGCTCGGCGGCGAGATCGAAGTGCCGACGCTCGCCGGCCGCGCGTCGTTCACGGTGGCGGAAGGCACGCAGTCGGGCAAGACGTTCCGTCTGCGCGGCAAGGGCATCAAGGGGCTGCGTTCCAGCATCGCCGGCGATCTGTACGTGCACGTGCAGGTCGAGACGCCCGTGAAGCTCACCGAGCAGCAGCGCGATTTGCTCAAGCAGTTCGAGAAATCGCTCGCGGAAGGCGGCCCGCGCCACAGCCCGCAAAGCAAGAGCTGGTTCGATCGCGTGAAGAGCTTCTTCGAGTGACGGGCGGCACGTAGCACGCAGGTGATGCAGGATGACTGACGAATCGGGCGCGGTGTTCGCGCTCTTCGACGATTGCGACTCGACTGCGGCAGCGCGGTCGAGTCGTTTGTATTTGGGCTTCTCGCACGAGCGCGTCTGCGCCGAGCCGGCCGGGCTCGATGCGGTGTGCGCGGCTGTTGTCGACGATGCGCGGCGAGGTCTGCACGCGGTCGTGCTCGGCGACTACGAATTCGGGCGCGACCTGCAGTTCGGGAAGCGGGGCGGCGGCGCGCTGCGGTTTCTGCTGTTCTCCGAATGCGCGAAGCTCTCGCGCGACGAAGCCGACGCGTGGCTCGCTGCGCGCGACGGCGGCGCGGCCGAGCCGTCGGCCGCGGGCGTCGCGCACGTGACGAAGAGCGTGACGCGCGGCGCGTTCGACGCGGCGATCGCCGCGGTCCATGACGCGCTGCGCGCGGGCGACTCGTATCAGATCAACTACACGTATCGGCTGCGCTTCGATGCGTTCGGCGCGCCGCTCGCGCTGTACCGCCGCCTGCGCGCGCGTCAGCCGGTGCGCTACGGCGCGCTGATCGCGCTGCCGGGCGATGCGTGGGTCGTGTCGTGCTCGCCGGAGCTGTTCGTCGAGAAGTCGGGCGCGCTGCTGCGCGCGCGGCCGATGAAGGGCACCGCGCCGCGCTCCGACGATCCGCGCGCGGATGCAGCCGCGGCCGAGTTCCTCGCGAATGACGCGAAGAACCGCGCGGAGAACGTGATGATCGTCGATTTGCTGCGCAACGACCTCGCGCGCATCGCGCGAACGGGGTCGGTGACGGTGCCGGCGCTCTTCTCGGTCGAGCCGTATGCGTCAGTGTGGCAGATGACGTCGACGGTCGAAGCGGGCCTCGTCGACGGCGCGACGTTCGCCGACGTGCTGCGCGCGCTCTTTCCGTGCGGCTCGATCACCGGGGCGCCGAAGCACAGGACGATGCAACTGATCGACGCGATCGAGACGACGCCGCGCGGGCTCTACACGGGCGCGATCGGCTGGCTCGATGCGATATCGGGCGACCCCTCGCAAGAAGCCCCCGGGCGGGGTGTTCCGGAAGAAGTCTCCTTGGGGGGCGCCTCGAAGGCATTCCCCCGAAGAGCGGCCCCGGACAACGCCTCCTCGGGGCACGTCTCGAAGGCCGTCCGCCCGCCGAGTGCGGCATGCGGCTGCGGCGACTTCTGCCTGTCGGTCGCGATCCGCACGCTGACGCTCGACGCGCCGGCAGCCGACGGCCACCGATGCGGCACGATGGGCGTCGGTGCGGGGATCGTGCTCGACAGCGTCGCCGCCGACGAATACGCGGAGTGCGAATTGAAGGCGCGATTCCTGACCGACGCCGATCCCGGCTTCCAGCTGTTCGAGACGATGTACGCGACGCGCGATGCCGGTGTGCGTCATCTCGACCGCCATCTCGCGCGGCTGCGTTCGAGCGCGGATGCGCTCGGCTTCGCGCTCGACGAAGCGGCCGCGAAGCGGCGCATCGACGAGCGCTGCGCGCAGTTGGGCGACGGCGAACATCGTTTCCGCGTCGCGCTGGCGAAGGACGGCGCGCTCGACATCACGGCCGCGCCGCTTGCGCCGCTCGCGCGTGACGCGGTCGGCGTGCTGCTCGCGCCCGAACACGGCTTCGCACAGATGCACTCGGGCGACGTGCTGCTTGCGCACAAGACGACGCGCCGTGCCGACTACGATCGTGCGTGGAAGGACGCCGAGACGCGCGATGCGTTTGACATACTGTTCTTCAACGAGCGCGGCGAGCTGACGGAGGGCGGGCGGACGAATGTGTTCGTGAAGCTCGACGGGCGTTGGTTCACACCGCCGCTGTCGTCGGGCGTGCTGCCGGGCGTGATGCGCGGCGTGCTGCTCGGCGATCCGGCGCTGCAGGCGACCGAGCGCGTGCTCACGCTCGACGACCTGCTGCGCGCCGATGCGCTGATGCTGACCAACGCGCTGCGCGGCGCGGTGCCGGCGCGGCTCGTGCGAGGCGGCGCAGCGGTGGCCTGACGACGAGAGGATGGAGGCGGAGGCGCGCTGGCGCTCGACGGCGGGTCGCGCGCCGATGCGCTGACGCCGGCCAACGCGCTGCGCAGTGCGCGGCCGCTGCCGCTCGTTCGGGGCAGCGTAGCGGCGGCGAGACGATATGCCGGCATCGAACCGGGGAACCGGGCGCGCCTCATGCTTGACGACGTGTCGCTTGTCGTATATCGCTTGCTTGGCATTGCCGCGTCGTTCGGCTGTCGACATGAAAAAGTGGCATCCGCACACGTCGAATGCCGCTTTTTTTCGAGTGCCGCAGCGCCCGAATACGAAGCGTGGCGTGCGAGCGACGCCGCGCCGCGCACGATCAGGCCGTCACTTCGTCATCAGAACGAATGCTCGGGTCCGGGGAAGCTGCCGTCCTTCACCGCGCGCACGAATGCCTCGATCGCCGCGAAGATGCTCGGCTGCCCTTGCATGAAGTCCTTGACGAAGCGCGGCCGCTTGCCGGAGAAGATGCCGAGCATGTCGTGCAGCACGAGCACCTGGCCTGAGCAATCCGCGCCCGCGCCGATGCCGATCGTCGGAATCGTCAGTTCGCGCGTGACTTCGGCCGCGACGAGCGTCGGCACCGCTTCGAGCACGACGAGCTGCGCGCCCGCCTCCTCGACCGCGCGGGCGTCGCGCAGCAATTGCGCGGCACCCGCTTCCGTCTTGCCCTGCACCTTGAAGCCGCCGAATGCGTGCACCGACTGCGGCGTGAGCCCGACGTGCGCGCATACGGGCACCGACCGCTCGACGAGGAAGCGCACCGTGTCGGCGAGCCATTCGCCGCCTTCGAGCTTGACCATTTGCGCGCCCGCGCGCATCAGCTTCACCGCGCTCGCGAACGCATCGGCGGGCGTGCCGTAGGCGCCGAACGGCAGGTCTGCGACGACGAGCGCGCGCGGCTGCGCCCGCGCGACGCATGCGGTGTGATACGCGATGTCGTCGAGCGTGACGGGCAGCGTCGTCGTCTGGCCCTGCAGCACGTTGCCGAGCGAATCGCCGATCAGCAGCACGTCGACGTTCGCGCGGTCGAGGAGGGCGGCGAAGCTCGCGTCGTAGCACGTCAGCATCGCGATCTTCTCGCCGGCTTCACGCATCGCCTGCAGTTTGGGCACCGTCACGGCCGGTCGGCTGGATTCCTGAAGGTAGGTCATGGGAGGTCCGATTCGATGGTGAGAGAAAGGGCGGCGTCGCAGCGAGCGACCGCGCGCGCGTCCGTCAGCGCGCGCCGCCGCCTTTGACGAAGAATTCCTTGCGGCCGCGCATCGACGCGATGCGGTCGACGAGCAGGGCAAGGTCGTCGGGGGAGTCGAGCGGATTCAGGTGCTCGGCTGCGACCGTCAGCACGGGGGTGCGGTCGTAGTGATAGAAGAAATCGTTGTACGCGTCGCAAAGCGAACGCAGGTACGCGTCGCCGATCTGCAGCTCCATCGGCTGGCCGCGCTTCTGGATTCGCGCGAACAGCACTTCGGGGCTCGCCTGCAGATAGACGACGAGATCGGGCGCCGGAGCGGGCGCGTCGAGATGCGCGGCGAGCGACCGATATAGCTGCCATTCGTCGTCGGGCAGCGTGAGCCGCGCGAAGATTTCGTTCTTCTGCGGCATGAAGTCCGCAACGATCGGCGTGTTCGCTTCGTATGCGGCAGCAATCTCGCGCGCCTGGCGCTCGCGCTGCAGCGCGAACGCGAGCTGCGTCGGCAGCGCGTAGCGCGCGGTGTCGCGATAGAAGCGTTCGAGAAACGGGTTGTCCTGCGGGCGTTCGAGGAGCGCGCGCATCGACCAGCGTTCGGCGAGCAGCGTTGCGAGCGTCGTCTTGCCGACGCCGATCGGTCCTTCGATCGCGAGGTAGCGGCACGGCGGCCGCCAATCGGGGGCTGTGACGGTGAGCGGTGTCGAGTTCATCGGCAGCGGTTCTTTTCGGCGGCGGCCCGCATCGCCAAGCACTGGCAAGTCTGGACCTTCTCGATGCGCTGGTGCGCGACGTCCGCGAGGAACGCCTCGGCGCGGCCGCGCGCGGGGATCGCGAGCATGGGCTCGATCTCGACGAGCGGCACGAGCGCGAACGCACGTTCGGTCAGGCGCGGATGCGGGACGACGAGGTCGGGCTCGTCGATCGTTTGTTCACCGTAGAGCAGGATGTCGATGTCGAGCGTGCGCGGTGCGTTCCGGTACGGCCGCTCGCGGCCGAAGTGGTGCTCGATCTTCTGGCAGAGCGCGAGGAGCGCGCGCGCGGCGAGCGTCGTGTCGATCTTCACGACGCAGTTGTAGTAATCGCCGCCGCCTGCGTCGACGGGCGCCGTCCGATACAGGCTCGACTTGCCGAGCACCGTGATGGCGTGCTGCTGGGCGAGGCAGACCACTGCGTCCTTCAAGGCCTGGCGCGCGTCGCCGAGATTGGCCCCCATCCCGAGATAAGCAACCGTCATGGCTTTCCTTCCTACGTCGTTCGACGGCGCAAGCGTCAGTCGTTCGCGTCGGACTCGCCGCGCGCGGCGCCTTCCGTGCTCTCGGCACCTTCGGCCCCGCGGCGGCTGCGACCGCTGCGGCGGCGCCGCTTGCGAGGCGCCTTGTCCCGACTGCCGCCCTGCGTGAGGAGCGCCTCGCGCGTCGCGGCATCGCCGTCGATGAAATCCGTCCACCACTGTCCGACGGCGGGATCGAGCTCGCCGGATTCGCAGCGCAACAGGAGGAAATCATACCCCGCTCTAAATCTTTGGTGTTCGAGGAGCCTCAGCGCGCTGCGGCCGGAGCGCTTCTCGAGCCGCAACTGCAGCCCCCAGATCTCGCGCATGTCGGCCGAATAGCGCTTGTGGATCGCGAGCTTCTCGGTCTGCATGTCGATCACGTCGTCCATCGCGTGATTGATCGCGGGGACCGGGTACTCGCCGTCCGCGGCGTATTGCTCCCAGCGCTGGCGCATGTCGTGCCAGAGGAGCGTCGCGAACAGGAAGCCGGGCGACACCGGCTTGCCCGCGCGCACGCGCGCATCGGTGTTGTTGAGCGCGAGCGTGACGAACTTTTCGCCCTGCGGCTGCTCGAGCACGACGTCGAGGAGCGGCAGCAGCCCGTGATGCAGCCCCTGCTTGCGGAGCTGCTTCAGGCACGCGAGCGCGTGGCCCGACAGCAGCAGCTTCAGCATCTCGTCGAAGAGGCGCGCGGCCGGCACGTTGTTGATGAGATCCGCGAGCTCCTTGATCGGCGCGCGCGTGTTCTCCTCGATCTCGAAGCCGAGCTTCGCCGCGAAGCGCACGACGCGCAGCATCCGCACCGGATCCTCGCGGAAGCGCGTCGCCGGATCGCCGATCATCCGCAGCAGGCGCGCGCGCATGTCGGCCATCCCGTCGTGATAGTCGAGCACGGTTTGCGTCGCGGGATCGTAGTACATCGCGTTGATCGTGAAGTCGCGGCGCGCCGCGTCCTCGTGCTGCTCGCCCCACACGTTGTCGCGCAGCACGCGGCCGCTCGCGTCGACCGCGTGCGTGCGGCGGTCGAGCTCGTCGCGCTTCAGGCGCTTCGCGGGCGCGGTTTCGGCGGGCGGCTCCTGCGGGGCGTCGACGAGCGCGCGGAAGGTCGACACCTCGATCAGCTCCTGCCCGAACTGCACGTGGACGATCTGGAAGCGCCGGCCGATCAGCCGCGCGCGGCGGAACAGATGCTGGACCTGGGTCGGCGTCGCGTCGGTCGCGACGTCGAAATCCTTCGGGGCGATGCCGAGCAGCAGGTCGCGCACCGCGCCGCCGACGATGAATGCGCGGAAGCCGGCTTGTTGCAGCGTGTCGGTGACGCGGATCGCGTTTTTCGAGATGAGCGCGGGATCGATTCCGTGCACGTTCGCGGACACGGCGTTCGGCTCGCCGTTGCGGGCCTTCTTGGCGGCGCCGCGCGCGGATTTCGCGCGGCGGGGGGCAGCGGGCGCGGCCGAGGCGGAGGCGTCCCCCGACGAGGCTTCCTGCGGGGCGGCGGTGTCCTGCGGCGCGTCTTGCGACGCGCGGGCGTCCTGCCCGAGCAGCTTGCGGATGAGTTTTTTGATCACGACGGTTGGAAGAGGTCGAGGATGCGCCAGCCGTGTTCGCGTGCGTATGCGCGCAGCGTGTCGTCGGGATTGGTCGCGATCGGGTCGGTGACTTTTTCGAGAAGCGGAATGTCGTTGTGCGAATCGCTGTAGAAGTAGCTGCGATCGAAGTTTTCCCAGCGCTTGCCGAGCGACGCGAGCCACGCTTCCGTGCGCGTGATCTTGCCCTCGCGGTAGCTCGGCGTGCCGGCCGGTCGGCCGGTGAACGCGGAGTCCGGATGGCCGTCGACGGTTTCCACTTCGCACGCGATCAGCGTGTCGACGCCGAACGCGGTCGCGATCGGACGCGTGATGAATTCGTTCGTCGCGGTGACGATGCAGCAGAGATCTCCCGCATCCTGGTGCCGCCGCACGAGCTCGAGCGCGGCGGGCAGCATCGCCGGCCGGATCACCTCGTGCATGTACTCGTCGTGCCACTGCGCGAGCTGCGCGCGCGAATACCTCGCGAGCGGCGAGAGCATCGCCGTGAGGTACGCGTGGATGTCGAGCTTGCCCGCCTTGTAGTCGGCGTAGAAGCTGTCGTTCTGGCGCGAGAAGCTGTCCGCGTCGACGATGCCGAGCCTGACCATGAAGCGGCCCCATTCGTGGTCGCTGTCTGTCGGGATCAGTGTGTGATCCAGGTCGAAAAGTGCCAAATTAGTCATGGAGGGGCATTTTACTTGAAGCTACTTGAACCGGCCCGGAGCGACCTCGTCGCGCTCCGGCGCGGCCAGCATCGCGCGCAGGAGCGGCAGCGTGACCGCGCGTTTCTGCTCGAGCGAAAAGCGGTCGAGCGCGTCGAGGAGCGCCATCAGGCTCGGCATGTCGCGGCGGAAATGGGTGAGGAGGTACGACGGCACGTCGTCGGCGAGCGCGATCCCGCGCTCCTTCGCCGCGTGCTTGAGCACGGCCACCTTGCCTTCGTCGGTGAGCGGCGCGAGATGGAAAACGAGACCCCAGCCGAGGCGGGTGCGCAGGTCCTCGCGGACGTCGAGCGCGAGCGGCGCGGCCGGCCCCGCGGCGACGAGCGCGCTCGTCGGATGCGCGCGCACTTCGTTGAACAGGTTGAAGAGCGCGATCTGCTGCGCGTCGTTGAGCGCGTCGCAGTCGTCGACCGCGTAGAGCGACGCGCGCGGATCGAACACGAACGCGTCGAGCCCGCTTTGCGGGCTCACATAGCGCGCATGGCCGTACGTCGTGTCGTGCACGAGCGCCTGCAGCAGGTGACTGCGGCCGCTGCCCGCTTCGCCCCACACGTAGAACGTGCGATCGGCGACGGGGCCGGCCGCGAGCGCGAGATCGAGCTCGCGCAGGCGCGTGACGAGCTCGGCATTCGTCCCCGAGTAGAAGTTGTCGAACGTCGCGGGCGGCGGGGTGCCGAGATCGAGCGTCAGTTGACGGGATACAGTCACGGTGCGAATCAGGTCCGGTGTTGCATGCCCGAAGAGCGGCGGCGCGTGGTCGGCATCGTCGGGAAGCGCCCGTGTGCGCGGCTGCGCGCGCCGCCCCGGCATGCGTCTGCGCGCGACGGGTGGGCGGCGCGCGCGGCGTGCCGTACGGCTGCGCCGGCCAAGCGAGGGCGCAGCCGCTCGAGCGGCGAAAACGGTAACGAATGGGGCAAGATGCTTTCCCTGATGAATCGATGCGGGGAATTCCGGCCGCCCGGCCGGCTTCGGGTAAAATCGCATTTTACCGACCTTCTCGCATTCCCCCATGAATCCTCCGAAATCCGCTCCTGACGCCCAGGGTCTGTCCTACCGTGACGCGGGCGTCGACATCGATGCGGGCGACGCGCTCGTCGACAAGATCAAGCCCTTTGCGAAGAAAACGCTGCGCGACGGCGTGCTCGGCGGCATCGGCGGGTTCGGTGCGCTGTTCGAGGTGCCGAAGAAGTACCGCGAGCCGGTGCTCGTGTCGGGCACCGACGGCGTCGGCACGAAGCTCAGGCTCGCCTTTCATCTGAACAAGCACGACACGGTCGGGCAGGATCTCGTCGCAATGAGCGTCAACGACATCCTGGTCCAGGGCGCCGAGCCGCTGTTCTTCCTCGACTATTTCGCGTGCGGCAAGCTGGACGTCGAGACGGCGGCGAAGGTCGTCGAGGGCATCGCGCAGGGCTGCGAGCTGTCGGGGTGCGCGCTGATCGGCGGCGAGACGGCCGAGATGCCGGGCATGTACCCGGACGGCGAATACGACCTCGCGGGCTTCGCGGTCGGCGCGGTCGAGAAGAGCAAGATCATCGACGGCAGCACGATCGCCGGCGGCGATGTCGTGCTGGGCCTCGCGTCGAGCGGCATCCACTCGAACGGCTTCTCGCTCGTGCGCAAGATCATCGAGCGCGCGAATCCGGATCTGTCGGCCGATTTCCACGGCCGTTCGCTCGCGGACGCGCTGATGGCGCCGACCCGCATCTACGTGAAGCCGCTCCTCGCGCTGATGGAGAAAATTGCGGTGAAGGGGATGGCGCACATCACGGGCGGCGGCCTCGTCGAGAACATTCCGCGCGTGCTGCGCGACGGTCTCACGGCCGAGCTCGACAAGAACGCATGGCCGCTGCCGCCGCTGTTCCAGTGGCTGCAGCAGCATGGCGGTGTCGCCGACGCCGAGATGCACCGCGTGTTCAACTGCGGGATCGGGATGGCCGTCATCGTGTCGGCCGCCGATGCGGACGAAGCGCTCCGCCAGCTGTCCGACGCGGGCGAGCAGGTGTGGAAGATCGGCACCGTGCGCGCGAGCCGCGAAGGCGAGGCGCAGACGGTCGTGGTCTGAGCGCATCGCGCCCGCCGTCCCTCGCCGGCCCTGAGCGGCTGGGGAAGGGCGGATCGAACACGAGCCCGGCTCATCGCGAGCCGGGCTTTTTTTCGTTCGCAAGCCGGCTGGACCGGCGCGGTTCCGCTCCGCTGTCTGTCGTCATCCGATCGCGGTGCGCCGGGAGAGCAGGCGGGGACCGAACGGAAAGCCGCGAGCGGATATTTGTTTCAATAAATCTTGAAATATTGAAATGACGGCGCTATGCTGCGCGCATGGACTCGACTCTCGCCATCCGCGCGCTCGGCGCGCTCGCTCACGAATCGCGCCTCGCGATCTTTCGCCTGCTCGTCGTCACGGGGGCGGACGGGCTGCCGGCGGGCGAAATCGCCCAGCGGCTCGAACTCGCGCCGTCGCGGCTGTCGTTCCATCTGAAGGATCTTTCGCACGCTGAACTCGTGAAGTCGCGCCAGGAAGGCAGGTTCGTGATCTACATGGCCAATTTCGACGCGATGAACGGGCTGATCGGCTTTCTGACCGAAAACTGCTGCGCGGGCGCGCCGTGCGGCGTGTGTGGTCCGGCTTCTTGCTCCGAGGCGCAATCATGAAACGCATGCACATCCACGTATCGGTCGCCGATCTTGCCGACAGCATCCGGTTCTACCGTGCGCTGTTCGGCGGCGCCGAGCCCACCGTCCTGAAGGACGACTACTGCAAATGGGAACTGACGGACCCGGCCGTCAATTTCGCGATCTCGCAACGCGGCGCGCCGCCGGGCGTCGATCACGTCGGCATCCAGGTCGAGACGGACGCCGAGCTCGACGAGATGAACGCGCGTCTTGCGGCGGCTGGGCTGCCGAGTCACGAGCAGACCGCGACGACCTGCTGTTATGCGCAATCGGACAAGGTGTGGACGGTCGACCCGCAAGGCGTCGCATGGGAGACCTTCCGGACGCTCGACAGCGCGCCCGTGTTCGGCCAGCCGCACGACGCGGCCGCACGATCGGCGTGCTGCGCCCCCGCCGTGTCGGCAATTCAGTTCCATCGGAGCCGCTCGTGAGCGACAAACCCTTCTCGGTCCTCATCCTCTGCACGGGCAACAGCGCGCGCAGCATCATGGCGGAAGCGCTCTTCAACACGATGGGCGGCGGCCGGTTCCGCGCGTACAGCGCGGGCAGCCATCCGAGCGGCAAGGTCAATCCGTTCGCGCTCGAACGCTGCGCGGCGCTCGATTACGACGCATCGCAACTGCGCAGCAAGAGCTGGGACGAGTTCGGCGGCCCCGGCGCGCCTCAGATGGATTTCGTGATCACGGTTTGCGACCAAGCGGCGGGCGAGGCATGCCCGATCTGGCCCGGCCACCCGCTGACCGCGCATTGGGGCTTCGAGGATCCGGCGGCGGTCGCGGGCGCCGACGACGAGAAGCGTCGCGCGTTCGACAAGGTGTACCGGCAGATCCTGAATCGCGTCGGCCAGTTCGTGAATCTGCCGCTGCACGTGCTCGACCGCGCCGCGATCCAGCGTGAGATGCGCGCGATCGGCGCCCGGCCGGCCGAGGAGGCGCCCGATGAGCAGCGTTGAGCGGCGCGCCGCCGCCGCGCGCCCGGCGATCGGCTTCTTCGAGCGCTATCTGACCGCGTGGGTCGCGCTTTGCATCGTCGCCGGCATCGTGCTCGGCCAGTGGCTGCCCGGCGTCTTTCAGGCGATCGGCCGGATGGAGGTCGCGCAGGTCAATCTGCCGGTCGGCCTGCTGATCTGGGTGATGATCGTGCCGATGCTGATCAAGATCGATTTCGGCGCGATGTCGCAGGTCGGCCGGCACTGGCGCGGAATCGGCGTGACGCTCGCCGTCAACTGGCTCGTCAAGCCGTTCTCGATGGCGTTCCTCGGCTGGCTGTTCGTGCGTCACCTGTTCGCGCGCTGGCTGCCCGCCGACCAGCTCGACAGCTACGTCGCCGGCCTGATCCTGCTCGCCGCCGCGCCATGCACGGCGATGGTGTTCGTCTGGTCGCAGCTTTGCAAGGGCGATCCGTATTTCACGCTGTCGCAGGTCGCGCTCAACGACGCGATCATGATCGTCGCGTTCGCGCCGCTCGTCGCGCTGCTGCTCGGCCTGTCCGCGATCACGGTGCCTTGGGATACGCTCATCGTGTCCGTCGGTCTTTACATCGTCGTGCCGGTGATCGTCGCACAGCTCGCGCGGCGCGTGCTGCTTGCGACCGGCGAAGCCGCGCTGCAGCGCGCCGTCGCGGCGCTCGGCCCGTGGTCGATCTGCGCGCTGCTCGCGACGCTCGTGCTGCTGTTCGCGTTCCAGGGGCGGGCGATCGTCGACGAACCGCTCGTCATCGCGCTGCTCGCGGTCCCGATCCTCGTGCAGGTGTTCTTCAACTCGGGCCTCGCGTATCTGCTCAACCGGCGCTTTCGTGTCGCGCACTGCGTCGCCGGGCCGTCGAGTCTCATCGGCGCGAGCAATTTCTTCGAGCTTGCGGTCGCGACCGCGATCAGCCTGTTCGGCTTCCAGTCCGGCGCCGCGCTCGCGACGGTGGTCGGCGTGTTGATCGAAGTGCCGGTGATGCTGCTCGTCGTCGGCGTCGTGAATCGTTCGCGGCGTTGGTACGAATCCCGCGCGTGAGCGCGTTGCTCGACGGTGCGCCGTCGAGCCGGGGCCCGGCTCAGCCCGCGTGCGCGTCGTCCAGCACCCGTTCGAGCGCATCGGCCGCGCGTGCGGTCGCGTCCGCCGCGCAGCAGTCGACGACGATCCGTTCCGGCATCGCGCGCAGCCACGTCAGCTGCCGCTTGCAGAGCTGCCGGGTCGCGAAGATGCCCTTGTCGCGCATCGTCCGGTAGTCGGTGGCGCCGTCGAGATACTCCCACGCCTGCCGGTAGCCGACGCAGCGGATCGACGGCAGGCCGAGATGCAGGTCGTCGCGCCGGCGCAGGCGCTCGACTTCGTCGATGAAGCCCGCTTCCAGCATCGCGTCGAAGCGCGCGGCGATACGTGTATGCAGCACCGCGCGGTCCGACGGCTCGAGCGCGACGGGCACGAACCGCAGCCCCGTGGCCATGTCGTCTTCGCGCGGCGGCGCGGCGAGAAGCGCCGACATCGGCTGCCCCGTCAGCCGATATACCTCGAGTGCGCGCTGAATCCGCTGCGAATCGTTCGGCGCGAGCCGCGCGGCCGTAGCCGGATCGACGCGCGCGAGGCGCGCGTGCAGCGCGGGCCAGCCATCGCGCTCGGCCTCGGCGTCGAGGGTCGCGCGCACGTCGGGATCGGCTGCCGGCAGGTCGTTCAGGCCCTGCGTCAGCGCCTTGTAGTACAGCATCGTGCCGCCCGCGAGGAGCGGCGTGCGGCCGCGCGCGGCGATCTCGGCGATGACGCGCAGCGCGTCGGCGCGGAATTCGGCGGCCGAGTACGCGTCGGCCGGGTCGACGATGTCGATCAGATGGTGCGGCACGGCCGCGCGCTCGTCGCGCGTCGGCTTCGCGGTGCCGATGTCCATTCCGCGATACACGAGCGCCGAATCGACGCTGACGATCTCGATCGGCCGGCGCGCGGCGAGCGCGAGCGCGGTGGCCGTCTTGCCGGACGCGGTCGGGCCGAGCAGGCACGCGACCGTCTGCACGGATGCCGCGGTGCGTTCGTTCATTGGCCGCGCATGAAAAGCCGGTCGAGGTCGCCGAGCGTCAATTGGTACCAGGTCGGCCGGCCGTGATTGCATTGGTCCGCGCGTTCCGTCGCTTCCATCTGGCGCAGCAGCGCGTTCATCTCGTCGAGCGTCAGGCGCCGGTTCGCGCGCACCGCGTGATGGCACGCGAGCGTGCCGAGCAACTCGTGCTGGCGCTCGGTCAACACCCGCGAGCCGCCGAACGCGTGCAGGTCCGCGAGCACCGCGCGCGCGAGCGCCTGCAGATCGGCGTCCTTCAGGAGCGCGGGCACCGCGCGGATCGCGAGCGTCGTCGGCGACAGCACCGCGAGGTCGAAGCCGAGCGCGTCGAGCGTCTCGCGCTCCTCCTCCGCCGTGCCGACCTCGACGGGCGTCGCCGTCATCGACACCGGAATCAGCAGCGTCTGCACGGCGACCGCGCGGTCGGCGAGCGCGCGCTTGAACTGCTCGTACAGGATTCGCTCGTGCGCCGCGTGCATGTCGACGATCACGAGGCCGCGCGTGTTCTGCGCGAGCACGTAGATGCCGTGGATCTGGCCGACCGCGAAGCCGAGCGGCTGCTCGTCGTGCATCATGGGGTCGGATGCATGCGTTGCCGAGAACTCGGGCGTCGCGGCGGCGCCGCCCGGCATGGTCGCGAAGAGCGGTGCGTCCGGCGCGTCGTGCGCTTCGAGCGCGGCGCCCGTGGTGCCCGTGGTGCCCGGCGGCGTGCCCGCGCCCGTGTCCTTGCGGCCGAAGAGCGCGTCGTACAGCGCGAGCGGCTGCGCGACGGGCAGCGTGCCCTGCGTCATCCGCGACTGCCGCAGCCACGTGTTGCCGGGTGTCGGCTGGCCGGCGCTTGCCGCGGGGCCCGAGCGGACGAACGACGCGCTCGGCGCGGCGGACGATTCGGGCGACGCCGGCCCGACCGGCGCGAGATGCGCGGCGTGGCCGCCCGCCGTCGTCTCCGGCGACGCGCCCGCATGCCGTGCGAGCGCGCGCTGCACCGCGTGGAACACGAACTGGTGGATCGAGCGCGAATCGCGGAAGCGCACTTCGATTTTCGACGGATGGACGTTCACGTCGACGGCTTCGGGCGGCAGATCGAGGAACAGCACGTACGACGGATAGCGGTCGCCGTGCAGCACGTCTTCGTATGCGGCGCGCACCGCGTGCGCGAGCAGCTTGTCGCGCACGAAGCGGCCGTTGACGAAGAAGTATTGCTGGTCCGCGCGGCCGCGGCTCGCGGTCGGCAGCCCCGCGCAGCCATAGACGGCGAGCGGCCCGGCGCTTTCGTCGAGCGGCAGGTGGGCGGTCGCGAAGCCTTCGCCGAGGATCTTCGCGACGCGCGCGGCAGGCTCGCTCGCGTTCCAGTGTTCGACCGCGCGGCCGTTGTGCAGCACCGAGATTGCGACGTCCGGCCGCGCGAGCGCCGCGCGGCGAATCATCTCCAGACAGTGGCCGAACTCGGTCTGCTCGCTCTTCAGGAATTTGCGGCGCGCGGGCGTGCTGAAGTACAGCTCGCGCACTTCGATCGTCGTGCCGCGCGAGCCGGCGGCGGGCGCGAGCACGCCCGTCTGCGCGTCGATGCGCATCGCGTGCGCGGCGTCCTCGGTGCGGCTCGTGACGAACATCTCGGCGACCGACGCGATCGACGCGAGCGCTTCGCCGCGGAACCCGAGCGTCGCGACCGCCTCGAGCTCGGCGAGCGAGCGGATCTTGCTCGTTGCGTGGCGCATCAGCGCGAGCGGCAGCTCGTCCGCGGGGATCCCGCAGCCGTCGTCGGTGATCGAGATGCGCTTGACGCCGCCTTCGTCGAGCACGATGCGCAGCGTGCTCGCGCCGGCGTCGAGCGCGTTCTCGACGAGCTCCTTGATGACGGACGCGGGCCGCTCGACCACTTCGCCCGCCGCGATCTGGCTGATGAGCTGGTCGGGCAGCGGCTGGATCGCGCGCGGGCGTCGCGGCGCGGATGCGGACTCGTCGGGCGTCGCGCCCGCGGCGGATTCGGTGAATTCGGACATGGCGGAATTATAGCGAGGCCGCGCGGCGCGTCGCCCGACGCGTTCGGTGCGCGACGTCGCTCGTCGACCAAATTTCACGGTCGCTCAAGGTACTTTCGGTATCATGACAGCGTTGTTTTTTTCGCTTCCGGCCCTGGAAGGCCGGCGCGCGCTCACTTCGTCACGGACACAAGGAAACGCATTTGGAAACGCTGCTTCATTTCGTCAGTCTCGTCGTGCACATCGATGCATTTCTCGGCGATTTCATCCGGCAGTATGGCGCCTGGGTCTATCTGGTGCTGTTCCTGATCGTTTTCTGCGAGACCGGGCTCGTGATCTTCCCGTTCCTGCCGGGCGATTCGCTGCTTTTCATCGCGGGCGCGTTCGCGGCGGCGGGCGAGATGACGCTCGCGGGCCTCATCGTGCTGCTGCTCGTCGCGGCGGTGGGCGGCAATACGGTCAACTATCTGATCGGCCGCGCGATCGGTCCGAAGGTCTTCAACACGCACATTCCGGGGCTCGAACGCTTCCTCGACCGCGCGGCGCTGCAGAAAACCCACAATTTCTACGAGCGGCACGGCGGCAAGACGCTCGTGCTCGCGCGCTTCATCCCGGTCGTGCGCACGTTCGCGCCGTTCGTCGCGGGCGCGTCGACGATGCGCTTCGCGCGCTTTCAGCTGTTCAACATGATCGGCGCGCTGATCTGGGTGCTGCTCCTCGTGTTCCTCGGTTACTTCTTCGGCAATATTCCGTTCATTCGCCATTACCTGAACGTGATCGTGCTCGTCGGGATCGGCGCGGCGGTGATCCCTGTCGCGATCGGCGCGATGTGGAAGCTGTTGCGCACCAAGTCGCACGCGGACACCGGGAAGAGCGGCGGCCGCTGAGCGCGCGCATCGGTCAGGTCCACGAAAAGAAGCGGCGCGGCGACCTGCGCATCACGACGCCGTGCGATGTGCGACCGGCGTTTCCGGCGTCGGATAGCCGGCTTCGCGGAACGTGTCGAGAATCGCGCGGTTGGTGTCGCAATACACCTGCCAGTAGTTCGTGGGCTGCGTCGACGGACGCACGAAGAGGAGCGGGCCTTCCGGCGTGAACGACAGCACGCCGACGTCGGGCGTCGGCTCCGTGACGACGTTCGGGATCTTCGCGATCGCGGCCTTCAAGCGCTCGATCGCATCGACCGCGTCGACGCCGTTCGCGATCTTCGCCGTCAGATCGACGCGGCGCGTCGACGTCGCGCTGTAGTTCGCGATGTTGTCGGAGAAGATCTTGTTGTTGCCGACGAGCGTGACGACGTTGTCAGCCGTGACGATCGTCGTGCCGAAGAGGCCGAGCTCCTTGACCGTGCCCGTTACGCCGCCCGCCGAAATCACGTCGCCGACCTTGAACGGGCGCAGCACCTGCATGAACACGCCGGCCGCGAAGTGCGCGAGCAGGCCGCCCCACGCGGTGCCGACCGCGAGGCCGAGGCCCGCGAGCAGTGCAGCGAACGAAGTCGTCTGCACGCCGAACACCTGCAGGATCGCGAGGATGAGGAGCACCGTGAGCAGCACGCTCATGACCGACGTCAGATAGTGCGACAGCGTCGCGTCGACTTTCCCGCTTCTGCGGATGATCCTGCCCATCACGTTCGTGAGGATCCGGATCGCCCAGCGTCCGATGATCCAGAGTGCGATCGACGCGATGACCTGCAGGCCGAAGTCGATGCCGCGAGTGACGATGAAGGTTTGCACGGAGGCGAGATCCACGATGAGGTCTCCAAATGAATTGAACGGAGGCGGCCGTGAAGCCACGCGAAAGGGGCTTTTTATAACCGACTCGCGGCGATGGAGCAACCTTCGCCGCGCGAGCGGCGCGCTACGTCGAGCGGCGGGGCGTGAACGGAACCTGCCGGACGTCGCCGCGGCGTGCAATGATCGCGGTGCTTTCCGGAATTTTCTCCCACGCGTCGTGCAGGTCGACGAGCGGCTCGGACAGCACGAGGAACGCGTCGTCGCCGATCGCCCGGATGCGCGGATCGTGCGGATAGAGCTCGTGCAGATGACGGAACGACGCGCTGTGAAAGAGCGAGCGCGACTCGCGTTCGCTCGAGTAACGGACCGCGACGACCTGCTCGCCGTCCGTCGCGCAGACCGTCATGTTGAGCGGCGCATCGACGCCGTGACGCGCGCCCGCATCCTCGATCGCCCCGGCCATCCGTTCGAGCGCGGACAGCGGATCGTGCTCGAGCCCGAACGTGAGCGCGAGATGAAACATCACTTCGGAGTCCGTCGATCCTTCGATCGACGGGAAGAGGGCGGGATCGATGCGCATCATCAGGTCGCGCCGCAGCGTGTGATAGCGGCGGATGAGACCGTTGTGAGCGAACAGCCAGCGCCCGCGGCGGAACGGATGGCAATTGGTTTCCTGCACGGGCGTGTCGGTCGCCGAACGAATGTGCGCGATGAAGAGCGGCGAGCGGATCGCGCGCGCTGCCTCGCGCAGGTTGCGATCGTTCCATGCGGGGCTCACGCAACGGTAGATGAACGGAATCTCGTCGGGTTCTCCGTACCAGCCGATGCCGAAGCCGTCGCCGTTGGTCGTCGTCACGCCCATCGTCGAATGCAGGCTTTGGTCGATCAGCGAATGCTTCGCGCGAAACAGCACGGTTTCGAGTTGGATCGGATTGCCGGTGTAAGCGAGCCAGCGGCACATCGTGAGCACCTCCGTCTGACGTGCACGGCGGGCCTGTCGTCGTGATCGGCGAGACCGGCCGTGCAGACTGCGATGCGCAAAGCCTAGCCGATTTCTGCCGGGTCTGCCGCGCGGCGGCTCGCGGTCTGCCGCTGCGCGCGAAACGAAACGAGCCGCATGTGCGTGCATGCGGCTCGTCGTCGGCGCAGCCGCCTCGATGCGGCGCGCTCACGCTCGCGCGAAGCGCGACGCCGCGCGTCACGTCACGTCACGTCGCGGACGTGCGTCCGTACGTGTCCTCGAAGCGGACGATGTCGTCTTCGCCGAGATACGAGCCCGACTGGACCTCGATCAGCTCGAGCGGAATCTTGCCGGGGTTCTTCAGGCGGTGCGTCGCGCCGAGCGGTATGTAGGTAGACTGATTTTCGGTCAGGATGATTTCCTTGCCGTCGTTCGTGACGAGCGCGGTACCCTTGACGACGATCCAGTGCTCCGCGCGATGGTGGTGCATCTGCAGGCTCAGATGCGCGCCCGGATTGACGACGATGCGCTTCACCTGGAAGCGGTCGCCTTCGTCGATACCTTCGTACGAGCCCCACGGCCGGATCACGCGGCGATGCGTGACGGACTCGCGCCGTCCCGACGCGTTCAGCCATTCGACGACCTTCTTCACGTCCTGCGCCCTGTCGCGATGCGCGACGAGCACGGCGTCCGCGGTTTCGACGATCACGATGTTGTCGATGCCGATCACGGCGACCATCCGATGCTCGGCACGGATGTACGAGTTTTCGACCGCGTCGGTGTACACGTCGCCGATCAGCGCGTTGCGCTGCGCGTCGGTGGCCGCGATGTCGGCGAGCGCGCTCCACGAGCCGATGTCGGTCCAGCCGAGATCCGCGGCGGCGACGACGGCCGCGCGCTCGGTCTTCTCCATCACCGCGTAGTCGATCGACACGTTCGGGCTCGCGCCGAACGCGCCCGGATCGAGGCGCAGGAAGTCGTGGTCGCGCGTCGCCGCGTCGAGCGCGAGCTCGGCCTGGCGCGCGATGTCCGGTGCGTGACGGCGCAGCTCGTCGAGATACGCCGACGCCTTCAGCATGAACATCCCGCTGTTCCAGTAGTAGCCGCCGTCCGCGACGAAGCGCTCGGCGGTCGGCGCATCCGGCTTCTCGACGAACGCGTCGACGCGGTAGACCAGCGCGTCGCCCGCAAGCGCCTCGCCTCGGCGAATGTAGCCGTAGCCCGTGTGCGCTTGCGTCGGTGTGACGCCGAATGTGACGAGATGCTCGTTGGATGCGATGGTCGCCGCCGCCTTTACGACGTCGGCGAACGCGGGATCGTTATCGATCACGTGATCGGACGGCAGCACGAGCAGCAGCGAATCGACCGATTCGCGCAGTGCGAGGAGGGCGGCGATCGCGATCGCGGGCGCGGTGTTGCGACCCATCGGCTCGAGCACGATCGACGACGGCGTGATGCCGACCTGATGCAGTTGCTCGGCGACGAGGAAGCGCTGTTCGTTGTTGGTGACGACGATCGGCGCGCGGACGCCATCGATGTCGCGCGCGCGCAGCGCGGTCTGCTGGACGAGCGTGTTGTCGCCCGTGAGCTTCAGATACTGTTTCGGATAGCCGCCGCGCGACATCGGCCAGAGGCGCGTACCGCTGCCGCCGCAAAGGATCACCGGATAAATGTTCATGAAGGGTCACGGTTTATAAAGCTGGGCTGATTCGTTTCGCTGGACCAGCGAATTTTCGATCTCGTCGATGAACCGATCCATCGTTCCGTTTCGGCCGATTTTCAACTGTCAGGGCGATCTCGTCGAATCGCGATTCGCTGCACGATTCGCCATCCGGCGTGTAATAGTACATGACGCATCCAACGGAAAGCCTTCAGAAACGGCCGAGCGCGATTGCCGCGCACCGGCTCGAGCAGCCCCGTGCAGCGGGGGCCGCGAGCTGCTCGACGATGGCCTCCGGCGTCGTAAACACGTGCAGTTGCCAGTCCCGGCACAGCGGATTGCATAGCAGCACGCCAGCCGCCAGCAAGGCGGCGGTCGCAATTGCCGCTGCCGTGTTGCGGCTTACCGGTTCGAGTACGATTGGCGGCGGGCTTATGTCAATCTGGCGCAGTTGATCGTTGTCGAGGAAACACTGCTCTTGGTGGGCGATAACAATGGGTGTGGAGATCTACGGAATGCAGTCTAGGCGAAGCGCGGTTTGTTGAGCCAAGGTGTTTTCGCGGATCTGTTTCGAGTACCGTTTGAGATAACCACTGCGCGACATCGGCATAGAGTCGGGTACCAGCGCCGCCACGTCGGACGGCAGGGTAAATGTCCATATTCATCGCGCGCGGTACAGGTTTTGCTTGGGTTTTGCTTGAAAATTGATTTCAACGAGCGTTCATACATTGCTTTTTTGCGCCTGTCGGTACTGGGCGACTGTCCAAAGCAAATGCCGGAATATGTTGCGGGTCCAGCGAAATGCCTTGCGAAGGGCGCGGCGACGGTCGCCGCGCACGCGTTCCAGTGGACGCGCCGCGAACGGGGCGAGCTTGTGCACCACCGACTCAGGCGTCACATAAAGTCTAGTCTTCCAATTCCAATAGATCGGATAACGCAGCAGGGCGCCAGCGACCAGCATCTCAAGTGTAAGCGTGCGCCGTCGCCACGGTATCGGCTGGATTGCATCCGATGTGAGCCCCCATCCGGCGTAAAAAGGCAGGCCGTACGTGAAGACTTTTTTCCCGCGTAGGAGCGCATCGAAGCCAGCGAGGGAAGATAGCGTGTGCACTTCATCTGCGCGCTCGATGAGTGAGAGCACATCAGCGTCGGTGTCGACGATATCGGCCAACCGGTGCGCGTCAATGAGGCCAATCCGGTTGCCGGAAAGCACGTCCGGGTGTGGCTTATATACGATGAATCCATCGGGGTTGCGTGCGCGTACTTCGCGAAGCAGGGCCTCGGCGGAACCAAACAGACTTGTGCCTAAGCGGATCGAAGCATCGTCGGCTACTTGGCCGGGCACGAACAGTAGTGTCTTGCTGGCCGGCGCGTGCCAAGCCGGTTTCCGTCGACCGAGATTATATTTCGTGACGCCTGAGCGCACGATCAACTCCCGGAGAGACTCTGCACGCGTAAGCTCAGCATCGCTGAACTGCGTTTCATTGAGGATGTCCGTCAGATCGCTAGGCACTCGCGCATCGAAATAGAGACCGCGCCGGTCGATGACCTGACTCAGCGGTGCACTCATGTCCGAGCCCAGGCCCAGTGAATGGAAAAAGCCATCTTCCATTCGAATGATGCGAGTACCTGGCGTAATGCCTTCGACGTGTTTATCGCCCCACAATGCAATACACTCGTTCGGTTTCACTGCGTCGGGAGAACGCAGCCAACGCAGTGGGCCCCCACCGGCGGCGAGGAATGGCGTCGCAAACGGACGCTTCCAGAGCTGAAAGCGCACACCGGCGATATTCGTGCAATCACCGAAGCGCTCGCGTACTGCGTACTGCAACTCGATACTATCAAGCACTTGATCGAGGCTGCCCGGTTCGTCGCTGTCCGGGGCCACATAGCGCGCCAGTCGCAGGTAGACTGCGTCGAACAGTGCGGCGACAGTCGGACGCGCGCGGCGCTCGGGCAAGGCAATATCATCGTGTGTCAAGCCCCAGCCCGCGTAAAAAGGCGTGCCGAAAACTCGTACTGGCATGCCGGCAACCAGAGCCTCCATACCTTCCGGAGCGTCAACCGTGTAGACATAGTCAATTTGGCTCAAGATGGAAAAGAAGTGGTATCCCTGCCCGATCTTGCGTGTGACTTCGGGCAACATCGGCGACAGCTGCCACGACCCGAAAGCGTTGTCCGAAGATGGCCACAGCCATAGTTCCGCGTCAGGATGTTCGGCCTTCGCCGTGGCGAGCATCCGCTGGAATGGTGCGCCCGCCCCTAAACCGGCATATTTTCGCTGATCGATGAGCAGAATCTTGCGTAGGCCTGGCATGGCAGACAATTCCGCAGGGCATCCGCACTTTATGGCGCGGTTACGCCCCGCTCCGGCGAGGACGAGGCGTTTCATGAGCCGCACCACATCGGGCGACTCACCCAATTCCCTATCATTCGCAAAGAGTCGGCTTAGCGCGTCGCACATCGTTGTTTGAGAATTTCCGCGATATGGCAGTGCGAACCACGACAGCATTGGCACACCGGCTGCTCCTGTTGACCAGACCGGTCCCGGCATCATGGCCATCACGTCATCGCGAACGATGCGCGCAAGCTCGAGCAGGAGCCGGCCGAGACGGTGGTCCGCCCGGATTGCACGGGCTCGAACACAGGCAGGAATTTTCATGAGACCGACAACGCGTGTGATGACGACACGGTTATAGCGCGCTGAGCTCCTCAAGTGAAATGGGCGCCGTACCTACCTTGCCGACAACGATACTCGCGGCGCGATTGGCCAGTTGCGCCGCATCCTCCAAACCGTAGCCCACTCCCAATGCGACAGCCATTGTCGCGATCACGGTGTCGCCGGCGCCCGACACGTCGTAGACTTCGCGGGCTTGTGCCGGGATGCGAATGTGCCGGTCACCAAGGAACAGACTCATGCCTTCTTCCGATCGCGTGACGAGGAGGGCTTTAAGACCGAGCCGATTCCGCAGAGCAAATGCCTTGTCTTCGAAATCGGTCTCCGACGATGGCGTACCGACGACCGTTGCGAATTCCTCACGGTTCGGCGTGAGTAGCGTTGCTCCCTCGTATGGCGAGTAATCCGCTCCTTTCGGATCGACAAGCACGGTTTTCCCTCGCTTCAGAGCCATTTGCATCATCGTGCGCAAGTGCGCAAGTCCGCCTTTCCCATAATCGGAGAATACGACGACACTGTACCCGTCCAACGCTGCTTCAAACGACGATACGAGCGGCAACAACAATTCATGATCCGGTCGTTCTTCGAAGTCGGCGCGTACGACTTGTTGCCCCCGTGCGAGCAGACGAAGCTTGATCGTCGTTTGAAACCTTGAATCGCGATGAAAGCCGCATCTGATGTTCGCTTTATGAAGCAACTCCACGAGGTCGTCTCCTGCCGCGTCCGCGCCGACCACCGACATGATCATGGTTTTTGCGCCGAGGTTGGCGACGTTGACCGCGACGTTGGCCGCACCGCCGGGCGTCGTACGAATGTCGCGCACGAGTACGACCGGCACCGGTGCTTCAGGTGAAATGCGCTGTGTGTCGCCGAACCAATATCGATCGAGCATGACGTCTCCGGCAACCAGAACCTTTGCTGATGAGAAGTTCGCGATCATGAGGCCAACTCCAAAATAAGGTGTTCCGCAATTTCAAAATGTTGTTTCCACGTCGGTGTGCGGAATCTCGCCAATCGGGCGATTTGCGCTTTGCGTTCTTTGGAGTCGTGGCACGTGTAGGCGTCAATGCGGTCCATCCACGCCGGACCGTCGAGTGGGTCCAGATAGTCGGGAATCTCTCCCGCAATTTCTCGAAATACGTCGAGATCGCTGGCAATCACCGGCACATTAGCTGATAGGGCCTCGATAAGCGGCATGCCGTACCCCTCGACCAGCGACGGGAACACCAGCGCTTGCGCGTGATGCAGATATGTGGCCAAGCTCGCGTCATTGCAATGGGCGAGCTCGACGACCTTGGAGTTCAGGTTCTCGCAACGGTCGAGCATGTCGATGGTGTTTTCGCATTCCCATCCGCGCCGGCCGATGATAACGAGCACCGGCGCGCGCTCTTCCAATCGTTCGACCAGCCGCCTCCAGACGTGGAGGAGGAACCAATGGTTCTTTCGTGGCTCTATTGTGCCTAACACGACGAAATATGGCTCTGCCATCGGGCGAACTGGACTCGGCTTCGGCAGGCGCGCAGGCGCCAGCGGCGCAACGGCGCAGCGCGGAATCGGCTTTCGATTTTTAGCTGCGTATTCTTTCAGCTCTCGGTGCGTTGCGTACGAGTTCATAATGATCCCGACTTCCGGCGAGAGCATCGTCTCGAGTCGTCGCCGATGCACGACTGCTTCGCCAGGGCGACAGTATTCGGGATGCGTGACGGGTATCAGGTCGTGAAGAAACAGAACCAATCGCCAATTGCGGCGTTTTGCCTGTTCGACATAGGCGGGCCGATCGAGCCCGCTATGGCCGGTATTGATCAATATTGATGCAGTGCTCCCGCGATCCCAATTGCATACGTACGCGCTGCCCAGACAGCGACGAACCATACTGGTGAAACCGCTGTCAGGACAATGCAGTGAGTCGTACAGACGCTGAGATTGCGGGGCGCTCAAGACGACCCAGCGCCCCGCGAACCTCACCACGGCGTGTGCGCGCGCGCGAAAGTGCTCGACGTACTCCAGGCTCACCCGGTCGACGCCAGTAGGCAGCATTTTTTGAAGGCGGCGATCCACCAGCCTCGTCACATCAATCAATACGTTGCTCACGTGAACGCGTCTCCACTGCTACCGTGCTGTATTAACCAGGCTGCTTACCGTGAAGATCGACGACGTCAATATGTTGAGGAATTTTTGCAGCTCGGCAGCGGGTGCGTTGGCCACATAGAGCACATCCTTGTCGTTGATCGGAAAGTCCTGGGCAACCAGGAAACTGCGAGGATCTTTCAGATCGAGTCGGTAGATAACGGGCACCTTGCCTTCGGCCGTACGTGGCCACGCCCCAGTTTGCCCTCCAAGGGCACTGGGATCTTCGAAGCGGAATATGAAGAGTCCTTGCGCATCTGCTCGTTGATCGTCCGGTCCGCCGATTCGTCCAAGCGCTTGCGTCAGGCTGATTCCCTTCGCTTCAAAATCAACTTCCTGATTTTTGCCGGTCGCACCGAGTGCGATGAAGCTCGACGACTGGTAGATGGCGGTTACGACGTCACCCGGCCGGAGCATGATGTTCTGACTCGGATTCCGGATGATCGAATCGAGCGGCATGGAAAAGTGTTGACCACCCCGCGTGAGCTGGATCGTTATTTTGCTTACCGCCTGCTTTACGCCGCCCGCTGCTGCCAATGTATCCAGCAGTCGTTCTCCTTTGGCGGTCAGTGGCATTCGCGTACTTTCGTTGACTTCTCCAACAACGGTTACGTTCGAGCTGGTGTTTTTTATGATTCTTACCAGCACTTGCGGCTGATGGGCTTTGCCAGTCAACCGCTGGGTGATCGCCTCCTCAATCTCGCGCGGCGTTTTGCCGGCGGCCTTTACAGACCCTGCGAAGGGCACACTGATAGTGCCCTCGGCATTTACCATCTGCTCTGGAAAAGTCGTGGCCCGGCTTGTGCCCATCTCGTCGCCCAGGTTAATCGATAACTGGCCGAACAGCGTTGCGGGCGGGGCTTCCCAAATGGATACCTGGAGTACGTCACCTGGGCCGACCAGATACTCGGCTACTGGTTGGCTGGAAAAAACCTGGGCGAAGGTCGTGTTCTTCCGTTCGCTCAACAGGCGTTGTGTGACACTTTCATTGATGTCAATGACGGGTATCGGGAGTGCCGCCTTTTGCTCAGTGATGTCCTTCTTGCTTGGCCCGGACGCCGGGAGCCAGGTTGGGGTGGTGCTGCAGCCTCCCGTCACCAAAACCAGCATCGTAACGGCAATGGCCCGCATTGACGAAGTTGTCATAATCTCAATCAGAGCGGCTTTTGAACAAATAAGCCGAAACAAGTAGACGGGAAGCCGTCTACAACAAGTTTCAAGTGCGGATACTGGGGGAACTTTTCCGTGAGATATTCGGGATCTCCTGGAAACGGCGGCACATCGAGGAACCAGTCTACCGGGTGGTCGCCGGTCTCGTAGGAAACAGGTGGAACGTTAAAGCCTTGTCGGGCAAGATGCTCCCGAAGACGTTCGAAGTCGCTCCGTCTGAAAAGCACCGTGCCCCAGTTGTCAATAGTGTCGGAATCGCTTGCAAAATTGAATTCCGTCGTGTGGACCGCGATACCTCCCGGCTTTAAGACTTTCAAAGAGTTTTCAACGAACGACAACCCGCGCTCGATAGAGCCAAGATGTTCAAACGCGCACATAGACCAGCAGAAATCAAACTGTCCGTGCAGGGAGGACGGTATGTCATTCATATCGACAAACTGAAGCGAAACGTGCTTGTCGAACACGTTGCGTGATACCAAGTCGGGTTTCCAAAGAAGGTCCAAACTGGATGCGTGCTGTGCGGTATCTTTCCAGCCAGAAGCCGCAGCCGCTTGTGGCATAAGGTCGGTAGCGACTACCTCAACGCCCTTGCTGGCGAAGAGTGAGGGAAGCGGTTCTTCGCCACACGCAAAGCCGAGCCCCTTCACGCCATGTCGCAGAAGATCGAAGGAGTGCAGTGTCGATACGACATACGCGAGTTCCCAGACCTTTCTGTGAAGAATTGGCTCGATATGTAGCTCGTGGCAGACCGTGCGAAACCAGCTTTGATCGAAGTCTTTCAGTTCCGTTGCTTTCCAGTTCCCAGGAAATGGAGATTCCTCGACACTAATCGATTTGTGCGAGGGTTCTTTCTCTAGAAGGAGTCGTGCAAGTAGATACCCATACACCTTTAAATTCCAGCGAATTGCAAGGTCATTTCGCGTTATTTCGGCGAGCGGATTTATGTTGGGTTGGCCGTTCCGTGTAATGAGCGTTATCAATTCTCTCAACTGGGTCTCATCAAGGTTCTTGTCCGTCATGAATAATAACTCTCAATCTTTAAGTTAAAAAATAAATACGAGGCGTAATTAATAAATTGCGGATTCGCTGATGAACTAACCATTTGATGTGCTGCCGCCGCCATAAATATATGGTTGCTTATGTTCAAATGGTTTCGCAACGCGGGTATGTTCTTTTATTCTCTGCCATAGAGGGCCCAGTTTCGAATGCGAGTCAATATGTTGGTTCTCGGGTTTGGTTGACCGAAGTCTGTTTCTAGAGCTGTTAAAACTCGCTCTGTAGTGATGGAGTGTAAACATATACTTTCGCGGCCCTTCGTCAGATGACAAGGTTTGTGCTCATTGCGCCAACACGGGGCACATGGGAAATCTGATTTTTTGGGGGTTACGTATTTCACACGAGGATAATAGCGGCAGAAAACGTGCCCACTAGTAGGACCAAAGATTGCCACCGTTTTGACGCCCAGCGCTGCCGATAGATGAACAAATGCTGAGTCTACAGCAACAAGCCGTTGGCACTCGGCAAGCAAGGCTACGCTTTTCCTTAAGGGAGTTAATATCTTATGAATATTGGAGGAGGCGTAACCAGAAATGGCTTCATGGTGGAAAATAAGAACGCAATGATCTCGGCTCAGGTGCTTTGCCAAGTTCTCCATATCTACCCAATTCTTGTAGCTGTCGACAGAAAAGGGCTGAATTCCTACGACGGGCAGGCCATCGGGGTTAATTTTATTCAGATACGACGTAGCCCATTTCCTTTCTTCGGCAGTAACTCGATAGAAAGGCAAAAATCCAACCGAGCGCCTGACATACGATTTTGATGCGCCCATGGCGCGTGCAAAAACTTCAATACGATTGCTCCGAACGTTCGGGTATTGTCTCGCCTCGACGCGTCCCGCCGGGCAGTCCGTAAGATTGATCCAGCGATTATATTGCGCTAAACTCACGTCGTCGCTGTTTACATCAACGATTCGTATTTCATTTAGTCCCTCGAAGATCGGGTGAAATGATTTCGGCACAGCAAAATCTATCTGTGCTTTCGGATACTTTTTTGCGAGAGCTCGAAGACCTGCAGTCATCATGAGCACGTCACCAATTCCACCCATCGCCCGCGTGATCAAAATCCTACGTTTCTGCATCGAGGCGGGGAGGGGAATGCGCCATCGTCTGCTGGCATGATCGGTCTTATGCTGAACGCTGGTCGGCTGGAATGTCGCCGACGATTTGGACGAATGAAGCAGATATAACGTACCCAAATAAACCCACCATAGCAGCTTATGAGCGCGTAGGGATCGCACCACTGGACTGGACCCGGCGAGTCTCGCGACATTGGCCAGGAGAAATGGAAGACGGTAACGTAGTGGAACTTCGTTGCGAAGGAAGGCACGAAGAGCACCTCGGTAGGTCTTAACAATTTGCGAAGTAAAACCGATTCGAAGCTGTTCATTCGAATGGAAGCTGCAAATCCCTTTCCAGAGGACGGTTTTATATTCGTCGAGGTGATTGCTCGACGCAAGGATATACATTAATTTTTGGTACAGCTTCGGTAATTCCCGGCGATTAGGCAATAGGAAAGGCCTGCGTACTAACCGTAGTGCGACCTCAGACGCCTGTTCGCGCCGGCCAGCAACGGCATCGAGATATGCGCGATGTAAGCTGATTGATTGAGCAATGCGAGGAAACTTCACCACACCCGTTCGCGATGCTATGTCGACAACAGCACTCGCTTCGGGTAAGTAATTGTGGTCGGTAAATGTGCCGGCAAGTTGATTAAGGCCTCGAAACCATTCCTCACTATGACTGATAAAACCTTGAGATAAGTATGAAATGTCGTTCAGTACATCTCTTGTGAATTCATTTGCTTTCTGAAAATCCAGTCGTAGCAAATCTGTCAAATGCTGATCAATGCAGCATGCAACGGAAAGAAAAACGTAACGGTCATGCAGCGCTTGCCTACGTTCTTGTTGATTTAACTTCAACCATGCGTGAAAAACAGGCGCATGGTGATTTTCGTAGGCTATTCCGCTTAGATCGAGCGAGATCATCGAGTCGATTGTCTCGTTCCCGTACTTACCTTCCGGCGTAATGGGCAGGCTCGCGACTACGGCTGATGTCGATGTGGTCATTGTCGTCATTGCCCTAACTCGAGAATATGATGGCTGTAGTGCTCGTATGCTTTGGATACGTCGCCGAAGCGTGTGATTGTACCCTGGTCAAGAACGGCGGCACTATTACAGTATTTCATAATGAATCCAGCATCATGAGAAACGATGATGAATGCTCGATCTTTGCGTTTTTCGAACAGTTCATAGACACATTTCTCATGGAATCTGGCATCGCCGACCGCAATAATTTCATCAATCAAGTAACAATCAAATTCGATGGCGAGCGAAAGTGCGAACGCGAGGCGCGCTTGCATGCCGCTGGAATATGTCTTGACTGGCTCGCGAAAATATTTGCCAAGCTCTGCAAATTTCTCTACAAATTCACGAATTGATTCGTGATCGATATTATAAATTCGAGAGATAAAGCGAAGATTATCGAGACCAGTCAGGCTTCCCTGAAAACCTCCTGCAAAAGCCAAGGGCCAAGATACAGCCATCTTTCGCTGAATCAAGCCGCTATCAGGAGATTCCTGGCCGCTGATCAGGCGGACAAGCGTCGATTTGCCGGCTCCGTTTTTCCCGAGTATGCCTACCTTTTCACTGCGTTCAACAGTTAAACTTATCCCATTGAGCACCGTATGGCTACCGGTCCTCGACTTATATCGCTTCGTAACGTTTCGCAACACGAGCATCTCGATGTCCATGAGTTATGTGAGCATCTTCATGCGTCGGTCGCCCATCAACAAGAGCGCAACGAGAGTCATGGAAAGGCAGCAAAGAAATGTATAAGCAACACTGAAATGAAAGTGATTCGAATATCCCCAATAGCCGGCGCGCATCATTTCAACCGCATTCGTCATCGGAAACCATAGCACTACCTTCTGAAAGGTCTGGGGCAGCCAGTCGACCATAAAGAAAGTGCCGCTCACCGCCAGCAAAAAATAACTGCCCGGATGCCACAGTCGTTCGACCAAATCGCTATGTTCGCTGAGGCAGCCAAGAATGATGCCGAGACATGCGCTAAACCAGCATAAGAAAAGCCAGCCGATGACGAGCAAAGGCAGATCGGCTGGAAAGTTCATCAAATCGATTCCAACCATCACTATGATCAAAAGCACAAACGACGCTGTAACGCCAGCCACTTCCAGCAACATCCGTGCAAAAAAAATGTCCTGGATCTTCACTGGTCTATGGTGCAGCAAACTGCGATTCGGCTCGATTGCTTTTAGCCCGCGAAACGAGCAAGTTCGCCACAAGAGCAAGCTAGAATAGCCGGTCACGACAAACGGCGTGACCGGGACACGGAAGCCGTGCAGGCTATGCGTGATGTTCCAGAGGATGACGACACCCACCGTAAAGATGATGGGCTCCAGCAACAACCAAAGAAAGCCAATATTGTGACGGCCATAACGTGTGATAATCTCACGCATTAGCAGTGCGCCGATCACGCGCGATTGAATCCTCAATGCGGACCAGATCGATTGGTGCTTGTGTTCAAAATCGTCATTCATGGTGCTCGTTGATGCCATGAATCAAGAGCGTCAAAATCCCCCAAATTATCAATGAAATAACCAGAGTGATAATGACATTGGTGAAACGATGCGGTTCGAGAGAGGCATCTGGAAAGCTTGGGCGCGAAATTCTCTCAAGATAAAGTTGCTTGCGCTGTGCTTCGTTGCGAGCCTGCTCGAGCGTGCTCATGGCGCTGGCCAGCATCTTGTCTGAAAACTCCTTGTCAAGTTCTAGGCGTCGATATTCGGATGCCTTGCTTGCCAGCGAACGGTCTGACGCTCCGGCGATGCGCGCGGATTCGGTATTGATGGCTTCAGTGAGCAACTGCGCGCGTTGCCTAAATGCCGGTAGCTGTGGACTGTCTTTTGCGAGTTTTTCCAGTAGGGCAATTTGCGCCTTGGTAGCAACCAATTCGTCCTGCAGTTTTGCGACTTGCTGGAGAGGGATGCCTGATTGTTTTTCGGGGTCTATAACGCCTTGCTTGTCCCGGTAGTGCGCCAAGGCTACTGCGGCGGCCTTCGACCTTGCTTCCGCCTTTGCAACTTCTTCGGAAGCGAACCGAATCATGTCGAGGCGAGCACGTTCGTTTAGCTTGTTGACAAGCGCTTCACTCATCTCAAGTAAGCGTTCATTTAACGCATGAGCGTCTTTGGCCGTGAAGGCACTTGTTTTTAAGGTCAAAATCGAAGAAGCCGATTCGACTTGTACGTCGACCATCTTCTGGTAATAGCGATAGAATTTTTCGTAGCTATCGTTTCGGCCGAACGGATCGAAGCGACTCACGATGTCGACAGACGATGCAGAGAAGGCGGTTTTGATATGTAGATCTCGATCTGCCGAGATGAGTGCGTCGCGAGAAAGAATGAAGTCCTGGATCGTGTAGGCGTCATCCTGTGACCGGCTGAAACCTGCCTGGTTTAGAAAAAACCCCAACGGTGATGCGCTTTGGCGGTCAGGGCTGCGAACCAAGAATTTGGCCTCGGAGACATAGATATCCGATGCTATTAGGCCGTAATAGATCGTGGAAGCTATCGTTGGAACTACAACTATGATCAGGAGCAGAGCGTTTACTCTACTGATCATGCCAAGAGTATGTTGCAGTTTGATGAAGCCTGCGCGGGACCGCTTCAGGAAGATCTGATTTTCCAAAGCTCTTTCCGGTTGTAACTGAAGACGCTGCAAGTTTAGCTAGGAATCCAACTGTTTGGGGCACTCCAGCGCCGTTCCACGAAGGCCATCCGTCTTGGGGGGGGGGCTTGGGGCTTCCATTAATCTCCAGCTACCTTGCGATCCGCGGCGTGGCGAGACGATGGGCGCAGCAGCATACTAGCCACAGGTAGGGTCGTTCAAATACCAGATCGGCGACGACCTCGAACTGTTGGGTGACAGGCTTTCAAGACGGTATGGCGCGTCACTGCATCCTGGGGGCGGTAGGCGCCGTCGTAGGGAAAGACCGTCGGAGGGTGGGGCTGTCTGACATTGCCGAGTCGGTTGGGTAGTTCGAACATGTCGACCCCGGCGCGGACAACTTTCTGCTCTGGGGGCATAGCGATCTCCTGACAGTTTCATCACGAAGGGGATAGCCGAAGCCGCAATGCGTGTCAGCGTGACAAACTGACAACTGCCGGATGATGTCGCCTAATCCGGTACACGCCAAATCAAGACCTCCCACCTATGCGCTACCGCAATCTTTTCCGTGCCGGTCCATCGGAGAGGAAAGAGCTACATCTCAAGCGACCAGTATACACATGAAAAATATATGGTCGGCAAGCTTCTCCAGGCGGACCTGGTAGTTCGCGTTGTGAATTTCATACGCTAGACCGGCTGTCGTTGATTTATACTGCCCGCGGCATGTGGTCCGCGAGCGCCGGTGGCATCTTCAAGTCTAGGAGCGCCGCTGCTGGAACAATTGTTCTCCCTCTGAAGCTTTCTTAATCTTCGTGCTCTTTCGATGAGACGCTCGTTCCTAGTGTTGCAGGGGCCCGCATCGCCATTTTTTGAGGCGCTATGCACTACGTTGCTTGACCGCCGCCACGTTGTTCGGCGCGTCAACTTTTGTGGTGGCGATTTGGCGTATTCCGGCAAAGAGCCCAAGTGGAACTACGTTGGGCCGCAAAGTGACCTCGCGCTTTGGTATGGCGATGTGCTGGGCGCTGGGGACTTTAGCGACGTGCTCATGTTCGGCGACTGCCGCGCGATTCATCGGCCTGCTCATGCCGTTGCGCAGTCGCTTGGTGTTAAGGTGCATGTATTCGAAGAAGGCTATGTGCGACCGGATTGGATTACGCTGGAGCCATTTGGCGTCAATGGCCGCTCTATGCTGCCTCTTGATCCGGAGTGGTATAGGGGGCAGCGTGAAACCAATCCTCCGGGGCAGCCAACTGGATATAGTCTTCAGACTCGAGCATGGCACGACATCCGCTATCGAATGGCTAACGCGTTCCATGCATGGCGTTTCCCGAATTACCAGAGCCATCGCCCATATAATGGCCTCATCGAATATGCCGGTCTCACCAATCGTTTTGCCCGGCTCGGCAGGTACCGGGCGGAAGCGCGTCGAGTCACTTCAGCACTCGTCACTGAGCGGCGCCCCTACTATCTATTCCCATTGCAACTGGATTCGGATAGTCAGATCATCGAGCATTCGCCGTTCTCTGGAATTCGCGAGGTCATCAGCGAGGTGTTGCATTCGTTTGCGGATCATGCGTCATCCGATGCGCTGCTTGTGGTCAAAAATCATCCGCTCGATACTGGCCTGATAGGTTTCCGCCACCAGGTCCGATCCCTTGCAGAGCGACTAGGAGTTGCGGACCGAGTACGTTATATAGAGGCCGGTCACCTGCCGACGTTACTCGAGCATGCACGCGGTGTAGTTGTCGTCAACAGCACGGTCGGTTTGTCCGCACTCCATCACGATCGACCGCTGATGACACTTGGGACGGCGGTCTATTCGATGCCTGGTATGACCTGGCAGGGAAGTCTGGACAGCTTCTGGCAACAGGCTGAAGGCCCAGACACGGCGCTGTATCAGGCGTTCATCGACTATGTGATCCGCCATACTCAGATTAACGGTGATTTCTACAGCCGCTCGGGCATCGCGATGGCGGTAGCCGGTGCGGTTCGCCGTCTTGAGGCGGCCATGTCTCCGTTTGCTGCCGGACAGACGTCCCTATCCTCCGAGCCAAGCTTTTTGCCCCAGCAACATATACTGCCTCCTCAATTGAAAGAGGCCGCTCGTGGCTAGTGAACCCGCAGGATACGTCGACCGATGACCGCGCGTTCTTCTCGCTGCATAGTGATCACCGGCGCCAGCGCGGGGCTCGGCGAAGCGCTCGCCAGGTGTTATGCCGAACGTGGTGTGGTGTTGGGGCTTGTGGGGCGGAACGCGACGCGTCTCGAAGCCTGCGCGCAGATCTGTCGCGATGCCGGGGCTGAAGTGGTCGCTGCGATCCTCGACGTGCGTGATTCCGAGAAGACGCGGAAGTGGTTATCGCGCCTCGACCAGTCACATCCAATCGATCTCTTAATCGCGAATGCCGGCGTTGCGAGTACCCTTGCATCGTCTGGCGAATGTGAAGACTTTGCACGAATAAGCGAAGTCATGGACACGAATTTCTACGGCACGATGCACACGATTTTGCCGGTTCTTGAGCGCATGCGTAGACGTGGGCGTGGCCAAGTCGCACTCGTCAGCTCGCTCGCCGCGCTGCGCGGCATGGCGATTTCTCCCGCCTATTGCGCGAGCAAGGCAGCGATCAAGGCATATGCCGATTCGGTCCGTCCGTTGCTCGCGCGCGACGGCGTCCGGCTGTCCGTGATCCTGCCGGGCTTCGTGAAGACCGCGATGAGCGACGTGTTTCCGGGCGACAAGCCGTTTCTGTGGCCCGCCGACAAGGCGGCCGCCCACATCCGCGCCAAACTCGCGGCCGGACGTGCGGAGATCGCGTTTCCGGGGCTGCTCGCGTTCGGCATGCGTTTGCTGCCGCTGCTGCCCGCTACGCTCGCGGACGCGATCCTCGGCAGACTGTCGTATCTGCCGCGCGAGGAGCGCTAGCGTGGGCGGCGGGCTCGCGCTCACCTTCTCGATCGCTGCCGCGCTGTCGTTCGCCCTCGATGCGCTCGCGATACCGCGCGCGCCGTGGCGCCGGCCGCTGCCGGCCTTCGCACTGCACGTGCTCGCATTCGCGTTCGTCGGCGGCTGCGTGCTGTTCGTCACTGCGCGCGTGCTGTTCTCGGCATTCGTCGCCGTCGCGCTCGTCGGCCTGATGGCGGTCGTCAGCAACGCGAAGCATGAATCGCTGCGCGAGCCGTTCGTGTTCACCGATCTGAGTCTCTTCAGCCAGCTGTTCTCGCATCCGCGCCTGTATCTGCCGTACCTGAGCGCGGGCAAGGTTGCCGCAATCGCGGTCGGCATCGCGCTGCTCGCGGCCGGCTATCGGGCCGAGACGCCGCTTGCGCCGCGGCCGTTCGCGGCGGCCGCCGCCGCGATCGCCGCGTGCTTCGTCTGCGGCTGCCTGCTTGCGAAGCGACTGACGCTCACGCTCGACGCGAGCGTCGACCAGCGGCGCAACGGCTTCTTCGCGACGTTCGTCGCGTATCTGCTCAACGGGCTGCGGCCGGCGACGCTGCGCGCGTTCGAGCGCGCGGCGGCGGCGAGTCCGTTCGCCGACGGCCGGGCCGCCGCGTATCCGGACGTGATCGTGATCCAGAGCGAATCGTTCTTCGATGCGCGGCGCGCGGTGAGCGGCATCGAGCCTTCGCTCTTCGCGCATTTCGATCGCGCGCGGCGCGAGTCGATGTTTTACGGCGAGCTTGCAGTGCCTGCGTGGGGCGCCAACACGATGCGCACCGAGTTCGCGATGCTGACGGGGCTCGCGTCAGAGCGCCTCGGCTATGCGCGCTTCTATCCTTACGCGTTCCTGCGCCGCGCCTGCGATTCGCTCGCCGGCTGGTTCAGGCGCGGCGGCTACGGGACGGTCGCGATCCATCCGTATTACGCGGACTTCTTCGGCCGCGACCGCGTGTTCCCGCTGATGCATTTCGAGCGCTTCCTCGACATTCGGCATTTTGTTCGTGCGCCGCGCGCCGGCCCGTACGTGGCCGACGGAGCCGTCGCCGACGCGCTGATCGCCGAGCTCGACGCGCCGCGCGCCAAGCCGCTCTTCGCGTTCGCGATGACGATGGAGAACCACGGCCCGCTGCATCTGGAGACGGTGGAGCCCGGCGAATCGCGCTCGCGCCATGCATTCGGCGACGGCGCCGAATGGCGCGATTTAACTGTTTACTTGCGTCACGTCGTAAATGCGGATGCAATGATCGGGCGACTGCTCGAGCATCTGCGCGCTCGACGGCGTGACACGGTCGTGTGCTTTTATGGCGACCATGTCCCGGCGCTACCGCATATTTTCGGTAAGCTGGGTGTCGCGCCCGAGCGCAGCGACTACTTTATCTGGCGGAATTTCGGAACCCCGGACGCCTGTCGGCGAGATGCGCGTGTCGAAGAGCTCGGTTCGATCCTGCTTCGCGCGACCGAAGCGGAAGAGACGGGCAGCCCTGCGACGAATGCATCTGAAAAAACGACACAACGATGAATGTAAAGATTGCAATTGTTGGGATGGCGTGTCGCTTTCCCGGTGGCGTGGAGAGTCCGGACGCGTTCTGGAGGCTGCTGTGCGACGAGCGTGACGCGGTCACCGAGGTGCCTGCGGGGCGATTCGGTACGGACTTCTATCGACATCCGTCGAAGCGCGAACCGGGTAAAAGCTACACGTTTGCCGCAGGCGTCCTGGACAATGTTGCCGGTTTCGACGCGGCGTTCTTCGGCATTTCGCCGCGCGAGGCGACACAGATGGATCCGCAGCAGCGCCTGCTGCTCGAACTCGCGTGGGAAGCGTTCGAGGATGCCGGCGTGCGTCCCGCCGACATGCGCGGGCGCAATTGCGGCGTGTACGTCGGCGTCGCGAGCCCGGACTACGGCAATCGCAGCATGGACGACCTGAATTCGGTCGATCCGTATTCGGCGACTGGCAATACGCTTAGCATCGCGTCGAATCGCGTGTCCTATTTGTTCGATCTGCGCGGGCCGAGCATGTCGGTCGACACCGCGTGCTCGTCGTCGCTCGTCGCGTTGCACCAGGCGATCCAGGCGCTGCAATCGGGCGACGCCGAGCTTGCGCTCGCGGGCGGCGTGAATCTGCTCGCGCATCCGTTCGGCTTCGTCAGTTTCTCGAAGGCGTCGATGCTGTCGCCGCGCGGCCGCTGCCGCGCGTTCGACGCGACGGGCGACGGCTACGTGCGCGCCGAAGGCGGCGCGTTCGTGCTGCTGAAGCCGCTCGAGCGCGCGCTTGCCGACGGCGACACGATCCACGCGATCATTGCGGGCTCCGGCGTGAATTCGGACGGCTACTCGCCAGGCGGCATCAGCGTGCCGGGCGCCGCGACGCAGGCCGCGCTGCTGCGCGATGTGTACGGGCGCGCGGGCGTCGATCCACGTTCGCTCGTCTATCTCGAAGCGCACGGCACCGGCACCGCGGTCGGCGATCCGATCGAGGCGCGCGCACTGATCGAAGTCGCGGGCGCGCAGCGCCCGGCGCACGATCCGCTCCTGATCGGCTCGGTGAAGACCAACATCGGCCATCTCGAAACCGCGTCCGGGATGGCGGGCCTCGTCAAGGCCGTGTGCTGCCTCAAGCACCGCGCGGTTCCGCGCTCGCTGCATTTCGAGACGCCGAATCCCAATATCGATTTCGCGGGCGGGCGGCTGCGCGTCGTCGATCGCTACACGCCGCTCGACGAACGCGACGCGCCGCTCACAATCGGCGTCAACTCGTTCGGCTTCGGCGGCACGAATGCGCACGTCGTGCTGATGGAAGCGCCCGCAGCCGCAGCGGACGAAGGGCCGGGTGACGCGACGAGGCAGAACGCGCCGGATGTCGACGTGGTCCCGCCGCCGCTCGTCTTGACGGCGCGTGCGCCGCAGGCGCTCGCCACGCTGGCCGCGCGCTATCTGCAGCGCCTCGACGACGGCTGCGCGTGGCACGCGCTCGCCGCCAACGCGGTGCGGCGCAGACAATGGTTCGAAGCGCGCGCGGTCGTCGCGCCTGCGACCGTTGCAGACGGCCGCGCGGCGCTCGCCGCGCTCGCGCAGCCGGGCGGGGCGTCGGTGCCCGCGTGCGTCGCGCAGGCGCATGCGTCTGAGCACGAGGCGCGCGTCGCGCTCCTGTTTTCCGGCAACGGCTCGCAGTGGGCGGGGATGGGCCGGGACCTGTACGCGGAAGACGTGGTGTTCCGCGCCGCGCTCGCCGAAGTCGACGCGCTTTGGTGTGCAGACGGCAGCACGTCGCTCGTCGACGTGATGTGCGCGGGCGCGAGCGCCGAATGGCTCGCCGCGACCGAGCACGCGCAGCCGCTCCTGTTCGCGATTCAAGTGGGGATCGTGCGCGTGCTCGACGCGCACGGCGTGCGCTTCGACGCGGTCGCCGGCCATAGCGTCGGCGAGATCGCCGCCGCATGGGCGACGGATGCGCTGTCGCTCGCCGACGCGGTGCGGGTCATCAAGATCCGCAGCCGCGCGCAGGCGCTGACCCGCGGCAGCGGACGCATGGCCGCGGCGGGCGTCGGCGAGGACGCCGCGCGTGCGCTGATCTCGCAGTTGTCGCTCGCGTCGAGCGTCGAGATCGCCGGCGTGAACAGTCCGCAGTCGGTGACGCTCGCGGGTTCGCTCGACGGATTGCAGGCGATCGAGGCATCGCTGCGCGCGAACGGTCAGTTCTTCCAGTTGCTCGATCTCGATTACGCGTTCCACAGCAAGCAGATGGAGCGGATCGAGCCGGTCGTGCTCGAAAAGCTCGCGGGCGTTGCGCCGCGCGCGGGCACGGGCGGCTTCGTATCGACCGTCACGGGCGAGCGTTTTCCGGGCGATGCGCTCGGCGCGCGCTACTGGTGGCGCAACATTCGCGAGCCGGTGCGTTTCGGCGATGCGATCGCGCACCTCGCGGCGGACGGCATTCGTTTGTTCATCGAAGTATCGCCGCATTCGATCCTGCGCACGTACGTGAAGCAGACGCTGACCGCGCTCAAGCTGTCCGGCACGACGCTGCCGACGCTCAAGCGCCAGCAGGACGGCGCGCAGATGCTGCGCCACGCGATCGCCTCGGCGGTCGCGCACGGCGCGCGGATCGATCCCGACCGCTTCGCGCCCGACGCGCCGCGCGTCGCGCTGCCGACCTATCCGTGGCAGCGCGAGCGCTACTGGCTCGATCCGAGCCCCGAAGGCTACGGCCTCGTCAATCGCCGCCGCGCGCATCCGCTCCTGGGCTACCGGCTGCGCGAGCATGCGTTCGCGTGGGAGAACCAGCTCGATCCCGTGCACGTGCCGATGCTCGCCGATCACGTCGTCGACGGCGGCGTCACGTTTCCCGGCGCGGGCTATGTCGAGATGGCGCTCGCGGCCGCGTGCGCGTTCTTCGGCACGTCGGACTGCGCGCTCGAGAATCTCGAGATCCGCGTGCCCGTCGTGTTCCAGGGGCAGCAGGCGAAGCTGTTTCGTTTCACGATCGAGCCGCGCACCGCGTCGTTCAAGATCGAGACGCGCGACCGGATGTGCGACGCGCCGTGGATCGAGAACGTCGTCGGCCGGCTGCTCGAGAGCGGCAACACGCTGAATGCGTCGAGCGCCGTGTCGCCCGAGGCGCTCGCGCATCTCTTCGCCCAGCCCGCGTCGAGCGCCGACGCGCTGTACGACGGCGCGGCCGCGCTCGGCCTCGCATACGGCCCGGCGTTCCGCTGGGTGCGCGCGCTGAGGATGACGGGCGGCGCGGCGCTCGCCGACGTCGCCGCGCCGCAGGCCTGCGGCGACGCCGCCGAGCTCGCCGCCTACCTGCTGCATCCGGCGCTGATGGACAGCGGCTTTCATCCGCTCTTCGCGCTGCTCGCGCAAAGCGGCGGCCACGACGCGCGCGCGCCGCACGCGGCATACGTGCCGGTCCAGCTCGGGCGCATCGATTTCTTGCGCGGCGACGTCGTCGCGCGCGTGCTCGCGCGAATCGAACGGCGCAATCCGCACTCGATCGTCGCGTCGTTCGACTTCCTCGACGCGAGCGGCGCGATCGTCGCGCGTCTTGCCGCGTGCCGGTTCCGGCGCGTCGACCTCGTCGGCCGCCGGCTGAATCCGCCCGCGCGCTTCGTCTATGCGCTCGACGCGAAGCCGCTGCCGTCGTCGTTCGACGCGAGCGCGCTGCCCGCGCCCGGGCGGCTCGTCGAGAGCGCGATCGCGACGCTCGCGTCGCGCGAAGACTTCGCGCGGCGCACGTGCCACCTGACCGAGATGCTGCCGCTCTTCGACGTGCTCGCAAGCGCGTATGCGCTGCGCGCGCTCGATGCGATCGACGTGTTCCGGCAGCCCGTGCCGCCTGCGGACGAGCGCGCGGGGCTCGTCGCGCGCCTTGCCGCGATGCTCGTCGAGGACGGGCTCGCGCAATGGGCCGGCACGCGTCTCGTGCGCAACGATACGGCGTGCGCGGCGATGCCCGCGCTCGACGAACTATGGCGCGGTCTGCTCGCCGAGTCGCCCGCGCACGTCGCGGAGCTGACGCTGCTCGCGCACTGCGGCGCGGTGCTGCCCGCGGTGCTGCGCGGCGAGACGGCGGCCGCGCAGGCGCTGTCGCCGACGGGCGGCAGTCTCGTCGACCATTTCCACGAAGCGTCGCCGACATGGGGCCACGCGCATGCGCTGATCGCAGCCTGCGTAGAGCAGGCGCTCGCCGCCTGGCGCGAACCGCGCCGGCTGCGCGTGCTCGAGATCGGCGCGCCCGGCCGCGACGTGCTGCAGCCGCTCGGTGTCGCGCCGTCCGCCGCGCGCTGCGACTACACGATCGCAGGCACGCCGCAGCAGCTCGCCGGCTTCGACGCCGCCGCGCATCCGTCGATGCAGACAGTCGCGTTGCTGACGGGCGAAGGCGCGGCGATCGTCACCGACGACCACACGCCTTACGACATCGTGCTGATCGATCGCGCGCTCGCTGCGCAGCACGATCCGCTCGCATTCCTGAGCGTCGTGTTCGAGCGCCTCGCGCCGGGCGGCCTCGCCGTGCTCGCGGAGACGCGCGGCGGCCGCTTCGCCGACATCGTGTTCGCGCTCGCTGCAAGCGGCGCGAGCGCGTCGCTTGCAGCGCCGCTCGCGCCGGCCGAGATCCAGTCGCTGCTTTCGCACGCGGGTTTCCGCGATGTCGCGCGCCACCTCGAGCAATCGCTCGATCTCGAAGGCGCGCCGACGTTCGTCGTCGCGCGCAAGCCGGCCGCGAAGGCGGGCGACGCGCGCGAGGCGCTCGACGGCGGCGTATGGGACAGCCTCGACACCGCCGCGTATGCGGAGCGGTGGCTCGTCGCGACGGGCGGCGACGGCGACGCGGGCGCGGCGCTCGCCGGCGCGCTCGCGCGCACCGGCTGCTATGCGGAGGCCATGTCGCTGCACCGGATGACCGAGATTGTCGCGGTCGCGTCGCCCGCGCAGCCGCATCATCTGGTGTTCGTCGCGCCCGATGCGGCGCTCGGCGCCGACGCCGACGGCGCTGCGATGATGCACGCACAGCGGACGGGCGTCGTCGCGCTCGCACGGCTCGTGCGCGAGCTCGGCGTCGTCGATGCGACGGCGAGCGTGCGGCTGTCTGTCGTCACGCGCGGCAGCGCGCCGTTCGCGCTCGATGCGCCGCTCGATCCGACGCAGGCGGGCCTCTGGGGGCTCGGCCGCGTGCTCGCGAACGAGCATCCCGAATTGTCGTGCCGGCTGATCGACGTGCATCCCGATTGCGGCGCCGCGCTCGATGCGCTCGTGCGCGAGCTGCTCGCGCACGACGCGGAAGAAGAGGTGCTCCTCACGCCGCGCGGACGCTTCGTGCCGCGGATGCTGAGCGCCGCGCAGATCGACGCGCGCGCGGCCGACGCGATCGGCGAGCGGCCGCCCGCGGTGCTCGCGTTCGACGCGCCGGGCTCGCTGCGCAATCTCGAGTGGTTCCCGCTGCGGGCGGGCGAGCTCGAGCCGGACGAAGTCGAGATCGAGCCCGTGGCGACGGGCCTCAACTTCCGCGACGTGATGTACGCAATGGGACTCTTGTCAGACGAGGCGGTCGAGGCGGGCTTCGCCGGCGCGACGATCGGCATGGAGCTCGCGGGGCGCGTCGTGCGCGTCGGCCGCGACGTCGACGGCTTCGCGGCCGGCGACGCGGTGCTCGGCTTCGCGCCCGCGTCGTTCGCGACGCGCGCGAGGACGCGCGCGGCCGCGATCGCGCACAAGCCGTCGCGGCTGTCGTTCGAAGAAGCGGCGACGATTCCGACGACGTTCTTCACCGCATACTACGCACTCGCCGAGCTCGCGCGGCTGCGCCGTGGCGAGCGGGTGCTCGTGCACGGCGCGGCGGGCGGCGTCGGCATCGCGGCGATCCAGCTCGCGCGCCACTTCGGCGCGGAAGTGTTCGCGACGGCGGGCAGCGACGAGAAGCGCGAGTTCGTGCGGCTCATCGGCGCCGATCACGTGCTCGATTCGCGCAGCCTGTCGTTCGCGGACGAGATTCGCGCATCGACGGGCGGCGAGGGCGTCGACGTCGTGCTCAATTCGCTCGCGGGCGAGGCGATGGTTCGCAGCATCGACACGCTGCGACCATTCGGCCGCTTCCTCGAGCTCGGCAAGCGCGACTTCTACGAGAACAGCTACATCGGCCTGCGTCCGTTCCGCAACAACATCAGCTACTTCGGCATCGACGCCGATCAACTGATGGGCGCGCGGCCCGATTTGACCCAGCGCCTGTTCGGCGACGTGATCGCGCGCTTCGCCGAAGGCGCGCTGCATCCGCTGCCGTATCGCGCGTTCCCGGCCGCGCGCGTCGAGGACGCGTTTCGCTACATGCAGCAGGCGCGGCAGATCGGCAAGGTGCTCGTCACGTATCCGGCGGGCACGCCCGCGCCGACGCGCGGCACGGCTTCCACGCACGCCCTCTCGCTGCGGCTCGATCCGCACGCCGCGTATCTCGTCGTCGGCGGCACGGGCGGTCTCGGCTTCGCGAGCGCGCGCTGGATGGTGTCGCGCGGCGCGCGGCATCTGACGCTCGCAAGCCGCGGCGGCGCGCTCGCCGAACCGTTGCGCGAAGAAGTCGGGCGCTGGCGTGACGAATTCGGCGTGCGGACGCACGTCGTCGCGTGCGACGTGACCGATGCGGCGGCGCTGACCCGCGCGATCGGCGAGATCGGCGCGCGGGGCGCGCCGTTGAAGGGCGTGCTGCATTCGGCGATGCACATCGACGACAGCCTCGTGCGCAATCTCGACGACGAACGCTTCGCCGCGGTGCTCGCACCGAAGGTTGCGGGCGCGTGGAACCTGCATCGCGCGACGCGCGAGTGCGCGCTCGACTTCTTCATCGTCTATTCGTCGGCGACGACCTATCTCGGCAATCCGGGGCAGGCGAGCTACGTTGCCGCGAACAGCTTCGTCGAGGCGCTCGTCGAACAGCGCCGCGCGGCGGGCCTCGCGGGCACGGTCATGGCGTGGGGGCCGCTCGAGGATGTCGGTTTTCTCGCACGCAACGCCGAGACGCGCGAGGCGCTGCAGGCGCGGATCGGCGGCGTGTCGATCACGTCCGATGAGGCGCTCGCCGCGCTCGAGCGCGTGCTGCTCGCGGGCGACGCGGGCGAGGCCGTCGTGCGGCTCGACTGGCACGCGGTGTCGCGCGGGATGCCCGCCGCCGGCGCGCGCCGTTATGCGCTCTTGCGCGCGCGCGGCGCGAGCGAGCCCGCGCGCGACGGCGGCACGCGGCTGCGCGCGCAAGTGGCTGCACTGCCGCGCGACGAGGCGGTCGGCGTCGTCGAAGACAATCTGCGCGCGCAGATCGCGCACATCCTGCATCTGTCGACCGAGCGGATCGAGCTCGACAAGTCGGTGCTCGAGATGGGCATGGATTCGCTGATGGGGATGGAGCTCGGGATGGCGGTCGAAGAGACGTTCGAGGTCAAGCTGTCGGTGATGTCGATCGCGGACGGTGCGACCGTGCATTCGCTCGCCGGGCGGATCGCCGACATGATCTCGGGCGCGGCGGCCGGCCCGTCGGGCTCGGGCGATGGCGACGACGCGCGGCTCGCCGCGATCGCCGCGCAGCATGCGCTCGACTGCGACGCGCGCAAGGTACTGAAAGTCGGGGACGACGGGCCCGCCGCCGCCGCGGCAGGCGCGCCGAAGACGCTGGTGACCGCATGAGCGCGCCGGACGGCTGGCAGGCGCGCGAAGGCACGCTCGCGCGCGAGCTTGCGCTGTCGGGCCACGGGCTGCACACCGGGCGGCGCGTGCGCGTGCGGATCCTGCCTGCCGACGGACGCGCGTGTGCGCACGGCGTCGTGTTCCGGCGAATGCAGGACGGCCGCGCGCTCGCGACACTCGCAGCCGACCCCGCGCTGCGCCGCGCGCAGCCGCTTTGCACGATGCTGCGCAACGCGGACGGCGTCGGCGTGCGCACGGTCGAGCATTTGCTCGCGTCGCTGCTCGCTTGCGAGATCGATCACGCGACCGTCGAACTCGATGCGGAGGAGGTGCCGATCCTCGATGGCAGCGCGCAGCCGTGGGTCGACGCGCTGCGCAGATGCGGACGTGCGGCGCTGCCGGCGCCGAAGCGCTTCATTCGCGTGCTGCAGCCCGTCGTCGCAGCGGAAGGCGACGGCGCCGCACGCCGTGAAATGCGCATCGAGCCCGCCGCGCACTATGAGCTCAGCGTGCGCAACGACCTGAAAGGCTTCGGCGACATGCACTGGAGCGGCGTGCTGACGCCCGACGTGTTCGCCGCCGAGATCGCGCCGTCGCGCTCGTACGGGCGCGTCAAATGGGCGATCCCCGCGATCGTCGGCGGCTATCTGCGCGGCGTGCCGATCCTGCGCGGCGCGCGACCGTCGTGCACGGCGTCGATCGTCGGCTCGCGCGTCGTCGGCGGTTTGCGGCAGCCGGACGAGTTCGTCCGCCATCGCGTGCTCGACCTGATCGGCGACCTCGCGCTTGCCGGCGCGCCGCTGCTCGGCCGCGTGTCGGCGTTCAGGCCGAGCCATGAGATGAACTTCCGGCTCGTCGAGAAACTGCTGTCGACGAAGGGCGCGTGGGAATGGGCCGAGTTCGTCGCGTAATATGTGGTCTCCATTGACGAAACAGGCGAACGGTTCAGATGGGATTGGGTGATCACCTGCGCCAGCAGCTCGCGGCGAAAGCACTGAAGCGGCAACTGGATCGCGTCTCCGACGACGGCGACGCGCGCCGTGCGCCGCCTTCAGCCACCACGCACGCGACAAGCGATCCGCGAAGCTGGTTCGAGGCGATGCCGCAGTACCAGCAGGTCAGGATCATCCGCGAGATGGGCGAGAAGCTGCGCGTCGAATCGCCGTTCTTTCGCGTGCACGAGGGCGTCGCCGGCGCGACGACGCACATCGGCGGCCGCGAATACCTGAACTACGCGAACTACAACTACCTGGGCCTCGCGGGCGACCCCATCGTGTCGGCGCGTGCGAAGGACGCGATCGACCGCTACGGCACGTCCGCGTCCGCGAGCCGGATGGTCGCGGGCGAGCGGCCCGTGCAGCGCGAGCTCGAGCGCGGCCTCGCGTCGTTCTACGAGACCGACGATTGCGTCGTGTTCGTGAGCGGCCATGCGACGAACGTGACCGTGATCGGCTCGCTGTTCGGGCCGGGCGACCTCGTCGTGCACGATGCGCTCGCGCACAACAGCATCGTGCAGGGCGCGCAGCTGAGCGGCGCGAAGCGCCTGAGCTTTCCGCACAACGATTGGCGCGCGCTCGACGCGTTGCTCGCGCGCGTGCGGCGCGAATACCGGCACGTGCTCGTCGCGATCGAAGGGCTCTACAGCATGGACGGCGATCTGCCGGACCTCGCGCGTTTCGTCGAGATCAAGCAGCGCTACGGCGCGTTCCTGATGGTCGACGAAGCACATTCGTTCGGCGTGCTAGGCAAAAACGGCAAGGGCATACGCGAGCACTGCGGTGTGCGTTCCGCGGACGTCGATCTCTGGATGGGCACGCTGAGCAAGGTGCTCGCCGGTTGCGGCGGCTTCATCGCCGGCTGCCAGCCGCTCATCGATATTCTTCGCCATCTCGCGCCGGGCTTTCTGTATAGCGTCGGGCTGTCGCCCGTGCTCGCGGCCGCGTCGCTCGCCGCGCTCGAACGCCTGCAGGCCGAGCCGCAGCGGATCGCGACGTTGCGCGAGCGCGGACTGCAGTTCCTCACGCAGGCGCGCGACGCCGGCCTCAATACGGGCACGAGCGAAGGCTATGCGGTGGTGCCCGTCATCACGGGCAGTTCGCTGAAGGCCGCGCAATGGGCGAACGCGCTCTTCGACGAAGGCATCAACGTGCAGCCGATCTTCTATCCGGCCGTCGAAGAGAAGGCTGCGCGCCTGCGCTTTTTCATCTGTTCGACGCACGAGCCCGGGCAAATCGAGCGCACGATCGCGGCGCTCGCGCGGCTCGCACGCTGAAGCGCCGATGACGAGGCGGCCTGCCGACGGCGATCGCAGCGATAGCAGCGCGTCGGGCGAAGCCGTGCCGCGCATGTTTTCGTGGCGTTTTCGCGCGGCCGCCGCGAGCGATGCGCATGCGTGCGCGCCGCTCGTATTCGAATCCGGCGTGAAGGAATTCGGCTACTTCCTCGGCGAGCCGCCCTCGCGATGCATCGCATTTCTGGCGTTCGCATTTGCATCGAAGTACGGGCGCTTTTCGTGGCGGCGTCATCGCGTCGCGGTCGCCGAGGACGGCGCGGTCGGCGCCGTTCTCGCCGCGCACGACGGGCGCGCGACCGCCTTCGACGATCTGCACGTCGCGTGGATGCTGCTGCGCTTCTTCGGCCCTGTGCGCACGATCCGGATGCTGCTGCGCGGGCTCGTGCTCGAAAGCGAGCTGCCCGCGCCGAAGCGCACGCAGACGCTGATCGCGCACTGCGCGACCGACGAGCGCGTACGCGGCTGCGGCGCATTCAGCGCGCTGTTCGACGATGCGATGCAGGCCGGCACGTTTCGTGCGGAAGCGGGCAGGGATGTCGTGCTCGACGTGCTGACGAGCAACGTGCGTGCCCGCGCGCTCTACGAACGCCTCGGCTTCGTCGAGATGCCGCGTTCGCGTCCGCGGTCCGCGCGCCTGCCATGCGAGCTCGCGTCGAATCGGATGCGCTTCGGCGGCGTGCCGCGGCAATCCGCGTTGCGTGCGCAGTCGACGCGCTGAGCCGGAAAATCGGCGGCGTCCGCGGACGGCGAACGCACGATGCAGTGTATTCGCCGACGGCAGTCTTCAAGGACAGCCGAACAATCGACACGATCGCGCGATGCCGATGCGCTCGCATCGAAGGCGACGGGTATTGCGTTGTGTGAACCATCGCGCAAGCGGCGCTGCTCACACGGTGCACAGTGTGCACACGGCGCATCGATCGCGTCGCTCACTTCAGATTCCAGCAAATTCCGTTGAAATACGCATCGACGGGCACGTTCTGCTCGGACGTCACCGCATTGCAAAGATTGCCGCCTGTCGCGAAGCTGGCCGCGCCCTTCGTCGGAATCAGCTTCGGTGTGTGCCCGTTCCACGTCGGTTTGATCGTGTTGATCTTCGCGCTGCCGGTCAGCATCACGATGGGCGCCGTGTGCACGTCGATTGTTGCGGCGCTCGCGATCGCCGCGGACGCGGTGTCGATGCCGAGACTCGACGACACGATGCTGTTGCCTGTCGGCGCGCCCGCGACCGGTGTCTTCGAGCCGCTGAAATCGTTGCCGCTGATGAGCACGCCCGCATTGTCGCCGGCAGGCACGATCCCGTGCTGCGGCGCCGCCTTGAAGAGCCCGCCGCTCGTGTTCTTGGCATGCACTGCATTCGAGGCCTTCGACGCGTCCGGTCGGCGCGCTCGTATCGAGACGGCGGCTGGATGGACGTCACGTGGAATTGCGGCGCGCAGGTGCTGACGCGCTACGACGTGACGCCCGGCGAGAAAAACGGGCCGATCGCCGAGTTCGATTTCGAGCTTCCGGCATCGATCAGTGATCTGGATGTTCGCGTGTGGGTGCCGACGGGGGCGAATGTGCGCGTCGATACGCTCAGGATCGAGCCGCTCGCGAATCAGCAAGCCGACGCAGGACTCGCGGTGGCCGTCGGCTGAGTTCGGCAACGTCCGGCGCGCGATGCGCCGGACGTTGCTGCATCGCTCGGCGAAAGGCGCATGCCGCCCGTCAACGCGAACCGTTTTCGACGTGCTTCAGCGACGCCGCGTGCCTGAAATCGCGCACCCGCACGAATGTCACGTAGTTCGAATCATGCTGGCTCTGCGCGCCGCCTTCACTGTCGTCGAACGCCATCCGCACGACCGCGATGATGTCGTCGCCTTCGAATTGCCAATCCGCGTACTGGAAGCCGTGCCGCAGGCGGTCCGCGCTCTGCAGCAGCACGCGCTCGACGGTCCAGTGGCGTAGATCGGGTGACGACGTGAGCGCGAGCGTGTTTCTCACGCGCTCGAGATTCGCCGTGCCGTCTGAGTTCGGCACCGCGTTCGCGAGCGACCAGTAGCGTTCCGAGCGGGGATCGAACCGGACCGTGAATTTCTTGCCGCCGCCTGGAAAGTCGACGAAGTCGTGCGCGGGATCGAACGACAGCGACCGGCCGTCCGCAAGCACATGGACGAGCGCTGCCTTCTCCGGGCCGTGCTTCGTGTTCACGCGCAGCACGATCACCGGGTCGCGCTCGCCCGTCGACACGACGCTGCCTTCCTCCCACGTCAGAAAGTTGTTGTCGAGCCACGAATGGTCGGATGGCAGCGGTTTGGTCGCGCGCCAGTTGCGCGTGTCGAGCAGATCGCGGTCGACGGGCGTGGACAGCACGAGCGAGCGCAGGTCGCCGCCTTCGATGACTTCGAATGCGCGCCACAAGCGGCCGCGCTCGATGAGCACCGGCACCGGCCCGGTGATGTAGCGTCCGGTAAGCGCAAAGCGTCCGGTCTGCGCGTCGCTGGGCGTCGTCCATGTCGCGCCGCCGTCGGTCGAGCGGCGGATCACCGGCGTGCCCATCGAGCGATCGGTGCCCATCAGGTAGAGCGCGCCGTCGACGACGAAGAGCGACGACCAGTATTGACCTGACACGACGCTCAGCTTTTCCCAGGTCTGCCCCTCGTCGTGCGACGCGAACACGTGCACCTCGTCGGGCAGCGCCGACGGTCCGAACATGTCGTGCGACGCGACGTAGGTGCCGTCCGGCAGGATCGCGAGCGACGGCGAGCCGAGGAACACGCGCGTCGCCGCCGCGCTGTGCGCGATCACGCTGCCGGGCGGCGCGGCGGGTGGCACTTGAGCGGCCGACGATGCAACGACGGATGCGCAGAACAGGCAGGCTAGCATCCAGCGGGTTGTCATCGATATTCTCCTTTGCGAATCGGCACGCACGCGGCGGCAGGCGCTAAGGGCCCGATGCACCCGTCGCGCTCAGCCGGCCGGTACCGGTACCAGGCCGCTCGCGGCGCTCGGGCGAACGTTCGGCGTGTCCGGCGACGACGACGAACATCAACAGCGTGAGCCACAGCATGCCGTATAGCGCGTGGAACTTGAAGAGCAGGAGCGGCAGCAGATACAGCAGGTAGCGTCGGCGGCCGCGCCGACGGAACAGCAGGAACAGCGTGCCGAAGAACGCGGCGACGCCGACGATGCCGGTGCTGAACAGCAGATACACATAGAACGAACTGTCGCGCACCTGATAGCCGCGCAGATGCGTCTTGCCGACGTTGTTGCGCTCGTCCCAGAAGAGGCCGTTGCCGAACACGTCGGCGAGCGCGTCGCGCGCGCTCAGCTCGCGCAGCACGAGCGTGCGGCTGCCGACCGCGTCGTAGTCGGCGGACTGATTCACGCGCTTGTCGTACACGCCGTACATCGCCGGCGCGATCGCGAGCGCGACGGCGACGATCACGAGCTTGATCCGGATCGACGTGCGTCCTGCGAGGAAGTGCACGCCGAACAGCAGCGCGCAGATGATGATTGCCGCGATCGAAAACGACAGCAGCGCGGTCGCGAACGCGACGATCGGCGCCGCCGTCATGCGCCGCTTCGCAAGCAGCAGCACGACGCCCGCGGGGACGACCGTCATCGCGTAGAACGACGGTTCCGAGTAGAGGCCGAGCGCGCGGATCGAGATGAGGCTGTCGCTCAGCGCTTTCGTCGCGTAGAGCGCTTCCGAATCGCTTTCGCGGATGTAGCTGTCGAAGTCGATGAAATGCCCGGAGATCAGGTAGCAGCCGAGCTGCACGACGAAGAACGCGGCGTGCACGTAGATCAGCGTTTCGCATGTCCGTTCGAGCGAGCCCATCGACAGCACGCCGCTTGCGAACAACCAGAACGCGAGCGCAATGTAGGTTTCGATCAGCACGAACTTGACGTAGAAGTTCGCGTAGAAATCGCCGAATGCGGACACGATGAATGCGACGCTCACGCTGAGCATCCAGTACGCGGCGATGGCGGGTAGACGGCGTTGGCGCGCGAACAGCGTCGGCGCGCGGAACAGTGCGAGGATGGCGAGCAGCGCATAGGCCGCGAAGGTTGCGCGCACGCTGAACGCGTTCAGCGAGAAGAAGCAGGCGCTGGCGGCGAAGAGCAGGGTGGGAACGCTCGTGCGTCGCATGGAAACTCCGTGGTTCGTGAGCGGCGCGCGCATCCCCGAACTGCGTCGCTCGAAGGTGGCGCGTCGAACGCGCGTGCGCCGTGCGGCGAGCTGCCGAAGCGAGGCCGTCGGCACGCACGCACTCGGTGCGGACGCTGCGCCGCTCCGCGTGCCGCCGACGCCTGGCGCGCGCGTCTTCCGCGTGCGTCTTCATATGCGTCGTACGTCGACGGCGGGCTTTGCATGACGTGCGAAATACGTCGTCGTCCCGCTTCGGGCATCGATGCGGCGCGGTGCCTGGGAGTATAGCGATGCGTGCGACGGCGCAAGCGCGACTGTCCGATCGAGACAGGGTTTTGGCGATCGGCGCCTAGCCTTGGGCGCAGCCGCCAGTCACCATGGGAGTTGACGGCACAGGAACGGCGAATACAGCTCGATCGCCGACTGAATCGGCGCGTGCCTGCCGTAGGCAATGGCCAGCACTGCCAGCATCGAAACCGACGCATAAGGCCGCAAGCGTGGCGCTATGGCCGGCGTCCCTTTCCAACACACGAACGACAGCGTGACGAGCGTGCCGACTGCCCAGCCGGCGATCACTTCGGACGCCGTATGCGCTTCGTCGAACACGCGCGCCGTGCCGATCAGCGCGGCGAGCGCGAGACCCACCGTCAGCGCGATGTCCGTGCGCACCCATTGCAGGCCGAGCAGGAGCGCCATCGGCCACACCGCCGATGCGAGCATCGTGTGGCCGCTGACGACGCGGAAGTCGATCGCGCGAATCTGCACGCCGCAGCCCGCATAGAGGATCTTCGTCAATCCGACGACGAGCATGCCCGCCGCGAGCAACGCGAGCCACGACATCGCGTGGCGCCGCTCGGGCGACGAGCGGACGAGGCACGCGCAGCAGACGGCGGAAAGAGGAAGAGTCAAGGCGGCATCGCCGAGATCGCTGATGGCAGACCACATTGCTTGCATTCGCTTGGGAAAAAACGCCTTATTGTAGGGGGATCACGCGAATGACTGTAGTTTCGTGCGGCGAAAGCGCCTGCAGTGGCCGCATTGTTCGATTGGTGCACATCGTGCTAATTCGCGCGTGTGACGCACCGTAGCGGGTGTAAATGAAATTACCGAGCCGTGACGACCGAGCCCATTGTGTTCGATGTGAAATTTGCTTCGGCCGTCGATTATCGAAAAGCATGAGATCGATATCGAAAAAATACACAACGGTGATTGGCGGACTGGTAATGAAAGATCAATTCTAAATGTAAAAAAACATGCGATATGGGGACAAATTCGATAAAGTCGGCGCCGCGGCGACGTATGCGGCGTACTTCCCGGCGCGCGATGCCGTCATATTCCTCCGACACGAAATAACCACGCGGCGCGGTGACGGAAGGCCGCGAAAGTGGCGGACCTGCAGATCCATCGAGCCCGAACGACACGTCTGATTCGCCCGGACGGCGGTGTGGCGCAGCATCCGCGGTGTCCGCGCTTATCCGTCGTCTTTATCGGCAGCTTAGGATGCCGACGATGGTTCGGTTGCCGAAAGATTGTCCGAAATCGACTGGCCCGCAAGCGCCTTTCGGATCGAAGTTCGCACCAACTCGAATTGACGCGACGGATAAATGGCGGAATCGGCATCCAGATTTAATCCGCCAACATTGCATCGTAATCAGACAGAAAGGTTGTTGCATCTATTTGAAGGAATATGATGCGCTGCAGAATGGACATTGCTGAATGAGTGGAAAGGGCCGGCGGGATGGAATGCGCGTTCAACATTGGTCGGATGGGAGCACACGTGAGTCGTGGTGCAGCTTTCGGAGGCGTGTGCTACCGAAAAGGAATCGCTGTCGTCTTGTTTGAGGGCTTTTCGTTGATGCAGGCGGGCCGCATGGCGGAAATATTCAATTTCGCCAATCGCATTCGACATGCCGGTGCGGATCCCAGCAGCGATTACGAGATGCTGCTGCTGTCGGCGAAGGGCGGCGCGGTGTATTCGTCGTCCGGCATACCTGTCTGGACCCGGCCGCTGCATGAGTGCGCGATCGAAAGCGTGCATGCGATCTTCGCGATCGGCGAGCCGGATGCGGTCGATCGCGACGACGAGAAGGTATCCGATTGGTTGCGTTGCGCGCGTGCCCATATCGGAGCCTCGGGCCGCACGAAGCGCTTGATGGGACTCGTGAACCGAGAGCGCGGCGACGCGGCGGCGGACGACCTGTCGATCGACGCGATGCTCTCCGGCGCCGCTTCGTCCGGAAAATCCCGTCCGACGGCGGCGGAGCGCGCGGCATTCTCGGCCGCACTGGCGATCATTCGGCACGATTGCGGCGATGGCCCCGCGCACGAAGTCGCGGAGTGCCTGTGTCCGGCGATGAACGCACGGCCAGCCGAGCCGGCATTTGCGTCGCGCGAGGCGCGTGCGAGCAAACTGATTCGCACGTCAGTCCAGCAACTGCGCGACAACAGTGCAAACCGCATTTCGATCGCCGACACCGCGCATGCGGCGGCGATGAGCGAGCGAAATTTCTTGAGGCGCTTCAAGCAGGAGATCGGCGTGACGCCGTCGGAGTTCGTGCAGAGAGTCCGGCTCGAACACGCACGCCACATGCTCGTGCACACCGATCTTCCGGTCGACAAGATTGCGCGGCGCACCGGTCTCGGCAGCGGCGATCGACTGGCGAAGCTGTTTCGCCAGCATCTGTCGATGTCGCCGACCGAATATCGCGCGATTGAGCGCAGCCGCGGCTTGGACGCGGATCTTGCATGCGCCGACTTTGTCTCGCACCTGAGCAGGTCGGTTTCATAACGAGCGGTACGCCGCGTCCGTCGCTTCGTCCCCAACCCGCGTTTCACCGCACTCGCGTTCGAAGCCGCGGGCGACGCTCGATCGATTTCGGGCGATGAAGGCCGGACCTCTGTCAATTCGGATTCATCGATGAGGCGATGTGCGAGACGCGCGAACATCGGGCATGAATGTAGAAGTACGAAGCAAATTATTGACGAAGCGCAATTGAGGTTCACCTATGCCAGCGATATTTCCCCGAGTCGTCGACATTGCATTGATCGTAATCGGCGCGTTCCTCCCGATTCTGATCGAGGCGTCCGGCAGTTCGCACGCGCAGATCTTCGACGGATCGCTGGTGGCGTTTGCCGCCGCGCTGTCGCTGTCGGTTTTTCCCGCGTGCGGGATCTACGAGACGTCGAAGCGACGCTCGCCGGTGCATCTGATCAGCCGCACCGCACTCGCCTGGCTCGTCGTGCAGGGCGGCACCGTTGCGCTGCTATACGTGCTGCGCCGTGCGCAGATCCTGTCGAGCGCGTGGTTCATGTACTGGACGGTGACGAGCGGCATCGGGCTGCTGATCTTTCGCGCGGTCACGCTCGCGATCTTCGGCCTTGTCGAGCGCGCGAGCCACAAGGTGAAGGCCGCGACGTTCGACCAGATGGGGCACGTCGCGCAACGCATGAGGACGTCGGGCGTCGCGAAGCGGATCATCAAGCGTGCGTTCGACGTCACCGCGGCGTCGTGCCTGATCGCCGTGCTGTCGCCCGTGCTTGCCGTGATCGCGTTTCTCGTCAAGCGCGACGGCGGGCCGGCCATGTTCGGACATGTGCGGATCGGTCGAGACGGCTGCCGCTTCAAGTGCCTGAAGTTTCGCTCGATGGTGATGAACGCGGACGCCGTGCTGAAGGCGCTGCTCGAGCGCGATCCGCAGGCGCGCGCGGAGTGGGAGCGTGAATTCAAGTTGAAGCACGACGTGCGGATCACGCGGATCGGCCGCTTCCTGCGTCGCAGCAGTCTCGACGAGCTGCCTCAATTACTGAACGTCGTGAGGGGTGAGATGAGTCTCGTCGGGCCGCGACCGATCGTCGAGGCCGAGCTTCCGCGCTACGGCGACGACGTTCGCTATTACCTCGCGGCGAAGCCCGGCATGACGGGGCTGTGGCAGGTAAGCGGCCGCAACGACACCGATTACGCGACACGCGTTTCGCTCGACGTGTCGTACGTGAAGGAATGGTCGCTTCGCCGCGACCTGTACATCCTGTTGAAGACGGTCAACGTGGTCCTGCGCGGATCGGGCGCGTATTGAGCGCCTTGCGCACGATGATCGGCGGCCGGAACAGGCCAGAACCAGAAAGTGGATCGAGGTATAGATGGGTAGTCTGGGGGAAGCCGGCGGCGACGTGCCGCCGAGGCGCACGTACGGCGCACGCGTGCGTTTGTTGACGATGTGGGTGCCGTTATGCGCGGCGCTCGGTGCATGCGGCATCGCGCCCGGCATGCGGATGAAGCAGCCGCCGAACGTGCCGGTATCGAGCGCGGCAGCGGGCGCGCCGGCCGAGGCCGGCCGCGAGCCGCACGGCGAGCAGTTGCCGATTCCGATTACCGACATCGACCTGAATCTGATCCGGACGCTGCGCGATACGCAGCGCGGCGCGCAAGCCGCGCCCGATCTCGCGTCGCCGGTGTCCGGCTACACGATCGGGCGCGGCGACGTGCTGCAGATCACGGTCTGGGATCATCCCGAGCTCGCGGCGGCGCTCGGCACGCAGCAGCAGACGACCGCGCGCGCGGCCGACGCGCCGGCGGGCTTCGTGGTCGATCAGGACGGCACGCTTCAGTATCCGTACGTGGGACGCCTCGCCGTCGCGGGTCTCAAGCCCGAGCAGGTCCAGGCGCGGCTCGCGCGCAAGCTCGCGGAGACGTTCCGCGACCCGCAGGTGACGGTGCGCGTCGCGTCGTTCCGCGCGAAGCAGGTCTACATCGAAGGCGAAGTGCGTACGCCGGGCTCGCAGCCGCTCAACGACATTCCGATGACGCTGTACGATGCAGTGGGTCGCGCCGGCGGCTTCTCGGCGAGCGCGGACCAGAGCCGCGTGATCCTTGTGCGCAACGGCGTCGAGCAGCGGATCGATCTGTCGGGCGCCGCGCAAGGGACCCATGCGCCGCGAGTCGTCCTCAAGGACGGCGACCTGCTGCGCATCCCGCCGCGCGACGAGAGCGGCGTGTTCGTGATGGGCGAAGTCAACAAGCCGGTTACCGCGCTGCCGATGCGCAACGGCCGGCTGACGCTGAGCGAGGCGCTGTCGCAGGCGGGCAGCCTGAACGCGTCGACGGCCGATGCGGCGCAGATGTACGTGATCCGCGGCTCGCTCGATGCGAAGCCGCACGTCTACCGGCTCGACGCGAGTTCGCCCGTTGCGATGGTGCTCGCGAACCAGTTCGAGCTGGAGCCGAAGGACATCGTCTACGTCGACGGCAACGGTCTCGTCCGGTTCAGCCGCGTGCTCAGCCTGCTGCTGCCGGCGATCAACGCCGGCCTGACCGCGGCGGTCGTGACCAAATGATCGAATCGATTCTCGTCGTCTGCGAAGGCAATCTCTGCCGCAGCCCGATGGCGGCCGCGTTCTTTGCCGCGGCGCTGCCGGGCCGCACGGTTACGTCGGCGGGCTTCAACGCGCTCGTCGGCATGCCGGCCGCGCCGCTCGCGCAGGACGTGATGCGCGAGCGCGGCATCGATCTCTCCGCGCATCGCGCGCAGCAGCTCGGCCGCGCGCAATGCGCTTCGGCGGATCTGATTCTCGTGATGGACCGCGGTCAGCGCCGGCTCGTCGAGGATCAGTATCCGCTTGCGCGCGGCAAGGTGTTTCGCATCGGCGAGCACGAGAACTTCGATGTACGCGATCCCTATCGTCAACCGCGCTTCGTGTTCGAGCGTTCCGCACGGCTCATCGAGCTCGGCGTGAACGGCTGGCTGTCGCGGCTGCGGCTCGTGTGAACGACCGCGCGCACGCGCGGAACCGAATCCCCAAGATCCCGATACATGAATTCCAATCCATCCGGTACACAAGCGCCCGCCGAGGGCGACGGCGATACGGATTTCATCGCCATTCTCGACATCCTGATCGAAAGCCGATGGCTGATCGCCGCGATCGCGTCCGGCTGTCTCGTCATCGGCGGCGCGTATGCGGTGCTCAGCAAGCCGGTCTATCAGGCGGACATCCTGATCCAGGTCGAGGACAGCCCCGACACGTCCGCCGCGAAAAGCCTGCTCGGCGACGTGTCGTCGCTCTTCGACGTGAAATCGTCGGCGGCGGCCGAGACGCAGATTCTCGCGTCGCGGCTCGTCGTGTCGCGCGCGGTCGACAACCTGAAGCTCTTCATCGACGCGAAGCCGAAGCGCTTCCCTGTCATCGGCAACTGGCTCGCCCGCCGCCACGAAGGACTGTCGAATCCGGGTTTCGCCGGCTTCGGCGGCTACGCGTGGGGCCAGGAGCGCATCGACGTCGCGGTGTTCGACGTGCCGCGCTCGCTCGAAGGCGATGCGTTCGAGCTGACGCTGCTCGATGGGCGCCGCTATCGGCTCGACGGCGGAGATCTCGAGCGCAGCGTCGAAGGCGTCGTCGGCAAGCTCGAACGCTTTCCGGCGGCTGGCGGGGCGATCGCGCTGCGCGTCGATTCGGTCGCCGCGAAGCCGGGCGCGACGTTCAGGCTCGTGCGCAACTCGCGGTTGCGGACGATCGAGGATCTGCAGGACAACCTCGACGTGCAGGAGCGCGTCAAGCAATCGGACGTCGTGGTCGCGAGCCTGCGCGACATCGATCCTGAGCTCGTCAGCAGCGCGCTCAACGAGATCGGGCGGCAATACATCGCGCAGAACATCCAGCGCAAGTCGGCGGAAGCCGCGCAATCGCTCGAGTTCCTCAATGGGCAACTGCCGATGCTCAAGCAGCAACTCACCGATTCCGAAGCACGCCTGACGAAATTGCGCGACGAGCACGGCACGGTCGATCTGACCGAAGAGGCGAAGCTCGCGCTCGCGCAATCCGCCGACGCGAAGACGCGCCTGCTCGAGCTGCAGCAGAAGCGGCACGAGCTGCTGTCGCGCTTCACGCCGAAACACCCGGACGTCGTCGCGATCGATCGGCAGATCGCGGCGCTCGACGGCTATCGCGGCACGGCCGAGCAGCAGATCAGGCGTCTGCCGGACCTGCAGCAGCAGATCGTGCGGCTGATGCTCGACGTGAAGGTCAACACCGATCTCTACACGGCGCTGCTGAACAACATGCAGCAGTTGCAGCTCGTGCGCGCGGGCAAGGTCGGCAACGTGAGGCTCGTCGATACGGCCGCAGTGCCCGAGGTGCCCGTCAAGCCGAAGAAGGCGTTCGTCGCGCTCGCGTCGCTGCTGCTCGGCGTGCTCGCCGGCTGCGGGACGGCGGTCGGCCGGTCGATGCTGTTCCATGGCATCTCGGATCCGAACGAGATCGAGCGCCGCCTGGGTTTGAACGTCTATGCGACCGTGCCGCGCAGCGAACAGCAGCGGGCGTTGACCGAGCGCGCGAAGCGCAAGGAGCACGTGATGTCGCTGCTGTCCGTCGTGCATCCGGACGAGCCGGCCGTCGAAAGCCTGCGCAGCCTGCGCACGGCGCTGCAGTTCGCGATGCTCGAAGCGAAGAACAACGTCGTCGTGATCGCGGGTCCCGCGCCCGGCGTCGGCAAGTCGTTCGTATCGGCGAATCTCGCCGCCGTCCTGACGATGGCGGGCAAGCGCGTCCTGCTGATCGACGGCGACATCCGCAAGGGGCATCTGAACGACTATCTCGGCCTCGCGCGCGGCAATGGCCTTTCCGAGCTGATCGCGGATACCGTGCGGCTCGACGACGTGCTGCATCGCGACGTGATCGACGGACTCGATTTCATCTCGACGGGCGCGATGCCGAAGAATCCGGCGGAGCTGCTGCTCAACGCGCGCGTGCCGGCGCTGATCGATGCGTTCTCGAAGCGCTACGATGTCGTCGTGATCGACTCGCCGCCCGTGCTCGCGGTGGCCGATACGGGCATCCTCGCCGCGACGGCGGGCACCGCGTTCCTCGTCGCGCTCGCCGGCTCGACGAAGCTCGGCGAGATCGCCGAATCGACGAAACGGCTCTCGCAGAACGGCGTGCGCCTGAGCGGCGTCGTGTTCAACGGGATCAATCCGCGCCTCGGCCAGTACGGGTACGGATCGAAGTACGGCGGCTATCGCTACGTCGCGTACGAATACGGAGCGAAGCAGGATGCGTGACGCCGACATGCGGGCAAGCGGATGCGATGCCGGTCGCCGTCGGGTCGGAATCGCGTGCGCATCGCACGCGTATTCGAACGAGGGGGCGCGAAGATGATCCGTGTCCGCGATTCGATCGTGTCGCTGTGCGGCGTCGTCGCCGGGCAGATCGCGCTCTTCGGCTGTATCTCGCTGATCGGACGCTTTCAGGGGCCGGAGGCGCTCGGCCACTTCAACTATCTGCTCGCGCTGGCGACGTTCGCTGGCACGTTGTTCGCGTGCCGCTACGAGCTCGCCTGCGTGAGCGACAGCCCGGCCGATTCGTTCAACGCGTTCGTCAACGTGATGGCGCTGAGCGTCGCGTTCGTCGCGCTCGGCTGCGCGGCGATCTTCATCACGGGTCACACGGAGCTGTACGTCGCCGCCGCTTACGGTTTTGCGATGTTCGTCCAACTGGCGGCGGGCGGCTATCTGAACAGCCTGAGACGCTATGGCTGGATCGCCGCGAGCCGGATTGCCGTGAACGGGTCGTTTCTCGTCTGCATCGCCGCCACGGTGTTCCTGCCGGCGCTCGGGCCGATCGACGCATTCGGCGCATATACGGCGGTGACGGCGCTCGTCGCGCTGCTGCTGCTGATCGCAGTCGCGCTGCACGGCAAGCGGCGCGGCTATTCGTTTGCCGTGACGCGCGCGTTCTTCGTCGAGCACAGCCGGTTCGCGAAGTACATCCTGCCTTCGACGCTCTGCGGTTCGGTGCTGACCTATGCGCTCGCGATCGTGATTCCACATTGGTTCGATGCGCAGAGCGCCGGCTATTTCGCGGCCGCGTACCGGCTCGGATTCTTTCCCGTGTCGCTGATCGCGCAGAGCCTGGGCGGCGTATTCCGGCGCGATGCGATGGCCGCGATGGCGCGCGACGACGCGCGCGCGATGGTGCCGAAAGTGTTCGGCGCATATGCGCGATCGCTCGCGCTGCTCGCGGCGGGCTATGCGGCAGGCGGCGCGCTCTTGTTCGGCCCGCTCGTCGAACTCTTTTTCGGCGCGCGCTGGAGCGGTGCGATCGCATTCTTCCAATGCATGATCCCGCTCTTCGCATTCCAGATGATCTACGTGCCGCTGTCGCAGATCTTCCTTGCGGCGCGCGCGCAGCGCGTCGATTTCCTGTTTCAGCTCGGGTCTGGCGCCGTGCTCGCCGGCGCGCTGTGTACGGCGAAGCTCGCGAACCTGTCGGTACTCGCGAGCGTGCGCTTGTTCTCGTTTTCCGGCGCCGTGCTGATGATCGCCGGCATCGCGCTGACGTTCGGCGTGATGAACGGCAGCGTGTCGCGTCGGCGTGCCGGCGCATGACGTTTCTTCCATTTTTTTGTTGAGCGCAGATCATGATTGTCGTCGTCGTCGATTCCATGGAGCGTTATTACTTCGCCGCGCGGCTCGTGAAGTCGATCAGAAAGGAGTTCGATTTTCTGTTCGCGACGAGCGAGCCGGTCGCGCATCTGATGGCGCTGGGTGCGGGATTCCGGTCGGTCTATTTGCGGCGCGGCGCGCAGGCATCCGCCGCGCGCGATGCCGCAGGCGCGATCCGTTCCGACGCGTCGATCGAAGTGCTGAACGGGCAGATGACGCCCGAGCTCGCACGCGCCGACGCGACGGCGATCTTCGCGGCGATGTCCGGCCTATTTCGCCGCCATCTGATTTCGCAGTGCCTGATGTGGAACGGTCAGCAGCTCGTCTGCCGCGCGGTTGCGCATGCGTGCGCGGCGCACGGGATTCCGGCGAAGTTCGTCGAAATCTCGAATCTGCCGGACAAGCTGTTCGTCGACCGGCTCGGCGTCAACGCGCTGTCGTCGATCAGCCGCAACCCGGCTGTGATCGACGCGCTGCCGATGCCGACCGAAGACGCGCATCGCCGCTGGCTCGCGCGCTACGAACGATACAAGGCAAGGCCGCTGCCGCAGGCGCGCACGTCGTGGAAGCGCAAGGCGGTATCGGCCGTCAACTATGCGCTGAAGCTCGCAACGCGCGGCGTCGCGCGCAAACGTTTGAACACGGTGCGCGCGACGAATGGGACGGTTGCGCCGACTCAGGCGAAAGCGTTGACGGTGAAGGAGCTGTCGGCGTTGCGCTACGTGTTCCTGCCGCTGCAAGTGTCCGGCGATACGCAGATCAAGCTGCATTCGGATGTCGACAATCTGAAGGCGATTCGGCTCGCGTTCGAGCACGCGGCGAACGAGTGCGCGGATCTGATCGTCAAGCTGCATCCGGCCGAGTGCGACACCACGGTGATCGACGAAGTGCTGCGCATGCAGCGCGTTTATCATTTCGACCTCGTCACGTCGCCGACCACCGATCTCATCAAGCATGCGCATTCGGTCGTCACGATCAATTCGACGGTCGGACTCGAGGCGCTCCTGTACGGCAAGCCGGTCGTGTCGCTCGGCCGCTGCTTCTACAAGGAATTCGATCGCACGCGGCTCCTCAAGTACATCCATTCGTTCCTGATCGACGGAATCGATTATTTCGGCACGGGCGAGATCGCGCCGCGCGCGGCGAGGAACGTGTTTTCGATGAAGCACTGACATGCGCACGACCTTGAAACAGACGATCGAAGCAATCGTCGACGATTGCCGGCGCAACGCGTTCTTCAAGACGCGCTGCGTCGTCGTGTTCTTCCGGATCGCGAACTATCTCGCGTGCCGCAGCAAGCTGACGCTCGCGTTTGGCGCGCCGGTGATCGCGCTCTACATCGTCGTCTGCGACTGGATCATGGGCATCGAGATCCCGGTCAAGACGAAAATCGGCAAGGGTCTCACGCTGTATCACGGCACGGGGCTCGTCATCAACGGCTATTGCAAGATCGGCGAGCGCTGCGTGATGCGGCACGGCGTGACGATCGGCAACACGCTGCGGCCCGACGGCACATACAGCGGCGTGCCGACCGTCGGCGACGACGTCGAGTTCGGCGCGCACAGCGTCGCGCTCGGCGAGATTCGGATCGGCAACCGTGCGCGCGTCGGCGCAGGCGCCGTCGTGCTGCGGGACGTGCCGGACGGCGGCGTCGCGGTGGGCGTGCCGGCGCGCGTGCTCGAGAAGGAGAAGGGCACAGCATGAAGGTATTCATCCTCCACCCTGGCAAGGCGAACTACCCGGAAATCGCCGCGTACCGGGATTTTCTCGGCCAGCGCGGATTCGAGGTGCACGACGGCGATGCGAACGCGTATGCGCAGTTCGGCAACCGAAGCAACTGCATCCTGTGGTGCATCATGGGCTTCTATCGTTCGCTGCCGCCCGCGCGGTTCGTGATTCACGACTACCGATCGCTGTCGGTCGGCCGGCTCGCGGCCGTCAAGGATGCGGTCAAGCGCGCGTTGAACGCGAGGCCGGATCTGCGAATCTTCCAGAACGAGCGGATGCGCGACGCGATGGCGTTTTGCGACGGCGTGCCGTCGCTGCTGCTGCCGATGGGCGTGCCGGACTGGATCTTCGGGATCGCGAACGAACCGGCGGGCGACGGCCCGGCCGGACGCTTCTGCTACATCGGCGAGATGAGCCGCGAGCGTGGCTTTCACGAGGTGCTGGCCGCGTATCGCGACGCGCCGCGCACGGCGCGCGACACGCTCGTGCTGGTCGGCCAGCCGGAGCCGGAAATTCACGACGCATTCCGGCACGTCGAAGGCATCGAGTTCGTCGGACGCGTGCCGCAGCGCGACGCGCTCAAGATCGTGCAGCGTTCCGAATATGCGGTCTGCTATTTCCCGTATCATCGTCCGCACTGCTATCAGACGCCGACGAAGCTGCTCGAATACGCGGCGCTTGGCAAGAAGATCGTCTGCAACGATGCGCCGTCCAATGTCGAGGCGGTGAAGGCGCTCGGCATCCGGTCTCACGTCACGGGTGCATCGATATTCGACGAGTTGCTGCCGTTGGCGCAGCTCCACGCGCAGCGCAACGATCCCGCGCGGCTGAAGCGGCTCGGATGGACCGCGGTGATCGCGCAATCGGGCGTGTCCGCGCATCTCGACGCGGTGTCTTCGATGCGAGGTGCGCGATGACGGCCGACGTCGCGGAAAAACGGTGCCGCGCGATGCCGTCGAAGGATGGTGCGACGCGAGGCGGGCGCGCGCGGATGAAGATCGTCCAGGTTCTCGAATCGAGCGCGACGGGCACGTTGTCGATGGTGTGCCTGATCGCGAATCGCTTCGCGCGCGAGGGACACGACGTGCACGTAGTCTATTCGATCCGGCCCGATACGCCCGCGGATTTTCATGCGCTGTTCGACGCGACGGTCAAGTTGCGCCACATCCAGATGAAGGGTGTGCCGCTGCTGCCGGCATTGCTCGAACTCCGGCGCACGCTAATCGGCATCGGGCCGGACGTCGTGCATCTGCATTCTTCGTTCGCGGGATTCCTCGGGCGAATCGCGTCGCTGTTCGCGTTGCGGCAGGCGGCGTTCTTCTACAGCCCGCACTGCATCTCGTTCATGCGCCGCGACATTTCGGCGCTGAAGCGGCTGGCGTTCGTCGCGCTCGAACGGATCGCGTGCGTGAAGCGTTGCCTCTATATCGCTTGCTCGGACAGCGAACGCGATGCGGTTCGCGCGCACTTGCGGCAGCCGGTCGTGGTGGTCGAGAACGCGGTCGGCGCAATGCCGTCGCCCGCGAACGCCGATTCGGCCGATACGCGCGAGCCGGTGATGCGGGTCGCGACGGTCGGCGGCATCCGCCCGCAGAAGAATCCGCGGCTGTTCGCCGAGATCGCGCGCCGCTTGCAAGGCTCGAGCATGCGTTTCATCTGGATCGGCGACGGCGACGCCGCGCTCAAGACGGAACTGCGCTACGCCGGCGTCGAGGTCGCCGGCTGGCTCGGCCGAGCGGAAGTCGTCGCAGGATTGCGGCGCGTGGACGTATATTTGTCGACGTCGTCATGGGAGGGCATGCCCGTGTCGGTCATCGAAGCGATGCTGCTCGGCTTGCCTGTCGTCGCGTCGGCATGCGCGGGAAACGTCGATGTCATACGGCATTTGCAAACTGGCGCGATATTTCGCGGCGCCGAAGACGCGGTCGAACTGCTCGCGTCGATCGAGCGCGATGCGGCGCTGCGCGCGCGCCTTGCCGTCGCGGCGCGACGCGAAGCCCGCGAGCGCTTCGGCGAAGAACGCTTTTTCCGGCAACTGGCGCCAGTCTACGCGGCGCATCTTGCGCGCGCGTCTCGATGATTCGCCGTCCCGAACGCGGGCCTGCCGTGCGAAATCGCCGCGCAGCGCGTACGGGACGATTTATTCGGAGATTTGACCTATGAACGTAGCAATCAGTCCCGGCGTGACGGCCGGCAACGACCTACCTTTCGTGCTGTTCGGCGGGATCAACGTGCTTGAGAGTCTCGACTTGACGCTCGACGTGTGCAGCGAGTACGTCGCGGTTACGCGCAAGCTCGGGATCCCGTTCGTGTTCAAGGCGTCGTTCGACAAAGCGAACCGTTCGTCGATCCATTCGTATCGCGGCGTCGGGCTCGACGAGGGCCTGAAGATCTTCGACGAGGTGAAGGAACGCTTTGGCGTGCCGGTGATTACCGACGTCCACGAAATCGAGCAGGCCGCGCCGGTCGCCGAGGTCGCGGACGTGCTGCAAGTGCCCGCGTTCCTCGCGCGCCAGACCGATCTCGTCGTCGCGATCGCGAAGACCGGCAAGCCGGTGAACGTGAAGAAGCCGCAGTTCATGAGCCCGGCGCAACTGAAGCACGTGGTGACGAAATGCCGGGAGGCCGGCAACGATCAGGTGATTGTGTGCGAGCGCGGCAGCTCGTTCGGCTATGACAATCTCGTTGTCGATATGCTCGGCTTCCGGCAGATGGCGGAGACGACGGACTGCCCCGTGATCTTCGACGTCACGCATAGCCTGCAATGCCGCGATCCGCTCGGCGACGCGTCGAGCGGCCGGCGCCGGCAAGTGCTCGATCTCGCGCGCGCGGGCATGGCGGTCGGCATCGCGGGGCTTTTTCTCGAAGCGCATCCCGATCCGGATCGCGCGCGCTGCGACGGGCCGAGCGCGCTGCCGCTGCATCTGCTCGAAGGCTTCCTGTCGCAGATGAAGGCGATCGATGATCTCGTCAAGCGCATGCCGGCGCTCGATATCCGATGAGCGCGCCCGCGTATCGCGGCGCGATCCGGCTCGTGCTGTTCGATGTCGACGGCGTGCTGACCGACGGCCGGCTGCACGTGACGGGCGACGGCGAGTTCATGAAGAGCTTTCACGCGAAGGACGGCATCGCCATCGCGCTGCTGCGCGCGCACGGCATTCGCAGCGGCATTCTGTCGGGCCGCCACAGCGCGCCCCTCGCGTGGCGCGCGCAGCAGCTCGGCTTCGACGTGTTCGTGTCGGGTTGCGACGACAAGCGCGCGGGCTACGCACGCATCAAGGCAGAGGATGCGCTCGCCGACGATGCGATCGCCTTTGCCGGCGACGACGTGAACGATCTGCCGGTGATCGAGGCGGTTGGCGTTTCGTATGCGCCCGCCGATGCGCACGCGCTCGTCAAGCGGCGCGTCGACTACGTCGTCTCGCGGGCGGGCGGCGAGGGCGTCGCGCGCGAAGTGGCCGAGCACGTGCTGATGCGTTCGGGGTTGTCGCTCGACGAAGCGTATCGGCCGCTGATGGATCGATGGGGAATGCATGACATCGTTCAATGATCTCGCGGCGCGGTACGTTGCCGCTCCGGTGTGCTGCGCCAAGTCCACGAATGCGGACTCGCTCGAATACATCCAATAACACGGCTCATGGCCTTCGATTGCTCTCCGATGAACCATCACAACTATCTTGATTCCGCGCGACAAGTCTTCGACATCGAATCGCGGGCGCTCGCGGGCTTGTCCGCTCGCATCGGCGAGTCGTTCGGCGACGCAGTCGACGCGATCCTGCATTCCAGCGGCCGCGTAGTCGTGTGCGGGATGGGCAAATCCGGAATCATCGGGCGCAAGATCGCGGCGACGCTCGCGAGCACCGGCACGCCGAGCTTCTTCATGCATCCGGGGGAGGCGTATCACGGCGACCTCGGCATGGTGACGTCGGCCGACACGTTTCTCGCGATCTCGTATTCGGGCGAAACCGATGAGGTGATCAAGCTGATTCCGTTTCTGAAGAGCAACCGCAACCATCTCGTCGCGTTGACGGGCAACGCGCGATCGACGCTCGCGAAGGCGGCGCACAGCCATCTCGACGTCGGCGTCGAGCAGGAGGCGTGTCCGCTTCAGCTCGCGCCGACGTCGTCGACCATGGCGGCGCTCGCGATGGGCGACGCGCTGGCCGTCACGCTGATGAAGGCGCGCGGCTTTCGGCCGGAGAACTTCGCGCGGTTTCATCCGGGCGGCTCGCTTGGCCGCCGCCTGCTGTCGAAGGTCGACGACGAAATGGCCGCGCACGACTTGCCGTTCGTCGACGCGAACGCGCAGGCGATCGACGTGCTGCAGGCGATGACGCGTGGCCGGCTCGGGCTTGCGATCGTTCGATGCGAAACGGGCTGGGGGATCATCACCGACGGCGACATCCGGCGCGCAGTCGAGACACATGGCGATGCGTTGTTTCGCCGTGTCGCGGCGGATCTGATGTCGATCGATCCGGCGATGGTGCGCGTCGGCACGCGCGTCGAGGACGCATTGCTGCTGATGGAGGCGCGGCACATCAACGCGCTGCTCGTGTTCGACGGCGACGACGTCGTCGGCGTGTTCAAGAAGTAGCGAAATTAACGGGCAATGGCCGGACATTTCGCGATCCGTATGAAACGTCCGGCGCTTCATGGAACGATGAATGCATGAGCGATGCAGAATTTTCTCATGCGGGAAGCCGCGGTTCGTTCGTCGAGCGTCGTCGCTGCAACGGATGCGCGCGCTTCGCTTGTGAGCCGCCGACGGGCGGCACGTAAGGCACATACGGCACATACGGCACATACGGCACATACGGCACATACGGCACATACGGCACATACGGCACATACGGCACATACGGCGCGCCGTCGCGCCGCATCCGCCGCTCGCGCACAATGAACGCAGCGCGTTACGCCGCGACGAGCTCGGGAAAGCGCTCGCTCAGATACTGCTCGAATTCGGTCGCGACTTCCGGATGACGCAGCGCGAACTCGACGGTCGCCTTCAGATAGCCGATTTTGCTGCCGCAATCGAAGCGCGCGCCGTCGTACCGATAGGCGAGCACCTGCTCGTCCTTCAGCAGCGACTGAAGCGCGTCGGTCAACTGCAGCTCTCCGCCGGCGCCGGGCTTGAGCGAGCGCAGATGATCGAAGATCCGCGGCTTCAGCACGTAGCGCCCGACGACGCCGAAGTTCGACGGCGCAACCGCAGGCTCGGGCTTTTCGACGATTCCCGACAGCTTGAAGAGGTCGTCCTCCCAACGCTTGCCGTCGATCACGCCATACGATTTCGAGTGTTGCAACGCGATCTCTTCGACGCCGACGACCGACGTGTGATAGTGATTGAACACGTCGATCATCTGCCGCAGCACGGGCGGGCGGCCGTCGAGCAGATCGTCCGCGAGCACGACGGCGAACGGACTGTCGCCGACGAGCTTCTCTGCGCACAACACCGCGTGGCCGAGGCCGAGCGCTTCGGCCTGGCGCACATAGAAGCAGTCGACGTTGCGCGGCTTGATGCTGCGCACGAGCGACAGCAGCTTCTCTTTGCCGCGCGCTTCGAGTTCTGCCTCGATCTCGTACGACTTGTCGAAGTGATCCTCGATTGCGCGCTTGCTTCGGCCGGTGACGAAGATCATCTCGGTGATGCCGGCCGCGATCGCTTCCTCGACCGCGTATTGGATCAGGGGTTTGTCGACGACCGGCAACATTTCCTTCGGACTCGCTTTCGTCGCGGGCAGAAAGCGGGTGCCGAGGCCGGCAACGGGAAATACGGCTTTTGTGACTTTCAGCATCGAGCGTCGAACCTTCCATCGAAGAAGTTAAACGTTTGCGCGCGAGCCGGCGGGACGCTCTTATGAACGAACGACGCCGACGACTTGTGCGTGGTAAAGCGATGGTAGGGCCGTTCGAATTGTTTGGCTACGCTAAATATAGGTTCAATCGGACAAACTTCTCGCGATGTCGATTCAATCAAATCTGCGAAGGGATTTGCGAAGCGAAACGTTGTAGGACGCAACGGCGTGTGCGATGCGCGTGTTCGGTGCGAGGATGTCGCGAAGTGTGCGGCTCGATGCGAACGAAAAAAAGGCCCGCCTGCAACGGCGCGTGCAGGCAGGCCAATTCCGAACTATCGGAAGGTTCGCCGCCCGGGGGAGCGGCTGACCAGGAGCGAGTATGACGGTGGACGCGCAAGCACGCCTATCGATCTGTCTGATTCGGCGTAGCAATTGACCGATGGTTACTGCAAGTCGGTCGCAGACGACATGTCGATGCGGGGCGCACGTTGTATCGATGACGTCTTCGGGCGGCCCATGAGACGCCATGGCGTCTCGGATGCGCTAGCGACTCGCCATTTGTCGGAGCGCGGCGGCATTTTGTCGGATGGCCGCGATCCGCATGCGTTAGTCTGCGCTTGCGGACGTGCATTGGATAAACCATCGCGTCTGCGCGAACGTTTGCGGCGTCGTGCGCGTTCATCATCGAAACGGGGCAGGCATGGAAGGAAAAAGGGACGTGCTCGAAGAGATCGCGGAATTCAATCAGCGGTATCTCCGGCTCGCGCAGCGTCTGCTGAACGAGAACGGCGAGCGAGGCCAGTCGATGCTGGGCATATCGGACGAACTGGCGGCGCGTCTTGTCGCGATGACGCGTGCCCAACTCGAACAACTCGCTGAAGGCGGCGAGCTCGTTTGTCAATTTCGTCTGGATGCGATGCCCGGGCGGGCGTGAGCCGATTCGCGGTGGGAGGGGGCGCTGGGACCGCGCTTTGGCGTCGTCAAACGTCTTCACGATTCGGTGTGCACGTATGCGTGCTGGACGGTGTGATGTCCATTGCGCGCGGCATGCTTCGGCGTGGATGTTCTGATGAACCGTCGCAGCCGCAGCGCGCTTCGCGACTTTGCATGAGATCCGATTGGCTCCGTTGCGGCGACCCTCGACATTTTCGTCAATCGGCGGCTTTTTTCGCGATGCGCATGATCGCGCGCTCGCAAACCTAGGGTCTGTTCACATTCGATGAATTGTGTTTAGCCTCTGTTGAAATCCGAGTGGGTGGTATCGTCCGGTTTTGCGCATAACAAGACGAAGGGAACTCATGCATAGCCAGTTGTTCGAAGCCGCATCTCGCGGAGACACGTCGGCTGAATCCGGTTGCGTGTCTCGAAAATGGCGGTGTTAGCAGTGGATGATTGGGGCTGGTTGCGTTTCCTGACGCGGGCCAGTAGCGGTCAAAACGGCCGCGAATCTAGGGGGAGCACGACGATGGACAAGCAGCTTTTCGATGAGCTGGTGCATAGCTCGGGCGAAGCTCGTGACATTGCACAGGGTAAGGTGGAGCCATCGCGCTCGTTCATCGTCGAGCGTCATACGGACAACGAGAAGTGGGGCGCGGGCCTTTGCCGTGCTCGTGTCGTCTACGACTACCCGAAGGACGAGCTGATCGGGACAGTGCTGACGACCGGCGAAACCTTCGTTACCAGCGATCCCAAACAGATGGCCGAATGGCTGTTTGCGGCGGGCGTCCTGCACGGGCAGGTATCGATGCCCGATTGGCGTGAAGGGGATATTTCACCGGCTACGGGTGACAAGATCTCGTTGCATCATCGCCTGATGCAGCTTGGGCGGCAGGAGTCTGGCGAATGAGTAGAACGGCGAGCTGATAGGCTGTTGCCCGCTAGATGTGACAAGGGCCTAGCGCGAACGCTAAGCCCTTGTTTTATATGGTGGCGAATCAGGGACTCGAACCCCGGACCTGCGGATTATGATTCCGTCGCTCTAACCGACTGAGCTAATTCGCCAATAGAAGGCGAATTATGGAGATCGGTGCGGGAGGTGTCAAGCCCTTTTTGCCGATTTCTCCCAAAAGGGCCGGCACATCGCGGGGGCTTCATTCTCGACCGTTCCGCGAACCGGGCAGTCCGCCTGCGACTGCCTGCCGACCACCCCGCCACCCGCCCGCCGTCAGCCGGACGATCCGCCCGCGACACGCTCCGTCAATCCTGCGCGTAGATATTCGAATCCTTGGTTTCCTTCACGAACAGCAGCCCGATGACGAACGTGACGAGTGCGATCACGATCGGATACCACAGCCCCGAATAGATGTCGCCCCTCGCCGCGACGATCGCGAACGCGGTCGCCGGGAGAAAGCCGCCGAACCAGCCGTTGCCGATGTGATACGGCAGCGACATCGACGTATAGCGGATCCGCGTCGGGAACATCTCGACCAGCATCGCCGCGATCGGGCCGTAGACCATCGTCACGTAGATCACGAGGATCGTCAGGATCGCGATCGTCATCGGCCAGTTGAGCTGCGCCGGATCGGCCTTCGCCGGATAGCCTGCGGATTTCAGCGTCGTGGCGAGCGTCTTGTCGAACGCCGCGCCCTTTGCCTTCGCGTCGGCGGCCTTGCCGTCATACGACTCGATTACAGTGTCGCCGACCTTGACTTGTGCGGTCGTTCCCGCGGGCGCCGCGATGTTCTCGTAGTTGAGGCCCGCTTTCGCCAGCGCGCTCTTCGCGATGTCGCAGGAGTCCGTGAACTTCGACGTGCCGACCGGGTTGAACTGGAACGAGCAGGTCGACGGATCGGCCACGACGGTGATCGGCGCCTTCTGCGTCGCTACTTCGAGCGCCGGGTTCGCGAAGTGCGTGAGCGCCTTGAACAGCGGGAAGTAGGTGAGCGCGGCGATCAGGCAGCCGGCGAGGATGATCGGCTTGCGGCCGATCCTGTCCGACAGCGAGCCGAAGAACACGAAGAATGGCGTGCCGATCAGGAGCGCGATCGCGATCAGGATGTTCGCGCTTGCGCCGTCGACCTTCAGCGTCTGCGTGAGGAAAAACAGCGCATAGAACTGGCCCGTGTACCAGACGACGGCCTGGCCGGCCGTCAGGCCGACGAGCGCGAGGATCACGAGCTTCAGGTTCTTCCACTGGCCGAACGCTTCGGTGAGCGGCGCCTTCGAGGTCTTGCCTTCGGCTTTGATGCGCAGGAACACCGGCGATTCGTTCAGTTGCAGCCGGATCCACACCGATACCGCGAGCAGCAGGATCGACGCGACGAACGGCACTCGCCAGCCCCACGCGCCGAACGCCTCCTCGCCGATGGAGGTCCGCACACCGAGAATCACGAGCAGCGACAGGAACAGCCCGAGCGTGGCGGTCGTCTGGATCCAGGCGGTGTAGAAGCCGCGCCGGTGCGCGGGCGCGTGCTCGGCGACGTAGGTCGCTGCGCCGCCGTACTCCCCGCCGAGCGCGAGGCCTTGCAGCAGCCGCATCCCGATGAAGATCACCGGCGCCGCGATGCCGATCGTCGCATAGCCGGGGAGGAAGCCGACCACGAAGGTCGAGATCCCCATGATGACGATCGTGATGAGGAACGTGTGCTTGCGGCCGACGAGGTCGCCGAGGCGTCCGAACACGATTGCGCCGAACGGCCGGACGGCAAAGCCCGCCGCGAAGCCGAGCAGCGTGAAGATGAACGCCGCGGTTGGATTGACGCCCGAGAAGAAGCTCTTGCTGATGTAGGCCGCGAGCGAGCCGGCCAAATAGAAGTCGTACCACTCGAACACGGTGCCGAGCGACGATGCGAAGATCACGCGCTTTTCGTCGCCTGTCATCGGCGCGTGCGCAATTTGTCCGCCTACCGTTGCCATGAATGTCTCCAATTTTGATATAAGGGCGCGCGCCCCTCGGGGCGGCTCCGTGTCGATTATTGGAGGGCAAACTTACGGCGCACTGACTCGGCGAGTCAAAATGGCGCAACGGCAATTTGCGCGCTATGTTGCGCTTCGCCTTTCTTTTTCCTTTATTTTGTTGGCAACGTGCGTTTTCGTGATTTTTTGAACGGCGCGTGAAGCGGCTCTTAAGGGTTATTCCGGGGCTTCTTGCCGTAAGCCAAGGCTCACGCGCACGAGCGTGCCTGCAAGGCGCGGCGACATCTGATACACGTTGTCGTCGATCGTCAGCGTGCCGCCGTGCTGCGCGACGATCTCGCGAACGATCGCGAGGCCGAGGCCGCTGCCGTCGCCTTCGCGGCCGAGGATCCGATAGAAGCGCTCGACGACGTGCTCTCGCTCGTTCGCCGGAATGCCCGGGCCCGTGTCCTCGACTTCGAGATGCACGACGCCCGCCGCGCGGTCGGCGCGTACGCGCACGGTGATGCGGCCGCCCGTCGGCGTGTAGCGGATCGCGTTGTCGATCAGGTTGCCGAGCATCTCGCGCAGCATCACTGGATGGCCGTCGATGCGAAGCGGCCCGGCGTCGTTGTCCGGGCCTTCGTAGCCGAGGTCCATCTGCTTCGCGAGCGCGGCCTGCACCCAGTCGCGCACGGCCTGGCGCGCGAGCGGCGCGATTTCGACGGGCTCGAACATGAGCCCCGTCGCGCGGTTTTCCGCGCGCGCGAGCGCAAGCAGTTGCGTGACGAGCCGCGCGGCCTGCTCGGAGCTCGTCGCGATCTGTTCGAGCGAGCGCGCGACGTCGTCCGGCACTTCGTGGCGCAGCGCGAATTCGGCCTGCGTGCGCAATCCGGCGAGCGGGGTCTTCATCTGGTGCGCGGCGTCGGCGATGAAACGCTTTTGCAGCGTGATGTTCTGTTCGAGGCGCGCGAGCAGGTCGTTGAACGATGTGACGAGCGGCTCGATCTCGGGCGGCGCGCGCTGCGCTTCGACGGGCGATAGGTCGTCCGGGCGCCGGCCGCGGATGTGCGCCTGCAGCGCGGTGAGCGGTGCGAGCCCTCGCGACAGCCCGAACCAGACGAGCAGGATCGCAAGCGGCAGAATCACGAATTGCGGCAGGATCACGCCCTTGATGATGTCGTTCGCGAGCGCGTTGCGCTTGTCGAGCGTCTCGCCGACCTGCACGAGCACGGGCTGCGAGCCCGTCGCGCCCGGCAGTGCGACGGTCGTGTACGCGACGCGCACGTCGTTGCCGCGCAGCAGGTCGTCGCGGAACACGACGACACCGGGCGGCGGGCGGTCGTCGTCGCGCGGCAGCGGCAGGTCGGCTTCGCCCGCGACGAGCTCGCCGCGCGTGCCGAGCACCTGGAAGTACAGGCTGTCGACATTGTCGGCGCGCAGGAAGTCGAGCGTCGTCTGCGGCAGCTTCAGCTCGGCGACGCCGTTCACGGGCGTGATCTGCCGAGCGAGCACGTACGCGTCGGTCTCGAGCGCACGGTCGAACGGGCCGTTCGCGATCGTCTTCGCAACGAGGTAGGTGACGGCGATGCTCATCGGCCATAGCAGCAGGAGCGGCGCGAGCATCCAGTCGAGAATCTCGCCGAACAGCGAGCGGGGGCGGGGGCCTTCGGCGGCGTCGCCTTCGTCCGGCGGCGCGAACGGGTTTTCGTAGCGCGCGTCGCGCGCGGCGTCCGCATCGGTCGCGGCGGTGGCCGGACGGTGCGCGGTGTGCGCGGAATGGGCCGGCGTGGCCATCGGCCGCTCCTTCCTTGGTGGCGTCAGCGCAGCGACTGGCTCGCGGCGGCTTCGGCCGGTTGCGGCGCGGTTGCGTTCGGCGCGTCGTTCGCCGGGGCGGGCGCGGCCTTCTCGAGGCAGTAGCCGAGGCCGCGCACGGTCGTGATCCGCACGCCGCTCGGCTCGATCTTCTTGCGCAGCCGGTGAACGTAGACTTCGATCGCGTTGTTGCTGACTTCCTCGCTCCATTCGCACAGATGATCGACGAGCTGTTCCTTCGATACGAGCCGGCCGATCCGCTGCAGCAGCACTTCGAGCAGGCCGAGTTCGCGCGCGGACAGGTCGAGCACGCGGTCGTTCGCGTAGGCGATCCGGCCGACCTGGTCGAACGACAGCGAGCCGTGCCGCACGACGGTCGGCCCGCCGCCCGCGCCGCGCCGGGTCAGCGCGCGCACGCGCGCTTCGAGCTCGTTCAGCGCGAACGGCTTCGCCATGTAGTCGTCGGCGCCGAGGTCGAGCCCCTTCACGCGCTCGTCGACGCTGTCGGCGGCCGTCAGGATCAGCACGGGCAGGTTCGAATTGCGCGCGCGCAGGCGGCGCAGCACGTCGAGGCCGGGCATCTTGGGAAGGCCGAGATCGAGGATCAGGAGGTCGAACGTCTGCATAGACAAGGCCGTATCGGCCTCGGCGCCGTTCCTCACGTGGTCGACGGCATAGCCCGATTGGCGGAGTGACCGGGTGAGGCCGTCCGCGAGTATGCTGTCGTCTTCGGCGATGAGAATTCGCATGATGCGCAACCGGTTGCCGTCCCGCGGCGATGGCGCTGCGCGCGGCTGTCTCCGAAATATGGGGCGATGCCTGCCCGCAACGCGGGCTTGCACAAACCACTGTTTTTTTATACAGTATCTGCATTCGCGCACCTAACGGCTTGCTGGCCGTGTCAAAGCCGGTGCGTCCGTATCAGACGCTGCTCATCATAGCAAAGGACGATTCATGGAAGAAAGCAAGAAAGGCTCCGGGCTGACTGCCGAAAAGAGCAAGGCGCTCGCCGCCGCGCTCGCGCAGATCGAGAAGCAGTTCGGCAAAGGGTCGATCATGCGGCTCGGCGACGGCGAAGCGGTCGAGGATATCCAGGTGGTGTCCACCGGCTCGCTCGGTCTCGATATCGCGCTCGGCGTCGGCGGCCTGCCGCGCGGCCGTGTGGTCGAAATCTACGGGCCGGAATCGTCCGGCAAGACGACGCTGACGCTGCAGGTGGTCGCCGAGATGCAGAAGCTCGGCGGCACCGCGGCGTTCATCGATGCGGAGCATGCGCTCGACGTTCAGTACGCGTCGAAGCTCGGCGTGAACGTGCCGGAACTGCTGATCTCGCAGCCGGACACGGGGGAGCAGGCGCTGGAAATCGTCGACGCGCTGGTGCGCTCGGGCTCGATCGACATGATCGTGATCGACTCGGTCGCGGCGCTCGTGCCGAAGGCCGAAATCGAAGGCGAGATGGGCGACGCGCTGCCCGGCCTGCAGGCCCGCCTGATGTCGCAGGCGCTGCGCAAGCTGACGGGCTCGATCAAGCGTACGAACTGCCTCGTGATCTTCATCAACCAGATCCGGATGAAGATCGGCGTGATGTTCGGCAACCCGGAAACCACGACGGGCGGCAACGCGCTCAAGTTCTATTCGTCGGTGCGTCTCGACATCCGCCGGATCGGCTCGATCAAAAAGAACGACGAGGTGATCGGCAACGAAACGCGCGTGAAGGTCGTGAAGAACAAGGTGTCGCCGCCGTTCCGCGAGGCGATCTTCGACATCCTGTACGGCGAAGGCATTTCGCGTCAGGGCGAAATCATCGATCTCGGCGTGCAGGCGAAGATCGTCGACAAGGCGGGTGCGTGGTACAGCTATAGCGGCGAGAAGATCGGCCAGGGCAAGGACAACGCGCGTGAATTCCTGCGCGAGAATTCGGAAATCGCGCGCGAGATCGAAAATCGCATTCGCGAGTCGCTCGGCGTTGTCGCCATGCCGCAGGATGGCGGCTCCGAAGCCAAGATCATGGACGAAGAGGAGTAATGCGCAAGCACCGGGAGGGCGCGGATTCGCAGCAGGTAGGGCACAGCGCGCGGACAAGGTCCGCCGACGAGGCCCGCATCGAACGCGAAGCGCGCGCGCCGGTTTCGAGCGAGGGGCGGCCGGCTGGCCGCCCGGCAGCGGGGGCATCCGATGATGCCCTCGTTTCGTTTGGGCGATCGGTTGCGTTCGAATCGGACGATCCGTTCGATTCGAACGAGTCGTTCGACGCGCACGACGTCGCGCGGCGGCGTGCGTCGGCCGGTGTAGCTGGCGCGAACGACGATGCGTCCGGCGGTGGCCGGGCGTTCGGCGGTTTGCGCGCCGGCGGCCGTTCGCGTGCATCGGCGGCATTTTCGGCGGCGGCGGGCGGGGATGAAGCGGCGAGCGACGTCTATACGCGCACGAGCCAGGCCGGGGGCCGGTCGAAGCGGCGGACATCGCCTTTCCGCTTCGATTCGTCCGCGCCCGAAGACGCAGAGCGTTCGTCGGCGTCGCAACGTCCCGCGCGCTCACTGAAAGGGCGTGCGACCGCGTATCTGTCGCGCCGCGAGTACAGTCGCGCGGAACTCGCGCGCAAGCTCGCGCCGTACGTCGAAGAAGGCGACGATCTCGAGTCGCTGCTCGACGCGCTCGAACGGGAGGGCTGGCTGTCCGACGCGCGGTTTGCAGAAAGCCTCGTGCATCGGCGCTCGGCGCGCGTCGGCTCGGCGCGCATCGTCAGTGAGCTGAAGCGACATGCGGTCGGCGACGCGCTCGTCGAGGCCGTCAGCGCGCAATTGCGCGAGAACGAGTTCGAGCGGGCGGAGTCGGTCTGGCGCAAGAAGTTCGGCGCGGCGCCGCAAACACCCGCGGAGCGCGCAAAGCAGGCGCGCTTCCTCGCGATGCGCGGTTTTTCGAGCGTAACGATCGCGAAGCTGCTGAAAGGCGACGTCAACGAATTCGGCGGCGATTGAGCGCGGCGAGCCGGTCTTGCGCGCTCGCGTCCGGCATCGAGCCGACGCTGCAAGCTCAAATGCCTTGCGATAGCCCGGCGAATCAATCGTTACATTGCCATCCGACCACCGACCACCGACCACCGACCACCGACCGCGAACCACCCCAATCCAGCCCCTCAAAATCCCCCGAAGCCCCGCGCGGGGCCAGACCGGGACCGTGCGGCCGGTATGTTAGAATCCACGAGTTTCCCTCTTCGGCTTCACCTTCCCGCATGCCGCTACCCGAGCCCGTACCCCGACAGTTGCGCCATCGCCGCGCAATTCGAGCGGAAGCCTACGAGCGCGCCGACGGCTTGTGGGACATCGAAGCCTGCCTGACCGATCACAAGCCGCGCGACGTCACGCTGGCGTCGGGCGTCAGACCGGACGGCCTGCCGATCCACGAACTCTGGTTGCGCGTGACGATCGATCGCGAACTCACCATCGTCGACGCCGACGCGTCGTCTGACTGGGTGCCCTATCCCGGTCAATGCGAAACCGCCAAACCCGCCTACCGCGTCCTCATCGGACTCAATCTCTTCCGCCATTTCCGTCGCGACGTCTCCCGGCTGCTGTCGGGCGTCGCCGGCTGCTCGCACCTGACCGAGCTGTGCGGGGTGTTGCCGACGGCCGCGATCCAGGCGTTCGCGGGCGACGTATGGGATGTGCGCGAGCAGTTGGGCGGCGAAGCCGACGGGCGCGATCGCGCGGCGGCCGAGCCGCCGTTCCAGCTCGGCCGCTGTCACGCGCTGCGGTTCGACGGGGAAGCGGTTCGGCAGTTCTATCCGCGTTGGTACGGCGCGAGCCGCCCCGCGCGCGAAGGCTCGGACGGTGCGAAGGAATGAGAGCGGACGCTTAAATCGTAAGAAGAAGCGATCGTCAATCGACTTTTTTAGCCAACTCACAGACTGAAGGAATCACGCATGAAGATTCACGAGTACCAGGGTAAGGAAATCCTGCGGAAATTCGGAGTCGCGGTACCGCGCGGCAAGCCGGCGTTCTCGGTGGACGAGGCCGTCAAGGTGGCGGAAGAGCTGGGCGGCCCGGTCTGGGTCGTCAAGGCCCAGATTCATGCGGGCGGCCGAGGCAAGGGCGGCGGCGTGAAGGTCGCGAAGTCGCTCGAGCAAGTGCGCGAATACGCGAACCAGATTCTCGGCATGCAGCTGAAGACGCACCAGACCGGTCCGGAAGGCCAGAAGGTCAACCGTCTGCTGATCGAAGAAGGCGCGGACATCAAGAAGGAGCTGTATGTCGGCATCGTGATCGACCGCGTGTCGCAGAAGGTCGTCGTGATGGCGTCGAGCGAAGGCGGCATGGACATCGAGGAAGTCGCGGAAAAGACGCCGGAAGCGATCCACAAGGTCGCCGTCGAGCCGTCGACGGGCCTGCAGGACGCGGAAGCCGACGATCTCGCGAAGAAAATCGGCGTGCCGGACGCATCGATCCCGCAAGCGCGCGAAATCCTGAAGGGCCTGTACAAGTCGTTCTGGGAAACGGACGCGTCGCTCGCCGAAATCAACCCGCTCGTGCTGACGGGCGATGGCAAGGTGATCGCGCTCGACGCGAAGTTCAACTTCGATTCGAACGCGCTGTTCCGCCATCCGGAAATCGTCGCGTACCGCGATCTGGACGAAGAAGATCCGGCTGAAATCGAAGCATCGAAGTTCGACCTCGCGTACATCTCGCTCGACGGCAACATCGGCTGCCTCGTGAACGGCGCGGGTCTCGCGATGGCGACGATGGACACGATCAAGCTGTTCGGCGGCGAGCCGGCGAACTTCCTCGACGTCGGCGGCGGCGCGACGACCGAGAAGGTCACCGAAGCGTTCAAGCTGATGCTGACGAACCCGGGCCTGAAGGCGATCCTCGTGAACATCTTCGGCGGCATCATGCGCTGCGACGTGATCGCGGAAGGCGTGATCGCGGGCTCGAAGGCCGTGAACCTGAACGTGCCGCTCGTCGTGCGCATGAAGGGCACGAACGAAGACCTCGGCAAGAAGATGCTCGCCGAATCCGGCCTGCCGATCATCTCGGCGGACAGCATGGAAGAAGCGGCGCAGAAGGTCGTCGCCGCGGCTGCGGGCAAGTAACGAGCGCCCGCGCCTGGCGCTGCGCGCCGGGCCCCGATGGGGGCAAGAAAACGCGGGGCAGCCCGGCGTTTTCTTGAGCGCATCATTGAAACGCATGGCGGCGCGGTTTTTCTCGCGACGCCGATCGAACAGAGGTCAATACATGTCGATTCTGATCAACAAAGACACGAAGGTCATCACGCAGGGCATCACCGGCAAGACCGGCCAGTTCCACACGCGCGCCTGCCGTGAATACGCAAACGGCCGCGAAGCGTTCGTCGCGGGCGTGAACCCGAAGCGCGCCGGCGAAGATTTCGAAGGCATTCCGATCTACGCGAGCGTCAAGGAAGCGAAGGCCGAAACCGGCGCGACCGTGTCGGTCATCTACGTGCCGCCCGCGGGCGCCGCTGCCGCGATCTGGGAAGCGGTCGAAGCCGATCTCGATCTCGCGATCTGCATCACGGAAGGCATCCCTGTCCGCGACATGATCGAAGTGAAGGACCGCATGCGCCGCGAAGGCCGCAAGACGCTGCTGCTCGGGCCGAACTGCCCGGGCACGATCACGCCGGACGAACTGAAGATCGGCATCATGCCGGGTCACATCCACCGCAAGGGCCGCATCGGCGTCGTGTCGCGCTCGGGCACGCTGACGTACGAAGCGGTTGCGCAACTGACGGCGCTCGGCCTCGGCCAGTCGTCGGCAGTCGGCATCGGCGGCGATCCGATCAACGGTCTGAAGCACATCGACGTGATGAAGATGTTCAACGACGATCCGGATACGGACGCGGTCGTGATGATCGGTGAAATCGGCGGTCCGGACGAAGCCAACGCGGCTCAGTGGATCAAGGACAACATGAAGAAGCCGGTCGTCGGCTTCATCGCGGGCGTCACGGCGCCTCCGGGCAAGCGCATGGGCCACGCCGGCGCGCTGATCTCGGGCGGTGCGGACACGGCCGAAGCGAAGCTGGAAATCATGGAAGCGTGCGGCATCACGGTCACGCGCAATCCGTCGGAGATGGGCCGCCTGCTGAAGGCAGCACTGTAAGCATCGGTTTCATCGCCACGAAAAACGCCGGTTCTGCCGGCGTTTTTTGTTATGCTCGCGCAATCGTTTCGTAAGCCCCGCCCGGACGGCCGGGCGCGATTGGAACGCACGCATTGGCCCGCCCGTCTTACTTCCTTTGCTTCGCTCTCATGCTTGAATTCTTCGCCTCGCTCCATTGGGGCGCCGTCGTTCAGATCATCGTCATCGATATCCTGCTCGGCGGCGACAACGCGGTCGTGATCGCGCTCGCTTGCCGCAACCTGCCCGTGCAGCAGCGCGTGCGCGGCGTGCTGTGGGGGACGGCCGGTGCGATCGTGCTGCGCGTCTTGCTGATTGCGTTCGCGGTGCTGCTGCTCGACGTGCCGCTGCTCAAGTTCGCGGGCGGCGTGCTGCTGCTGTGGATCGGCGTGCGGCTGATGACGCCCGCCGCCGACGCGCACGACAACATCAAGCCTGCCGACAGGCTGTGGGAGGCGGTGAAGACGATCGTGATCGCCGACGCGGTGATGAGCCTCGACAACGTGATCGCGATTGCGGGCGCGGCCGAGCAGGCGGATCCGGGGCACCGGATCGCGCTCGTGATCTTCGGCCTGATCGTCAGCATTCCGATCATCGTCTGGGGCAGCACGCTCGTCCTCAAGCTGCTCGACCGTTTCCCGATCTTCATCACGCTCGGCGCGGCGCTCCTCGGCTGGATCGCCGGCGGGCTGATGGTCAACGATCCGGCGGGCGATCGCTGGCCGCTTCTCGACACGCCTGCCGCGATCTACGGCGCGAGCGTGGCGGGCGCGCTCTTCGTCGTGATCGCCGGGTATGCGCTGAAGAAGCGCCGAGCGATGTCCAGGGCGGCGAATTCGCATTGACTGACACCGGCGCTTCGCGGCATCGGCCGTCCGGCCGACTGCCCGCGTTGCCGCCCGCTGGCTACGATCGACACGCCTGCCGCTTTCGGCGGGCGTGTTTCGTTTTCGGAGCCTGTCATGAGCGAATTTCTTTCCGTTTTATCGCCGTTTGCGTCGCTTTTGCTGCCGCGAGCGGGTGGCGCGCACGGCCTGCGCCGGGTGTGGCGCCCGTCGAAGCGTGCGGTGCGCGGCCGCGGTTTCACGTTGATCGAATTAATGATCGTGCTCGCGATCGTCGGCGTCGTCGCTGCGTACGCGATTCCCGCGTATCAGGACTATCTCGCGCGCAGCCGGGTCGGCGAAGGTCTTGCGCTCGCCGCGTCCGCGCGGCTCGCGGTCGCGGAGAACGCGGCGAGCGGCAGCGGTTTTTCGGGCGGCTACGTGTCGCCGCCGGGCACGCGCAACGTCGAGTCGATTCGCGTCGACGACGACACCGGGCAGATCGTCGTCGCGTTTACGTCGCGCGTCGCGGCGTCGGGCGCGAATACGCTCGTGCTCGTGCCGTCGGCGCCGGATCAGGCGGAGACGCCGACGGCGCGCGTTGCGCTGTCGAAGGGCGCTGTACAGACGGGGGCGATCACGTGGGAGTGCTTTGTCGGCGGCAAGACGTCGTCGTCGCTGCCCGCGCCGGGCGCCGGGCCGATGCCGAGCGATGCGCCGACGCTGGCCGGCAAGCTCGCGCCGCCGGAGTGCCGAGCGTGACGTTCGGCGGCCAATAGTGGCGAATAGCGGCGAAGTGGCGGGGCGGGCGCGGGACATGCTTGGAGCATGGCTGCCGGACGATGAACTGTCTGGCATTCGTGCACCGCGATGGTGCGTCGCATGACGGCCCTGCGCAACCGGCACCCCGCGTCCGCACAGCGGGAGGTTTTTTTTGTATAGTGCGCCGGTTGCTGACATCCGGTTCGCTCATGCCTCCCTCTTTTCTGCGTTCTTTGTCGCTGATCGCGCTTGCAGTCGCCCTGATCCTGCCGTATGCGGTCACGAACCACACGTATCCGATTCCGACGTTCTATTCCGAATTCGCCGCGTTCGCGATGTATTGGGTGCTCGGCGCGACCGTCGTCCTGCTCGTGAAAGCCGAGCGGCCCGCGCAGCCGTTCGTGGTGCCGGCGGCGCTCGTCGCGCCGCTCGGCTTCGGTGCGGTGCTGCTCGCGCAGGTCGCGCTGCTGCCGTTGCGTCAGCCTTCGATGAACTGGCTCGCGACGGGCTACCTGCTCGGCGCGCTCGTCGCGATGCAGTCGGGCTATGCGCTCGCGCGCGCGAACATGGTCGACATGGTCGCGAGGATGATCGCGGGCGCGACGATCGTCGGCGGCGTCTTCGCCGTCGCCTGCCAGTTCGTGCAGCTGTTCCATCTGGAGACGACGTTCTCGCCGTTCGTCGTGTCGTACGGCGTGACCGTCGATCGCCGGCCGTACGGCAACATGGCGCAGGCGAACCACCTCGCGACCTACATCGCGTTCGCGCTCGCGGGTGCGCTGTATCTCGTGCAGACGCGCCGCATGCCGCTGCTCGCGTGGGCGGTGCTGTCGGCGTTCCTGTCCGTCGGGCTCGCGCTCACCGTGTCGCGCGGGCCGTGGCTGCAGGTCGCCGTGATGGTCGTCGCCGGCTTCTGGATGGCGTTCGCGCAGGCGCGGCGCGATCCGGCTGCGAGCCGCATGCGCGCATGGGCGATTCCGATCGTGCTCGGCGCGTTGTTCGTCGCGGTCAATGTCGCCGTGCGCTGGGTGAACGTGCACTACCACCTCGGCCTTGCCGAGTCGGCCGCCGACCGCATGCGCGACGCCGGCCAGATCGCGCCGCGCCTCGCGCTCTGGAAGTACGGCCTGACGATGTTCCGCGAGCATCCGCTGCTCGGCGTCGGCTGGGGCGAATTCCCGATCCATCAGTTCGAACTCGTGCGCAAGCTGGGCGGCGTCGAGATCGCGAACAACTCGCACGACATCTTCATCGATCTGCTCGCGAAGTCCGGCTTGCTCGGCCTCGGCGTGCTGGTCGTCGCGCTCGTCGCGTGGTTCGTGCGCGCGCTGCGCGTGCCGCATACCGAGAGCCGCGTGTTCGGCTTCGCGCTCATCGGCATTCTGCTGATGCACGCGCTCGTCGAGTACCCGCAGCAGTACACGTTCTTCCTGTTGCCCGTGATGTTCGTGATCGGTCTGCTCGAGACGAAGCCGCTGCGCGTGCTGCCGAGCCGTGCGGCGTTCGCGCTGTTCGCTGCGCTGTCGGTTGCGGGGCTCGCGTCGCTGTACCCGGTGCTGCGCGACTACCAGCGCGCGGAAGTGCTGTACTACGGCACGAATCCGGCCGAGCAGTACCGCGAGGATCCGTCGTTCCTGTTCGGCGCGTGGGGCGACTATGGCGCGGCGACGCTGCTGACGATTTCGCGCGACAACCTGCAGGCGAAGCTCGCCGCGCACGAACGGGCGATCGCGCTCTTGCCGGGCGAAACCGTGCTGCGCCGCTACGCGGTGCTGCAGGCGCTCGACGGCCGCGAAGCCGATGCGCTCGACACGGTCGAGCGGCTGCGCGTGTTCGCGCAAGAGCTGCGCGACTGGCCGGTGCAGCTCGCCGCGTTGTACAAGCTGCTTGACGACCAGCCGTCGCTGAAGTCTTTCAAGGCGTCGCTCGTGTCGAAGTACGGGACGCCGGCAGCCAACGTATCCGCCGACGACGAGGAAGACGACAGCGACGATTGATCACGGGCGGGCTCGAAACGGAACGATCGAAGAAACCGCCGCTTTTTGCGGCGGTTTCTATTGGGAGGGTGCGGCGGCGTCGCGATCGAACGATGCGGCGGGCGTGGTGCGCGATGCGTGATGCGCGCCGGCATTTCGTCATGCGGGCGGCACGAGGCGCGTTGCGTCGCCTCGGCATCGCACCGTGTGCAAGGCAGGTGTCGACGGCGCTTTGCCAATACATGCGCAGATGAAGCAAGCAGCCGCCGCAAGAAACCGCCGCAAGCAGCCGCTTTCCCCGCCCCGCCCTGGCAGGCGACGTTAAACAGTGTCAAATCGCGCCGCATTCGCGCACGACGAGCCGGCACGAGCGGATGCGCGTCGCATCGTTCGGGTATGCTTGGGCGCGGTATTCATCGACTGGAATGAATCCTTGCCCTGAGAGGAAGCCCATGAAAACGCGTACCCATCATATTGCCGCGGCAGGCATCCTGATTGCCAGCATCGCGTCGTTCTCGACCGCGCACGCGCAACTCGGCGACTTGCTGAAGCAAGGCACCGACAGCGGCGCGGGCGGCGTCGCGAGCGCGCTCGGCAATCTCGGTGGCGCGGGCGGCACCGCGTCGGCCGGCTCGCTGCTGTCACCCGGCAGCACCGGCAACGTCGCGGGCCTGCTGCAGTTCTGCATCAAGAACAACTATCTCGGCGGCGGCGGTGCGTCGTCGGTCAAGGACGCGCTGATGAGCAAGCTGGGCGGCGGCGTCACGTCGGATAGCAGCTACGCGAGCGGCGCGAACGGGGTTGTCGACGCCGGCAACGGCCGCACGCTCGACTTGAGCGGCGGGCAGAGCTTCAAGCAGCAGTTGACGAAGCAGGTCTGCGACAAGGTGCTGTCGCAGGCGAAGTCGCTGCTGTAAGCGGGACGCCGGCGCCGTGTCGCCGGAGCGGGTGGCCCGCGATCGAGGCGCGCTGCCGACGCGATGCGCGTCGGCGGACGCCCGGAATCGCGCGCGGCGCTCGGTATTGGGCGCTGGTGCGAATGAAGCATGGATAAGAAGCGGGGTGCGGAATCGCGCGGCGTGCGTAACGCGGGCGCTGACGAATGACGCAATCGACGGCGCGGACTGACCAGAACCAGAACGAACATGAAGACTGATTCGACGTACCTGACGCTTCCTCTTGCCGCGTCGCTGCTCGCCGGCTGCGCGGCGTTCGCGCCGCGGGACACGGCGAAGCTCGAATGCACGATGCCCGTCGCAGTGTATCCGGGCAGCGCGAAGCCGCTCGAGCGCCGGGCGACCGTGCTCGTGCGCGCGATGATCACGGCGTCTGGCAATGCGGAGAACGTCACGGTCACGACGAGCAGCCGGAATGCCGCCGCGGACCGTGCGGCCGTGGAAGCGATGTCGAAGGTCGCGTGCTCGCAGACGCCCGCGCGCGGCGGCGAGCCCTATCCGTTTACGCTGACGCGGCCGTTCGTATTCGAGCCGACGGCGAAGGCCGCGCGGTGACGCGCATCGAGTGCGCCGGCACGGGCGGCAACGAGCGCGCCTCGATGTGCATCGTCGTTCCAACCCGAAGCACCTTGCCGAGTGAAGCTTCGATAGCCGCTTGACGCGTACCCACCCGGATTCGGCGGTGCGCTGGCTGACGGTTTTCGGCAGGTCGGCGTTATGCGCCGGCCTCGCCGGTCTTCCAGTCCCCCGACTTCCCGCCGCGCTTTTCCCTGACGCTCACGTCGGTAATCGTCATCCCCCGGTCGACTGCCTTGCACATGTCGTAGACGGTCAGCAGCCCGACCTGCACCGCGGTCAGCGCCTCCATCTCGACGCCCGTGCGTCCGAACGTCTCGACCTGCGCACTGCAGCGCACGCCGGGCAGCGCGTCGTCGAACTCGAACTCGACCGCGACGCGCGTGAGCGCGAGCGGGTGGCAGAGCGGAATCAGATCGGCGGTGCGCTTCGCCCCCTGGATCGCCGCGATCCGCGCGACGCCGAGCACGTCGCCTTTCTTCGCGCGTCCTTCGCGAATCAGCGCGAGGGTGTCGGGCAGCATCCGGATCGCGCCGCGCGCCACCGCGATGCGCTTTGTTTCCTGCTTGTCGCCGACGTCGACCATGTGCGCGTGGCCGGCAGCGTCGAAGTGTGTGAATCCAGACATGTCGTGCTCCGTTAGAGGGCGCCTATCATAGCAGCGCGGTTCGTCGAGCGATTCGAGCGGCGTGCGTCGGCGTCGCGCGAACGGCGGCCGGCGCGCCGTTACAATGACGCAGCTCCATCGATCATTAAGCCACGGCCGCCCTGATCCTTGTCCATGCGCGTCAAACCGTTGCTCGTCATGTCGCTGTCCGCGGCGCTCGCCCTGCCGCCCGGCGGCTACGCTCAGCCGCGCGCCGATGCTCCGCCGCTCGAATCCGCTCCCGCCACCGGCGCCGCCGCGGCCGCGCCGCTCGCGCCCGGCGCGATCTCGACCGTGCCGTCCGGCATCGCGGCCGGCGTGTTCGGCACGTACGGCGGCGCGGAGAGCCGGCTGTCCGATCCGGCGTCCGGCACGCCCAGTTTGCGCGCGCCGCTTCGATCGCTGCAACTGCCGGATCTCGGCGACGGCTCGGGCGGATCGCTGACGCCGCAGGCGGAGCGCCGTCTCGGCGAGCGCGTGATGCGCGAGGTGCGGCGCGATCCCGACTATCTCGACGACTGGCTCGCGCGCGACTACCTGAATTCGGTCGCGGCGAAGCTGTCGGCGGCGGCCGCCGCGCAGTTCATCGGCGGCTACATGCCCGACTTCGATCTGTTCGCGATGCGCGACCCGCAGATCAACGCGCTCTCGCTGCCGGGCGGCTTCATCGGCGTCAACAGCGGGCTCGTCGCGACGACGCAGACGGAATCCGAACTCGCGTCGGTGATCGGCCACGAGATGGGGCACGTGCTGCAGCGGCATATCGCGCGGATGATCATCGCGAGCGAGAAGAGCGGCTATGCGGCGCTCGCGACGATGCTGTTCGGCGTGCTCGCGGGCATCCTCGCGCGCAGCGGCGATCTCGGCGGCGCGATCGCGATGGGCGGCCAGGCGTTCGCGGTCGATAGCCAGTTGCGGTTCTCGCGCACGGCCGAGCGCGAAGCGGACCGCGTCGGCTTTCAACTGCTCGCGGGCGCGGGCTACGATCCGTACGGGATGCCGGGCTTCTTCGAGCGGCTCGAACGCGCGTCGATGAGCGACGCGGGCGTGCCCGCGTACGCGCGCACGCATCCGCTGACGGGCGAGCGGATCGCCGACATGGACGATCGCGCGCGCCGCGCGCCGTACAAGCAGCCGCGGCAGTCGCCGGAGTACGGCTTCGTGCGCGCGCGCCTGCGGATGCTGCAGAACCGCTCGCCGACCGATTACGCGAACGAGGTGCGGCGGATGCGCGCCGAGCTCGACGACAGAATCGCGCCGAACGTCGCGGCGAATTGGTACGGGATCGCGCTGGGCGAGATGCTGGGCGGCCGCTACGACGACGCGGACCGCGCGCTCGCGGCGGCGCGCGACGCGTTCACGCGCGTGGCCGCGAGCGAGGGCGACTCGGCGCGCAGCTCGCCGAGCCTCGACGTGCTCGCGGCGGAGATCGCGCGCCGCGCGGGCCGCACCGACGACGCGGTGCAGCTCGCCGCTACCGCGCAGCGGCGCTGGCCGGGCTCGCACGCGGCGATCGCCGCGCATCTGCAGGCGCTCCTTGCCGCGCGTCGCTACGCGCAGGCGCAGGCGCTCGCGCAGTCCGAAGCGAGCGCCGATTCCGGCCAGCCGGATTGGTGGAATTATCTCGCGCAGGCTAGCCTCGGCAACGGCGATGCGGTGACGCAGCGCCGCGCGCTCGCGGAGAAATTCGCGCTCGAAGGCGCGTGGCCGTCGGCGATCCGGCAACTGCGCGAGGCGCGCGACATCAAGTCGGTCAGTTTCTACGAGCAGTCGATCATCAGCGCGCGGCTGCACGAGTTCGAGGCGCGCTACAAGGAAGAGCGGAAAGAGGACAAGGACGACAAGCGCAGCTGACGCGCGGCGCCGCGGCCGGCCCGCCCGGCGTTCGCTCCCGCAGCCGGCCCTTTTTCCCGACGACGTCGAACGACGCGCCGCGCGCGGACGCGAACCTTCCCGCGCGTCAGTCCGCCGCCTGACCGCCCACGCGCGCGGCCGGGCTCGCGACGAACCGGAACCGCCGCGCGACGTCGTCGCGCCGGATCGGCGCGAGCGGCAGGTCGACGCCGCCGCCGAGGTGCAGCACGCCGTGCGCGCCGTCGTCGTCGAGGTCCGCATGATCGGCGAAGAGCCCGAGATCGTGATCGTGCAGCGCGGCGACGCGCGGCGGCGTCGACGCGTCGGCGAACAGCACGCCGCCCGCATCGTCGAGCCACGCGCGCGCCGGCTCGAATGTGCGGCCCGTATGGTCGGTGAGCGCGACGCGCGCCGGATCGTCGCGATCGGCCGCGAGCCGGACGATCCACGGCGTGTACGCGAGCTCGACGTACACGCGCTGCGGCCCGTTCTGGAAGAACCACTGCCCGTCGGCGTCGCGTTCGTAGTTGCGGGCGATGAAGTCGATCAGCGCCGGGTGCCGGACAGGCGAGCCGAGCGCGCCCGCCGCCTGCGCCGCGTCGTCGCGCATCCGCCAGCCGCCGCGCCGGTCGAGCAGCAGCCATCCGGTGCAGTGCGGGACGTTCGGCCACTTGGCGAGCGCCTGTTTGACGATGTCATCCATGATCGGTGAAGCGTGAGCAGAAATCGAAGATGCGGGTCGGCAGCCAGTCGATGCGTCCCGGAAACGGGCCCGTCATGAAGCCCGCATGGCCGCCGTGCTCGGGCTGGTCGAGCACGACCGCGCGCGACACGTCGCGCGGGCCGGGCAGCGCCGACGCCGGCAGGAACGGATCGTTGCGCGCATTGAGGATCAGCGTCGGCACGTCGATCGCCGCGAGGAGCGGGCGCGTCGTCGCCTGCGTCCAGTAGTCGTTTGCGTCGACGAAGCCGTGCAGCGGCGCGGTCACGACGTCGTCGAAGTCGTGCATCGTGCGCGCGGCGAGCATCGTCTCCTTGTCGAAGAGCCTCGGATATTGCTCGAGCTTGACGAGCGCCTTCAGCTTCAGCGTTTTCAGGAAGCTGTGCGTGTAGACCATCGAGAAGCCTTGCGACAGCGCGCGTCCGCCCGCGTGGACATCGATCGGCGTCGAGACCGCCGTGGCCGCCGTGACGATCGACGTATCGCCGCGCCGCTCGCCGAGCCAGCGCAGCAGCACGTTGCCGCCGAGCGACACGCCGACCGCGACGAGCGGCCCGCGATGGCTTTTCGCGAGCCGCCGCAGGATCCAGTCGACTTCGGCGCTGTCGGCGAGGTGATAGAAGCGCGGCATCCGGTTCATCTCGCCGCTGCAACTGCGGAAATGCGGGACGACACCGTGCCAGCCGCGTGCGCGGGCGGCCGCCATCAGCACGCGTGCGTAATGTGAATCGGAGCTGCCTTCGAGGCCGTGGAACAGCACGACGAGCGGGGCGTTCGGCTCGGGCGCCGCGCCGGCCGGATAGGCGAGCCAGTCGATGTCGATGAAGTCGCCGTCGGGCGTGTCCCAGCGCTCGCGCCGGTATCCGACGTCCGGCCGGCGCGCGAAGAGCGCGGGGACGATTGTCTGCGCGTGGCTCGTCGGCAGCCAGAGCGGCGCGCGGTAGAGGGACGAGGCTGCCGGGCGGGCGGTCTCGTCGGCAGCGGGAAGCGGAGGAAGCGCGGTGCTCATCGCTGCAAACGCCTGTGCTTAGTGGAGCGGCCCCTGAGCGTGGCGGATCTTGGCGGCGAACTGAGTCGCCGTCTGCTCGGGGATCGGGCTCGCGTGGATGTGTGCGATCCGCCATTCGCCGCGCTCGTGGATCATCACGTAGGTCGTGAACACCATCTGCGGCTCGGCTGTGAGATCGGCCGGCTGGTGCGCCTCGGCAACCGTGTAGACGACGGTGCCGAGGCTGTCGTAGACGCGGATGTCGAGCGGCTCGATCGTGACGGGCTGGGTCGACAGCCGTTGCGCGAACCCGCTCCTGATCTGCTCGAGGCCGTGCAGATGCGAGCCGTCTGCCCAGATGCAGCTGGCGAAATCCTCGTCGATCCAGAGGACCATCAGCGCGTCGAGGTTGGCGTCGGCGACTGCCTGATAGTACGCGTTCAGCGTATCGGCGGCGGCTTCGAAGAGGCGGGCAAAACGTGGCATCGGGTCTATCTCTCGCGCGCGGCGCGCGCCGTTTCATCAAGGCGGCCCATGCATGAGCAAGGCCGCCCGCTTACCGGTGAGTCGGGTGCGGGTGCGCGGCGCGTGACGGGCGGCCTTGCGGCCGCGGCGTCAGCGCTGTCCGACGAGCATCCCGCGCAAATCGCCGAACACCTGCTCCGGGCTCAGCTCGCGCAGGCACTTCAGGTGGCCGAGCGGGCATTCGCGTTCGAAGCAGGGACTGCATTCGAGATGCAGCCATTGTACCTTTGCCAGGTCCGACAGCGGGGGGGTATGACGCGGATCCGTCGACCCGTAGAGCGCGACGAGCGGCCGGCGCAGCGCTGCCGCGACGTGCATCAGCCCGGAATCGTTCGTGACGACCGCGTTCGCGCGCGCGATCAGCGCGCACGCCTCGGTGAGCGAAGTCTGGCCGCAGAGGTTGCGCACGTTCGGCGCGCGCTCGGCGATCGCCTGCGCGGGCGTCGCGTCCTTCGGCGAGCCGAGCGCGACGATCTGCGTATAGGGAAAAGACTGACTCACGCTCTGCGCGAGCGCCGCGAAGTGCTCGGGCGGCCAGCGCTTGGCCGGGCCGTACTCGGCGCCCGGGCAGAACACGACGAGCGGCTTGCGCGTATCGAGGTTGAAGCGCGCGGACACGCGCGCCGTCTCGTTCAGGTCCGCTTCGAGCCGCGGTGGCGGCAGCGTCTTGAACGACTCGGGCAGCTTCGCGCCGGGTGCGTATGCAAGCGTCGCGTAATGTTGGACCATCGGCGCGCGCTCGTCGCGCGCCTTGCCCGGATTCGCGTGGCGCACGTTGAGGAGCGCGTAGCGATGCTCGCCCGTGTAGCCGATCCTCAGCGGAATGCCGGCGAGCCATGGGATCAGCGCGGACTTCAGCGAGTTCGGCAGCACGTACGCGGCGTCGTAGCCGACGTCGCGCAGATCGCTCGCGAGCTGCCAGCGGCGCAGCATCTGCAGCTTGCCATGCGCGAGATCGGTCGCGTGGACATCGTGTATCTCGGGCATCCGCTCGAGCGCGGGCGCGACCCACGTCGGGGCCACGGCGTCGATGACGATGCGGGGATGCAGTTTCTTCAGCAGCGCGAAAAGCGGCTGCGCCATCAATGCGTCACCGATCCAGTTCGGTGCGATAACCAACGCGCGACGCATCAGGTCGATTTCCGATGTCGTAATGAAGCGCGACGCTCACGCGCCGCGCTCGGGTTGCGGGGGAGGGGCGTCGGCGCGTGCCGGTCGGACCGGCCGCGCCGCGTCGGGCGGAACAGCCGCCGCGCGCTCAATGATGGCCGCGGACGATTTCGCCTTCGCGCAGCTTGTAGCGCGTGCCGCAGTACGGGCAGCGCGCTTCGCCGTGCGAGACGTCGATGAACACGCGCGGATGCGCGCTCCAGCGCGGCATCGCGGGGTTCGGGCAGTAAGCGGGCAGATCCTTGGCCGTCAGTTCGATGAGCGGCATTTCCTTGATTTCACTCATGGGGCTTTCTCGTTATGGCGATGGCGAGCGGCGCGCGCGCCCGGCGTCGGGCGAGCGGCGCGCTCAAATCTTGGTGAGCCAGTCCGCGTGCTTCGCGCTCTTGCCGTTCACGACGTCGAAGAACGCGCTCTGCAGCTTCTCGGTGATCGGGCCGCGCGCGCCGCTGCCGATCGTGCGGTTGTCGAGCTCGCGGATCGGCGTGACTTCGGCCGCGGTGCCGGTGAAGAACGCTTCGTCGGCCGTGTAGACCTCGTCGCGCGTGATGCGCTTCTCGATCACTTCGATGCCGGCTTCTTTCGCGAGCGTGATGACCGTGTCGCGCGTGATGCCGTCGAGGCACGACGCGAGATCGGGCGTGTAGAGCTTGCCGCGGTTCACGAGGAAGAAGTTCTCGCCGGAGCCTTCGGACACGTAGCCGTCGACGTCGAGGAGGAGCGCCTCGTCGTAGCCGTCGGCCGTCGCTTCCTGGTTCGCGAGGATCGAGTTCACGTACCAGCCCGACGCCTTCGCGCGCACCATCGACACGTTCACGTGATGGCGGGTGAACGAAGACGTCTTCACGCGGATGCCCTTCGCGAGGCCTTCCTCGCCGAGGTACGCGCCCCACGGCCAGGCCGCGATCGCGACGTGGATCGTGTTGCCCTTCGCCGACACGCCGAGCTTCTCCGAGCCGATCCAGATGATCGGGCGCAGGTAGCACGACTCGAGCTTGTTCTCGCGGACGACGTCGCGCTGCGCCGCCTCGAGCGTTTCCTGGTCGAACGGCACGTCCATCTGGAAGATCTTCGCCGAGTTCAGCAGGCGCTTCGTGTGCTCCTTCAGGCGGAAGATCGCCGTGCCGCCGTCGGCCGTCTTGTATGCACGCACGCCCTCGAAGACGCCCATGCCGTAGTGCAGCGTGTGAGTCAGCACGTGGATCTTGGCGTCGCGCCATTCGATCAGCTTGCCGTCCATCCAAATCTTGCCGTCGCGATCGGCCATTGACATAGGTCTTCTCCTAGTGGATGCGGGGTGCGCAGAAGCAGCGCGCGGCGGCTCGGAACGGCGCCGCGTCGCAAAGACGCTCATTTTAGCGTTTTTGTGCGGGCAACGGTCGGTACGGCGGGGTCCGGCGCTATAATCGACGCGCAACCTGCGTGAAAAATAACGGGCGGCGGCGCGCGACGCGCGCGAGCGGCCCGGCTTTCCGCCTTCGCGGCGCTTCCCCGATGCTCGCTCGCTTCTCCGCCTCCGACCGCTTCGCCCTCGTCCAGGGCTTCCGCGACTTTTCCCCGACGCTGATGGCGATCCTGTCGTGGGGGCTCGTCACCGGCATCGCGATGAGCAAGTCTTTGCTGTCGACGGGGCAGGCGGTCGGCATGTCGGTCCTCGTCTACGCAGGCTCGTCGCAGCTCGCGGTGCTGCCCCTTTTCGCCGCGAAACTGCCCGTCTGGACGATTCTGCTCACGGCCGCGATGGTCAACATGCGCTTCGTGATCTTCAGCGCAGGGCTCGCGCCCCATTTCTCGTATCTGCCGCTGTGGCGGCGCTTCGCGATCGGCTATTTCAACGGCGACGTGATCTATCTGCTGTTCCAGAAGCAGGGCTTCGCGACGGGCCACGTGCCCGGCAAGGAAGCCTATTTCTGGGGGATGGCGCTCACGAGCTGGTTCGCTTGGCAGGCGTCGTCGCTCGTCGGCATCGCGCTCGCGAGCGTGTTTCCCGACAGCTGGGGGCTTGCGCTCGCCGGCACGCTCGCGCTGATTCCGATCATGGTGTCCGCGATCTCGAACCGCTCGACGCTCGCGGCCGTCGCGATCGCCGGGATCGTGTCGCTCGTCGCGTTCGAGCTGCCGTACCGGCTCGCGCTGCCGCTCGCGGTGTGCGCGGCGCTCGCGGCGGGCAGCGTCGCCGACTGGTTCGTCGAACGCGCCGACTGGCGGCGCATCCGCGCGGCGGGCCGCGCGACGCATTCGGAGGACATCGAATGAGCGCCTGGCAGATCTGGCTCGCGATTGCCGGGATGACGCTCGTCACTGCGGTCACGCGCGCGTTCTTTCTTGTCGGCGGCGAGCGCACGGTGCTGCCCGAGCGCGTGCAGCGCTCGCTGCGCTACGCGCCCGCCGCCGCGCTCGTCGCGGTCGTCCTGCCCGATGTGCTCGAGACGCGCGCGGGCATCTCGTTCGCGCTGTCGAACCACGATTTCTACGCAGCCGCGGCGGGCCTCGCGTGGTTCCTGTGGCGTCGCAGCATGCTCGGCACGATCGTCGTCGGGATGCTCGTGTTCACCGCGCTGCGGATCCTGTTCTGACGCAACGCCGCCGCGCGTCTCGCGGCCGCCGCGCGGGCGCGACCCAACCGCGCACGTCGCCGCCAAATAGCAGGAATTCGCCGCCGCGCGGGGTAGCGCGCCGGGCGGATCGGCTAGAATGACCCCTTCCGGAATTTTTCGCGCGCGCGTCGCGCGGGCCTTGCCGTGCGAGGCGCCCGGGTCGGCAGCCCGCGCGCGCATCGTACCGCTTTCCTTCATCAACCTTCATCAGTCCCATGAGCCAAGTAAAGCGTCTTACCGACCTGATCGCCGAAGGCAAGCTCTCCGGCAAACGTGTGTTCATCCGCGCCGATCTGAACGTGCCGCAGGACGATCACGGCAACATCACCGAAGACACGCGCATCCGCGCGTCGGTGCCCGCGATCCAGGCGGCGCTCGACGCGGGCGCGGCCGTGATGGTCACGTCGCACCTTGGCCGCCCGACGGAAGGCGAGTTCAAGCCCGAGGATTCGCTCGCGCCCGTCGCGAAGCGACTGGCCGAGCTGCTCGGCCGCGATGTGCCGCTCGTCGCGCACTGGGTCGAGAACGGCGTTTCGGTCGCGCCGGGCCAGGTCGCGCTGCTCGAGAACTGCCGCGTGAACAAGGGCGAGAAGAAGAATTCGGACGAGCTTGCGCAGAAGATGGCGAAGCTCTGCGACGTCTACGTGAACGACGCATTCGGCACCGCGCACCGCGCGGAAGCCACGACGCACGGCATCGCGAAGTACGCGCCCATCGCATGCGCGGGCCCGCTGCTGGCGGCCGAGCTCGACGCGCTCGGCAAGGCGCTCGGCAACCCGAAGCGCCCGCTCGTCGCGATCGTCGCCGGCTCGAAGGTGTCGACGAAGCTGACGATCCTCAAGTCGCTCGCGGCGAAGGTCGATCAACTGATCGTCGGCGGCGGCATCGCGAACACGTTCATGCTCGCGGCCGGCCTGTCGATCGGCAAGTCGCTCGCGGAAGCCGATCTCGTCGACGAGGCGAAGGCGATCATCGACGAAGCCCGCAAGCTCGGCGCGTCGGTGCCGATCCCGACCGACGTCGTCGTCGCGAAGGAATTCTCGCCGACGGCCGCGGCCACCGTGAAGAGCGTCGCCGATATCGAAGCCGACGACATGATCCTCGACATCGGGCCGGAAACCGCGAAGGCGCTCGCCGGCCAGCTCGAGAAGGCGGGGACGATCGTCTGGAACGGCCCGGTCGGCGTGTTCGAATTCGACCAGTTCGGCCACGGCACGAAGACGCTTGCCGACGCGATCGCGAACTCGGCCGCGTTCTCGATCGCAGGCGGCGGCGACACGCTCGCCGCGATCGCGAAGTACGGGATTCACGACAAGGTCAGCTATACCTCGACGGGCGGCGGCGCGTTCCTCGAATTCCTCGAGGGCAAGAAGCTGCCCGCCGTCGAAGTGCTCGAAACGCGCGCGTAAGCGCATGACGCGGCGCGCGTCGCATCCGCTTCGCGCGCGGCATGAAGTACGAAGCGCGGCCGGCCATGCCGGCCGCCCGCGCGACGGCGGCGGGGCATGCGGATTGCGCCCGGCGCTGCAGCGGTGGCAGTCGGCCGCTCGCGCGGCGGGCCGCGTGAGCGGCCCCGCCGAACCCGATACGACGACGCGGCGCCGGCTGCCCATGCCGGCGTCCGCGGACAAAGCGACGCCGGGCGCAGCATGCACCGGCGCGCGTTCCGGAGCGGCGGCGGCTGGGCCGCGCGGCTTTCGGCTCTCGCGGCGGTACATCCAGCGCTTTCACTCAGTCAAACGAGGAGATTCATGCATCGCGCCACCAAGATAGTCGCCACGATCGGTCCGGCATCCAGCTCGCCGGAGGTCCTGTTGCAGATGATGCACGCGGGTCTCGACGTCGTGCGGCTCAATTTCTCGCATGGCACCGCCGACGATCACCGCGAACGCGCCGAGCTGGTCCGCGAGGCCGCGCGGCGGGTCGGCCGGGAAATCGCGATCATGGCGGACCTACAGGGACCGAAGATCCGCGTCGGCAAGTTCGAGGCGGGCAAGACGACGCTCGCGCCCGGCCAGCCGTTCATCCTCGACGCGACGTGCGAGCTCGGCAACGACGAGCGGGTCGGCCTCGACTACAAGGATCTGCCGCGCGACCTGAAGCCGGGCGACGTGCTGCTCCTGAACGACGGCCTCATCGTGCTGAAGGTCGACCGCGTGCTCGGCGACGAGATCCACACGACAGTCAAGGTGGGCGGCGATCTGTCGAACAACAAGGGGATCAACCGGCAGGGCGGCGGGCTGTCGGCGCCCGCGCTGACTGCGAAGGACATGGAGGACATCCGCACCGCGATGTCGCTCGGCGCGGATCTCGTCGCCGTGTCGTTCCCGAAGAACGCGACCGACATGGAGATGGCGCGCCAGCTCGCGAACATCGCGGGCGCGCCTTACGGCATCAAGCCGAAGATGATCGCGAAGATCGAGCGCGCGGAGGCGATTCCGGCGCTGCAGGAGATCCTCGACGCGTCGGACGGCATCATGGTCGCGCGCGGCGACCTGGCCGTCGAGGTCGGCAACGCGGCCGTGCCCGCCCTGCAGAAGCGGATGATCCGGATGGCGCGCGAATCGAACAAGCTCGTGATCACCGCGACGCAGATGATGGAGTCGATGATCCACGCGCCCGTGCCGACCCGCGCGGAGGTGTCGGACGTCGCGAACGCGGTGCTCGACGGCACCGACGCGGTGATGCTGTCCGCCGAGACCGCGACGGGCAAGTACCCGGCCGTCACGATCGAGGCGATGGCGGCTGTCTGCGTCGAGGCGGAGAAGTCCGAGCACGTCGAGCTCGACAAGGATTTCCTCGACCGCACGTTTACGCGGATCGACCAGTCGATCGCGATGGGCGCGCTCTTCACCGCGTACCACCTGGGCGCGAAGGCGATCGTCGCGCTGACCGAATCGGGCGCGACGGCGCTCTGGATGTCGCGCCACTACACGCACGTGCCGATCTTCGCGCTGACGCCGCGGGTCGGCAGCGAGCGCGCGATGGCCCTCTTTCGCAACGTGACCCCGCTGCACGTCGACTTCGACAGCGATCGCGATTCCGCGCTGCAGCAGGCGCTCGAGCTGATCGTGCGGCACGGCTACGTCGCGCACGGCGACATGGTCGTGCTGACGGTCGGCGAGCCGATGGGGCAGGCGGGCGGCACGAACACGCTGAAGATCGTGCGCGTCGGCGAGCATTACTGATACCGAGCCGGCTGCGGGACGCCCGCCGGGCATGCCGCTTGCGCCTGGAACGAGCCGCGTGGGGTCGGATGCCCCCGCGGCTTTTTGCTTGAAAGCGGTCTGAAAGACGTAACAAATTGCCAGCGAATCCGCCATTTGGTCTGAATCGGGGGCGCTTCGCGATAAAATGCGGCTATTCGACGCTCGGCCGCGCCGGTTCTCCCGTCTTCCGTCGGGGCGGGCCGTAAGACGCCGCGTAGGGTGCAAGGTTTTCATTCAAGGAGTACCACAATGCCTCTCGTATCAATGCGTCAACTGCTGGATCACGCGGCGGAAAACGGCTACGGCCTGCCCGCATTCAACGTGAACAACCTGGAGCAGGTGCAGGCGATCATGGCGGCCGCCGACGAAGTCGGCGCGCCCGTGATCATGCAGGCGTCGGCGGGCGCCCGGAAGTACGCGGGCGAGCCGTTCCTGCGCCACCTGATCGAAGCGGCGGTCGAGTCGTACCCGCACATTCCCGTCGTGATGCACCAGGACCACGGCCAGTCGCCGGCGGTGTGTCTGACTGCGATCCGCAGCGGCTTCACGAGCGTGATGATGGACGGCTCGCTGCAGGCCGACGGCAAGACGGTCGCATCGTACGAATACAACGTCGACGTGTCGAAGAAGGTCGTCGAGATGGCGCACTCGATCGGCGTGACGGTCGAGGCCGAGCTCGGCGTGCTCGGTTCGCTCGAGACGATGAAGGGCGACAAGGAAGACGGCCACGGCGCGGAAGGCACGATGACCCGCGAGCAATTGCTGACGGATCCCGAGCAGGCTGCCGACTTCGTCAAGCTCACGCAGTGCGACGCGCTCGCGATCGCGATCGGCACGTCGCACGGCGCGTACAAGTTCACGAAGAAGCCGACGGGCGACATCCTGTCGATCCAGCGGATCAAGGAAATCCACGCGCGCATCCCGAACACGCACCTCGTGATGCACGGTTCGTCGTCGGTGCCGCAGGACCTGCTCGCGGAAATCCGCGAGTTCGGCGGCGACATGAAGGAAACCTACGGCGTGCCCGTCGAGGAGATCCAGGAAGGCATCAAGCACGGCGTGCGCAAGGTCAACATCGACACCGACCTGCGTCTCGCGATCACGGGCGCGATCCGCCGCTACATGTTCGAGAATCCGGGCAAGTTCGACCCGCGCGATTACCTGAAGCCCGCGCGCGAAGCGGCGAAGAAGATCTGCGTCGCGCGCTATCTGGCGTTCGGCTGCGAAGGCCAGGCGGCGAAGATCAAGCCGGTTGCGCTCGACAAGATGGCCGAGAAGTACAAGGCCGGCGACCTCGCGCAAGTGGTGCGTTAAATGGTGCTGCGCGGCCGGACGGAAGAGGGCGCCGCCCTTCGCCGTCCGGCCGCGGGCAGGTTGCAAGACCGCCGTTCCCGCGTGCCGACGGGAACGGCGTTTCCCTTTTTGTTTGGCTCTTAATTCTGCGAAAAGACGATGTCTACCCTTTACGAATCCACGCTGCGCTCGCTGCCGCTCCTCGGTCGCGGCAAGGTCCGCGACAACTACGCGGTCGGCAACGACAAGCTCCTGATCGTCACGACCGATCGCCTGTCGGCGTTCGACGTCATCATGGGCGAGCCGATTCCGAACAAGGGGCGCGTCCTGAATCAGATGGCGAACTTCTGGTTCGACAAGCTCGCGCACATCGTCCCGAACCACCTGACGGGCGTCGCGCCGGAGACGGTCGTCGCGGCTGACGAGGTCGAGCAGGTGAAGGGGCGCGGCGTCGTCGTCAAGCGTCTCGAGCCGATCCTCGTCGAGGCGGTCGTGCGCGGCTATCTCGCGGGCAGCGGCTGGAAAGACTACCAGGCGACGGGCAAGGTGTGCGGCGTCGAGCTGCCGGCCGGCCTCTCGAACGCGCAGAAGCTCCCCGAGCCGATCTTCACGCCCGCGGCCAAGGCGGAGATGGGCCATCACGACGAGAACATCTCGTTCGAGGAAACCGAGCGCCGCATCGGCACCGAGCTTGCCGCGACGATCCGCGACATCTCGATCAAGCTGTACAAGGAAGCCGCCGACTACGCGGCGACGCGCGGCATCATCATCGCCGACACCAAGTTCGAGTTCGGCCTCGACGGGCACGGCAAGCTGTTCCTGATGGACGAAGCGCTGACGGCCGACTCGTCGCGCTTCTGGCCGGCCGACGAGTACCAGGTCGGCACGAACCCGCCGTCGTTCGACAAGCAGTTCGTCCGCGACTGGCTCGAGGCGCAGGACTGGAACAAGGAGCCGCCCGCGCCGAAGCTGCCCGACGACGTGATCGCGAAGACGAGCGCGAAATACCAGGAAGCGCTCGAGCGCATCACGGGCAAGACGCTCGACTGACCATCGTCCGATTCACCGAAACAAGGAAGCGCACGATGAGCGAAGTCCAGACCGCCCACACGCACAGCGCGCCGCTCGTCGGCGTGCTGATGGGTTCCAGTTCCGATTGGGACGTGATGCAGCATGCCGTCGCGATCCTGCAGGCGTTCGACGTGCCGTACGAGGCCAAGGTCGTGTCCGCGCACCGGATGCCCGACGAGATGTTCGACTACGCGGAGAAGGCGCGCGAGCGCGGCCTGCGCGCGATCATCGCGGGCGCGGGCGGCGCGGCGCACCTGCCCGGCATGCTGGCCGCGAAGACGACGGTGCCCGTGCTCGGCGTGCCGGTCGCGAGCAGGTACCTGAAGGGCGTCGATTCGCTGCATTCGATCGTGCAGATGCCGAAGGGCGTGCCCGTCGCGACGTTCGCGATCGGCGAGGCCGGCGCGGCGAACGCGGCGCTTTTCGCGGTGTCGATCCTGTCCGGCACGTCGACCGACTACGCGAACCGGCTCGCCGCGTTCCGCGTGCGGCAGAACGAAGCCGCGCACGCGATGGTGCTGCCGCCGCTGTGAGGCCGCCGCGCAGCCGCCGGCGACCTCGATCGTCCTGACCGCGGCGGGCGCAGCCGCCCGCCGCCACCGACCCTAGACATGACTGCACTCCCCACCCCGATTTCCCCGATCCTGCCGGGCGCCTGGCTCGGCATGGTCGGCGGCGGCCAGCTCGGCCGCATGTTCTGTTTTGCCGCGCAAGCAATGGGCTATCGCGTCGCCGTGCTCGATCCCGATCCGACGAGCCCCGCGGGCGCCGTCGCCGACAAGCATCTGCGCGCCGCGTACGACGACGAGGCCGCGCTCGCCGAGCTCGCGCAAGTGTGCGATGCCGTGTCGACCGAGTTCGAGAACGTGCCCGCCGCGAGCCTCGACTTCCTCGCGCAATCGACGTTCGTCGCGCCCGCCGGCCGCTGCGTCGCGATTGCGCAGGACCGGATCGCCGAGAAGCGCTTCATCGCGGCGTCCGGCGTGCCCGTCGCGCCGCACGTCGCGATCGAATCGGCCGCGCAGCTCGCGGCGCTCGCCGATGCCGAACTCGCCGCGGTGCTGCCCGGCATCCTGAAGACCGCGCGCCTCGGCTACGACGGCAAGGGGCAGGTGCGCGTCGCGACCGTGCAAGACGCACGCGACGCATATGCGTCGCTGGGCGGCGTGCCGTGTGTGCTCGAAAAGCGCCTGCCGCTCAAGTACGAGGTGTCGGCGCTGGTCGCGCGTGGCGCGAACGGCGCGTCTGCCGTATTCCCGCTCGCGCAAAACACGCATCACGGCGGCATTCTGTCGCTGACCGTCGTGCCCGCGCCTGCGGCGAGCGACGCGCTCATGCGCGAAGCGCAGCAGGCGGCCGTGCGGATTGCCGATTCGCTCGATTACGTCGGCGTGCTGTGCGTCGAGTTCTTCGTGCTCGAAGACGGCTCGCTCGTCGCGAACGAAATGGCGCCGCGGCCGCACAACTCCGGCCACTACACGGTCGACGCGTGCGAGACGAGCCAGTTCGAGCAGCAGGTCCGCGCGATGACACGGCTGCCGCTCGGCAGCACGCGCCAGCATTCGCCCGCCGCGATGCTCAACGTGCTCGGCGACGTGTGGTTCGCGAACGGCGCGTCGAGCGAATCCGTCACGCCGCCGTGGGACCAGGTCGCCGCGATGCCGACCGCGCGGCTGCATCTGTACGGCAAGGAGGAGGCGCGCGTCAGCCGCAAGATGGGCCACGTGAACTTCACCGCGGCGACGCTCGACGATGCGGTCGCGGGCGCGACCGCATGTGCGCGGCTCCTGCGCATTCCGCTCGACTGACGGGACGCACGATGTCGAACGATCGACCGTTCCCGACCGCCGCGCAAATCGACGAAGCAGCCGCGCTGCTCGACGCGGGCGAGCTCGTCGCGTTTCCGACCGAGACCGTCTACGGCCTCGGCGGCGATGCGCAGAGCCCGGCCGCCGTCGCGCGGATCTACGCGGCGAAAGGGCGTCCGGCGAACCATCCGGTGATCGTCCACCTCGCGCCGGGCAGCGATCCCGGCTATTGGGTCGATGAACTGCCCGTCGATGCAAAGAAGCTGATCGACGCGTTCTGGCCGGGCCCGCTCACGCTGATCTTGAAGCGCGCAGCGCACATTCCGGACGCGGTGAGCGGCGGGCAGGACTCGGTTGGGCTGCGCTGCCCGTCGCATCCGGTCGCGCAGGCGCTGTTGCGCGCGTTCGACGCGCGCCGCGGCGGGCATGGCGGCGTCGCCGCACCGTCCGCGAACCGCTTCGGCCACGTGAGCCCGACGACCGCGCAGCACGTGCGCGACGAGTTCGGCGATTCCGTCCACGTGCTCGACGGCGGCGCGTCCGATGTCGGAATCGAGTCGACGATCCTCGATCTGTCGCGCGGCTTTCCGGCGCTGCTGCGCCCCGGCCGCGTGACGCCGCAGCAGATCACCGACGTGCTCGGCGTTGCGCCGCGTCTGCCCGACGGCGGCGATGCGACCGCACCGCGCGCGTCCGGCACGCTGAAGGCGCATTACGCGCCGCGCACGCCGCTCGCGCTCGCGCCGTTCGAGCGGCTCGAGCGGTTCCTGTCCGCCGCGCGCGACGCGGGCGAGCGGGTCGCGCTCGTCGCGCGCGCGTCGCGCGCCGGCGCGTGGGCGCACGCGGACGGCGTGCATTTCGTCGCGGCGCCCGAGGATCCGCAGGTCTACGCGCGCGAGCTCTACGGGCTGTTGCGCGCGCTCGATCGCGCGCAGGTCGCGCGCATCCTCGTCGAGAAGCTGCCGGATACGGTCGAATGGATCGCGGTGAACGATCGGCTCGGCCGCGCGGCGGCCGCGTTCGAAGCGCACGAATGAGCGTCGCGCGTTCGGGCGGTTGACAGGCGGAAACCACGCGGCTTCGTTACGCTGTTGTCGCCGAAGTGCCGAATCATTCAAAAACACCCGATTCCGATGAGAAACGCCCGGTTCGCATCACGCGAACCGGGCGTTTTCGTTCGAAGCGCGGATCGTCGTCGAGCCGCGAGCGCGGCGAACCCGAGCCCGCCGCCCGCCGGCTTACTTGCCGACGCCCGTCTTCGCGATCTGCTGCTCGACGTACTGCGCGAACAGCGCGTGCAGATGCGTCGTCGGGTGGACCGTATCGGCGAACATATAGGTTTGGTCGGCGTTCGCGACCGTGTACATCTGCGGCGAGCAGAACAGCGACGAGCCGAACGCGGTCGGGTTCGACACGCCCGACTTCGTCGCAGCGGCGATCATCGATTGCAGATTGCATGCAGTGCCCGAGTTCGACACCGAGAAGCCGTTCGCCTGGTAGTTCGCGGTGATGCCGTCCTGCCACGTGAACGCGTCGATCAGCACGGCCTTCGTCGGATCGACGTTGAGCGCCTTCAGCGCCGCGGCGAGCGTGCTGTTGAAGACCGTCGAAAGCTGCGTGAGCGCGGCCTGCTGGCCCGTCGACACCGCGAGCGGCGTGCCGCCGATATCCGGGACGTTCGACACGAACACGTGCGTCGCGCCTGCGGCGACGATCTGCTGGACGATCCCCGCGAGCTGCTGCGCGGCAAGGCCGATCTGCTGCGCAGCGGCGAGCTGCGCGGCCGGCGTGTTGCCCGACGCCTGCGCGACCTGCACCTGATAGAAGATGTCGTTTGCGCCGCCGTTGATCAGCACGATCTGGTTCGCGTTGAAGCTGCCGTGCTGCTGCAGGTATTGCTGGACCTGCGTCGCGACGGGCACGGTCGTCGCTTGCGCGTAGTCGGCATTCGCCACGCTCGGATCGGCGTGGCCGATGCCCGGCTGCTGCGTGACGCGCGAGCCGCCCTGCGCGTAGCCCAGGCCGCCCGCCGCTTGCAGCGGCACGCCGAAACCGCCTTCGAACGCGGGCGTGAGCGTGCCGCCGTAATACGTGGCGACGTCCTGCGTCCACACCTGGCCCGGGTTCGTCGTGAAGCGGCCGCCGCCGAAGCCGATCAGGATTTGCGGCGAGTAGGTGCCGGTGTCCGACAGGCTGTCGCCGAACGACACGACCTGCATGTTCACGCCGGCGCTCGGCTGCGACGAGCCATTGTCGCCGCCGCCGCACGCGGCGAGGATGGCGAACGCGGCGCTCGCGAGCGCGACTTGCGCGCCGCGCCACAGGCGGCGTGCGGTGCGGGTGGGTTGTTGTTGTCGTTGCAGCTGATTCATGCGAGTCTCTCCTCGTAGATATGCTTGTGTTGCATGGCCTGCGCCGCGCCGCGGCTTGGCACGATGGTTGTGAATCCGTGTCCTCGTTATCGTTCGCGCGGCGCGGCGGCGAGCGCGGGCGGCTCGTGCGGCTGCGCGCGCGCGTTCGCAACCCGAGCATGATAAGCGCTCGCCCATTCGGGCGGACCGAAAACCGCTCGCAGCTTGTTGCGCCAGCCTTCGACGCCGAACGCGTCGGCCGCCATCGACCACCATTCGTGGAACGTCGCGACGAGCGGGTTGTTCGAGTCGAGCGGCTCGACGATCCCGTATACGGGCGGATCGCGCGGGTCCTCTTCGATGAAGCTGCCGAACAGGCGGTCCCAGATCACGAGCACGCCTGCGTAGTTGCGGTCGATGTAACGCGGATTGCGCGCGTGGTGTGCGCGGTGGATCGACGGCGTGTTCAGCACGTACTCGAGCCAGCCGAGCTTCGGGATCGTCTGCGTGTGGACGAAGAACTGGAATGCGAGGTTGATGAGCACGATGCCGACGATCTGCTGCGGCGGAAAGCCGAGGAACGCGAGCGGCAGCCAGAACGCCCACATGCCGGCGATCGGATACATCAGGCTTTGCCGCATCGCGGTAGAGAAATTCAGGCGTTCGGACGAATGGTGAACGACGTGCGCGGCCCACAGCCAGCGCACGCGATGGCTGCAGCGGTGGAACACGTAGTAGAGCAGGTCCTGCGCGACGAACAGCACGGCGAACGACACCCACGTGTTGTCCCACGTGAAGAGCCGGAAATGCGTGTAGCAGTACGCATAGATCGGAATCACGAAGATCCACGCGACCTTGTCCGCGCCCTGGTGCATCAGCGCGAGCGCCGCGTTGCACAGCGTGTCGCGCAGGTTGTAGACGCGTTCGCCGGGGCGCGTGCGCGCGAGGTGCCACGCTTCCCAGCCGATGCAGAACAGAAAGACGGGCGCGAGCGCGAGCAGAAGCAATTCGACGTTGAATTGCATGAGTGTCTCCCTCTTGTTGTGGTGCGAGCGATGCGGCGCATGCGGCGTGCGGGGCGCGTGCCTGGCTCGGTGACGTCAATTGCAGCTAAAAGGGTACGCAATCGGCGTACCGGGCGCGAGAGCGTTTCGTAGAGGGAGTCTTCGACGGGTGGGGGCGTGGGACGGCGGGCGAGGCCGCCGCGTTGCGACGGTGGGCGAAAACGCACGGTTGCGAGCGGCCTGCGGGGGCGACCGGGAAACGGCGAGGGAAACGGTTCCGGCCGGCTCGCGGCGGCGCGCCACGCGTGCCGCCGCGATTCGGGCGCCGATCAGATCAGCGCGGCCCCTCGTACACCCATTCGAGCAGTGCGTCGTGCGCGGCGCGCGCGGCCGACGCGCGATCATCGTTGATGAAGCTGACGACCACATAGCTCGACCCGTCCGCCGACGCGACGTAACCCGCGATCGCGCGCACGTCGCGCAGCGTGCCCGTCTTGATGTGCGCGTTGCCGCCGACGGGCGCGTTCGTCAGCCGGTTCTTCATCGTGCCGTCGACGCCCGCGACCGGCAGCGAATCGACGAACGCCTGCGCGACGGGGCTCGCGTTCGCCGCCTGCAGCATGTCGGCGAGCGACAGCGCGCTCACGCGCTCGTCGCGCGACAGCCCGGAGCCGTTCTCGAGCGCGAGCCCTTCGGTCGGCAGCCCGCTGTGAGCGAGAAACGCGCGGATCGTATCCGCCGATTGCGCGGGCGTCGCGGGCGGCCGGTGCTCGACCGCGCCGATCGTGAGGAACAGGTTGCGCGCCATCACGTTGTTGCTGAATTTGTTGATATCGTGCACGACGCTCGACAGCACAGGGCCATGGTGCGCCGCAACGAGCCGCGCGCGTCCCGGCACCTTGCCTTCGGCGACCGTGCCGGAGAATGCGCCGCCCGTCTGGCGCCACAGCGCGAGGAAGCCGCGCGCGAAGAACGCGGAGTGATTCAGCACGGCGAGATTGGTCGTCGTCGGGCCGCAGCGCAGCGGGTAGTCCCCGGCAAACGACGCGGTGAGGTCGCCGTTCGCGTCGGTCATGAGCGCGGGCCGCGCGGCCGCCGCCGCGGCGCCGCACGAGCCTGCGCCTTCGACGAGCTGGTTGTCGACGTTCAGGTTCGCGAGCGGCGGCACGACGTCGATCGCGACCGCGCCGTTGTCGGTCGGCGTCACCGTGAACGACAGCGCCTTGAACGCGTAGAGGAGCGGGTCGGGGCCGACGTTGTACGGCGCGGTGGCGTCGTCGTCGAGCGGCGGCAGGTCGCGCGTCTCGGGCGCGAAGAAGGTCTTGTCGAGCACGAGCGCGCCGTCGACGTTGACGATGCCCGCGCGGCGGATCTTGTTGACGAGATCGATCAGTTCCTCCGGCACGAGCTTCGGATCGCCCGTGCCCTTCACGTACAGCGTGCCGTGCAGCGTGCCGTTCTCGTCGACGGCGCCGTCCGCGTATGCGCTCGTGCGCCAGCGATAGTCGGCGCCGAGCATCGACAGCCCGGTGTAGGTCGTGACGAGCTTCATCGTCGATGCGGGTTGCATCGGCCGGCTCGCGTTCCACGCGACGACGGGCGTCCGGTCGCCGATCCGCTCGATGACGACGCTCAGGTTCGACGCCGGCACGCGCGCGCGCTGCAGCGCGGCGAGCACCGACGCCGGCAGCACGTTGTGCGCGGTCGAGACCGCAGCCGGGTAGCGCGGCGGTTTCCTGCGGGCGTCGGCGGGCGCGGCGAACGCGAGCGCGGCGCACGCGGCGATGAGCGCCGCGCAGCGCAGGACGGCGCGCGGCGTGCGGGCGGCGGGGCGTGCCGGACGAGGCGAAGCGGCGATGCTGCGGGCGTTGTGATTCATCGGCGAATACGGAACGGAAGGCGACGTGGGCAATTGACTTGCGCGCGGCGGCGCAAGCCGGACATTGTAGAGAAAATGGCGCGCGCGCAGCGTCGAAATCGGCCGAAGGTCCGCTCGCGCGCGAGGCGGCGCTACAATGTCCGCCATCTCGAACGCATGCGACGGACGCTTTTCAGGATGCGGATATTGCTAGTCGAAGACGATCGGATGATCGCCGAAGGGGTGCGCAAGGCGCTGAAGGCCGACGGCTGCGCGATCGATTGGGTGCAGGACGGCGAAGCCGCGCTGACCGCGCTGGGCGGCGAGGCGTACGACCTGCTGCTGCTCGATCTCGGGCTGCCGAAGCGCGACGGCATCGACGTGCTGCGCACGCTGCGCGCGCGCGGGCTCGCGCTGCCCGTGCTGATCCTGACCGCGCGCGACGCGGTCGCCGATCGCGTGAAGGGCCTCGACGCGGGCGCGGACGACTATCTCGTCAAGCCGTTCGATCTCGACGAGCTCGCCGCGCGGATGCGCGCGCTGATCCGCCGCCAGTCGGGGCGCAGCGAGTCGATGATCCGTCACGGCGCGCTGACGCTCGATCCGGCGTCGCACCAGGTGACGCTCGACGGCGCGCCCGTCGCGCTGTCCGCGCGCGAATTCGCGCTTCTCGAGGCGCTGCTCGCGCGTCCGGGCGCGGTGCTGTCGAAGAGTCAGCTCGAAGAAAAGATGTATGGCTGGGGCGAGGAGATCGGCAGCAACACCGTCGAAGTCTATATCCACGCGCTGCGCAAGAAGCTCGGCTCGGACCTGATCCGCAACGTCCGGGGCCTCGGCTACATGGTCGTGAAGGAAGCGTAGCGCGTGAGGTCGATTCGCCATCAATTGCTGATCTGGCTGCTCGCGCTCGTCGTGGCCGGGGTGGGGCTCGCCGGCTGGATGATCTATCGGCAGGCGCTCGCCGCCGCGAACGAGCTGTTCGACTACCAGTTGCAGCAGATCGCGGCCGCGCTGCCGTCCGAACCGTTCTCGCAGGTGCTCGGCTCGCAGACGAACGGCGACGAAGGGATCGTGATCCAGATCTGGAACCGTAACGGCGTGCTGATGTACTTCTCGCATCCGCGCGCGCCGCTCGCGCCCCGCGCCGAGCTCGGCTTCTCGACCGAGCGCACCGAGCGCGGCGCATGGCGCGTGTACGGCGCGATCGTCGGCGACAACGTCGTGCAGCTCGCGCAGCCGCTGTCGGTGCGCAACCGGCTCGCCGCGAGCGTCGCGCTGCGCACGCTGTGGCCGCTCATCGTGCTGCTGCCGTTCCTCGGCGCGGCCGTCTGGATGATCGTCGGGCGCGGGCTGGCGCCGCTGCAGCGCGTGACCCGCGCGGTCGAGGCGCGCCGGCCCGAGGCGCTCGATCCGCTGCCCGACTGGCCGCTGCCGCTCGAAGTGCGTCCGCTCGTGCGCGCGCTGAATGGGCTGCTCGCGCGGCTGTCCGCCGCGCTCGACACGCAAAAGGCGTTCGTCGCGGATGCCGCGCACGAACTGCGCACGCCGCTCGCGGCCGTGCAGATCCAGGCGCAGCTCGTCGCGCGCGCGCAGGACGATGCGTCGCGGCGCGAGGCGATCGTCGATCTGCAGAGCGGCGTCACGCGTGCGACGCGTCTCGCCGAACAACTGCTCGCGCTCGCGCGCGCGGAACCGGGCGACTCGACGGTGCGCGAGCGCGTCGATCTGCGCGCGATCGTCGAGGAATGCGTCGCCTCGCATGCGCCGATCGCGCAGCGGCGCAACATCGATCTCGGCTTCGAGGAAGTCGAGGACGCGGCCGTGGTCGCCGATCCCGCCGCGCTGCGCGTGATGTTCAACAATCTACTCGACAATGCCGTGAAGTACACGCCGGCGGGCGGGCGCATCGACGTGTCGCTCTCGCGCGGCGACGGCGCGCGCGCCTGCGTGCAGATCGGCGACAGCGGCCCCGGCATTCCGGCGGGCGAGCGCGAGCGCGTGTTCGATCGCTTCTACCGCGATACGTCCGCGCGGGCGCGCACCGACGTGTCGGGCAGCGGCCTCGGTCTCGCGATCGTCAAGCGGGTGGCCGCGCAGCAGCGCGCGACCGTGACGCTCGGCGAAGCGCCGGCGGGCGGGCTCCTCGTCAGCGTCGCGCTGCCGTGCGCGGCCGAAGCGTGACGGTCGTGCCGGATGCGTGACGAGGCGCATCATTCGCCTCATTGCTTGCCGCGGCGCGCGGCGTTGCCGTGGCGCGGCCGCTGTCCGGCCGATCCGCGCGCCGGGCTCGCCGTGCCCGACGCGGGCCTCGGATTTGCTCTGTTTTCGTCCGTTTAATGGCTCCTGAAACCGATTAAGCCTGCTTTAAGACAGGGGCGCTACGCTTCGAACCGTTAGACGAGGAGAACGATCGATGACTACCCGAATCCTTGCGCGTGGCGCAGTTGCCGTGGCCGTCGCCGCGGCGTTGTCGGCGGGGTATGTGGCGGGCACCCGTCATGCGGAGCCGCCGCAGATCATCACGCCGGCCGTCGCCGCGCTGATGCCGGCCGAAGCGGCCGCGAAGACCGGCATTCCCGACTTTTCCGGGCTGGTCGAGACCTACGGGCCAGCCGTCGTGAACATCAGCGCGAAGCACGTCGTGCCGCGCACCGCGCCGCGCCGCGCGGCGCCGCAGTTGCCGATCGACCCGGACGATCCGTTCTACCAGTTCTTCCGACATTTCTACGGACAGATGCCGGGGATGGGCGGCGGCCAGCAGCAGCCGGATGACCAGCCGAGCACGAGCCTCGGCTCCGGATTCATCATCAGCCCGGACGGGTATATCCTGACTAACGCGCACGTGATCGACGGTGCGAACGTCGTCACCGTGAAGCTCACCGACAAGCGCGAGTACAAGGCGAAGGTCGTCGGCGTCGACAAGCAGTCGGACGTCGCGGTGCTGAAGATCGATGCGTCGAGCCTGCCGACTGTGAAGATCGGCGATCCGGCGCAAAGCAAGGTCGGCCAGTGGGTCGTCGCGATCGGCTCGCCGTACGGGTTCGACAACACGGTCACGTCGGGCATCATCAGCGCAAAGTCGCGCGCGCTGCCCGACGAGAACTACACGCCGTTCATCCAGACTGACGTGCCGGTGAACCCAGGCAACTCGGGCGGTCCGCTCTTCAACCTGAACGGCGAGGTGATCGGCATCAACTCGATGATCTACTCGCAGACGGGCGGCTTCCAGGGGCTGTCGTTCGCGATCCCGATCAACGAGGCGATGAAGGTGAAGGACGAGCTCGTGAAGACGGGCCACGTGAGCCGCGGCCGGCTCGGCGTCGCCGTGCAGGGGCTCAACCAGACGCTCGCGAGCTCGTTCGGTCTGCAAAAGCCCGACGGCGCGCTCGTCAGCTCGGTCGATCCGAAGGGGCCGGCCGCGAAGGCGGGGCTGCAGCCGGGCGACGTGATCCTGTCGGTCGACGGTGTGCCCGTGCAGGATTCGACGACGCTGCCCGCGCAGATCGCGAGCATGAAGCCCGGAACGAAGGCCGATCTGCAGGTTTGGCGCGACAAGTCGAAGAAGACCGTGTCGGTGACACTCGCATCGCTGACCGACGGCCAGGCGAAGGTGGGCGTCGACGAGCCCGTCGAGCAAGGACGTCTCGGCGTCGCGGTGCGGCCGCTTTCGCCGCGCGAGCGCAACGGCTCGTCGCTCACGCACGGCCTCGTCGTCCAGCAGTCGACGGGTCCCGCCGCGAGCGCGGGCATTCAGCCGGGCGACGTGATCCTCGCGGTGAACGGCCGGCCGGTCACGAGCGCGGAACAATTGCGCGATGCGGTCAAGCGCGCGGGCAACAGCCTTGCGCTGCTGATCCAGCGCGACGACGCCCAGATCTTCGTGCCGGTCGATCTGGGCTGAGCCGGGGTCGATCCCGGCGTGGCGGGCGGGCCGGCTCGGCGGCTTGGCGGCTGCCTCCCGCCGCTTGCCGTCGTCCGTCGCCGCCGGTCGTCCATACCGACCTCCGTTATCCGGCGGACAGATTCAAGGAGCGAATCATGCGACAGCCAACCGTTTCCAAGTACCTGATTGCGGCGGCGCTGGCCTTCGGCCTCGCGGGTGCCGCGCGTGCGCAGCCCGGCTTGCCGGACGTGCAGCAGCAAGGCGACGTCAGCTTCGTGTCGGGCGGGGTGGGGCAGGACGAATCCACCGCGTTCCGGCGTGGCGAAAGCAGTTGGCCGCTCGCGCTGCGTTTCACGGGCGCGGGCGGCGAGTATCTCGCCGATGTCCACGTGTCCGTGCTCGATGCGCACGGCGGCGAAGTGCTGAAGACCGATGCGCGCGGCCCCTACATGCTCGTCAAGCTGCAGCCGGGGCGCTACACCGTGCATGCGAGCTACAACGGCAATGAGCAAACCCATGCGGTCACGGTGCCGGCGAAGGGCGGCGTGAAGGCGGCGTTCTCGTGGAAGGCGCAGTGACCCCGCTGCGACGATGACGCCGCGCAATTTGCGGCGGTTTGGCCGATAATGCAACTATAAGCGGCGTTTCGCCGCGGCCATGCTTATTTCCGGCCGGCGCGTGCGCGCGGCGGCCGTAGGGGAAACCGATGTCCGACGCCGCAGGTCATCGCATCGAAATCGAGCAGAATCGCCATCGCGTTCGCGTGATCCACCAGGGGATCACCTATGCCGATTCGCAAGCCGCCTATACGCTGAAGGAATTGGGCCTGCCCCACGTCCAATATCTGCCGCGCGGCGACGTCAACATGTCGCGGCTCACGCCGTCCGACCACGTGACGTATTGCGAGCAAAAGGGGCAGGCGACCTATTTTCATCTGCATACCGAAGAAGGCGTCATCGAGAACGCCGCGTGGAGTTACGAGGCGCCGCTGAAGGTCGCGGACGCGATCCGGCAATATGTCGCGTTCGATGCCGCGTGCGTCGACCGCATCGACGTGACGTCCTGACGCGGCAGTTCATCGGGGGAGGCGATCATGGAACTGAACGACGCGTTGTTCATCCCGCTCGCGCCGTCCGTCGTCCGGGACGCGCTGCAGGATCTCGCGCTCGTGCGCGCGAGCCTCGATCATTGCGAGTCGTTTTCGCGGCTGGCGCGCGGCGAGTACGCGCTCGCGCTGACGGTGCCGCTCGGCCCGTTGCGTGCGCGTTACGACGTGCGCGCGCACGTCGTCAGCGAGCGCAGCGACGAACCGGAGCACACGAGACGCACGCTGAACTTCCGGGCCCGCGCAGACGGCATCGGCGCGCTGCGCGGGCAGATCGACGTCGTGCTCGCGCCGGCCGACGACGCAACGGACGCGGGCCGCGGCGTCCCCGCGACGCGCGTCGAATACGCGGTATGGGCGACGGCGTCCGGCCCGCTCGCCGAACTGCCGGGCCGCCAGATCCAGAACGCGCTGCACGAGCTCGCGGACGATTTCTTCACCGAGTTCTGCGCGGTCGTGCAGGCGAAGCACGGGCTTGCGCCGAACCGCGCGCGAGATGGCGCGCCGCAGCGGCATCATGTGTTCCTGCGGCCCGCGGGATTCAAGGGCGTCGCGCGCCGCGCCCACGCGCAGCACCTGGGCGGCGCGCTGACCGGGCGCGCGGCGAGCGCGCTCCACCATCGCGAATCGAACCCGGTGCCGTTGTGGGCGTGGGCCGCGATGATCGTCTTCGTCGCGCTGCTGCTCTATGCGGCGCGCTGGTTCAACGGCGGCTGAGCCGCGCGGCTTTTGCCGCGATGCCGCTTGCCGGGCACGGCGCCTCGCCCGGCAAGCCGTATCGTGGACTTTCCGATTTCCCTTCCGATTCGCCGCTGAATAGCGGCCGTTCATCGTGGTGCGGGCTCGATCCGGGCGCGCGGCCGCCTCAGTCGTCTTTGCGCATCGCGGGGCTCGTGCGCAGCATGTCGAAGCAGCCGTCTACGAGCTTTTCCGCGTGCCGCTCCGCATCGATCTCGCCCGGCAGCATCAGCATGTCGCGCACGAAGCCGCTGACGAGCGTATGCAGCATCAGCGTCGCGCGCCACGTATCGAGATCCGCCGGCAACTGGCCGTTCGCGACGCCTTGTGCGAGATCCGCTTCGATGTTGCGCAGCGCGTCGCGCATCCCTTCGCGGTTGCGCTGCAGGAGCGGTCCCATGTCCGCGACATACTCGCACTTCATGAACAGGATGCTGAACACGCGCCGCAGTTGCGGATCGCGTGCGACGCCGAGCAGGCACCAGATCAGGATTTCGCGGATCCGGCCGAGCGGATCGGCGTGCGGCGCGTCCGTGCTGGCTTTCAGCTCGTCGATCGGCAAGAGCACGCGGTCGAACATCGCGTCGAAGAGTTCGCTCTTGCTCGCGAAGTGCCAATAGATCGCGCCGCGCGTGACGCCCGCGTGCTGGGCAATGTCGGCGAGCGACGTGTGCGACACGCCTTTTTCGAAGAAGACGTGCTCGGCGGCGTCGAGGATGCGGTCGCGCGTCGCGAGCGCTTCCTCCTTCGTGCGTCTGGCCATTCAGGAGCTCATCGTATGCAAGGTCGAGGCCATTGCGTGAATAATAAGGGTTGCATCATGAGCGCCGCACGTGGGTCGCCCTGTTCGACCTGCTGTAAACCTTGGTAATGTGTAAGAAATTGTGCGGTGCATGAAGGACTTTTACATACATTCGTGAATGTATATACAATGCCAGCTTACGGCCGAATGGCCTTCGAGGCAATCAGTTAATATCCGTCTCTGCTGATTTCCCTCCTCATTGTTGTTCCGCGCGTAGCGCGCGGCGGCATCCCGGCACGGCAGTCGCGTGCCGCCGTTGTATCCGCAGTCAAGCAATTCAGTTGTCCGATCCGCGCCGCAAGGCGCGTTCGTGTTGTGTCCTCGAGGGCCGGCACTTATTTCATCTAGTTACAAACGAGGTCGCTCCATGCGCGTCGAACGGGTTCCATACCGCTTAATCACTGTCGCGACGGCTGCCGTTTTCCTGGCCGCGTGCGGAAAAAAAGAATCGGCTCCGCCCCCTCAAACGCCGGAAGTCGGCGTCGTCACCGTCCAGCCGCAATCCGTGCCGGTCGTCTCCGAACTGCCGGGCCGCACGAGCGCGTACCTCGTCGCGCAGGTGCGGGCGCGGGTCGACGGCATCGTGCTGCGGCGCGAGTTCACGGAAGGCAGCGACGTCAAGGCCGGCCAGCGTCTCTACAAGATCGACCCCGCGCCGTACATCGCGTCGTTGAACAGCGCGAAGGCGACGCTCGCGAAGGCGCAGGCGAACCTCGCGACGCAGAACGCGCTCGTCGCGCGCTACAAGGTGCTCGTGGCCGCGAACGCGGTCAGCAAGCAGCAATACGACGACGCGGTCGCCGCGCAAGGGCAGGCGTCCGCCGACGTCGCGTCCGGCAAGGCCGCGGTCGAGACCGCGCAGATCAACCTCGGCTACACCGACGTGGTGTCGCCGATCTCGGGCCGCGTCGGCATCTCGCAGGTCACGCCGGGCGCTTACGTGCAGGCGAGCCAGGCGACGCTGATGTCGACCGTCCAGCAGCTCGATCCGGTGTACGTCGACCTCACGCAGTCGAGCCTCGAGGGCCTCAAGCTGCGTCAGGACATCCAGAGCGGGCGCATCAAGACGGAAGGTCCGGGCGCGGCGAAGGTCACGCTGATCCTCGAAGACGGCAAGCCGTATTCGGAGCCGGGCAAGCTGCAGTTCAGCGACGTGACGGTCGACCAGACGACGGGCTCGGTCACGATCCGTGCGATTTTCCCGAACAAGCAGCGCGTGCTGCTGCCGGGCATGTTCGTGCGCGCGCGCATCGAAGAGGGTGTCAACGACAACGCGTTCCTCGTCCCGCAAATCGGCGTCACGCACGATCCGAAGGGCCAGGCGATCTCGATGATCGTCGACGCGAAGGGCAAGGTCGAGCCGCGCGTCCTCACGACGAGCGGCATGCAAGGCCAGTACTGGGTCATCGAAGGCGGCCTGCAGGCGGGCGACCGCGTGATCGTGCAGGGCATCGACAAGGTGCGTCCGGGCATGACGGTGAAGACCGCCGCTGCGCAACTGCCGGCCGCGGCCAACGCGTGGTCGGGGGCGTCGCCCGCCGGCGCCGCGCCGGCTCAGGCCGCGGCAGCGAGCGCGGCCGCATCGGGCGCCGCGCCGTCGAGCACGGCCGCGAGTGCCGCCGCAGCGTCGAGCGCGCAATAACAGGGGGCCTGTTTCATGGCAAAGTTTTTTATCGATCGCCCGATCTTCGCATGGGTGATCGCCATCATCCTGATGCTGGCCGGTATCGCGGCGATCTTCACGCTGCCGATCGCCCAGTATCCGACGATCGCGCCTCCGTCGATCCAGATCACCGCGAACTATCCGGGCGCTTCGGCGAAGACCGTGGAAGACACGGTCACGCAGGTGATCGAGCAGCAGATGAGCGGTCTCGACAACTTCCTGTACATGTCGTCGACGAGTGACGATTCGGGCAACGCGACGATCACGATCACGTTCTCGCCGGGTACGAACCCGGACATCGCGCAGGTCCAGGTGCAGAACAAGCTGTCGCTCGCAACGCCGATCCTGCCGCAGGTGGTTCAGCAGCTCGGCCTGTCGGTGACGAAGTCGAGCAGCAGCTTCTTGCTCGTGCTCGCCTTCAACTCCGAAGACGGCAGCATGAACAAGTACGACCTGGCGAACTACGTCGCGTCGCACGTGAAGGACCCGATCAGCCGGATCAACGGCGTCGGCACCGTCACGCTGTTCGGCTCGCAGTACGCGATGCGGATCTGGCTCGATCCGACGAAGCTGACGAACTACGGGCTCACGCCCGTCGACGTGACGACCGCGATCACCGCGCAGAACGTGCAGATCGCGGGCGGCCAGCTGGGCGGCACGCCCGCCGTGCCGGGCACCGTGCTGCAGGCGACGATCACCGAGGCGACGCTTTTGCAGACGCCCGAGCAGTTCGGCAACATCCTGCTGAAGGTGAATCAGGACGGCTCGCAGGTGCGCCTGAAGGATGTCGCGCAGATCGGCCTCGGCGGCGAAACGTATAACTTCGACACGAAGTACAACGGCCAGCCGACCGCGGCGCTGGGCATCCAGCTCGCGACGAACGCGAACGCGCTCGCGACCGCGAAGGCGGTGCGCGCGAAGATCGACGAGCTGTCGAAGTACTTCCCGCACGGCCTCGTCGTCAAGTATCCGTACGACACGACGCCGTTCGTGCGCCTGTCGATCGAAGAAGTGGTGAAGACGCTGCTCGAGGGTATCGTCCTCGTGTTCCTCGTGATGTATCTGTTCCTGCAGAACCTGCGGGCGACGATCATCCCGACGATCGCGGTGCCGGTCGTGCTGCTCGGCACGTTCGCGATCATGTCGATGGTCGGCTTCTCGATCAACGTGCTGTCGATGTTCGGATTGGTGCTCGCGATCGGTCTGCTGGTGGACGACGCGATCGTCGTGGTCGAGAACGTCGAGCGGGTGATGGCGGAAGAGGGCTTGCCGCCGAAGGAAGCGACGCGCAAGGCGATGGGCCAGATCACGGGTGCGCTCGTCGGCGTCGCGCTCGTGCTGTCGGCGGTGTTCGTGCCGGTCGCGTTCTCCGGCGGTTCGGTCGGCGCGATCTATCGTCAGTTCTCGCTGACGATCGTGTCGGCGATGGTGCTGTCCGTGCTCGTCGCGTTGATTCTGACGCCGGCGTTGTGCGCGACGATCCTCAAGCCGATCCCGCAAGGGCACCACGAGGAGAAGACGGGCTTCTTCGGCTGGTTCAACCGGAACTTCAATGCGAGCCGCGACAAGTATCACGTGGGCGTTCACCATGTGATCAAGCGCTCGGGCCGTTGGCTCATCATCTATCTCGCGGTGATCGTCGCGGTCGGCCTGCTGTTCGTGCGTCTGCCGAAGTCGTTCCTGCCCGACGAAGACCAGGGTCTCATGTTCGTGATCGTCCAGACGCCGTCGGGCTCGACGCAGGAGACGACCGAGCGCACGCTCGCCAACATCTCCGACTACCTGCTGACGAAGGAAAAGGACATCGTCGAATCCGCGTTCACGGTGAACGGCTTCAGCTTCGCGGGCCGCGGCCAGAACTCGGGTCTCGTGTTCGTCAAGCTGAAGGACTATTCGCAGCGGCAGAGCTCGGACCAGAAGGTGCAGGCGCTGATCGGCCGGATGTTCGGGCGCTACGCGGGCTACAAGGACGCGCTCGTGATTCCGTTCAACCCGCCGTCGATTCCTGAGCTCGGCACGGCAGCCGGCTTCGACTTCGAGCTGACCGACAACGCGGGTCTCGGCCACGATGCGCTGATGGCGGCGCGCAACCAGTTGCTCGGAATGGCGGCGAAGGATGCGACGCTGCGAGGCGTGCGTCCGAACGGCCTGAACGATACGCCGCAGTACAAGGTCGACATCGATCGCGAGAAGGCGAACGCGCTTGGCGTGACGCCGTCGGCCATCGACCAGACGTTCTCGATCGCCTGGGCGTCGAGCTACGTGAACAACTTCCTCGACACCGACGGCCGGATCAAGAAGGTGTACGTGCAGGCGGATGCGCCGTTCCGCATGACGCCGGACGACATGAACATCTGGTACGTGCGCAACGGTTCGGGCGGGATGGTGCCGTTCTCGGCGTTCTCGACCGGCCACTGGACCTACGGTTCGCCGAAGCTCGAGCGCTACAACGGCATTTCGGCGATGGAAATCCAGGGCCAGGCCGCGCCGGGCAAGAGTACCGGCCAGGCGATGACGGCGATGGAATCGCTCGCGAAAAAGCTGCCGAACGGCATCGGCTATTCGTGGACGGGGCTGTCGTTCCAGGAAATCCAGTCGGGTTCGCAGGCGCCGATCCTGTATGCGATCTCGATCCTCGTCGTGTTCCTGTGTCTCGCGGCGCTGTACGAGAGCTGGTCGATTCCGTTCTCGGTGATCATGGTCGTGCCGCTCGGCGTGATCGGCGCGCTGCTCGCCGCGACGCTGCGCGGGCTCGAGAACGACGTGTTCTTCCAGGTCGGTCTGTTGACGACCGTCGGTCTGTCCGCGAAGAACGCGATTCTGATCGTCGAATTCGCGCGCGAGCTGCAGCAGTCGGAGAAGATGGGGCCGATCGAGGCGGCGCTCGAAGCGGCGCGGCTGCGGTTGCGTCCGATTCTGATGACGTCGCTCGCGTTCATTCTCGGCGTGCTGCCGCTCGCGATCAGCAACGGCGCCGGCTCGGCGAGCCAGCACGCGATCGGCACCGGCGTGATCGGCGGGATGATCACCGCGACGTTCCTTGCGATCTTCATGATCCCGATGTTCTTCGTGAAGGTGCGGGCGGTGTTCAGCGGCGAGAAGGAAGATGCCGACGAAGCACTGCGCCTCGCGCATGAGCACATGCATCGTGACGAAAAGCCGGAGCACGGCGACGACGCTGGCAAGAAGGAATAAGTGATGAAGCGAAAACATGCTTTGACTGCACTCGCAGTCGCACTGCTCGCGACGGGCTGCACGCTCGCGCCGCGCTACGAGCGTCCGGCCGCGCCCGTGTCGGGCGCGTTCCCGACCGACGGCGTCTACGCCACGCAGCCGGGCGCCGCGTCCGGCGCGCGCAGCGCGAACGGCCAGGCGGCCGTCGACATCGGCTGGCGCGAGTTCTTCGTCGATCCGCGCCTGCAGCGCTTGATCGAGATCGCGCTGAAGAACAACCGCGACCTGCGCGTGTCGGTGCTGAACGTCGAGGCTTCGCGCGCGCAGTATCAGATCACGCGCGCGGGCCTCTTCCCGACGCTCGACGGCACGGGCACGGGTGCGATCCAGCGCTATCCGGCCGGCGTGTCCACCACCGGCGCGCCGCTCATCACGCGGGCGTACAACGTCGGCGTGTCCGCGTCATGGGAGCTCGACCTGTTCGGCCGCGTGCAGAGCCTGAAGGACCAGGCGCTCGCGCAGTACTTCGCGACCGCGCAGGCCCGCAAGGCGGCGGAGATCGCGCTCGTCGCGAGCGTCGCCGACCAGTACCTGACGCTGCTGTCGACCGACGACCTGCTGCAGGTCACGGAGAACACGCTGAAGTCGGCGCGCGCGTCGTACGACCTGACGAAGCTGCAGTTCGACAACGGCACCGGCTCGGAGCTCGATCTGCGGCAGGCGCAGACGGTCGTCGAGACGGCGCTCGCGAACCAGCAGGCGCAGGCGCGGGCGCGCGCGCAGGCGGTCAACGCACTCGTGCTGCTGGTTGGCGAGCCGTTGCCCGACGATCTGCCGGCCGGCTTGCCGCTCAACGCGCAGAACCTGCTGACCGACATTCCGGCCGGGCTGCCGTCCGATCTGCTGACGCGCCGGCCGGACATCATGCAGGCGGAAGAGACGCTGCGCGCGGCGAACGCGAACATTGGCGCGGCGCGCGCGGCGTTCTTCCCGAAGATCTCGCTGACGGGCGCGTTCGGCACCGCGAGCCCGACGTTGGGCGGTCTCTTCAAGGCCGGCACGGCGGCGTGGTCGTTCGCGCCGAGCATCGCGCTGCCGATCTTCGAGGGCGGGCAGAACATCGCGAATCTCGATCTCGCGCACGTGCAGAAGCGCATCGAGATCGCGAACTACGAGAAGGCGATCCAGAGCGCGTTCCGCGAAGTGTCGGACGGGCTCGCCGCGCGCGGCACGTACGATCAGCAGATCGCGGCGCTCGAGCGCAACGAGCACGCGCAGCAGCGCCGCTACGATCTGTCGGATCTGCGCTACAAGAACGGCGTCGACAGCTACCTGTCGGTGCTGACCGCGCAGACCGATCTGTACTCGGCGCAGCAGCAGCTGATCAGCGCGCGGCTCGCGCGCTGGTCGAATCTCGTCGACCTGTATCGTTCGCTCGGCGGCGGCTGGATCGAGCGCGCGGGCGAGACGCCGCGTCCGGCCGACGCGCCGGCCGACTACGGCAAGGCGGCGGCGCCTGCGCCGGCGTCGGCGTCGGCCGCGCCCGCCGCCGCGGTCAGCGCGGCGACGGCCGGCTGAGCGTTCGCACGCACCGCACGGCGGACGAAGGCGGTCGATTCGTTCGTCTCGCGCCGTGCGATCGGAAGCGGTCGCGTCGCATCGCGATGCACGAACAAAAACCCCGCGTTCTTCGGAACGCGGGGTTTAATGAGATGGTCAGCCTGACCGAAACAGCCCGATCGGCTTACGCTGATCGGGCTGTTTCCTTATGGGAGATCGTCATGGACACCATCTCGTTGATCGGAATCGATCTTGGCAAGCATTGCTTTCACCTGCACGCACAGTCCGCATCGGGCCGCATGGTGTTCCGCAAGAAGCTGACGCGCAGCCAAATGTTCACGCTGCTTGCCAATGTGCCGAGTTGTACCGTGGTCATGGAAGCGTGTGCTGGGGCTCACTGGGTCGCCCGGCGCATCCAAGAACTCGGGCACCACGCGAAGTTGATCTCCCCGCAGTTCGTCAAACCTTTCGTGCAAGGCAACAAGAACGACTTCGCCGATGCACAGGCGATCTGCGAAGCGGCATCGCGCCCGAGCATGCGGTTCGTCAGTCCGCGCAACGAGGTGCAACAGACGATCTCGGCGCTGCATCGCGTACGTGAAGCGCTGGTGCGCGACCGTACTGGCACTGTCAACCAGATTCATGCCTTTCTGCTGGAATTTGGGGTCAGCCTGCCCAAGGGGATGGCCGTCATTCGTCGGCTTCCAGCCGTGCTGGCCACACACGCTCTGCCGCCGCGGCTAGTTGAATTGCTCGAGCGTCTGCAAGCGCATTTCAAGTACCTCGATGAACAGATCACGCAGATCGAAAGCGAGCTGATACGGCAGCTGCGGGAGGACGAACGCAGCCAACGCCTGTTGGAGATTCCCGGCATCGGTCCAATCACGGCCAGCGTGTTGGCAACTGAATTGGGCGACGCCCATCAGTTCGCTTGCGCTCGCCAGTTTGCGGCATCCATCGGGCTGGTTCCACGCCAATACAGTACCGGCGGCAAGGCAACGCTGCTGGGAATCAGCAAGCGCGGCGATAAGCATTTAAGGCGACTCCTGGTGCAGTGCGCGCGAGTTCTCATGCTGCACATCGAGCGGCGCACTGATCGCCTGGGCGCCTGGGTCCGCGACCTGCTGGCCCGACGGCATTCCAACGTGGTGGCTTGTGCGTTGGCCAACAAATTGGCGAGGATCGCCTGGGCCATCCTCGCCAGCGGAACACACTACCAAGGTGGTCAGGTTGTGGCAGCAGCCTGACACGGTGCGCCGCCTCCGTTACCCTTTTTACCCAGTCATTTCCTGGTTTTGCGACGCGAGATACGTGAAGACATAAACGGCTCAACGGCCGGGCAAGCAACCTGGTAAAACAAACAGCGCTCTGATGCTGCGGGTTTTTTGAGGTTTGCCCGGCGCGGCTCTCATCATGGGGCGGGAACCTGTTCCCACAACGACCCCGGATAGATTTGCGCATGCCCAATTTACGTCAACACCGCCTCGCTTGCAAAAGTCAGGCTGACCATAGATTGTCTTCAGCGCAGCGGACGCGTCGAGAAACGGAATGTGTCGCGAAATGAAGCGCACGCCGGAGATCGGATCGGTGTCCGGTTTTTGGGACGCCATTCGAAAAGCGGTGTTTTCGTTCGAGCGACCGCGCGGCGGCGCGCGCCGCGCGGTCGTGGCTCAATGCAGGTCGGCGGGTTGTCCGTCGAAATCGCGGCCCGCGCGGCGGATGTCGCTGCGCGCGTCCTTCTCGCCCTTCACGCCGTTGAACACGAGATTGAGCACGACGGCCGACACCGATGCGAGCAGGATCCCGCTGTGGAGGATCGGCGCGAGCGCGGCGGGCAGCTTCGAGAAGAAGTTCGGCGACACGACGGGCACGAGCCCGAGGCCGATGCTTACCGCAACCACGAACAGGTTGTGATGATTGCGCACGAAGTCGACCTTCGACAGCACCTTCACGCCGTTCGCCGCAACCATCCCGAACATCACGATGCCCGCGCCGCCGAGCACGAACGGCGGCACTGATGCGACGAGCTGCGCCATCTTCGGAAAGAGCCCGAGCAGCACGAGGATCGCGCCGCCCGTCGCGCAGACGAAGCGGCTCTTCACGCCCGTCACGCCGATGAGCCCGACGTTCTGCGAGAACGACGTGTGGGGGAACGAGTTGAAGATGCCGCCGATCAGCGTGCCGAGCCCGTCGACGCGCAGCCCGCGCACGAGCGCGTTCTGATCGACGGGCCGCTCGACCATGTCGCCGACCGCGAGGAACATCCCGGTCGACTCGATGAACGTGACGAACATCACGATCACCATCGTCGCGATCGACAGCGGATCGAAGTGCGGGAGTCCGAAATGGAACGGCGTCACGAGGCCGACCCAAGGCGCGGCCGCGACACCGTCGGTGTTCACGCGGCCCGCGGCGAACGCGATCGCGAAGCCCGCGACCATGCCGAGCAGCACGGAGATGTTCGCGACGAAGCCGCGGCCGAACTTGTTGATGAGGAGGATCAGCATCAGCACGAGGAGCGACAGGCCGAGATAGACCGGATCGCCGTAATTCGGATTGCCGACGCCGCCCGCCGCCCAGTTGATTCCGACTTCCATCAGCGACAGACCGATCACGGAGATCACGGTGCCGACGACGACGGGCGGAAAGAACCGCAGCAGCTTGCCGATCATCGGCGCGAGCACGATGCCGATCGCGCCCGCCGCGATCGTCGAGCCGAAGATGTCGAGGATGCCGAGGCCGGGGTTCGTGCCGATCGCGATCATCGGACCCACGGCCGCGAACGTGCAGCCCATGATGACGGGCAGGCGGATCCCGAAGATCCACAGGCCGAGCGTCTGGATCAGCGTCGCGATTCCGCACGCGAACAGGTCCGCGCTGATCAGGAAGGCGATCTGGTCTTTCGGCAGCTTGAGTGCGCCGCCGACGATGAGCGGCACCGCGACGGCGCCTGCATACATGACGAGAACGTGTTGCAGCCCGAGCGTCAGCAGCTTGCCGGACGGCAGCACGTCATCGCACGGATGGACCGTGTTCGATTGCATCTGTCTCACTCCATGATCTTGTTTTGAAGATGATTCGACGTTATGCGCATCGACGAACCGCAACAAGAGCACTGGGTTCTATTCCGTGCTTTGCTGCGTCGATATGCGCGCGGGGCGTCGGGGAGCGATGCGTTCATCTCGGGGACCTGCGGGCAAGTGGGTGTCGCGGTTTTATCGCCGGCCAAAATTGATCGGTCGACGTCGCCAAATATCGTCTGGTTTATGGTCTGTATCGACGGAGCGGCATAGTGGCCGCGCGCGACGCGCGAAATTCGCACCGGGTTAACCCGCGCGCAGCCGTTTCGTGCGGGAATTTGGGCGGTACACGCGGACTGCGTGAGCGCGGACGAGCGGACGGTTATCATCGGCGTCGGCTCATTCGAATCCATGTTTCGTTATGCGATTTCTCGGCATCGATCTGGGGACCGGTTCCCTCAAGCTCGCGATCGTCGACGGCGACGGGCGCGTATGTGCGTCGGCGGGCGCCGCGTACGCGGTCGCGACGCCGCAGCCAGGCTGGGCGGAGATCGACGTCGCCGCGTGGTGGCGCGCGCTCGCCGACGCCGCGCAGCGCTTGCCCGGACGCGAGCGCGAGCAGGTGCGGGCGATCGGCTTTTCCGGGCAGATGCACGGCGTCGTGCTGACCGGCGCGTCCGGGCGCGCGCTGCGGCCCGCGATGCTCTGGCCCGATGCGCGGGCGACCGCGCTCGTCGCGAGCTGGCCCGCGGCGTCCAATCCCGTGTCGCCCGGCATGGCGGGGCCGCTGCTCGCGTGGCTCGCCGCGCATGAGCCCGACACGCTGCGCGCCGCGCGCTGGGCGCTGCAGCCGAAAGACTGGCTGCGCGTCGCGCTGGGCGGCGATGTCGCGAGCGATCCGTCCGACGCGTGCGCGACCGCGCTCGCGGGCCCGGACGGAGACTGGGACGATGCGCTGATCGAATCGCTCGGCTTGCCACGCGCGTTGTTCGCGCCGCCGAGCGCATCGGACGCGCGGTGCGGCACGCTGTCGGCCGATGCGGCGCGCGCGCTCGGCCTGCCCGCGGGCATCGCGCTCGCGACGGGCGCGGGCGACACGCCGTGCGCGGCGCTCGGCAGCGGCCTCGCGCACGACGGCGACGCGCTGTTGACGACCGGCACGGGCGGCCAGATCGTCGTGCTGACCGCGCAGGGCGCTGTGCCGCGCGCGGGCCTGCACCGTTATCGTGCGGCGGGCGGCGCGCGTTATTACACGATGGCCGCGATGCAGAACGTCGGGATCGCGCTCGAATCGGCGCGCGGCTGGCTCGTCTATCCGGATTGGCGCGCCGCCTACGACGATGCGTTCGGCGCGAACGCATCGCCGCGGATCAGCTTTCTGCCGTATCTGACGGGCGAGCGCTCGCCGTGGATGAATCCCGCCGCGAGAGGCGGCTGGCTCGGCTTGTCGCTTGGCGACTCGCGCGGCGCGCTGATGCGCGCGGCGTTCGAAGGCGTCGCGTTCGCGTTGCGCGCGGGGCTCGACGCGATCCGCGCCGACGGCTCGCCCGTGCGTGCGCTGCGGCTCGCGGGCGGCGGCTCGGTCGAGCCGCGCTGGCGGCAACTGCTCGCCGACGTGCTCGACGTCGAGCTCTTCGCGGTCGACGGCGCGGACGCCGCCGCGCGCGGCGCGGCGCTGCTCGGCGGCGTCGCGGCGGGCCATTGGCGGGCGGCGGAGTTCGCCGCGCTCGCGCCGGGCGCGACCCGCGTCGCCGCGCCGGCGCACGATGCCTCGCTTGCCGCGCGCCACGCGCGCTTCGTCGAACTCTATCGACGCACCGAAGCATGGTTCGCGGCGGGCGTGTGAGTGTTTCCGTCGCGCCGGCCGGCGTCGATGCCGCTTCGACCGGCGCGGCGCGAACGTCGTCGTGAAAGCGAAGCGTTCGCCACGCGAATCGCATCGCCGCGCCGCCGAAAACGGCGGTCGGACACGGCGACGCACGGCGTTTCGCCGGGCGCCCGGCAGGAGAGCGCCGGCGCGGCCGACGCTTCAGTGCGCGTCGCCGCTCGCGGGCAGCTCGCGCACGCCGGTGCCGGAGAACCGTTCGCGGTAGGCGCCGGGCGTCACGCCCAGGCGGCGCACGAACACGCGCCGTAGTTGATCGTCGGAATGAAATCCGCTGCGAACGGCGACGGTCTTGAGCGGCAGCCCTTCTTGCTCGAGCATTCGACGCGCTTTTTCCAGTCGTGCGATTTCGATGAATTCGGCCGGTCGATAGCCGGTTTCCCGCACGAAGACGCGGATGAAGTTGCGCTCGCTCATCGTGGCGCGCTTCGCGAGTTGCGCAACGGTCAAACGCTCGTCCAGCGAATTCAGAATCCAGTCCTGAACGTCGCGGATGGACGAGTGGGCGGTCATCTGACTGGCCAGATAGACGCTGAACTGCGATTGTCCGCCGGGCCGTTTCAGGTAGATCACGAGATCGCGCGCGACGGCGAGCGCGATCTCTCGGCCGAGATCCTCTTCGACCATCGCGAGCGCGAGATCGAGGCCGGCCGTGACGCCCGCCGAAGTCCACACGTTGCCTTCCCGCACGAAAATGGCGTCGGGTTCCACCTTTACCGCCGGATAGCGAACCTGCAACATGGTCGCGACGCTCCAGTGCGTCGTCGCGCGGCGGCCGTCCAGCATCCCGGATTCGGCAAGAAAGAAGCAGCCGGAGCACAGTCCCACCATCCGGCCGATCCGGCCGGACACGTCGCGGCACCAGCCGACGAGCATCGACGTGTCGCGCAGCGCGCGTTCGATGTCGCGCGCGCCGACGACGATCGCCGTGTCCGGCACGGCGACGGTGTCGATCGCCTTGGTCGCTTCGAGCACGATGAGGGTGTCGGACTTGACTGCGCCCTTCGCGGGCGCGGCGATCTGAAGATCGTAGACGGGCGCGTGTCCGGCGGCGGCGAGCCGCGCGTTCGCATAATCGAACACGTTGATGACGCCGACGGCCTCGATTGCCTTGAATCCCGGATAGATCACGACATCGACGGTCGTCGTTCGATGTCGGGGGGAAATTTCCGCTGCCATGCCGTTTCACCATCGACTTGCCGAGACGGCGCCGATCTTAACCCACTTCATCGATCCGGACGATCGCTCGCGCTGCGGGAGCGCGTCCCGGCGCGCACGGTCGCCGTTGTTCGCGCGCGCTGCCGGCGGGCGCGGCTGCCCTGGGGCATGGAGCGCGCTGCGTCCGGCGGCGCGCCTGCACCGGTATTGCCGGTTCGTTTATCCGGTCGCTCGCGCGTCGCGACCGATCGCGCCCCGTCGACGAACGGTGGCGTGCGGCGAGTTGGGGCACAATCACGGGCGGCATGTCCGCCCGTCGGGCGGGGGCGCGCGTGCTCCGGATGCGCGGGCGACGCCCGTAGTCCGTCGCCCGTCGCCCGTCGCGGGCGTTCGGCTCCCGGGCCTCTGCGCGGCCGGGCGGGAGGAGCGGAGCGGGCGGCGCCGCAGGAACGGGCATGGCGATGGCCGCCGGGTCCTGACAACTTTCCGCCGATTCCTGCCAATTTCCTTGCCGCTGCCGCCGGGCCGGCCGTGCATGCGGATACACTTTGGGCACTCAACCCAGCTACTTCTCTGGAGAACACGCATGAAAACGAAAGCCGCGATCGCCTGGAAGGCGGGCGAACCGCTGACGATCGAAGAGGTCGATCTCGAAGGTCCGCGCGCGGGCGAGGTGCTGATCGAGGTGAAGGCGACGGGCATCTGCCACACGGACTACTACACGCTCTCTGGTGCGGACCCCGAAGGCATCTTCCCGGCGATCCTCGGCCACGAAGGCGCGGGCGTCGTCGTCGACGTCGGTCCGGGCGTCGGCACCGTGAGGAAGGGCGACCACGTGATTCCGCTCTACACGCCCGAATGCCGCGAGTGCAAGTTCTGCCTGTCGCGCAAGACGAACCTGTGCCAGAAGATCCGCGCGACGCAGGGCAAGGGCCTGATGCCCGACGCGACGTCGCGTTTCTCGATCGGCGGCAAGCCGATCTTCCACTACATGGGCACGTCGACGTTCTCGAACTACATCGTGGTGCCGGAGATCGCGGTGGCGAAGGTGCGCGAGGACGCGCCGTTCGACAAGATCTGCTACGTCGGCTGCGGCGTGACGACGGGCGTCGGCGCGGTCGTCTACTCGGCGAAGGTCGAGGCGGGCGCGAACGTGGTGGTGTTCGGTCTCGGCGGGATCGGCCTGAACGTGATCCAGGGCGCGAAGATGGTCGGCGCGGACAAGATCATCGGCGTCGACCTGAACCCGAAGCGCGTCGAGCTGGCGAGGAAATTCGGCATGACGCACTTCGTCAACCCGAGCGAGGTCGAGAACGTCGTCGATCACATCGTGCAACTGACGGACGGCGGCGCGGACTATTCGTTCGAATGCATCGGCAACGTGAAGGTGATGCGCCAGGCGCTCGAGTGCACGCACAAGGGCTGGGGCCAGTCGTTCATCATCGGCGTCGCGGCGGCGGGCGAGGAGATCAGCACGCGGCCGTTCCAGCTGGTGACGGGCCGCGAGTGGAAAGGCTCGGCGTTCGGCGGCGCGCGCGGGCGCACCGACGTGCCGAAGATCGTCGACTGGTACATGGAAGGCAAGCTCAACATCGACGACCTGATCACGCACACACTGCCCCTCGAACGGATCAACGACGGCTTCGATCTGATGAAGAAGGGCGAGTCGATCCGCTCGGTCGTGCTGTACTGATCGCGAACCTTGCTTGCGAGCGGAGTCAGCGCCGATGCGCTAACGGCTTCGCATCGGACCGAACCAAGCGCCAAGGCGCCTGGTTCGGTCGACATCTGATCGACAGGAGACGGACAATGCTCGAACTCGTTTCGTCGCACGCGTGTCACGGCGGCGAACAGCGCTTCTATCGCCATGAGTCGAAGGCGATCGGACTGCCGATGCAGTTCTCGGTGTACGTGCCGCCGCAGGCGGCGCACGGCCGCGTGCCGGCGCTGTTCTATCTGGCGGGGCTCACGTGCACCGAGGAGACGTTCGCGATCAAGGCGGGCGCGCAGCGCTTCGCCGCGCGGCATGGGATCGCGCTCGTCGCGCCCGATACGAGCCCGCGCGGCGCGGGCGTGCCGGGCGAGGCGGATGCGTGGGACTTCGGCGTCGGCGCGGGCTTCTACGTGAATGCGACCGAAGCGCCGTGGTCGACGCACTGGCGGATGGATTCGTACGTCGTCGACGAACTGCGCGAGATCGTGACGGCCGGGTTGCCGATCGACGGCGCGCGGCTCGGCGTCTTCGGCCATTCGATGGGTGGGCACGGCGCGCTCGTGCTCGCGCTGCGCAATCCGGGCGTGTATCGGTCGGTGTCGGCATTCGCGCCGATCGCGGCGCCGACGCGTTGCCCGTGGGGCGAGAAGGCGTTTTCCGGTTATCTGGGCGCCGATCGCGACGCGTGGAAGCAGTACGACGCAAGCGAACGGGTCGCGCGCGCGGACGCGCCGCACTTCGGCGAAGGCATTCTGATCGATCAGGGGCTCGCCGACCCGTTCCTCGCGACGCAGCTGAACCCGGACGTGTTCGAGGCCGCATGCCGCGCGGCGGGGCAGCCGCTCACGCTGCGCCGTCACGAAGGCTACGATCACGGCTATTACTTCATCTCGACGTTCATCGCCGATCACATCGAGCATCACGCGCGCGTGCTGTGCCGATGAGCATACGATAGATCGCTCGCGAGAGCGACCCGGCAACGAAAAAAGCCCACACGGCTCAGGCGAGCGGCGTGGGCTTTTCTATCGGCCGATCGGCGTGCTTCGCGCGCCGCCGAACGTCATGCGTTGTGCCGCCGCCCGGCGAGACTCGCGCCATAGACGACTGCCGACAGCGCGGTGATCCAGAAGCTCGTCGGCCAGTCGGTGTAATACGCGAGCGTGATGCCGAGCCACGCTTCGCCGAGCGCGAACGCGGCCGCGAGCCAGACGCCCGTCGTGAGGCGCGTCGCGAGATTCTGTGCGGCGGCCGCGGGCCCGACGAGCAGCGTGAACACGAGCAGCACGCCGACGATCTGCGTGCACGCGGCGACGGCGAGCGCGCAGATCGACAGGAACAGGATCGACACGAGCCGCAGCGACACGCCCTTCGCCTCCGCGAGCTCCGGCTGCAGCGACGCGAAGAGGAGCGGCCGCGCGATCGCCGCGAGCGCGACGAGACTCACCGCGCCGATCGCGGCGAGCACGACGAGCGTCGCGTGGCTCACGCCGAGCACGTTGCCGAACAGGAGCGCCGTGACCTGCGTCGCGTAGCTCGTGTAGAAATGCAGGAACAGCAGCCCGCAGCCGAGCGCGACCGACAGGATCACGCCGATCGCGACGTCGCGGCCCGCGAGCCGCTCGCCGAGCGCGCCCATGCCGATGCCGGCGGCGAGCGTGAAGCCGATCATCCCCCAGATCGGCGACAGGCCGAGGAGCGCCGCGCCCGTCGCGCCGGTGAAGCCGACGTGCGACAGCGCATGGCCCGCGAACGTCTGCCCGCGCAGCACGAGGAAGTAGCCGACGATGCCCGCGAGCACGGCGACGATCCCCGCCGCCGCGAACGCGTTGACCATGAATTCGTATTCAAACATCGTGTGAGTGTCCGGCGCCGTGTGAGTGGGCGTGGCCATGGCCGTGCCCATGTCCGCGAGCATGCTCGTGGTCGTGCTCGTCTTCGTGCCCGTGATCGTGCTTCTCGACCTCGACGTCGCCCGACATCACGAAGATGCGGCCGTTCACGCGCATCACGTCGATCGGCGAGCCGTACAGCCGCGACAGCACGGGCTTCGTGATTACTTCGTCGACGGTGCCGAGCGCCGCGACGCCGTTGCCGAGATACAGCACGCGATCGAGCGCGTTCAACAGCGGGTTGAGCTCGTGCGCGGAGAACAGCACGGTGATGCCGAGCTCGCGCTGCACGCGCCGCACGAGCTCGACGACGCCGCGCTGATGATTCGGATCGAGGCTGATGAGCGGCTCGTCGAGCAACAGGAGCTTCGGCGCGCCGAGCAGGCATTGCGCGAGCAGCAGGCGCTGGCGCTCGCCGCCCGACAGCTCGGAAAGCGGCCGCTTCGCGAGGGCCGTCGCGCCGACGAGCTCGAGTACGCGGTCGACGTCGGCCGCGACCGAAGCGCTCGCGTGCGGCAGCCCCCAGCGATGGCCGTCCGCCGCCATCGCGACGAAGTCGTGGCCGCGCACGCGGCGACCGGCGAGCGCGCTGCGGATCTGCGGCATGTAGCCGATCGCCGGATTGCCGCGCGCGACGGGCTCGCCCGCGACGCGGATCGCGCCGGATTCGGCCGGCACGAGGCCGAGCACCGCGCGCATCAGCGTCGTCTTGCCGGCGCCGTTCGGCCCGAGCACGCCGACGAATTCGCCCGCCTCGACGGCGAAGCTCACGTCGCGCAGGATCGTGCGGCCGCCGAGCGCGAGCGTCACGTGTTCGAGTTCGAGCGCATGCATGGATTGGGTCATGTCGTTACGGACGCTGGCCGAGCGCCGCCGCGAGCGCGTCGAGCTGCGCGAGCATCCATTGCTGGAAGGTCTTGCCGGCGGGCTGCGTCTCGGTGACGCTCACCGTCGGCACGCGCGCATCCTGCGCGATCGTCAGCATCCGCTTCGTCATCGGCTCGACCGCCTGGCTGTTGTAGATCAGCACGCGCACCTGGCGCTTTCTCAGATCGTTCTCGAACGCGGCGACGTCGGCGGGGCTCGCCTCGGTGTCGTTCATCGTTGCGAGCTGGAAGCGCGGGTTGCGCATCTCGAGCCCGATCGCATCGGCCATGTAGCCGAACACGGGCTCCGTCGCGGTCACGGGCACGCCCTTGTAGCGCGCGCGCAGCTCGGCGACCTTCGCGTCGATCGGCTTGATCGACGCGACGAACTTCGCGAGGTTCGCGTCGTACTCGGCCTTGTGCGCCGGATCGGCCGAGCCGAGCGCCGCGGCGAGCGCGCGCGCGGCGACGGGCATCGTCGCCGGGTCGTACCACAGGTGCGGGTTGTCGCCCGCCTTCTTGCCGACGAGCTCCGCGACGATGACCGCTTTGCGCTTCGTATTCTTCGACGCGGCGAGGAGCTTTGCCATCCACGGATCGTAGTCGGCGCCGTTGTAGATCACGAGGTCCGCGCGCTGCAGCTCGCGCGCGACCTTCGGGCTCGCTTCGAACAGATGCGGATCCTGATCCGGATTGCTGAGGATGCTCGACACCACGACGTGCGCGCCGCCGATCTGCTTAGCGACGTCGCCGTAGAAGTTCTCGGCGGCGACGATCTTGAACGTCGCGTTCTGCGCAAACGCGGTGCCGGCGAGCGCGAGCGCGGCGACGCCGGCGGCGAGCGTGCGCGTCACGCGCGACGCGCGCAGCGTGAGCGGCGAGCCTGCCGAACGCGGCGCGCGCGACAAAGATGCAAACGTGCGCAACGGCGCACGCAACGTGGCGGCAAAGGACATGCGGTCGATCCTCGATTCGGTTGACGGAATGAAAAGCCGGGGGAAGGCAGCCGGAAAAGATGTCGAGCGGCTCAGCCGTGGTGCGCGTGCTTCGTCTTGCACTGTCCGCAGAGGCCGGTCAGCTCGACGACCTGCCGATGCACCTCGAAGCCGTGCGCGGGCGGGCTCGCCGAGAGCTGCTTGGCGAGATCGCCGCCGGGAATCTCGACGGTTTCGCCGCATTCCTCGCAGATCAGGAACTGCCCTTCGTGCGGCTTGCCGATCTCGCAGCACGCGATGAACGCGTTCTTCGATTCGATCCGGTGGATGAAGCCGTGCTCGACGAGAAATTCGAGCGCGCGGTAGACGGTCGTCGGCGGCACGCGGCCGCGTTGCGGCTCGAGCTCGGCGAGCAGATCGTACGCGCCGATCGGCCGGCCGGAGGCGAGCACGCGCTCGTAGACTTGCCGGCGCAGCGGCGTCCACGCGAGGCCGTGCTCGGCGGCGAACGCGTCGGCGCGGGAGAGGCGGGCGGAGAGCGAGTGGGTCGAGGCCATCGTGCGAACCGGTCGGACGGAAGATGGCGTGATGATATAACGTATCCGATCGCGTTGCATCCTCGCGCCGTACACCCCGCCCGTAGCCCTTCTCCCGCCTGAGCCGCCCGCATTCGCGATGCGGCGGCGCATCATCGAAAGACGGCTCTTCCGCCTTGACAGTGCCGGATTCGTGATCGATCATGCGTTCGCGCATGGAGCAAATGATCGATAGGCGAGCGAACGCTCGATTCGACGGCCGACGGCGCGACGTATAACGAATCGGAGACACCCGTGAGACTGCAGGAGAAGGTCGCGATCCTGACGGGCGCGGCAAGCGGTATCGGCGAAGCGGTGGCGCGGCGCTATCTGGAAGAGGGCGCGCTTTGCGTGCTCGTCGATCTGAAGCCGGCCGACGGCTCGCTCGCGCGGCTCATCGACGCGCATTCCGACCGCGCGATCGCCGTGCCGGCGGACGTCACGCGCCGCGACGACATCGCGCGCATCGTCGCCACGGCGGTCGAGCGCTTCGGCGGCGTCGACATTCTCTTCAACAACGCGGCGCTCTTCGACATGCGCCCGCTCCTCGACGAATCGTGGGACGTGTTCGACCGCCTCTTCGCCGTCAACGTGAAGGGGATGTTCTTCCTGATGCAGGCGGTCGCGCAGCGGATGGTCGAGCAGGGGCGCGGCGGCAAGATCGTCAACATGGCGTCGCAGGCGGGCCGCCGCGGCGAGGCGCTCGTGTCGCACTACTGCGCGACGAAGGCCGCGGTGCTGAGCTACACGCAGTCGGCCGCGCTCGCGCTCGCGAAGCACCGGATCAACGTGAACGGCATCGCGCCCGGCGTCGTCGACACGCCGATGTGGGTGCAGGTCGACGCGCTCTTCGCGCGCTACGAGAACCGCCCGCTCGGCGAGAAGAAGCGGCTCGTCGGCGAAGCGGTGCCGCTCGGCAGAATGGGCGTGCCCGACGATCTCACCGGCGCCGCGCTGTTCCTCGCGTCGGCCGACGCCGACTACATCACCGCCCAGACGCTCAACGTCGACGGCGGCAACTGGATGAGCTGACATGAAACGATTCCCATGCTTTCGTCGCTCGTTCTCCCGCGCGGGGGCGGTCAGTCGCCTCGGGGCGGCCCTGCGCGAGCCGGCGTGATGGCCGCGATCGTCGCCGCAGGCGAACTGCTCGCCGAATTCGTCGCCGCGCAGCGCGGCCAGGGCTTCGATGTGCCGGGCGCGTTCGCCGGCCCGTTTCCGAGCGGCGCGCCCGCGATCTTCGCCGATCAGGCGGCGCGCATGGGCGCGTCGGTCGCGTACGCGGGCTGCGTCGGGAACGACGCGTTCGGCGACGCGATCGTCGCGCGGCTCGCGGGCCACGGCGTCGACGTCGCGCGCGTTCGCCGCGCCGCGCGGCCGACCGGCATCGCATGCGTCGCCTATCGCGCGGACGGCGGCCGGCAATTCGTATTCAGCATCGAAGGCAGCGCATCCGCGCTCCTCGAGCCGGCCGACGTCGATCCGTCGATGTTCGCGGGCTGTCGCTATTTCCACGTGATGGGCTCGTCGCTCACGAGCGAGAACGCGATCGCCGCGGTGAAGCGCGGCGTGATCGAGGCGGCGCGCGTCGGCGCGAAGATCTCGTTCGATCCGAACGTGCGCGCCGAGATGCTCGCGTTCGCGCCGATGCGCTCGGCACTCCGCGAGATGCTCGACGCGTGCCACCTGTTCCTGCCGAGCGACGCCGATCTGCCGTTCTTCTGCGGACCGCAGCCGGCCGAGCGCGCGATCGCGGGGCTGCTCGCGACGCATCCGCTCCTCGAGCGCGTCGTGCTGAAGCGCGGCGCGGCGGGCAGCGCCGCGTTCGACCGCACGGGCAGCGTCGCCGCGCCCGCATACGAGACCGCCGAAGTCGATCCGACCGGCGCGGGCGACTGCTTCGGCGGCACGTTCGTCGCGTGCGCGATCGCGGGGCTGCCGGCCGCGACCGCGCTCGCTCGCGCGAACGCGGCGGGCGCGCTCGCGGTGTCGCGCGTCGGGCCGATGGAGGGCAACAGCATGCCGGACGAAATCGATCGTTTTCTCGCCGAGCGGGGGGGGCGATGCGCGGCGTGAGCACCGTCGTCGAACGCCCGCGTGCGACCGGCCACCCGGTGCAGATGCTGCGCGGGATCTTCGACGCGAACCGCGCGGGCCGCGCGAGCGGCATCTATTCGGTGTGCAGTGCGCATCGCCTCGTGCTCGAAGCGGCGTTCGAAGCGGCGCGCGCGGACGAATCGCCGCTTCTCGTCGAAGCGACCTGCAACCAAGTCAATCATCGCGGCGGCTATACCGGGATGACGCCCGCGGATTTCCGGCGAGACGTCGACGCGCTCGCGCGCGACGCGGGCTTTCCGGCGCAGGCGCTGATTCTCGGCGGCGATCACCTCGGCCCGAATCCGTGGCGGCACCTGTGCGCGCACGACGCGATGCGCGAGGCGCGGACGATGGTCGCCGCGTACGTCGCCGCGGGCTTCATGAAGATCCATCTCGACGCGAGCATGGCGTGCGCGGACGATGCCGCGCCGCTGTCCGACGCGACGCTCGCCGAGCGCGCGGCGCAGCTTTGCGCGGCCGCGGAAGAGGCGGCCGCCGCCGCGGGCGTGTCGCCCGTCTACGTGATCGGCACTGAAGTGCCGACGCCGGGCGGCGAGCTGAGCGTGGCGGCGGCCGGCGCGGCAACGGACACGGCAACCGGCGCGGCGTATGAAGCGGCGCATGAAGCGGCGCATGGCGCGGCGAACGAGCATGGCGGCGAAGCGAATCCCCCGGCGAGCGATGCGCGCGGCGCGGCGGCCGGCCATCGCGGCGCGTTCTCGCAAATCGAAGTCACGCGCGCGGACAGCGTGAGCGCGACGCTCGCCGCGCATCGCGACGCGTTCGCGCGGCACGGCTTGCGCGACGCGTGGTCGCGCGTGATCGCGATCGTCGCACAGCCGGGCGTCGACTTCGACGATCGCCGCGTGCTCGACTACGATCCGGCGCGCGGAGCCGAGCTCGGTGCGAGCATCCTGCGCACGCCGCCGCTCGTGTTCGAAGCGCATTCGACCGATTATCAGACGGACGACGCGCTCGCCGCGCTCGTTCGCGATCACTTTGCGATCCTGAAGGTCGGGCCGGCGCTGACCTTCGCGCTGCGCGAGGCGCTGTTCGCGCTGACCTACATCGAGGATGCGCTCTTCGACGACGCGTCCGAACGCTCGCAGCTGCGCGACGTGATCGATGCGGCGATGCGCGAGCGTCCCGAATACTGGGCGCCGTACTACCGCGGCGACGCGCTCGCGCAGCGGCTCGCGCGTCAGTTCAGCTACAGCGACCGGATCCGCTATTACTGGCTGCAGCCCGCCGTCGCGGCGGCGCTCGCGCGCCTCTTCGACAACCTCGCGCGCCGCGCGCCGCCCGAGACGCTCGTCGCGCAATGGCTGCCCGACGTGTATGCCGCGTGCCGTCGCGGCGAGCTCGCGCGCGAGCCGGTCGCGTGGGTGCGCCACCGAATCCGGGACGTGATCTCGCGCTATGCGCGCGCGTGCGGGATGCAGCAAAGCGCTTGAAGCAGTCCGTCCAACGGGCGGCAAACACGATATCAAGACAGGAGACACGCCATGCAACGAAAGACGTTCATCGCCGCCGCCGCGCGCCTCTTCGCGGGCGCCGCGCTCGCGTCGTCGGCGCTCGCCGCGCAGGCGGCGACGCTGACGGTCGCGACGCTCAACAACCCGGACATGATCGAGCTGAAGAAGCTGTCGTCCGCGTTCGAGAAGGCGAACCCGGACATTCGTTTGAACTGGGTGATTCTCGAAGAAAACGTGCTGCGTCAGCGCGCGACGACCGACATCACGACGGGCAGCGGCCAGTTCGACGTGATGGCGATCGGCACGTACGAGGCGCCGCAGTGGGGCAAGCGCGGCTGGCTCGCGCCGATGACGAACCTGCCCGCCGACTACGATCTGAACGACGTGATCAAGACGGCGCGCGACTCGCTGTCGTACAACGGCCAGCTCTACGCGCTGCCGTTCTACGTCGAGAGCTCGATGACGTTCTATCGGAAGGACCTGTTCGCGGCGAAGGGCCTGAAGATGCCCGGGCAGCCGACCTACGACCAGATCGCCGAGTTCGCCGACAAGCTGACCGACAAGGCGAACGGCACGTACGGGATCTGCCTGCGCGGCAAGGCCGGCTGGGGCGAGAACATGGCGTACGTGTCGACGGTCGTCAACACGTTCGGCGGCCGCTGGTTCGACGAGAACTGGAACGCGCAGCTCACGTCGCCCGAATGGAAGAAGGCGATCAACTTCTACGTGAACCTGCTGAGGAAGAACGGGCCGCCGGGCGCGAGCTCGAACGGCTTCAACGAGAACCTGACGCTCACCGCGTCGGGCAAGTGCGCGATGTGGATCGACGCGACGGTCGCGGCGGGCATGCTGTACAACAGGCAGCAATCGCAAGTCGCGGACAAGATCGGCTTCGCGGCGGCGCCCGTGGCCGCCACGCCGAAGGGCTCGCACTGGCTGTGGGCATGGGCGCTCGCGATCCCGAAGACATCGAAGCAGCAGGACGCGGCGAAGAAGTTCATCGAATGGGCGACGTCGAAGCAGTACGTCGAAATGGCCGGCAAGGACGAAGGCTGGGCGTCGGTGCCGCCGGGCACGCGCCAATCGACTTATCAGCGCGCCGAATACAAGGCCGCCGCGCCGTTCTCCGACTTCGTGCTGAAGGCGATCCAGACCGCCGATCCGAACGATCCTTCGCTGAAGAAGGTGCCGTACACGGGCGTCCAGTACGTCGGCATTCCTGAATTCCAGTCGTTCGGCACGGTGGTCGGCCAGGCGATCGCGGGCGCGGTCGCGGGGCAGATGAGCGTCGATCAGGCGCTCGCCGCCGGTCAGGCCGCGGCCGATCGCGCGGCGCGCCAGGCCGGCTACCGGAAGTGAAGCGCCGCGCGCGCCGCGCCGCTCGCGGGCGCGGCGCGCACGGCATCGCAGTGACGCGGGCGCAGGCGGCACGCGCGCCCGCGTATCGAACGAGGTGATCCCGATCATGCGTCACTTACGTCTTCCTCTCGCTCACTCGGCGTCGCTTGGCGACGCGAGGCCCGCTGCCGACGAGCGCGCGCGCGGCAAGCCGGCGCGCTGGCTCGCGACGCCGTCCGTCGCCGTGCTGTTCCTGTGGATGGCGATCCCGCTCGCGATGACGATCTGGTTCTCGCTTTCTCGCTACAACCTGCTGAACCCCGACGTCCAAGGCTTCGCCGGCCTCGACAACTACCGCTTTCTCGCGACCGATCCGTCGTTCTTGCCGGCGATCTGGCACACGCTCGCGCTGATCGGCTCGGTGCTCGCGATCACGGTGGCCGGCGGCGTGCTGATGGCCGTGCTGTTCGACCGCAAGTTCTACGGGCAGGGCGTCGCGCGCCTGTTCGCGATCGCGCCGTTCTTCGTGATGCCGACGGTGTCGGCGCTCATCTGGAAGAACATGATCCTGCATCCGGTATACGGACTCGTCGCGTGTGCGATGCGCGCGCTCGGGATGCAGCCGATCGACTGGTTCGCGCAATATCCGCTCGCGTCGATCGTGATGATCGTCGCGTGGCAATGGCTGCCGTTCGCCTTCCTGATTCTCTTCACCGCGATCCAGTCGCTCGACCAGGAGCAGAAGGAGGCCGCGCGGATCGACGGCGCGGGCCCGTTCGCGATGTTCTTCTACATCACGCTGCCGCACCTGAAGCGCGCGATCGCGGTCGTCGTGATGATGGAGACGATCTTCCTGCTGTCGATCTTCGCGGAAATCTATACGACGACGGGCGGCGGCCCGGGCGACGCGACGACGAACCTGTCGTACCTGATCTACGCGCTCGGCCTGCAGCAGTTCGACGTCGGGCTTGCATCGGCGGGCGGGATTCTCGCCGTCGTGCTCGCGAACGTCGTGTCGTTCTTCCTCGTGAGAATGCTCGCGCGGAATCTGAAAGGGGAGTACGAAGCATGAGCGATCTGACCGTATCGACTTCGCATGGGACTTCGCGCGGCGCGGGCGGCGGGCTGCCCGCCGCGTTCGGCGCCGTGAAGCGCGCGCTGCCCGGCGTGCTGGCGTGGCTCGTCGCGCTCGTGCTGTTCTTCCCGATCTTCTGGATGGCGATCACCGCGTTCAAGACCGAGCAGCAGGCGTATTCGTCGACGCTCGTCTTCGTGCCGACGCTCGACAGTTTCCGCGAGGTGTTCGCGCGCAGCAACTACTTCGCGTTCGCGTGGAACTCGGTGCTGCTCTCGGCGGGCGCCACCGTGATCTGCCTGCTGCTCGCGGTGCCCGCCGCGTACGCGATGGCGTTCTTTCCCGGCAAGCGCACGCAGAAAGTGCTGCTGTGGATGCTGTCGACGAAGATGATGCCGTCCGTCGGCGTGCTCGTGCCGATCTATCTGCTGTGGAAGAACGCGGGGCTCCTCGACACCGTCTCGGGGCTCGTGATCGTCTACACGCTGATCAATCTGCCGATCGCCGTGTGGATGACGTTCACGTACTTCAACGAGATTCCAAGGGACATCCTCGAAGCGGGGCGCATCGACGGCGCGTCGACGTGGCAGGAGATCGTCTATCTGCTGATGCCGATGGCGCTGCCGGGGCTCGCGTCGACCGCGCTCCTGCTCGTGATCCTGTCGTGGAACGAAGCGTTCTGGAGCATCAATCTGTCGAGCTCGAACGCCGCGCCGCTGACCGTGTTCATCGCGTCGTACTCGAGCCCCGAAGGGCTCTTCTGGGCGAAGCTGTCGGCGGCGTCGCTGCTCGCGGTCGCGCCGATCCTCGTCGTCGGCTGGCTGTCGCAGAAGCAGCTCGTGCGCGGCCTCACGTTCGGGGCGGTCAAATGACGGCAAGTGCGACGGCAAGTGCGACGGCGCGGGCGAACGACGCGCGCGTGCTCGTCTGCGACTGCGACGGCGTGCTGATCGACAGCGAGGCGATCGCGGCCGACGTGCTCGTGCGCGAGCTCGAAGCGCGCTGGCCGGGCGTCGCGGTGCGGCCGATCGTGATGCCGCTCCTCGGCCTGCGGACCGAGCGCGTGCTCGACAGCGCGAGCGCGCGCGCGGGCCGCGCGCTCGTCGATTCGGATGTCGAAGCGATTCGGCGCAGCGTCGAGGAAGCGGCCGTCGAGGCGCCGATCGTCGACGGCATCGACGCGGCGCTCGCGCAGATCGATCTGACGATCGCGTGCGCGAGCAACAGCCGGCGGCATTACGTCGACGCCGCGCTGCGCCGGACGGGCCTCAAGCGCTTCTTCGGCGAGCGGCTTTTCTGCGCGGACGGCGTCGCGCGGCCGAAGCCCGCGCCCGACGTCTATCTCGCCGCCGCGCGCGCGCTCGGCGTCGCGCCTTCGCAGTGCCTCGTCGTCGAGGATAGCGCGACGGGCGTGACGGCCGCGGCGGCAGCGGGCATGACGGTGCTCGGCTTCGTCGGCGGCGGGCACGCGTCGCCGGCGCAGGTCGGTGCGCTGCGCGGGATCGGCGCGCGGCGCGTGTTCGACGACATGCGCGAGCTGCCCGGGCTCGTCGCGCAATGGGTCGCGACGGGCGCGGTGCAGCCGCACTGAACGATCATGCCGAGCGCGTTCGATCGTCGCGCGGCCGCCTAACTGAACGGAGACAAATCATGGCAAGCGTGCTCCTGCGCAATATCGCGAAGCGCTACGACGACAACGAAGTGCTGCGCAACGTCAATCTCGACATCGCGGACGGCGAGTTCGTCGTGTTCGTCGGGCCGAGCGGCTGCGGCAAATCCACGCTGATGCGGATGATCGCCGGGCTCGAGGACATCTCGAGCGGCGACTTGCTGATCGACGGCGCGAAGGTCAACGACGCGCCGAGCGCGAAGCGCGGCATCGCGATGGTGTTCCAGTCGTACGCGCTCTATCCGCACATGACGCTCTACGACAACATGGCGTTCGGCCTCAAGCTCGCGGGCGCGAAGAAGCAGGCGATCGACGATGCGGTCAGGCAGGCGGCGAAGATCCTGCACATCGACCATCTGCTCGACCGCAAGCCGAAGCAACTGTCGGGCGGCCAGCGGCAGCGCGTCGCGATCGGCCGCGCGATCACGAGAAAGCCGAAGGTGTTCCTGTTCGACGAGCCGCTGTCGAACCTCGATGCGGCGCTGCGCGTGAAGATGCGGCTCGAGTTCGCCCGGCTGCACGACGCGCTGAAGACGACGATGATCTACGTGACGCACGATCAGGTCGAGGCGATGACGCTCGCCGACAAGATCGTCGTGCTGTCGGCGGGCAGCGTCCAGCAGGTCGGCGCGCCGAACGCGCTGTATCACGCGCCCGCGAACCAGTTCGTCGCGGGTTTCATCGGCTCGCCGAAGATGAACTTTCTCGCGGGCGTCGTCGAATCGGCGTCGGCCGACGGCGTGCTCGTGCGCTTCGAATCGGGCGAGACGCAGCGCGTCGCGGTCGAAGCGGCGGCGCTGCGCGCGGGCGAGCGCGTGACGGTCGGCATCCGGCCCGAGCATCTGCACGTCGGCATCGCGGGCGGCAACGGCATCGTCGCGCGGACGATGGCGGTCGAGTCGCTCGGCGACGCCGCCTATCTGTACGCGGAGTCGGCTGTCGCGCCGGACGGGCTGATCGCGCGGATTCCGCCGCTCGACATGTATCGCGCGGGCGAGAGGCTGCGCGTCGGCGCGCAGCCCGAGCATTGCCATCTGTTCGACGAAGCGGGGCGCGCGTTCAAGCGGAAGCCGAAGCACGCGATGGCGGCTTGACGCGAGGGCCGCGCCGGATCTGGCCTGTCGCCCGATCCGGCGCGCGTCGCGGCGTGCATTGCCGTGCGCGTTGCGGTGCGCATTGCGGCGAGATGCGCGCGCGCAGGCGCGATCACGCGAGCAGCTTGGGATCGCTCTTGCCGTACTTGATCGAGCGCTCGTCGGCGACCATCAGCCCGGTGTTCTCGTTGCGCCCCTGCAGCACGAGACGCGCGTCCTTCGCGCCGATCTGCTCGGCCGCCTTCCGGCTGTCGACACCGATCTCGCCTTTCTTCATCCGGTTGACGATCACGCCGACGGCGGTGTCGGCGAAGTCGCGCAGCATCCACGCGTCGCCGTCGCTGTCGCCGAACACGAGAAGCGGCCCGTAGCCCTTCTTCGATTGCAGCTCGTTGCGGATGCCGACGGTCTTGCCCGGCCCGTAGTTGAACGGCCAGTTCGGCGCGTATTCGTTCACGTACTTGCCGTCGGCCGTCACGAGCCGCATGCCGATCACGTTCGCGTCGGGCACGCCGTAGCCGAACGCCGGATGGCCGGCGAACACGCGCACGACGTCGTCGAGCGACGCGGTGCTGACGTATACGTCGATCCCGTTCGAGCGCAGCGTGTCCATCATCGCGCGAATTTCCTCGTGGATGCGGATGCCGTGGAAGTGCGTCGCGGCGACGACGCCCGCTCGGCCGGGCAGCGCGCGCGAGCTTTCGTACGTGACCTTGCGCAGCGCGTCGCCGAGATTCGCGACGTTGCTTTGATACGCCATCGCCTGCAACTCGTCGCGCGTCATGCCCGCGTACCAGTACATGATCCACTTGTAGCCGATCTCGACCGGATACGTGTCGCAGATCGCGTCGTACATGAAATACAGCTTCGCGCGGAAATCCAAGAACCGCTCGCTGCGACGGATCTCGTCGAGCGGCTTGTCGCCGCCGAGGCCCTGATAGTTCGCGTGCAGCCAGCGATAGTCATTGTCGACGTCGGCCGCGATGTCCTCCATCCGCACCGGCTTGCCGTCGATCGTCGTGTAGCCGAGCTTTGCGTCGAACGGGCCGTCCGGCACGCCCTGGCGCAGGATCGCGGAGAACTGGCCAGGCGTCAGGCGGTAATGCAGCCCGTCGATCTGGTGCATCAGCAACGCCTCTTCGCAGTCGTTCATGATGCTCGTGTTGTCCCAGTCGAACACCGCGTAGGGCCGGCGGTCGGCGCGGTAGGTCGGGCTCGGCGCACCGTGCGCGGCGAGCACGGCGCGCAGCCGCGCGACGTTGCGCGGCGACCAGCGGCCGGGCGTCAGCGACAGCGGGGCGGCGGGCGTGGCGGATGCGTCGGACGCGGCGCGCGCCGGGGACCATGCGGCGGCGGCCATCGCGGCCGAGGCGCTCGCCAGCGAGCGAACGAAGTGTCGACGTCCTGTTTTCATCGAGGTTCTCCGAAGGGATGCGCGCGGCGAAGCGGAACGACGGAAATGACGCCGCCCGATTCGCTGGAAGCGACGGGATGCCGGTCAGCATCGCGCCCCATAAAACGGATTGCATGACGAAATCGGACGTTTGTCTGTCGAAACGCGACTGATGCGGCGCAGCACGCGGCGTGTCGCTAGCAGGCTTGCTCGACGAGCGCCGCTCGCGCACAGGTTTCGTCGGTCACGAGCCCCGACAGCCACCCGCCGCGCAGCGCCGCGAGCACCGCGACGCGCTTGCGCGGCCCGCCCGCGAAGCCGATCGTCGGACGCTTCGGCGGCGCGTCGAGCGCGACGCTCGTCACGCGCGCGCTCGTCGACGCCTCGATCCGCCGGCCTTGCGCATCGATCGGCAGACCGAGCATTTCGGCCACCGCGCCGAGCTCGACCATCTCGCTCAGTTCGTCGGCGGTGATGAAGCCGTCCTCGAACAGCGGGCAGTGCGCGCCGATGTTGCCGACGCCGACGAACGCGACGTCCGCCTCCGCCGACAGCTTCTCGACGATCCGGTACAGCCGGTGATTGCACCACTGCGCGCGTTCGGCGTTGCTGTCCGCGAAGAGCGGCGCGGGCAGCAGGAAATGCTTGCCGCCCGTCTTCTCGGAGATGTGCTGCGCGACGTCGTACGGGTTCGACGAGCCGTCCTGCGCGATCGCGCCGACCATCGACACGAGCCGGTGCTGCGGCCGCTCGATCTGCGCGATCTGCGCGACCGCGGCCTTCAGCGTCCGGCCGCTGCTGACCGCGACCACCATCGGCCTTTCTTCGTTCAGATAGCGCTCCATCACCTGCGCGCCCGCGACCGCGAGCTTGCGGTCGACCGCGTCGGGCGCGTCGCCGTCGATCGGCACGACTTCGCACATCGCGAGGCCGTAGCGCTTCGATAGCTGCGCGGCGAGATCGAGGCAGTCGGCGACGCGATGGTCGACGCGCACGCGAATCAGGTTCTTCTCGACCGCGAACGCGACGAGGCGCTGCGCGACGGGGCGCGACACCTGCAGCTTTTCGGCGATTTCGTTCTGGGTGTCGCCCGCGACGTAGTAGAGCCACGCGGCGCGCGTCGCGAGATCGAGTTTTTCGGAGGATTTGGACACGGTAGAGGGATCTCAGGTCAGGCGGGCGTCAGGCGGGCCGTCGAGCGCCGGGGAAAAGTTCGCACTGTAGCGCACGGCGCTCACGCGAGCCGCTCGCGCGACGGCTCGAACAGCGGCCGCACGTGACGGTACAGCGCGCGGAACGTGTCGAGCCGCTCGCGCAGCGCCGCGTGGCGAGCCGCGTTCGGCGCGAACTCGTCGCGCAGCGGCGGCTTCGTCAGCACGTCGCGCGGATCGCCGCCGACCGCGAGCCAGCCGAGCCGAGCCGCGCCGAGCGCCGCGCCCGTCTCGCCGCCGCCGTGCCGGCGCGTGCGCACGCCGAGCGCGTCGGCGATCAGTTGCGCCCAGTACGCGCTTCTCGCGCCGCCGCCGATCAGCGACAGCGCGTCGGTCTGCGTGCCCCCTGCGATCAGCGCGTCGAAGCCGTCGGCGAGCGCGAGCGTCACGCCTTCGAGCACCGCGTAGCCGAGGAGCGCGCGGTCGGCGCCGTGCGTCATCCCGAACAACACGCCTTGCGCATACGGATCGTTGTGCGGCGTGCGCTCGCCCGACAGATAGGGCAGGAAGTACGGCGCGTTCCCGCACGCGGCGGGATCGAGCGCGGCGACTTCGGCGAGGAGCGCCGGCTCGTCGGTCGACGTCAGCTTGCAGATCCAGCGCAGGCAGCTCGCCGCCGACAGCACGACGCTCATCTGCTGCCAGCGGCCGGGAATCGCGTGGCAGAACGCGTGGACGGCCGACGCCGGGTTCGGCCGGAAGCGGTCGCCGACGACGCTCAGCACGCCCGACGTGCCGAGCGACACGAAGCCGTCGCCCGGCTGCGTCGCGCCGATGCCGAGCGCGCTCGTCGCATTGTCGCCGCCGCCGCCCGCGACGACGACCGCTTCGGCGAGCCCGAGCTCGCGTGCGATGTCCGCGCGCAGCGTGCCGGACGGCGCGTTGCCTTCGACGATCCGCGGCATCTGCGCGCGCGCCATGCCGCCCGCGGCGAGGAGCGCGCCGGACCAGTCGCGCTTCGCGGCGTCGAGCCACAGCGTGCCCGCCGCGTCGGACGGGTCCGACACCTTCGCGCCCGTGAGCCTCAGGCGCAGATAATCCTTCGGCATCAGCACGCACGCGATCTCGCGGAACACGTGCGGCTCGTGCCGCGCGACCCACAGGAGCTTCGGCGCGGTGAAGCCCGGCATCGCGAGATTGCCGGCGATCGCATGCAGATCGGGCGCGCGGGCTTCGAGCGCCACGCATTCGTCGGCGCTGCGCATGTCGTTCCACAGGATGGCCGGGCGCAGCACGCGATCGTGGCGATCGAGCAGCACCGCGCCGTGCATCTGGCCGGACAGGCCGATCCCGCGCACGTCGCCGAAGGCGCGAGGATGCCGCGCGCGCAACGCGGCGAGCGCGGCGAGCGTGCCCGTCCACCAGTCGTCCGGATGCTGCTCGGCCCAGCGCGGATACGCGCGTGCGACGGTAAACGGCGTGCCCGCCGTGCCGACGACGATGCCGTCGGGCGAGAGCAGCAGCACCTTGACTTCGGAGGTGCCGAGATCGATGCCGAGATACATGGGCGGAAAACGGTGCGTCGACAGGGAGCCGCTACTTTAGCCGCGCGCCCGCTGCCGTGCCAATGGCGATTTGACCCGAGTGACGCGCACGGCCGTTCAGCGGCTCGCGAGCCACGCGTCGACGCGCGCGAGGCCCGCGCGCAGCGCGTGGTCGAGCGCGGCCGTGCCAGCGAGCGATCCCCACAGCGGGCGCTGCCCCGCGAGCGCGGCGACGGGATCGTCCGCGCCCGCGATCGCGCGCGCGGCGTCGGGGTCCATCACGCCGTCCTGGTACGCGTACGGCAGCGTGCCTTTCGCCCAGCGTTGCAGGAAGCGCAGGAAGAGGGCGGGCAGCACCGCGGTCGACGCCGGCTCGACGCCGCGCGCGATCGATTCGGCGAGCGTCGGCGCGATGAAGCCGGGAATTTTCGAGAAGCCGTCGGCCGCGACGCGCTGGTTCGTGTCGCGGATGTGCGGATTGCCGAAGCGGTCGAGCACGACGTCGCGGTAGCGCGCGAGATCGAGCGGGCTCGGCGCGAGGCACGGGATCACGCCGTCCGTCACGTACGCGTGCGCGAAGCGGCGGATGCCGGCGTCGTGCGTGCCTTCGTGGATGTACGCGTAGCCCGCGAGCGTGCCCGCCCATGCGATGCAGCTGTGCGTTGCGTTCAGGATCCGGATCTTCGCTTCCTCGTACGGATGAACGTCCCCGACGAGCTCCGCGCCCGCCTTCTCCCATGCCGGTCGGCCGGCCGCGAAGCGGTCTTCGATCACCCACTGGATGAACGCTTCGCCCATGACCGGGCACGCGTCGTCGACGCCCGCCGCCGCGAGCACGCGCTCGCGGACATCGGGCGTCGGGCGCGGCGTGATGCGGTCGACCATCGAGCTCGGGCACGCGACGTTCGCGTCGAACCACGCGAGCAGATCGACGAGCCCGCGCCGCGACAGGAATTCGCGCATGCCGGCGCGAAAGCGCGCGCCGTTGTTGCGCAGGTTGTCGCAGCTCTGCAGCGTGACGGGGCCCGCGCCGCGCGCGACGCGCTCGGCGAGCAGCGCCGCGAGCGCGCCGTAGATCGTGACGCGCGCGCCTTGCAGATCGGCCGCGAGATCGGGATTCGACGTGTCGAGCCGATCGTGCTCGTCGAGGGCGTAGCCGCCTTCCGTCACCGTGAACGACACGATCCTGCACGCCGGATCGGCGCCCGCGTCGACGAGCGCCGCGAGATCGATCGACCAGGGCAGCACGCGCGAGATCGAGCGGACCGTCTCGTATGCGCGCTCGCCCTGCGGCGTGACCGTTTCGAGCGTGTAGACGCCGTGCTGCGCGGCGAGCGCGTCGCGCGTCGCACGCATGTCGTCGCGGATGTCGCCGACGACGAGCGACCAGCGCTCGCCGGCGGGCGACGCTGCGTTGACGCGATGCAGGTACCACGCCTGATGCGCGCGGTGGAACGAGCCGACGCCGATGTGCAAGATCGCCGGCGCGGCGCTGGATGGACTGCTCATCCCGTGTCTCCTGGCGGCTGGCTGGCGCCTGCCGAATCCCGAATAAGATCATTTGCTCTTTATGTGAGCGAATGATCTTATTCGATTGGGCGAAAGTCAAGGCGATCGCGTGGGGTTTCGATGCTGCGGCGCGCCAATCCGGGCGCGGCGCGCGTGAGGGGGGACGCGTCGGTGCGAAGCGTCAGAAAGGCTGGCGGGTCAGCAGCGCGAGCTGCTCGAGCAGCTTTGCCGCCGGACCGGGCAGGATCCCGTGGCGGCGGCGGAACGCGGTCAGCGTGCGGGTCGCGGCGACGCCTTCGACGGGCAGCGTATCGATCGTGCGCGCGCGGCGCTCCGCGCGATACATCGGCTCGGCCATCCAGCTCAGGAAGCCCGCATGCGCGACGAGGCTCTTGAGCGCCGTTACCGAGCGGGTTTCGACGGCGACGTCAGGCGGCGCGAGCCCTTGCGCGTCGAACGCCGCGCGCATCTGCTCGTACGGCGCGGTGCCGCGTGGCGGGATCGCCCAGCGCGCGGCGCGCGTGTCGGCGAGCGCAAGCGGCATGCCGGCGCCGCGCAGCGGATGATCGGGCGCGGCGACGACGTGACTCACGTCGTTCCACCGGCATTCGGGGATCGCGACGACATCGTCGGTGTCCGGCACGCGCGTACTGAGCGCGACGTCGACCTCGTGTGTCAGGAGCGCTTCGACGAGCCGGTCCCACACGCCTTCGACGATCTCGATGCGCAGGTTGGGCCACCGGTCGAGCACGCGCCCGATCGCGACGGGCAGCACGAGGCTCGCGATGCTGCCGACCGCGCCGACCTTGATCGCGCCCTTCGCGAGCCCGCGCAGCGCGTCGATTTCTTCGCGCGCGTGCTCGGCCTCGTGCTGCAGGAGCGTCGCATGCGGCAAGAGCGCCTCGCCGATCGCGGTGAGCTGCATTCCCTTCGAATGACGCTCGAAGAGCGGCGCGCCGATCTGATCCTCGAGCCGCTTCAGGATGCGGCTCAGCGCGGGCTGCGTGACGTGCAGCGCGTCGGCCGCGCGGCCGAGGCTGCCGCTCGCGGCGATCGTCGTGAAGGCGCGCAGCTGGCGCAGATCGAAAGTCATGCTGTCACGTAATGGCTTATTGCAGAAAATACAGTATCGGGGAATGTGTCCGCCGTCGATACTGTGGAAATCGATAATGAGGAGACACGCACGCATGACCGCCCCCGACCTTCGCGCCGACGCACCGATGCGCACCCTGTACACGGTCCGCGACGCCGTAATCGATCTGCTGCGCCAGTTCGGCATCCACAAGGTATTCGGCAATCCGGGCTCGACCGAGCTGCCGATGTTTCGCGACTTCCCCGACGATTTCCAGTACGTGCTCGGCCTGCACGAGGCGGTCGTGGTCGGGATGGCGGACGGCTACGCGCAGGCGACGGGCAATGCCGCCGTCGTGAACCTGCATTCGGCGGCAGGCGTCGGCAACGCGATGGGCAACCTCTTCACCGCGTACAAGAACAGGACGCCGCTCATCGTCACGGCCGGCCAGCAGGCGCGCTCGATTCTGCCGTTCGAGCCGTTTCTCGCGTCCGTGCAGGCGGCCGAGCTGCCGAAGCCGTACGTGAAGTGGAGCATCGAGCCCGCGCGCGCGGAGGACGTGCCCGCGGCGATCGCGCGCGCGTATCGCGTCGCGATGCAGGAGCCGCGCGGGCCCGTGTTCGTGTCGATTCCGGCCGACGATTGGGACCGGCCCGCCGAGCCCGTGCCCGCGCGCACGGTGAGCGCCGAAGTGCGGCCCGCGCCCGACGCGCTCGCGCGCCTCGCCGACGCGCTCGACGCGAGCGAGCGCCCGGCGTTCGTGATCGGCGCGGCGGTGGCGCGCGCGGGCGCGTGGGACGAGGCGGTGCAGCTCGCCGAGCGGCATCGCGCGCGCGTGTTCGTCGCGCCGATGTCGGGACGCTGCAGCTTTCCCGAGGATCATCCGCTGTTCGCGGGCTTCCTGCCGGCGATCCGCGAGCGGATCGTCGAGCAGCTCGCGGGCCACGACTTCATCCTCGCGTTCGGCGCGCCCGCGTTCACGTATCACGTCGAAGGCTTTGGCCCGCACGTGCCCGCGGGCGCGACGCTTCACCAGCTCGTCGACGATCCGTCGGTCGCCGCGTGGACGCCCGTCGGCGACGCGGTCGTCGGCAATCTGAGGCTCGCCGCACGCGATCTGCTCGCGCGTCCCGCGCCGCGTGCGCGGCCGATGCCCGCGCCGCAGGCGCCGCGCGAGCGCGTCGGCCCGGGCGCGCCGGGCGGGCGGATGCCGGTTGCGTTCGCGCTGCAGACGCTCGCCGACGTGCGCGATTCAAGCGACGTCGTCGTCGAGGAAGCGCCGAGCGCGCGGTCGGTGATGCAGCGGCATCTGCCGTTCACGCGCCGCGACACGTTCTACACGATGGACAGCGGCGGTCTCGGCTACGGCATGCCGGCCGCGGTCGGCGTCGCGCTCGCGCAGCCGGGGCGGCGCGTGATCGCGCTGATCGGCGACGGCTCCAGCCTCTATTCGATCCAGGCGCTCTGGAGCGCCGCGCACCTGAAGCTGCCGATCACGTTCGTGATCCTGAACAACGCGCGCTACGCGGCATTGCAGGACTTCGCGCCCGTGTTCGGCTTTCGCGAAGGCGAGCCGGTGCAGGGCACCGCGCTGCCCGATCTCGATTTCGTGTCGCTCGCGCATGGGATGGGCTGCGCGGGCGTGCGCGTCGCTGCCGGCGCGCGCCTGCGCGATGCGCTCGAACAGGCGCTCACGTCGCCGACTCCCGTCGTTGTCGACGTCGAGATCGCGTGACGCGCGCGGTCGCGCCGTTGTTGCATCCATCGCATGATCACGCATTGCAAGCGTTAACAAGCAACCCGAAGGAGAACACCCGCATGCAGGACATCTCGATGCTGATCGGCGGAGAGCGCCGCTCGGCCACGGGCGGCGCGACGTTCGAGCGCCGCAATCCGCTCGACGGCGAAGTCGCGACGCGCGCGAGCGCCGCGACCGCCGACGATGCGCGCGCGGCCGTCGACGCCGCGGCGGCCGCCTTCGCGCCGTGGGCCGCGCTCGGCCCGACCGCGCGCCGAGCGCTGCTCCTGAAGGCGGCCGCCGCGCTCGAAGCGAAGCGCGACGCGTTCGTTGCCGCGATGGCGGCCGAGACGGGCGCCTCGGCGATCTGGGCGCAGTTCAACGTGCAGCTCGCCGCGAACGGCCTGATCGAAGCGGCCGCGCTGACGACGCAGATCGGCGGCGAGCTGATTCCGTCCGACGTGCCGGGCTCGCTCGCGATGGGCGTGCGTCAGCCGGCGGGCGTCGTGCTCGGCATCGCGCCGTGGAACGCGCCCGTGATCCTCGGCGTGCGCGCGATCGCGCTGCCGCTCGCGTGCGGCAACACCGTCGTGCTGAAGGGCTCGGAGCTGTGTCCGGCGACGCACGGGCTCATCGTCGATGCGCTGCAGGAAGCAGGGCTGCCGCCCGGCGTCGTGAACTTCGTGACGAACGCGCCCGCCGACGCCGGCGCGATCGTCGACGCGATGATCGCGCACCCGGCCGTGCGCCGCGTGAACTTCACGGGCTCGACGCGCGTCGGCCGGATCATCGCCGAGCGCTGCGCGCGGCATCTGAAGCCCGCTGTGCTGGAACTCGGCGGCAAGGCGCCGTTCGTCGTGCTCGACGACGCCGATCTCGACGCGGCCGTCGCGGCGGCCGCGTTCGGCGCGTTCGCGAATTCCGGGCAGATCTGCATGTCGACCGAGCGGATCATCGTCGATGCGCGGATCGCCGACGCGTTCGTCGCGAAGCTCGCCGACAAGGCCGCGTCGCTGCCGTTGGGCGATCCGCGCAACGGGCCCGTCGTGCTCGGCTCGGTCATCGACATGCGCACCGTCGAGCGCTGCAACGCGCTCATCGACGACGCGCTCGCGAAAGGCGCGGTGCTGCTCTGCGGCGGCAAGGCGGCGAGCACGCTGATGCCCGCGACGCTCGTCGATCGCGTGACGCCCGCGATGCGGATCTACGAAGACGAATCGTTCGGGCCGGTGAAGGGCATCGTGCGCGTCGCGGGCGAAGAGGAAGCGATCGCGTGCGCGAACGACAACGCGTTCGGGCTGTCGTCGGCGGTGTTCAGCCGCGACGTCGCGCGCGCGATGCGCGTCGCCGCGCGGATCGAATCGGGGATCTGCCACGTGAACGGGCCGACCGTCCACGACGAAGCGCAGATGCCGTTCGGCGGCGTGAAGGAGAGCGGCTTCGGCCATTTCGGCGGCCAGGCGGGCATCGCCGAATTCACCGATCTGCGCTGGATCACCGTGCAGACGGCGCCGCGCCACTATCCGTTCTGAACGATGACGACGATGAAGATTGCGATTCTCGGCGCGGGCGCGATGGGCTCGCTGTTCGGCGGCCTGCTCGCGGAAGAGGGGCGCGACGTGACGCTCGTCGACGTGAACGCCGCGCACGTCGACGCGATCGCGCGCGACGGGCTGCGGCTCGACACCGATCGCGGCGACCGGCGCGTCGCGCGGCTGCGCGCGCTGCGGCCGGACGACGTGCTGGCGGGTGCCGACGCGCCGCCCGACTTGCTGATCGTATTCACGAAGACGCTGCACACGCGCGCGGCGCTCGACGGCGTGCGCGCGCTGCTCGGCCCGCAGACGTTCGTGCTGACGCTGCAGAACGGGCTCGGCAACGTCGAGACGCTCGGCGAGTTCGTGCCGCTCGAGCGGATTCTCGTCGGCGTGACGACGTGGCCCGCCGATCTCGCCGGGCCCGCGCACGTGCGCTCGCACGGCGCCGGCTGGACCCGGCTGATGAGCGCGGACGGCGCGATGCGTCCGATCGTGCAGGCGAGCGCCGATGCGTTCGAGCGTGCCGGGCTGAACTGCGCGGTGGACGCCGGCGTGTGGGCGACGATCTGGGAAAAGGTTGGATTCAACGCGGCGCTCAACACGCTGTGCGCGGTCACGCGCTGCACGGTCGACGAACTCGGCGCGCGCGAAGACGGGCCGGCACTCGCGCTCGCGATCGTCGCGGAGGTGGCGGCGGTCGCCCGTGCGAAGGGCATCGGCGTCGACGAACGCAAGATGCGCGACAACGTGCTGCACGCGATCCGAGCGCACCCCGGACATCGGCCGTCGATGCTGCAGGACGTGCTCGCGGGGCGGCGCACCGAGATCGAGGCGATCAACGGCGCGGTGGTCGCGGCTGCGCGCGGGGTCGGCGTCGCGACGCCGCATGCGGAGACGCTGCTGCAGCTTGTCAGGCTGATCGACGCGCGCGTCGGATGACGCGGGCGCAGACGCAGACTCGGGCAGGCGTTCGGCCGGCCGTTCGCGCAGCCGCCGTTCCGATCGATGCATCGGCATCGGCATCGACAGCGCATGCATCGTCCGCCGTCGAGCCGACGTCGTCCGCATTCGTCAGGAGGATCGATGTGCACGCCGGCATACGACGTCCGCCGCGCGAGCGCATGCCAGCGGCGCTAGGGGTTTCCAATAATTCAACTAATCGAAATTAGTTTTACTATTCGTAAATTCGTAGCCTTGCGCCAGATCAATGTTTCGTCGTGCGGACGCCGCCAGCCGGCGCTGCGCGGCGGCTGCGCGAGGCCGATGAAGCCCTAGCGCCGCAGGGTTTGCCCGCGACATCGCAAACGGTTCCGAAGAAAGCCGGGCGGGGCGGGTCAGCGCGACGCGCCGATCCAGAGGACATTCAGGAGACGACATGCAGCACACCCCGACCCCGTGTTTCGCCGCGGCGCGCCGCCGCGTTCTTTGTTGTTCGACCGCCGCGCGCCGGAGGCTCGCATGAGCGCCCGTCACGGCAGCGCGCCGCTTGCGGTCGACATCGGCGCGACGCTCGACCACGGACCGTTCACCGCGATGCAGCGCATCGCCGTGCTGCTCGCCGCGTTCGCGATCGTGCTCGACGGCTTCGACAGCCAGCTGATCGGCTTCGCGATTCCCGTGTTGATCAAGGAGTGGGGAATCACGCGCGGCGCGTTTGCGCCCGCCGTCGCGGCGGGCCTGTTCGGGATGGGTGTCGGCAGCGCGTGCGCGGGCCTCTTCGCGGACCGCTTCGGCCGGCGCTGGGCGATCATCGGCAGCGTGTTCGTATTCGGCGCGGCCACGTGCGCGATCGGCTTCGCGCCGAACATCGCGACGATCGCCGCGCTGCGCTTCGTCGCCGGGCTCGGAATCGGCGGCGCGCTGCCGACCGCGACGACGATGACGGCCGAATACACGCCCGCGCGCCGCCGCACGATGATGGTGACGGCGACGATCGTCTGCGTGCCGCTCGGCGGGATGCTCGCGGGGCTGTTCGCGCACGAGGTGCTGCCTGCGTACGGCTGGCGCGGCCTCTTCTGGATCGGCGGCGCGCTGCCGCTCGCGCTCGGTTTGCTGCTCGTGCGCGCGCTGCCCGAATCGCCGCGCTATCTCGCGCGCAATCCGGCGCGCTGGCGCGAGCTCGGCGCGCTGCTCGTGCGGATGGGGCGGCCCGTCGCCGACGGCACCGCGTTCACCGATCTCGCCGAAGCGCGCGCGCACGAAGGCCAGCAGCGCGGCATGCGCGTGCTGTTCTCGGCCGGCTACGCGCGCGACACGATCGCACTGTGGTGCGCGTTCTGCATGTGCCTGCTCGCCGTCTACAGCGCATTCAGCTGGCTGCCGACGATGCTGACTTCACAGGGCTTGAGCGTGTCGGTCGCGGGTTCGGGACTCACCGCGTACAACCTGGGCGGCGTGCTGGGCGCGCTCGGCTGTGCATTCGCGATCGGACGTTTCGGGTCGCGCTGGCCGCTCGCGTTCTGTTGCGCGGGCGGCGCGGCGAGCGCCGCGTGGCTGCTCGGCGTCGATGCGGCGAGCCACACCGGCTGGCTGATCCTCGGCCTCGGCGCGCACGGCTTCTTCGTCAACGCGGTGCAATCGACGATGTACGCGCTCTGCACGTTCATCTACCCGACGCCCGTGCGCGCGACGGGCACCGCGGGCGCCGTCGCGTTCGGCCGCACCGGCGCGATTCTGAGTGCGTTCGCGGGCGCGTACGTGATCTCGGCGGGCGGCGCGAACGCGTATCTGACGATGCTCGCCGCCGCGATGACGGTCGTGCTCGTCGCGCTGCTCGCGCTGCGCCGGCACATCCCGCGGCTGCGCCGCGGCGGTCTGCCGGCGAGCGACGAGCTCGCGCACACGGCGCCCTGACGCGCGGCCGTCCGCATGGACGGACGGCGCGTGCTACAGCGTCGTCCGCACGTGCCAGAGCTCGGGAAACAGCACGACGTCGAGCATCTTGCGCAGATACGGCGCGCCGCTCGTGCCGCCCGTGCCCTGCTTGAAGCCGATGATCCGCTCGACCGTCGTCACGTGGCGGAAGCGCCACTGGCGGAACGCGTCTTCGAGATCGACGAGCTCTTCGGCCATTTCGTACAGCTCCCAGTGCGCGTTCGGCTCGCGGTAGACCGCGAGCCACGCGGCCTCGACCGTCGGATCGTGGCGCGTCGGCTGCGACCAGTCCGCATCGAGCCGCTCGGGCGCGATCGGAAAGCCGCGGCGCGCGAGCAGGCGAATCACTTCGTCGTACAGCGACGGCGCCCGCAGCGACGCCTCGAGATGCGCGTAGATTTCCGGCCGGTGCGCGTGCGGACGCAGCATCTGCTCGTTCTTGTTGCCGAGGATGAACTCGAGCTCGCGATACTGATAAGACTGGAATCCCGACGACGCGCCGAGATACGGCCGCATCGCCGAATACTCGGACGGCGTCATCGTCGCGAGCACGTTCCACGCCTGCACGAGTTGCTCGAGCACGCGCGACACGCGTGCGAGCATCTTGAACGCGGGCGGCAGCGCGTCGTCGCGGATCGACGCGAGCGCCGCGCGCAGCTCGAAGAGGGCGAGCTTCATCCACAGCTCGCTCGTCTGATGCTGGATGATGAACAGCATCTCGTTGTGGTCCGGCGAGCGCGGATGCTGCGCGTCGAGCACCGTCGACAGCGACAGGTAGTCGCCGTAGCTCATCGATTGCGAGAAGTCGAGCTGCGCGTGGTGCCAGCCGGCCGGCGCGTCTTCGCCTTCGGCGACGGGCACGTGCGGCGCTTCGTGCGCATGGGCGCCGGCGAACGGGCAGCCGGGCGCGTTACCGTCGCCGGGCGGTTGCATGTGACCTGAATTCACGGTTGTCTCCCTTGAGAATGCATTGCGGGGTGAGCGACGAGTCGCGGCGTGGCGCGGACGGCGCGCGACCGGGCCGGCTCAGGTCACCTCGGCGCGCGTCGCGAATTCGGGCGCGCGCCATGCGTCGGTTTCGAGGATGTCGCGCAGCGTCTCCACCGCGTCCCACGCGTCGACGAAGCGCGTGTAGAGCGGCGTGAAGCCGAAGCGCAGGATGTGCGGCTCGCGGTAGTCGCCGATCACGCCGCGCGCGATCAACGCCTGCATCACTTCGTAGCCGTGCGGATGCTCGAAGCTTGCCTGCGAGCCGCGCTGATGATGCGCGCGCGGCGTGACGAGCTTGAGCGGCTGGCCCGCGCAGCGCGATTCGACGAGCGCGATGAACGCGTCGGTCAGCGCGAGCGACTTGCGGCGGATCGCATGCATGTCGGTCTGCGCGAACACGTCGAGCCCGCATTCGACCATCGACATCGACACGATCGGCTGCGTGCCGCACAGAAAGCGCGCGATGCCCGGATCGGGCTCGAACGTCGGCTGCATCGCGAACGGCGCGCGATGGCCCCACCAGCCGGAGAGCGGCTGCTCGAACGCATGCTGATGGCGCTTCGGCACCCAGACGAACGCGGGCGAGCCGGGGCCGCCGTTCAGATACTTGTACGTGCAGCCGACCGCGCCATCCGCGAGCGCGCCGTTCAGGTCGACGGGCACGGCGCCCGCCGAATGCGCGAGATCCCACAGCATCAGTGCGCCCGCCTGGCGGACCGTTTGCGTGACGGACGGCATGTCGTGCATGTAGCCCGTCCGGTAGTTCACGTGCGTGATCATCGCGACGGCGGTTTCGTCGTCGAGCGCGTCGGGCAGGTCGGCGGGATCGTCGACGAGGCGCAGCGCGTAGTCGCCGCCGAGTTGCGCGATCAGGCCCTGCGCGATGTACAGGTCGGTCGGAAAGTTCGAGCGCTCCGACACGATCACGCGACGCTTCGGCGCGTGCCGCGCCTGGTGGCGCAGCATCGCGGACAGCAGCTTGAAGAGGTTGATCGAGATCGTGTCGGTGATCGCGATTTCGCCCGCCGCCGCGCCGACGAGCGGCGCGAGCCGGTCGCCGAGGCGGCGCGGCAGCGCGAACCAGCCGGCCGTGTTCCAGCTGCGGATGAGGCCTGCGCCCCATTCGGCGCCGATCACCTGCTGCGCGCGGGCGGCCGCGGCGCGCGGCTGCGCGCCGAGCGAATTGCCGTCGAGATAGATCACGCCGTCGGGCAGCGCGAACTGGTCGCGCAGCGACGCGAGCGGGTCGTCGCGGTCGAGCGCGAGCGCTTCTTCACGTGTTTTCATGATGTCGAACCTGGTTGGGAAAGGGGGCGCGGTCTCAACGCGGCGCGCCGGGCAGCGGGCGCAGCACCGCGCGCACGGGGCTCGCGTCGAGCGTCGCGAACTTGAGCGGCAGCGCGATCAATTCGTAGTCGCCCGCCGCGATGTCGTCGAGCACGAGTCCTTCGAGAATCGCCATCCGGTGCGCGCGAATGCGCCGGTGCGCGTCCATCGTCTTCGATTCCTGCGGGTCGAGCGACGGCGTGTCGATGCCGACGAGGCGCACACCGTGTGCGGCGAGCAGATCGATCGTGTCCGGCGCGACCGCGCAGAACGCGCTGTCCCACGCGCGCTGCGGCGCTTGCCGGTACGTGCGCAGCAGCACGCGCGGCGGCGCGTCGGCGAGCGCAGCGCGCACGTCGTCGGGCGCGACGACGGGGCCGGCGTCGATGCAATGGATCACGCGGCATCGCCCGAGATACACGTCGAGCGGCACCGCGCCGATCGGCGCGCCGTGCTCGTCGTAATGGAGCGGCGCGTCCGCGTGCGCGCCCGTGTGCGGCGACAGCGTGATGCGCGCGACGTTGACGGGCGAGCCCGCCTCCATCCGCCACACGCGCTCGACGCCGACGGGCGTGTCGCCCGGCCAGACGGGCGTTTCGGGGTCGATTGACGGGGAGATGTCCCAGATCGTGTCCATGCGATATCGAAGAACGTTGGATGCTTCGGATGATAGGCAAACACGCGAGGCAGGTGCTTGCGAAATAAGCATGGACAATCCACTAATATGGCAGATAATTCGAAACAGATCTAAAACGGAGACCAAAAATGCATGCGATCACGCTGGACGCAACCGATTGCCGTATTCTCGCGGTCCTGCAGCAGGAAGGCCGGATCAGCAACCTCGACCTGGCGGAGCGCATTTCGCTGTCGCCTTCCGCCTGCCTGCGGCGGATGCGGCTCCTCGAAGAGCAGGGGGTGATCGAACGCTATCGCGCGTGCCTGAGCCGCGAGAAGCTCGGGTTCGAGCTGGAGGCGTTCGTGCAGGTGTCGATGCGCAACGACCAGACGCAATGGCACGAGCGTTTCGCGGAAGCGGTGCGCGAATGGCCGGAGGTGGTCGGCGCATTCGTCGTGACGGGCGAGACGCACTATCTGCTGCGCGTGCTCGCACACAACCTGAGGCACTACTCCGATTTCGTGCTGAATCAGTTGTACAAGGCGCCCGGCGTGCTCGACATCCGCTCGAACATCGTGCTGCAGACGCTGAAGGACGAAGCGGGGCCGCCCGTCGCGCTCGCGCGCACGGGCGCCGTCAAAGTCGTGTGAGACGGTGGAAGCCGCCGCTCTGGAACACGAGCGGCGCGAGCGACGCGGCGTCGGGGTGCACGCCGCAGCGTTCGACCTCGCCGACGAAGATCACGTGGTCGCCTTCGTCGTAGCGGCTGCGGTTGTGGCATTCGAACCACGCGAGCGCGCCGTCGAGCACCGGCATGCCGGTGTCGCCCTCTGCGTGCGACACGCCTTCGAAGCGGTTGCCCTTCAGCGTCGCGAAGCGCATGCACAGATCGTGCTGCGACGCGGCGAGCACGTTGACGACATAATGGCTGTTCGTGCGGAACACCGGCATCGACGCCGACTTGTGCGCGAGGCTCCACAGCACGAGCGGCGGATCGAGCGACACCGAGTTGAACGAACTCGCGGTGATGCCGATCAACTGACCGGACGGCGCGCGCGTCGTGACGACGGTCACGCCGGTTGCGAACTGGCTGAGCGCCTGGCGGAATGCGCCGGCATCGAAATTCGGGGGGCTGGCCTGTTCTTTTTTCATCGCGTGACGGCCTCGAGCGACGAAAGCGCGCTGCGGCGAGCGGAACGGGCGGCGGCGCCGCGTGCGGAATGGCGGGAAGTGAGCAGGACGGTCATCGGAAAATTCGTCTGGTTGGGGACGATTTTAGCGGAATCGCGCGGAGCTGCGACGGGCCGCCGTGCCCGGCGAGTGGCCGACGCCACATTTTTCGCGGAATGCGTCGCGTGTTTTGGCGCGTGCGGACGCAGGTGCTGCGATGGCGACGCGATCTGCCGGCGGGGCGCGCATGCGCGTCGAGCCGCCGGAAAAGCATGGCGCGCGGCGGACACGTGCTGCACGCGGCGCGTGCAACGGACATAACGAACGAAAGGGAAACCGGTATGAGTCAAGCAACGAACGAAGTGGCCACGCTGGGCGGCGGTTGTTTCTGGTGCCAGGAGGCTGTGTTCCTGGACGTCGACGGCGTGACGGCCGTCGAATCGGGCTATGCGGGCGGCCGCACGCGCAACCCCGGCTATCGCGACGTATGCGGCGGCGACACGGGCCATGCGGAAGTCGTCAACGTGACGTTCGATCCGAGCCGGATCGGCTATCGCGAAATCCTCGAGATCTTCTTCGCGACGCACGATCCGACGCAGTTGAACCGCCAGGGCAACGACGTCGGCACGCAGTACCGGTCGGCGATCTTTACGCACTCGGACGCGCAGCGCGACACCGCGCTCGACTTGATTCGGACGCTCGAGCGCGACAAGCTCTACGACGATCCGATCGTCACGCAGGTCGAGCCGCTGAACGGCAACTACTGGCCGGCCGAGGCGTATCACCAGGACTACTACGCGCGCAATCCGGGGCAGGGCTACTGTTCGGTCGTGATCGGGCCGAAGCTCGCGAAGTTTCGCCAGAAGTTCGCGCGTCGGCTGAAGTCGCGCGGCGCTTGACGGCGGTGGGGCGAGCACGGGTGCATCGCGTGTCCGTGCAGCGCGTCGCCGTGCCGTGTCGCCGTGTCGTCGGTCCGGCGTGCCGCGGCGTGTTCGTGATCGCTTTTGCGGGCGCGATGCGGGCAGCGGCGTCGAGCTTCTTGCGTTGCCGTTCGCCATGAAAGGCGCAGGCTAAATGGCATGCGTGGCGAGTCACGCGCGTCTTGCCGTGTGCCGTGTCGGCACGTCGGCACGCATGGGTCGTCGCGCTTTTCTTTGCGAGTCTGACGCAGACAGCGGCGCCGGGCTTTTCGCCGCGTGGTCGACGGCGAATGGCGCCGGCTGTGAGCCGAACCCGACGGCCAACGCGAGCCGTACCGCTTCGCCACGTCGGTGTGCCAGGCTGCTGCGCTTCTCCGCGTTAGTGTGACGCGCGCAGCGGCACCGAGCGTTTCACGGCGTCGTCGACGGTGAATGGCGCCCCGGCCGCGGTCCGGGCTCGACGCAACGCGCGTTACGCCGCCTCGCCGCGCCAGCGCGCGCACGCGGCCGCGATCTCCTTCGCGAGCGCGATGCACGACAATGGGGCCGACCCTTCCGCTTTGTTGTTCACGGTGATGAGCACCGGCTGCCCGGCGAGCACGTAGCGCGCGGCAAGTTCCGCGAGCGCCGAGCGCGTGTGCGGATCCTCGTCGACGAGCCGATCGAACGGCTCGTACTTCGCCTTCGCCTGTTCGTACTTGAAGCCACTGTGCAGGCTCCAGCGGACGATGAGCGGGCCCGACGGCTCGCCGTCGAGGAGCGCGAGCGCTGCCGCCTGCCGCAGCGGATCAGGCATCTTCGCGTGCAGCCCGACGCAGTAGCGCACGCCCGCCGCCGCGAGCGCGCGGATGAAGCGCGGCGTCAGCAGGCTCGCGTCGCGGATCTCGACTGCGTAGCGCGGGCCGTCCGGATCGTCCGGCAGCGGCGGCAGCGCGCCGAGGAACGCGCTCAGGCGGTCGACGAGCGCGGCCGGGTCGGCGAGCATCGCGTCGGGCATCGGCGGGAACTGGAACACGAGTGCGCCCGCCTTCCGGCCGAGGCCTTCGACGCACGGGCGCACGAATTCGTCGGCGGCGAGCTGCGCGTTCAGGAACGCCGGGTTCGGGCCGGTCGGCTCGCCCCGCGCGCCGCGCAGCACGGCGTCTGTGACGAGCGCGGGCGCCTTGACGACGAAGCGGAAGTCGTCCGGCACCTGCTGCGCGTAGCGCAGATAGTCGGCGACCGTGAGCGGCGCGTAGAACGAGCGATCGAGGCTCACGCTCTTGAGGAGCGGATGCGCGCCGTACGCTTCGAGCCCTTCGCGCGACAGCTTCGATTGCGCGTAGTCGTCGCCGTAGACGATGTCCTTCCAGCCGGGGAAATACCACGACGACGTGCCGAGCCGCACGTGCGGCGGCAGTTCGCGGGCGGTGGCGGCGACTTCGTCGGAGATCGCGGCGGGTGCGACGCCGCGCCGGCGGGGGCGCTTCTTCGGCGGGGCGGCGGGGGGAGGCGCGTCGAAGCCGGGGAGCGGGGGCGTCGCGGCGGAGTCGGTGGGGGCGGCGGTATCGGCTGGCTTGCCCGGACCGTCGGCCTCGGGGTTATTCTCGGCTTTGGATTTGGCATCGGCATCGGCATCCGCATCCGCATCGGCATCCGCTTTGGCATCCGCATCCGCGCCGGCATCGACTTCGCCATTGGCGGCATCGCCGGCACCTGGCGCAGCACCGACCGCCGGCTCGGCGGTCCCCGCGACATCGTCCGGCAGCGGCGCATCGCTCGCCGCCGCATTGTGCGTCACGTCGCGCGGCTTGCCGTCCGCCGCGCGCTTTCGCTTCGCTCCCGATGCGGAAGCGGGCGAAGGGGGCGAAGCGGACGAAGAAGGCGGCGCCGGCAGCGGCTCCGCCCCGAACAGATCGAACTGATCGCTCGGCGCGTCGTCTTGTCGTCGTGGCTGCGCTGGTTTGCGCCGCGTGCTGCCGTCACCCATCCGTCATCGCAAAAAGGCGCCGCCCTCAGCGCGGCAGCGCGTGTTCGTACATGTAGCGCCGCGACCACGGCAGCGTCTTCGCGCTCTGCCCGGCCTTGCGGCACACGATCTGGAAGATCGACACGTCGTCGTGCTCGAATGCATACGCGCAGCCGGCCAGGTACACGCGCCAGATGCGGAATTTTTCGTCGTCGACGAGCTTTCTGGCTTCTTCGGCCTTCGCTTCGAAGTTCTCGGTCCAGATGTCGAGCGTGCGCGCATAGTGCCGTCGCAGGCTCTCGACGTCAACCGCCTCGAGCCCGCCGCGCTGCGCCGCTTCGAGCGCGAGGCTGATGTGCGGCAGCTCGCCGTCCGGGAACACGTAGCGGTCGATGAACTCGCCTCCGCCGAGCGCCGTTTCGCCGCTGTCGGCATCGGTCGACGTGATGCCGTGGTTCATCGCGACGCCGTCGTCCGCGAGCAGCTCGCGGATCCGCGAGAAGTAGAGCGGCAGGTTCTTGCGGCCGACGTGCTCGAACATCCCGACGCTCGTGATCCGGTCGAACTGGCCTTCGATTTCGCGATAGTCCTGCAGCCGGATGTCGATCTTGTCTTCGAGGCCGGCCTTCTTCACGCGCTCGGTCGCGAGATCGAACTGGTTTTGCGACAGCGTGACGCCGACGCAGCGCGCGCCGAACTTGCCCGCCGCGCGCAGCACGAGCGCGCCCCAGCCGCAGCCGATGTCGAGCAGGCGCTGGCCGGGCTGCACCTGGATCTTGGTGAGGATGTGGTCGATCTTCTTGATCTGCGCGGTGCCGAGGTCTTCGTCGCCGTTCTCGAAGTACGCGCACGAATAGACCATGTTCTCGTCGAGCCACAGCCTGTAGAACTCGTTCGACACGTCGTAGTGATACTGGATCGCCTTCTTGTCGGAGTGTTTCGAGTGATTGAAGTAGCGCCGCACGCGCGCGAGCTTGCTTGCGTTCGTCACCGTGCTGCGCGCGAGCGCGTAGCCGATGTCGATGATGTCGGCGAGCTTGCCCTCGATGTCGATCTTGCCTTTCACGTACGCCTCGCCGAGATTGTCGAGGCTCGGTTCGAGCAGCAGCGGCAGCGCCGACGCGCTGTTGACCTTGAGCGTCACCTGCGGCGCCGCGAACGTGCCGAAATCGAGTTGCTGCCCGTTCCAGAGGACGAGGCGCGCCGGTATGTTCGACTTCTCCCGTACTTCGTCCGCCCACTGTGCCAGTTTCTTTTCCCAGAACATTTGGAATCTCCGTTGTTCGTTGAAACGAAATGAAGCCTAGTTTTCGAGCGGGCGGCCGGCGTTCGGAATCGCCGACCGCCCGCGAGCAAAACGAAACGCACGGCAGGGCGGACGCGGTTGCGGGCGCGCCGCGGCGAACTACGGCGCGAGGCGCGTGATCTTCCAGCCGCTCGCCGACGCGCAATCGCGCGCATACAGCAGGCGGTCGTGGAGCCGCGACGGGCGGCCCTGCCAGAATTCGATCGAGGTCGGCACGAGACGGTAGCCGCCCCAGTGCGGCGGGCGCGGCGGATTCTCGCCGAAGCGCGCGCTGATTTCCTTCTCGCGAACCTCGAGCATCGCGCGGTTCTCGATCACCGCGCTCTGGTCGGACGCCCACGCGCCGATCCGCGAGCCGAGCGGCCGCGACGCGAAATAGCGGTCGCTTTCTTCTTCGCTCGTCTTCTCGATGCGTCCTTCGACGCGCACCTGCCGCTCGAGCTCGATCCAGTAAAAGAGGAGCGCCGCGTTCGGGTTGTGCGCGAGCTCGCGCCCCTTGCGGCTCTCGTAGTTCGTGAAGAACACGAAGCCGCGCTCGTCGACGCCCTTGATGAGGACGATCCGCGCGGACGGCCGCCCGGATTCGTCGACGGTCGCGAGCGTCATGGTGTTGGGCTCGGGCAACTGCGCGCTGAGCGCCTCCTTGAACCAGACGTCGAACTGGACGAACGGATTCGGATTCACGTCCGCGACGTCGAGCGACGCGCGGGAATAGTTGGTGCGGAGATCGGCAAGTGTCGTCATTGGTGTGCGAACGCTCAATCGGGGCCAGTATAGCGAAGGTGGAAAAAATCTGCGTTGCAACGGTTCGGCGCGTGTTTGCTACGGGGTGATCAGGCAAAATAGCGGGCTATCGCCTTTCGTTTCATTCAGCTTGTATGTCCCGTACCGACGCCATTGCAACGCCTCACGATCTTACTCCGCAGCTATCCGGACAGCTTGACGCGGATCGGGCGCGGCGCTTCGGCGGCGTCGCCCGGCTCTACGGCGTCGACGCGCTCGCCGCGTTCGAGCGCGCGCGCGTCGCCGTGATCGGCATCGGCGGCGTCGGCTCGTGGGCGGCCGAGGCGCTCGCGCGCAGCGCGGTCGGGGAACTGACCCTGATCGACCTCGACAACGTCGCCGAAAGCAACACGAACCGGCAGATTCACGCGCTCGACGGCAACTACGGCAAGCCGAAGGTCGACGCGATGGCCGAGCGGATCGCGCTCATCGATCCGGCGTGCCAGGTCGTGAAGATCGAGGATTTCGTCGAGCCGGACAATCTCGACGCGCTGCTTGGCGGCGGCTTCGATTTCATCGTCGACGCGATCGACAGCGTGCGCACGAAAGTCGCGCTGATCGCGTGGTGTGTCGCTCGCAGGCAGCCGCTCGTCACGGTTGGCGGCGCGGGCGGCCAGCTCGACCCGACCCGCATCCGGATCGACGATCTCGCGCAGACGATCCAGGATCCGCTGCTGTCGAAAGTGCGCGCGCAGCTGCGCAAGCAGCACGGCTTTCCGCGCGGGCCGAAAGCGAAATTCAAGGTGTGCGCCGTTTATTCGGACGAGCCGCTGATCTATCCGGAGGCGGCCGTGTGCGATGTCGACGACGTCGCGATGCACACGGCGACGGGCGCGCAGGCGCCGGGGCCGACGGGGCTCAATTGCGCGGGCTTCGGCTCGAGCGTGTGCGTGACCGCGAGCTTCGGCTTCGCGGCGGCGGCTTATGCGCTGCGCGCGCTCGCCGCGCGGGCGGGGCGATAACGCTCATCTTGACGCGCGAGGCGATCGCCGCCGGAGTTGCGTTCGCGCCTGGCGCGGAATTGTCTGAGCGCGATTGCGGCATGGCGCCGACGCGGCCCATTCATTGAAAGAAAGGACGGCGTAGCCGTCGTGAAATGGCGTTGAAAGAAAAAAGCGGCGGACGCGCAACGCGTGCCGCCGCATGGCCGCTCCGGCCTTAAGCCTCGGGTTCGTCAGTTCAGCGCCGCGCTCAGCTTGCGCCGCCACGCGGACACGAGCGTCGGCTGGTCCGCCGCGAGATCGAACACCGAAATCATCGTCTTGCGGCCGAGGTCGTCGCCGAACGTCCGGTCGCGCAGGACGATCTCCAGCAGCTGCTCGAGCGCGCCTTCGTACGCGCGCCGCGCGATCAGGGCCTGCGCGAGATCGAAGCGCGCTTCCAGATCGGCGGGGTTGCTCGCGATCCGCGCTTCGAGCGCGTCGGTCGGCGGCAGATCCGCGGCCGCGTCGAGCGCGTCGAAGCGCGTCTTGATCGCCTGGTAGCGGGCGTCCGCGCCGCCCGTTATCTGCGGCGACAGGCGCTCTGCTTCGGCGCGTGCTTCGTCGATCCGGTTCAGCGCGAGCAGCAGCTCGATGAAATCGAGGCGCGCCTCATCGTAGCCGGGATTCAGCGCGAGCGCATTTTCGAGGTGCGAAATCGCGTCGTCGATGCGTTCTTCGGCGAGCGCGACTTGCGCGGCGCGGCGTTCGGCTTCGTCGGGCGCGGGCACGAGACGGTCGAGGAACACGCGCAGTTGCCCCTCGGGCAGCACCCCGACGAACTGGTCGACCGGCTGCCCGCCCGCGAATGCGATCACGTGTGGAATGCTGCGCGTCTGGAAATGCGCGGCGAGCTCCTGGTTTTCGTCGACGTTCACCTTGACGAGCTTCCAGCGGCCTTCGTATTCGCGCTCGAGCTTTTCGAGCAGCGGACCGAGCGTCTTGCACGGACCGCACCAGGGCGCCCAGAAGTCGACCAGCACGGGGGCGGCAAGCGATGCTTCGATGACGTCTCGTTCGAAAGTGGCGAGCGTGGTGTCCATGGCGTCCTCGTCAGTATTGGATGAATGCACAATGAGGGTGCGCGGCCTTTTTTTCAATGCGCGCGGCGCTCGGGCAACGGAATCCAGTCGGTTTCGCCGGGTACCGTCCCCATCTCCTGCGCCGCCCACGCGCGCTTCGCGTGCTCGATCGCGCCGCGCGAGCTCGCGACGAAATTCCATTCGATGAAGCGCTCGCCGTCGAGCTTGTCGCCGCCGAGCAGCATCGCGCGCGCGCCGCCGGCGCTTGCGAGCGCAACCCGCGTGCCCGGCGCGAGCATCGCCATCTGCGCGGTTTCGAGCGGCGTGCCGTCGACGGTCAGGTCGCCGTCGACGAGATAGACCGCGCGCTCTTCGTGCTCGGCATCGAGCGCGAGTGCGCCGCCTGCCGCGAACACGGCGGCGACGTACAGTGTGCGCGAAAACGTCGTGACGGGCGAGCGCACGCCGAACGCGTCGCCCGCGATCACCGTCATCACGACGCCGTCGCGCTCGAGTTTCGGCAGCGTCGCGGCCGCGTGGTGCTCGAACGACGGCTCGCGCGTTTCGTGCGCGAGCGGCAGCGCGACCCAGGTCTGGATCCCGTGCACCGTCTGCCCGCTCGCGCGCGCCTCGTCCGGCGTGCGCTCCGAATGGACGATCCCGCGTCCGGCCGTCATCCAGTTGACGTCGCCCGGCACGATTTTTCGCACGGAGCCGAGGCTGTCGCGATGCATGATCGCGCCGTCGAACAGATAGGTGACGGTCGCGAGGCCGATGTGCGGATGCGGGCGCACGTCGAGGCCCGCGCCCGCGGGCTGCTCGGCGGGGCCCATGTGATCGAAGAAGATGAACGGGCCGACGGTGCGCGCGGCGAGCGCGGGCAGCGTGCGGCGCACGGTCAGGTTGCCGATGTCGCGGACGTGCGGCTTCAGGATGGCTTTGATCGAGTCGGTCATGGCGGGCGGCGTTCGGGGCGTTCGTGCGGCGGAATGCGAACCATTGTAACGGCGTAGCGGCGCTCGCGGCGGATGCGCTCGGGACGCGCGCGGCTGTCTGCAGGCTTGACGGAACGCCGGTAGACTCGACGGCTCGCGCAAAAAACATGGAGACGACGATGGCCCCGAGAGACTTGCTGCTGGCGCTGGTGGTGATCCTGGCGTGGGGCGTGAACTTCGTCGTGATCAAGGTCGGGCTGCACGGCGTGCCGCCGATGCTGCTCGGCGGGCTGCGCTTCCTGCTCGCGTCGGTGCCCGCAGTGTTCTTCGTGCGCCGCCCGCAGATTCCGTGGCGTCTCCTCGCGCTGTACGGGTCGACGATCCTGCTCGGCCAGTTCGTGTTCCTGTTTTCCGCGATGCACGTCGGCATGCCGGCCGGACTTGCTTCGCTCGTGCTGCAGTCGCAGGCGTTCTTCACGCTGTTCTTCGCGATGCTCGTCCTCGGCGAGCGCTTGCGCGCGCAGAATCTCGCGGGCCTCGCGATCGCGGCGGCCGGGCTCGTCGTGATCGCCGTGCAGGGCGGTCGCGGCATGACGCTCGCGGGCTTTCTGCTGACGCTCGGCGCCGCCGCGCTGTGGGCGCTCGGCAACGTCGTGACGAAGAAGCTCGGCAAGGTCGATCTCGTGTCGCTCGTCGTCTGGGCGAGCCTCGTGCCGCCCGTGCCGTTCTTCGTGCTGTCGTATTGCTTCGAGGGGCCGCAGCGGATCGGGGCCGCGCTGACGTCGCTGTCGGGCGCGTCGGTCTTCGCGGTCGTCTATCTCGCGTTCGTCGCGACGCTGCTCGGCTACGGGCTGTGGAGCCGCCTGCTGTCGCGTTATCCGGCCGGGCAGGTCGCGCCGTTCTCGCTGCTCGTGCCGATCGTCGGCCTCGCGTCGTCGTCGCTGCTGCTCGGCGAGCAGTTGACGCATGCGCAGCTCGCGGGCGCGGCGCTCGTGATGGCAGGGCTCGCGGTCAACGTGTTCGGCGACCGACTCGCGCGGCGGTTCTTCGCCGCGGCGTCGTGATCGCGCCGCGGGATTCCGGCGGCGAAAAGGCGCATGGCAACGAGGTACTCGGCGCGATGCGCGGCGCCGGATCGTGCGGCGGACGTGCTGATCGGCCAGTCGCGGAATTCGCGCGCGGCGACCGCGATCGACGAAGGCTGGGGCGAGACGGCTAAGGCGGGCGTGCCGAAGCGGTGCGCACCGCCGGGAAGATCGGGTTGCGAGACGCGGTACAGCGCGCAATTTGACGAAGGGACTATCGCGAAGGGACTATCGCGAAGGCGCGCGGGACGAATCGGCGGGCTCGAGCGTCCCCGCGCGCGGCGGCGCGGGGCGCCGCCGCGCCAGACCGGGCGCGTCAGGTCATCCGGCTCTTCGCGAGCGGTGGATTGGCCGCGAAATAGCGCTTGATTCCGCGGAAGATCGCATCGGCCATCTGGTCGCGGTACGCGTCGTCGTTCAGCCGGCGCTCCTCGTCCGGATTGCTGATGAACGCGGTTTCGACGAGGATCGACGGAATGTCGGGCGCCTTCAGCACCGCGAACCCCGCCTGCTCGACCGAGCCCTTGTGCAGCTTGTTGATGCCGCCGACTTCCTTCAGCACGTAGCCGCCGTAGCGCAGCGAATCGCGGATCTGCGCGGTCGTCGACATGTCGAAAAGCGCGCGGTTCACCGAGACGTCCTGCGTCTTGATGTTGATCCCGCCGATCTGGTCCGACGAGTTCTCCTTGTTCGCGAGCCAGCGCGCGGCCGCGCTCGACGCGCCGTGGTCCGACAGCGCGAACACCGACGAGCCGCGCGCCGACGGCGTCGTGAACGCGTCCGCGTGGATCGACACGAACAGATCCGCGCCGACGCGCCGCGCCTTCTGCACGCGCACGTTGAGCGGCACGAAGAAGTCGGCGTCGCGCGTCATCATCGCGCGCATGTTCGGCGCGGCGTCGATCTTCGCGCGCAGCTTCTTCGCGATGTCGAGCGCGACGTGCTTCTCGTACGTGCCGCCGCCGCCGATCGCACCCGGATCCTCGCCGCCGTGGCCCGGATCGATCGCGACGGTGAGGAGGCGCACGGTGCCGCGGCCGGATTTCGGCGCGGAGAACGCGTAGGTGTCGGCATCGCCGGATTCGTCGTCGTTCTTGCGCGCGATGACGGGCGGCGGCTTGACCGCGGGCCGCGACGGCGCGGCAGGCGGCGTCTGCGCGATGGGCGGATTGGCAGGCGCGCCCGGCGCCGGGCGCGCGGCGTGCGCGGGCGGCGGATTGTTCTGCGCAAAGCGCTGGAAGAATGCGTCGCTGTTGTCGGCCGCGGCGGGCGGCGCGGCGGCCGGGCCGTTGAGCGCGGCCGTCGGCGGCTGCGCCTGCTGCGCGCGCATCGTGTCGTTCAGCTGCTGTTCCTTGCGCTCGGTCTGCGCGATCAGGTCGGACAGCGGATCGGGCGCGACGGCCGGATACAGGTCGAACACGAGCCGGTAGCGATAGGTGCCGACGGGCGGCAGCGTGAACACCTGCGGCTTCACCGAGCCTTTCAGGTCGAACACCATCCGCACGACGTGCGGCTGATACTGGCCGACCCGCACCGACTGGATCTGCGGATCGTTCGGCGTGATCTTCGACACGAGGTCGCGCAGCGCCTGGTCGAGATCGAGACCGTTCAGATCGACGACGAGCCGGTCCGGTCCTTGCAGCAACTGCTGCGAGTTCTGCAGCGGCTGGTCGGATTCGATCGTCACGCGCGTGTAGTCGCGCGCGGGCCACACGCGCACGCCGAGCACCGACGACGCGTGCGCGAGGCGCGGCAGCGCGAGCCCGAGCACGAGCGTTGACGCGCCGGCGCGCAGGATCTGCCGGCGTCGCCAGTTATGGGTCGCGGTGGCCGCCGATTCGATCGAGCGGAACGGTTTGATCAACATCTTTCGAGACATGCCTTTCCTGATGCGCTGTACGCTCGGGCGGTGAGGAGCCGGCCTTCGCCGTCCACGTCGAGCGAGAACACGAGATCCGGCACGCCAAGGAGCGCGCCCGCCCGCTGCGGCCATTCGACGACGCAGATCGCGCCGGAATTGAAATACTCGCGAAAGCCTGCGTCGGCCCATTCGGCCGGATCGCTAAAACGGTACAGATCGAAGTGATAGACCTCGAGTTCCCCATCGGAACGCGCGAGTGCGTACGGCTCGACGAGCGCGTAGGTCGGGCTCTTCACGCGGCCCGCGTGGCCGAGGCCGCGCAGCATCGCGCGCACGAGCGTCGTCTTGCCTGCGCCGAGATCGCCGTAAAGCTGGATTTGCAGGCCGTCGAACGCGTGCGCGGCGGCGCGCTCGCCGCGCACCGCGTCGAGCGCGTGCGCGAAGCGCTCGCCGAACGCGATCGTAGCCGCCTCGTCGGCGAGCGCGAGCGTGCGCTCGGCGATCGGAGCGGGCGGGAAGGGCGCGGCATGCGCGTGGCTAGGCTGCTCGGACATTCTCGTAAAATAGAGCGATGGACCGAATTCCGGAACTCGCAGTCGCAGATGCGCGCCCCTCGCAGGACGGGCGCGCCGCGCCGTCTCGCCTCGACGATGCGAAGCTCGCCGGGCTCGCGTCGCGCATCAAGGCGTGGGGGCGCGAATTGGGTTTCGGGGCGATCGGCATCAGCGATACCGATCTCTCGGATGCCGAAGCGGGGCTCGCCGCCTGGCTGGAAGCCGGATGCCACGGCGAGATGGATTATATGGCCAAACATGGGATGAAACGTGCGCGGCCGGCCGAACTTGTGGCCGGCACGCGACGCGTGATCTCCGCGCGGCTCGCCTATCTGCCCGCCGCGACGCTCGGCGACGCACCCGATTCGAGCGCCGCGCCGCGCGACTGGCGCGCGCGCGAGGCGGCGCGCATCGCCGATCCGCAGGCGGCCGTCGTGTCCGTCTACGCGCGCGGCCGCGACTATCACAAGGTATTGCGCCACCGGTTGCAGACGCTCGCCGAGCGGATCGAAGCCGAGATCGGCGCATTCGGCTATCGCGTGTTCACCGATTCCGCGCCGGTACTTGAAGTCGAGCTCGCGCAGAAGGCGGGCGTCGGCTGGCGCGGCAAGCACACGCTGCTCTTGCAGCGCGACGCGGGCTCGTTCTTTTTTCTCGGCGAAATCTACGTCGACGTGCCGTTGCCGACCGACGCGCAGACGTCGCCCGCCGCCGCGCCCGAGACGTCCGGCGCGCATTGCGGCAGCTGCACGCGCTGCATCGGCGCGTGCCCGACCGGCGCGATCGTCGCGCCGTATCGCGTCGACGCGCGGCGCTGCATCTCCTATCTGACGATTGAATTACACGGCAGCATTCCCGAGCCGCTGCGGCCGCTCGTCGGCAATCGCGTGTACGGCTGCGACGACTGCCAGCTCGTCTGCCCGTGGAACAAGTTCGCGCAGGCGGCGCCCGTGGCCGACTTCGACGTGCGGCACGGGCTCGATCGCGCGTCGCTCGTCGAACTGTTCGCATGGACTGCCGAGCAATTCGACGAGCGGATGCAAGGCAGCGCGATTCGCCGGATCGGTCACGAGCGCTGGCTGCGCAATCTCGCGGTCGGCCTCGGCAACGCGCTGCGCACGGCGCCCGGCAGCGTCGAGCCCGTCGCGCGCGCGGCGATCGTCGCGGCGTTGCGCGCGCGTGCGGACGATTCGTCCGAGCTCGTGCGCGAGCACGTCGAGTGGGCGCTGCGCGCTGCGTGAAGGCGGCGTAAAGTGACGGTTTGGCGGGCGGCCGGCGCACGTCGCGGGCGAGCCCCTTTCAGGAGACAACGATGTTCAACGCAGTAATCGATGCGCCATTCGGCAAGATGGGTATCCGCACCGATGCGTCGGTCGTGCGCGAGATCGTCTATCTGCCCGAATCGATGAAGAGCGTCGCGCCGGACACGACGCTCGCGAAGCGGGCCGCGCGCCAGATCGAGCGCTATTTCGAGCGTGCGTCCGCGCGTTTCGACCTGCCGCTCGCGGCAGTCGGCACGCCGTTCCAGCATCGCGTGTGGAACGCGATCAGCGCGATTCCGCCCGGCGTCGTGCTGACCTACGGGCAGATCGCGAAGCAGATCGGCAGCGCGCCGCGCGCGGTCGGCCAGGCGTGCGGCTCGAACTATTTTCCGCTCGTGATTCCGTGTCATCGCGTCGTCGCGTCGGGCGGGATCGGCGGCTTCGCGAACCACGACGACGACGGCTACTTCCTCAAGGTCAAGCGCTGGCTGCTTGCGCACGAGGGCGTGCAGTACTGATGGCGCGCGCAGCAGGTGCCCCCGCGGCCCCCGTGGCGATCGTCGAGCCCGAGCGTGCGCACGCGCCGTCGTCCGATCGTCCGTCCGACGAGCTGGCCGCGTCGCCCGCATGGGTCGACAGCCGCACGTCGATCGATCTGTTCTGCGATGCGATGTGGCTCGAGCACGGGCTGTCGCGCAACACGCTCGACGCGTACCGGCGCGACCTGCAACTGTTCGCGCAATGGCTCGCCGCGCAGCATGAGGCGAACGTCGATCAGGCGAGCGAGGCGATGCTGACGGGCTACATCGCCGCGCGCAGCGACGGCAAGGCGACGTCGTCGAATCGCCGGCTGTCGGTGTTTCGCCGCTATTACGGCTGGGCGGTGCGCGAGCATCGCGCCGCCGCCGACCCGACGCTCAGGATCGCATCGGCGAAACAGGCGCCGCGGTTTCCGTCGACGCTGTCCGAGGCGCAGGTCGAGGCATTGCTTGCCGCCCCCGACGTCGATACGCCGCTCGGCCTGCGCGACCGGGCGATGCTCGAATTGATGTACGCGAGCGGGCTGCGCGTGAGCGAGCTCGTCACGCTGAAGTCGGTCGAGGTCGGGTTGAACGAAGGCGTCGTGCGCGTGACGGGCAAGGGTTCGAAGGAGCGGCTCGTGCCGTTCGGCGAAGTCGCGCACGGCTGGATCGAGCGCTACCTGCGCGACGGGCGGCCCGCGCTTCTCGGCGCGCGCGCAGCCGATCCGCTCTTCGTCACCGCGCGCGGCGACGGGATGACGCGCCAGCAGTTCTGGAACATCATCAAGCGCCACGCGCAGCAGGCGGACGTCCGCGCACATCTGTCGCCGCATACGCTGCGGCACGCGTTCGCGACGCATCTGCTGAACCACGGCGCGGACCTGCGGGTCGTGCAACTGCTGCTCGGCCACAGCGACATCTCGACGACGCAGATCTACACGCACGTCGCGCGCGAGCGGCTGAAGACGCTGCATGCGGCGCATCATCCGCGCGGGTGACGCCCGCGGCGACCTTGTTGCGCCCATTCGTCGCGCGCGACTCGCGCATCCGCCGCGCGGTTCGCGCGTCGAGTGCGGATGATCGATCCTTCACGCATCGATCATTCAGGCATCGGTCGTTTGCGGAACATCTTCGTCCTTCCGGCATCCGCTCTCCGTGTGCGTCGGACGCCGGCGTGCGAGCCGCGCCACGTCACAGCATCTCGCGCAGCCTGTGCTTGAGCACCTTGCCCGTCGACGCGGCTGGCAGCGCGGCAAGCGCGCGGATCTGCGCGGGGCGCTTGTACGGGGTGAGCCGGCCCGCGCACCAGTCCTTCAGATCGTCTTCGGTTGCGGCTGCATTCGGCGCGAGCTCGACGAACGCGATCACCTCCTCGTTGCCTTCGACCGCGCGCCCGATCACGGCCGACTGCACGACGTCCGGATGCGCGTTCAGCGCCTGTTCGACTTCGGACGGATAGACGTTGAAGCCCGAGCGAATGATGAGTTCCTTGCTGCGGCCGGCTATCGTCACCGCGCCGTCGTCGGCCGCGCGCGCGAGGTCGCCTGTCTTCAGCCAGCCGTCCGCCGTGACGGCCGCGCGCGTGCTTTCCGGATTGCGGTAGTAGCCGAGCATCACGTTCGGTCCGCGCACCCACAGCTCACCGACTTCGCCCGGCGCGACGTCGGCGCCGTTCGCCGTGCGGAAGCGGACGGCGACGCCCGGAATCGGCATGCCGACCGAGCAGTCGGCGCGCGGCGCGTCGATCGGCGTTTGCGTGATCGTCGGGCTGCTCTCGGTCATCCCGTAGCCGTTGTGCAGCGGCAGGCCGTAGACGCGTTCGACGCGCGCTTTCAGATCGGCGTCGAGCGGCGAGCCGCCCGAATAGACGAAGCGCAGATGCGGTGCGTGCCACGCGTGTCCGTGCGCGCGGAGATGCTCGAGCAGTTTCGCGTGCATGGCCGGCACGCCCTGGAAGAGGGTTACGCGCTCGTCGGCGAGCGCGCGGCGCAGCGCCTCCGGCGAAAAGCGGGGCACGAGCTTGAGCGTTGCGCCCGCGTAGAGGCTGCCGAGGCATACCGACGCGAGCCCATAGACGTGCGACACAGGCAGCACCGTGTAGACCACGTCGGTCGGCGCGACGCGCCGCTGCGTGCTCGACACCGCCGCGACGAACAGCAGGTTGCGGTGCGACAGCATCACGCCCTTCGGCGTGCCGGTCGTGCCCGTCGTATAGATGAGCGCCGCGCACTGGCGTGCGCCGTCCGCTTCGACCGGTTCCGCGCGCACGCTCGCGTCGAGCGTGTAGGACCACGCGCCGATGTCGAGCTCGAACGGCGCGGCCTGCTGCGCGCCGCACCGTTCGGCATGCGCGCACGCGTCGGGCGACGTGCCGGTGACGAACGCAATCAGGCGCGGCTGCGCATGCGCGGCGATCGCATCGAGCTCGGCCGCCGCAAGGCGCGCGTTCGACACGATCGCCCATGCTGCGAGCCGCGTCGTGGCGAACAGCAGCACGAGCTGCGCGACACTGTTCTCCGCGACGATCATCACGCGGTCGCCGCCTTGCACGCCGAGGCTTCGCAGCCGGTCGGCGGCCGCGTCGATCGCATGCGCGAGCTGCGCGTACGTGAGCCGGCGCGCGTCCTCGATCAGCGCGACGTGATCAGGCATGCGTTCGGCGATGCGCGCGGGCAGTGCCGCGATCCGCGACGGCAACGCGGCGATCAGCGCGTCGACGTCGATCGCCGCGCCAGCGGAAAAATGGGTTGTCATGGCGTCTCCGTATGGTCGGCGCGAGCGCGACGTCGCGCCGTTGCCGACCGTGTGCCGACGATCGTGCCACGCGGCGGCCGCGCGGACAATCTGCCATTCGGACAATAGTCCCGTGCGCCGCCTGCAATTAAAATGCGCACATGAGCAAATCCAAACACATTTCCGAAACGCCTGCGACGCAGTTCCTGCGCCGCCACAGCGTCGCGTTCGGCGAGCACGTCTACGATTACGTCGACCACGGCGGCACGTCCGAATCGGCGCGGCAACTGGGCGTCGACGAGCACGCCGTCGTCAAGACGCTCGTGATGGAAGACGAGCGCGCGAAGCCGCTCATCATCCTGATGCACGGCGATCGCACGGTGTCGACGAAGAACCTCGCGCGGCAGATCGGCGCGAAGCGCGTCGAGCCGTGCAAGCCCGAGGTCGCGAACCGGCATTCGGGCTACCTCGTCGGCGGCACGTCGCCGTTCGGCACGAAGAAGGCGATGCCCGTCTACGTCGAATCGACGATCCTCGACTTGCCGTCGATCTACCTGAACGGCGGCCGGCGCGGCTACCTCGTGAGCCTCGCGCCCGCGGCGCTGACGACGCTCCTGGATGCACGGCCCGTGCAGTGCGCAATCGTCGACTGAGGGTTTCACCCGCATGGCGTGCCGCGCCGGTTCGGTAGAATGAGCGCCGCCGCGACCTCGCGACCGAGGCCGCCCATCCAACCTATACGTTGAAACAAGAGTCCTTCGCATGCAGATCCTGCTCGCTACCGTCGCCGCCTATCTGATCGGATCGGTGTCGTTTGCCGTCGTCGTCAGCGCCGCGATGGGGCTCGCCGACCCCCGCTCGTATGGCTCGAAGAATCCCGGCGCGACCAACGTGCTGCGCAGCGGCAACAAGAAGGCGGCGATTCTCACGCTCGTCGGCGACGCGTTCAAGGGCTGGCTTGCGGTTTGGCTCGTCAGGCGCTTCGGCATCGGCGGCGAGATCGGCGTCGCACTGTCGGCGACCGCCGTGTTCCTCGGCCACCTGTATCCGGTTTTCTTCCGCTTCCAGGGCGGCAAGGGCGTCGCGACCGCGGCGGGCGTGCTGCTTGCCGTGCATCCGGTGCTCGGCCTCGCGACCGCGCTGACCTGGGTCATCGTCGCGTTCTTCTTCCGCTATTCGTCGCTTGCGGCGCTCGTCGCCGCCGTGTTTGCGCCGGTTTTCGACGTGTTTCTGTTCGGCACGCGCAACAATCCCGTCGCGTGGGCGGTGCTTGCGATGAGCGTGCTGTTGATCTGGCGGCATCGCTCGAACATTTCGAAGCTCATTGCAGGCGAGGAAAGCCGGATCGGGCAGAAGAAGACCGGCGTGTAATCTGGGCGGATTCGCCCGATTTCGTTTGGTTTCGTTCGGGACACGCGGATACGATGCGCGTCGCGGTGCCGTCGCGCATCGAGATGTGTTCGATCGGAGCGGGAAGGCCGGTTTTGCATCGGCGGCGCACGCGATTCGGGCGTCGATCGCATCCTCAAACGTTGATGCTGCAGTTAGCGCAAGCGGCACGCGAACGAGCGCAGATGCAAGGCGCACCGCGTGTTCCGGAGTCCGTTGTGCTCGCGCATAAATCACGCAAGCCGCTGCGGCGCGTGCAACGAAGACGCGCTTAATCTCGACGATTTGCCGCTTGGCGAACGGTGCGTCCGCTTATTCAGCCGACCGTCACGCCGCGAACGACGCATCCGCTCCACGCGATACGGTGCGCGGCGCACGGCGAATCGACCTTCGACGACTTGTCGCGCCGCGACTGGCGCGCCCGACCTGAAGCCGCCCGCTACGATACGACCGGCGAGCGGCTCGTCCGGTTTCAGTCGCGGAAGTTGTTGAAGTCGAGCGGCGTGTCGGTCACTTCCTTGCGCAGCAGCGAGATCACGCTTTGCAGATCGTCGCGCTTCGCGCCGGACACGCGCACCGCATCGCCCTGGATGCTCGCCTGCACCTTGATCTTGCTGTCCTTCACGATGCGCACGACCTTTTTCGCGAGGTCACCCGACACGCCTTTCTTGATCGTCGCAACCTGCTTCACCTTGTCGCCGCCGATCTTCTCGATCTTGCCGTAGTCGAGGAAGCGCACGTCGACGTTGCGCTTCGCCAACTTGCCGATGAGCACGTCCTTGACCTGGCCGAGCTTGAATTCATCGTCGGCGTAGAGCGTGAGCTCGCGCTCCTTCTGCTCGACGCGCGCGTCGGAGCCTTTGAAGTCGAAGCGGGTGGAAATTTCCTTGTTCGATTGCTCGACTGCATTTTTCACTTCGATCATGTTCGCTTCGGAAACGACGTCGAACGATGGCATGGCATTCTCCTGTAGAGCGTGCCGCGCGCGGCCTGCGCGCGGTCACTCGCTATAATTGCGGGCTGACCGCCATTTTACCGGCGCCCCTACATTTGCCCAAGGCCGCAGGCTTGACCGCGCGCCGGCGCAACCGCGAATGCCGATGTTCCGTCCCGATTCTTCCATCCGATTGATTCCCGACTATCCGCTGCGTGCGCACAACACGTTCGGCTTCGACGTGCGCGCGCGCGTCGCGGCGCGGATCGGCTCGCCCGAGCAGTTCGCGTCGCTCGCGGGCGATCCACGCGTCGCGGGGCTCGACACGCTCGTGCTCGGCGGCGGCAGCAATGTCGTGTTCACGGGCGACTTCGACGGCCTCGTGCTGCTCGACGAAATCCGCGGTCGCGCGCTCGTGCGCGAAGACGACGGCGCGTGGTACGTCGAGGCGGGCGGCGGCGAGAACTGGCATGCGTTCGTCGAATGGACGCTCGCAAAAGGGATGCCGGGGCTCGAGAACCTCGCGCTGATTCCAGGCACGGTCGGCGCGGCTCCGATCCAGAACATCGGCGCGTACGGGATCGAGATGAAGGAACATTTCGCGTCGCTGCGCGCGGTCGAGCTCGCGACGGGCGAGATCGTCGAATTCGATGCGCAGCGCTGTGCATTCGGCTATCGCGACAGCTTCTTCAAGCGGGAAGGGCGTGGCCGTTTCGCGATCGTGGCGGTGACGTTTCGCTTGCCGAAGGCGTGGACGCCGCGGCTCGGCTACGCGGACGTCGCGCGCGAGCTTGCCGCGCGCGGGATCGACGCGAGCCGAGCGAGTGCGCGCGACGCGTTCGACGCAGTCGTCGCGATCCGGCGCGCGAAGCTGCCCGATCCGCTCGAGCTCGGCAACGCTGGCAGCTTCTTCAAGAATCCGGTGATCGACGCGCATGCGTTCGCCGCGCTGCGCGCGCGGGAGCCGGACGTCGTGTCGTATTCGCAGCCGGACGGCCGCGTGAAGCTTGCGGCCGGCTGGCTCATCGACCGCTGCGGGTGGAAGGGGCGGACGCTCGGCGCGGCGGCCGTCCACGAGCGGCAGGCGCTCGTGCTCGTCAATCGGGGCGGCGCGACAGGCGCCGATGTGCTCGCGCTCGCGCGCGCAATTCAGCGCGACGTGCTGGAGCGTTTCGGCGTCGAACTGGAGGCGGAGCCGGTGTGCCTGTAGGCGGAGCGCGGACGCGCGCGCATCGGCAATAAAAAACCTCGCTGCGAACCAGCGAGGTTTTTCGTGGCGACGAAGAAGGGTGTGTCGGCGCTCGATGCGCCGTCGCGGCGGCGGTGCGAGCTCCCGCGTCAGTGATTCAACCGCCCGAGCAGCAGGAACTCCATCAGCGCCTTCTGCACGTGCAGGCGGTTTTCCGCCTCGTCCCACACGACGCTCTGCGGCCCGTCGATCACGCCCGCCGTCACTTCCTCGCCGCGGTGCGCGGGCAGGCAGTGCATGAAGAGCGCGTCGGGATTCGCGTGCGACATCATCTCCCCGTCGACGCACCAGTCGGCGAACGCCTGCTTGCGCGCTTCGTTCTCCGCTTCGAAGCCCATGCTCGTCCAGACGTCGGTCGTGACGAGATCCGCGCCCTTGCACGCTTCGTTCGGATCGTCGAACACCTGATAGAACGGCGTGCTTTCCGGATCGACGAGCTTCGCGTCGAGCGTATAGCCGGGCGGCGTCGACAGGCGCAGCTTGAAGTCGAGGATGCGCGCGGCCTGAATCCACGTGTACAGCATGTTGTTCGCATCGCCGATCCACGCAACCGTCTTGCCGCGGATCGGGCCGCGGTGTTCGTAATACGTGAAGATGTCGGCGAGCACCTGGCACGGGTGGTATTCGTTCGTCAGACCATTGATTACCGGCACGCGCGAATTCTCGGCGAAGCGCTGGATGATGTCCTGCTCGAACGTGCGGATCATGATGATGTCGACCATTCGCGAGATCACCTGCGCCGAATCCTCGACGGGCTCGCCGCGGCCGAGCTGCGTGTCGCGCGTGCTCATGAACACGGCATGGCCGCCCAACTGGAAGATCCCGGCTTCGAACGACAGGCGCGTACGTGTCGAACTCTTCTCGAAGATCATCGCGAGCGTGCGGTCGTGCAGCGGGTGATAGGTCTCGTAGTTCTTGAATTTGCGCTTCAGGATACCCGTGCGTTCGAGCACGTACTCGTAGTCTTCCAGCGAGAAATCCTTGAACTGCAGGTAGTGACGAATGGTTTTGGCGATCATGAAACGAAACGCGGCGGACTCACCCGGCGGAGAACGCGCCGGACGGCGCCGCCGTCGGATGTGATAACTCGATGCAGCATAAAGGATTTTTTCCGCTTTGACGAGCCGCTGCCGCGCGCCGTCGCCGCCCGCCGCGCGGGACGGTGCGCTTCCGGTTTCCGGCATGCGTTCGACACGACGCGCGATGGCGCGCTGCGGTATAATTTCGAAGTTTTCTCAAGCCCGGCGGGCAAGGTTCATGCTTGGTCTGCCGGACACAATCGGCCAGGGCGGCGGCTTGCCTGCGCGCGATGCGCCGCAAGCCGGAACGCTCGTTCAGGCGGGCTCGTCGCGGGCCGCCGCGAAACCGCTTCCATTGTGTTCGAAGTGCGCAGGCGAAGCTTCGCCTGCGCACTGCTGGGCCGTCACTTGGGTACCCTCATGGCTGAAACTCTCCCGACCGAATATTTCATTCAGGGCATCACGAAAGATGGGAAGAAGTTTCGGCCGAGCGATTGGTCCGAACGCCTGGCTGGCGTGATGTCGTGCTACGGCCCGGGAGCGAGTGGGCCCAATGCCCGCCTTCAGTATTCGCGCTACGTGCGGCCGACGCTGCTCGGCGACCTCAAATGCGTGATCGTCGATGCCCGGCTGCGCGACATCGAGCCGATGGCATTCGATTTCGTGATGAATTTCGCGAAGGACAACAACCTCGTCGTCACCGAGGCGTGCGAACTGCCTGATTACGACAGGGCGCAGAAGTGACGCGATGAGGCGGTGGCTCGGATCGCTCGGGCGGCAGCCCGGCAAAGCCGACAATTGAGGCATCGAAAGGAGGCATCGAAAGGAGGCGTCGAGAGATGGCCGTCGAAATGTCCCCCGAAGACCCAGCAAAAAAGCCCGCATGAAGCGGGCTTTTTTGTCGATCGCAGAGGAAACAGGGCGCCCGCTTCGCGGGCGCGCCGGATTTACTGCGCAGCTTGCGCTTGCAGGCCCTTGACGGCTGCGGCGAGGCGGCTCTTGTGGCGAGCGGCCTTGTTCTTGTGAACAATCTTCTTGTCGGCAATCGTGTCGATCGTCTTCGTCGAGGCCTTGAAGACTTCGGCGGCCTTGGCGTGATCGCCAGCGTCGATCGCCTTGCGGACGGCCTTGATCGCGGTGCGGAATTTCGAGCGCAGCGCCGAGTTGTGCGAGTTTGCCTTCGCTGCCTGGCGGGCGCGCTTGCGTGCTTGTGCGGAGTTAGCCATGACGGTTCCTTATCCTGTCCTGTTTCCAGAGCTTGGAGCCTGACGGCCAAGCGCTGCTTTTCGATTCGACTCCCGGGAGCGATTGCCCGGGAGCGCAAAAAAACGTCGGTTTAACCGAGGCCGGCCGGCACGCTTGACTGCGAAACGATGCTTGGCGACGCCACGCAATGCGTATGACAGGCTCAGAAACCGAGAATTATAACAACAAAATAAAACGAGTGGCAAGCGCGGGCCGCATCTTGCCGCATCGCCCACGCCGGTATGCCCGCCCTTTTCCTCAGGCCTACCGGTTGCCGACGCCCGAGGTCCGTATAATAAGCGCCCCATGAATCTATTCCGAGCCCTGCTGACGGTCAGCGGCTTCACGCTGCTGTCGCGCGTGACCGGTCTGGCCCGAGAAACGCTGATCGCCCGTGCGTTCGGCGCCAGTCAATTCACCGACGCGTTTTACGTCGCGTTCCGCATTCCGAACCTGCTGCGCCGGCTGTCCGCCGAAGGCGCGTTCTCGCAAGCGTTCGTGCCGATTCTCGCCGAGTTCAAGAATCAAAAAGGGCACGATGCGACGAAGGCGCTCGTCGATGCGATGTCGACCGTGCTCGCGTGGGCGCTCGCGCTCCTGTCGCTCGTCGGGGTCGCCGGCGCGTCGTGGGTCGTGTTCGCGGTCGCGTCGGGGCTGCGCACGGACGGGCAGGCATTCCCGCTTGCCGTCACGATGACGCAGATCATGTTCCCGTACATCGTGTTCATCTCGCTGACGACGCTCGCGTCGGGTGTGCTCAACACGTACAAGAGCTTCTCGCTGCCCGCGTTCGCGCCCGTGCTGCTGAACGTCGCGTTCATCGTCGCGGCCGTGTTTGTTGCGCCGCATCTGAAGGTGCCCGTCTACGCGCTCGCGTGGGCGGTGATCGCGGGCGGCGTCCTGCAGTTCGCGGTGCAGCTGCCTGGCCTGAAGAAGATCGACATGGTGCCCGCGATCGGCGTCAATCCGCTGCGCGCGCTCGCGCATCCTGGCGTGAAGCGCGTGCTTGCGAAGATGGTGCCCGCGACGTTCGCGGTGTCGGTCGCGCAACTGTCGCTCATCATCAATACGAACATCGCGTCGCGGCTCGGGCAGGGCGCCGTGTCGTGGATCAACTACGCGGACCGGCTGATGGAGTTCCCGACCGCGCTCCTCGGCGTCGCGCTCGGCACGATCCTGCTGCCGAGCCTGTCGAAGGCGCACGTCGATGCCGATTCGACCGAGTATTCGGCGCTCCTCGACTGGGGGCTGCGGGTTACTTTCCTGCTTGCCGCGCCGAGTGCGCTCGCGCTGTTCTTCTTCGCCGAGCCGTTGACCGCGACGCTCTTCAACTACGGCAAATTCGACGCGCACACGGTCACGATGGTTGCGCGCGCGCTCGCCGCGTACGGGATCGGCCTCGTCGGCATCATCCTCATCAAGATCCTCGCGCCCGGCTTCTACGCGAAGCAGGACATCAAGACGCCCGTGAAGATCGCGATCGGCGTGCTCGTCGTCACGCAGTTGTCGAACTATGTATTCGTGCCGATCATCGGCGCGGCGGGCTTGACGCTCAGCATCGGCGTCGGCGCGTGCCTGAATTCTTTCCTGCTGTTCGTCGGGCTGCGCCGCCGCGGCATCTATCAGCCGTCGCCCGGCTGGCTGCGCTTCTTCGTGCAGCTCGCGGGCGCGTCGCTCGTGCTCGCGGGCGTGATGCACTGGCTCGCGCTCAATTTCGACTGGACCGCGATGCGCGCGGTGCCGTTCGAGCGGATCGCGCTGATGGGCGCCTGCCTCGTTCTGTTCGCCGCACTATATTTCGGTATGTTGTGGCTGATGGGCTTCAAATACGCGTACTTCAGACGACGCGCCAAGTAACGGATTCCATGACTCGCGTTCTCGACTATTTCAGTTCGCTCGTTGCCGAAGACGACGGCCTGCCGCTCACCGAGGCGGCGCTGTCGCTCGCGCAGGACGCCTATCCCGACGTGGACCTGCAAGGCGTGCTCGCCGAGCTCGACGCGCTCGCGGCGCGGCTCGTCAAGCGCCTGCCGCACGGCGCCGGCGCAAGCGACAAGCTCGCGCTGTTGAACGACTTCTTCTTCCGCGAACTCGGCTTCGCGTGCAACCACAACGACTACTACGACCCGGACAACAGCTATCTGAACATGGTGCTGAAGCGCCGCCGCGGGATTCCGATCTCGCTCGCGGTGCTGTATCTGGAGCTCGCCGAGCAGGTCGGCGTGCCGGCGCACGGCGTGTCGTTTCCCGGGCATTTCCTGCTGCGCATCGCGCTGCCCGACGGCGACGCGATCCTCGATCCGACGACGGGGCGCTCGCTGTCGGAGTCGGAACTCGTCGAGATGCTCGAGCCATACGTCGCCCGCGCCGACGGCGGCGCGACGAGCGTGCTGCGCGCGTTGCTGCAGCCGGCGACCGATCGCGAGGTCGTCGCGCGGATGCTGAACAACCTGAAGGCCGTCTATCTGCAGACGGAACGCTGGCAGCGGCTGCTCGGCGTGCAGGAGCGGCTCGTGATCCTGCTGCCGGGACAGCTCGACGAAGTGCGCGACCGCGGCTTCGCGTATGCGCGGCTCGATTACCTGCGGCCCGCGCTCGAGGATCTGGAGACGTATCTCGGCGAGCGGCCCGACGCGGCCGATGCGACGATCGTCGAGGCGCAGGTCGGCGAATTGCGGCAGCGGATGCAGCGCGACGAAGACGATTGATCGACGGGCAGCGGCAGGGGGCTCGACGCCGTGCTCAAACGCAGACGATCGATCGATCGAGCGAGCGGGCGCGACGCGCTTCGAATGTCCGCTCGGATCTGACCATACAATGTAACGACGTCCGCGAATGCCGATGCATCTCGCGGGCGTTTCTTCGTTCGGCGGGCGATGCGGCGATGCCGCGACGCCCGCGCAGCGCCGTCTCTGCACGCGGCCGCTTTTACTTCGGTTGCATCCGGATCGCGCCGTCGAGGCGGATCACTTCGCCGTTGAGCATCGGGTTCTCGACGATCTGCTTGACGAGCATCGCGTACTCGGCCGGTTTGCCGAGGCGCGGCGGGAACGGCACCATCGCGCCGAGCGCATCCTGCACTTCCTTCGGCATCCCGAGCAGCATCGGCGTTTCGAAGAGGCCGGGCGCGATCGTCATCACGCGGATCGCGTTGCGCGACAGGTCGCGCGCAATCGGCAGCGTCATGCCGGCGACGCCGGCCTTCGACGCCGCATACGCGGCCTGGCCGATCTGGCCGTCGAACGCGGCGACCGACGCGGTGCTGACGATCACGCCGCGCTCGCCCGTTTGCGTCGGCTCGTTCGCGGCCATCGCGGCGGCGGCGACGCGGATCATGTTGAACGTGCCGATCAGGTTCACGGCGATTGTCTTCGCGAACAGGTCGAGCGGGTGCGGGCCGTCCTTGCCGACCGTCTTCGACGCGGGCGCGATGCCCGCGCAGTTGACGAGCCCGCGCAGCGTGCCGAACTTCGTCGCGGCCGCGACGGCCGCCTGCGCGTCGTCCTCGCGCGCGACATCGCACTTGACGAACACGCCGCCCAACTCGCGCGCGAGCGCTTCGCCCGCGTCCTGATTGAGGTCGGCGAGCACGGCCTTGCCGCCCGCTTCGGTCAAGAGGCGCGCGGTGCCCGCGCCGAGCCCCGATGCGCCGCCCGTGATCAGAAAGACGTTGTCGCGAATCTCCATGATCGCTCCTTCTCCTGGATTGGAATGAATGTCGTTCGAATGTCGTGACGCGCCACGCGCCTTGCGACGATTGTACGAGCGGCCGCCCAAGCGCGGCGCGAAGCGAACGACCGGACGAAAAAAACCGCCCGTGGAGGGCGGTTTCCTTGTCGTCATGGACGGGCGGCGTGCGCCGCGCTTCGTCCCGGCGTGGTTACTTCAGCGCATCGAACACGCGCGCGCGGATTTCGTCGACGCTGCCGAGGCCGGAGATCTTCCGGTACGCGGGCGCCTTCAGGCCGTTCTCCTCGCCGCGTTGCGCCCAGTCGCCGTAGTACGTGATGAGCGGCTTCGTCTGCGCTTCGTACACTTCGAGGCGCTTCTTCACCGTCTCTTCCTTGTCGTCGTCGCGCTGGATCAGCGGCTCGCCCGTCACGTCGTCCCGGCCTTCGACCTTCGGCGGATTGAACTTCACGTGGTACGTGCGGCCCGACGCCGGGTGCGTGCGGCGGCCGCTCATCCGTTCGATGATCTCCGAGAACGGTACGTCGATTTCGAGCACGTAGTCGATCGCGACGCCCGCTTCCTTCATCGCGTCAGCCTGCGCGATCGTGCGCGGGAAACCGTCGAACAGATAGCCGTTTGCGCAGTCCGCTTCCTTCAGGCGCTCCTTGACGAGGCCGATGATCAGCGAATCCGGCACGAGCTTGCCTTCGTCCATGTAAATCTTCGCCTCGACGCCGAGCGGCGTGCCGGCCTTCACGGCGGCGCGCAGCATGTCGCCCGTCGAAATTTGCGGGATGCCGAACTTTTCCTTGATGAAGTTTGCCTGGGTGCCTTTTCCCGCGCCGGGCGCGCCCAACAGGATCAAACGCATGGTGATATCTCCGGTATGTGAATGCTTTGGCGCGAGACGCTATGGCATCGGCTGCGCGGCTCGGCGGTTCTGCTGCAAGCGCGGTCGGCCGGTCTGACTGCGGCGCGTCGGAAGCAACGCGCGGCGGCCGGCGAATGACGGCGGGCTTGGGGCGAATCTCGGTGAGCGGCGCGGGCGGATCGCTCGCACAATCGCCCGATTATGCCATGGGTTATTTGGCGCGAGACCGAAAAAGGGCCTGCACGTGTTCGAGATCGGCCGGCGTATCGATGCCGGCTTCGGGCGCGTGCTCGGTGACGAGCACGGCAATGCGCTCGCCGTGCCACATCGCGCGCAGTTGCTCGAGCTGCTCGGCCGCCTCGATCGGGGCTTGCGCGAGCGTCGGATACGTGCGCAGGAAGCGCGCGCGATACGCGTAAAGGCCGATGTGCCGATAGACCGGGCACGTCGGCGCGGGCATCGCGGCGACGTTCGGCCAGTGCGGCAGGTACGCGTCGCGCGACCACGGAATCGGCGCGCGCGAGAAGTACAGCGCGACGCCGTTCGCGTCGAGCACGACCTTCACGTAGTTCGGGTTGAACACGTCCTGCGCGTCGTGCAGCGGGTGCGCGGCCGTCGCGATCGCGCACGACGGATGCGCGGCGAGGTGCGACGCTACGTCGCGGACCAGTTGCGGATCGATCAGCGGCTCGTCGCCCTGCACATTGACGACGATCGTGTCGTCGCTAAAACCGAGCTTCGCGGCGACTTCCGCAAGACGGTCGGTGCCGGACGGGTGGTCGGCGCGCGTCAGCACCGCGTCGAAGCCGTGTTCGCGCACCGCGTCGAGGACGCTCTGCGCGTCGGATGCGACGAGCACCTGCTGCGCGCCCGCTTCGCGCGCGCGTTCGGCGACGCGCACGACCATCGGCTTGCCGCCGAGATCGGCGAGCGGCTTGTTCGGCAGGCGGGTCGACGCGAGGCGGGCGGGAACGACGGCGACGAAAGGGAGCGGGGAGGTCATCGGACGTGCGCGAAGCGGATAGGGTTCGGAACATGCGCCCGCCTGGCGAGGCGGGTGGCGGCGTTGTGCCGAGCGGTCGGCGGTTCGGCGCCGGCGCTCGGGCGGAACGACGAAGGCGCGCGCGATGCGAAACGATCGGCGCGCGGCGCTTTCGTCAGCGGCCCTGGGCCGGGCCGGCCGGATCGACCGGCGTGCCTTCGACCGTCTGGCGCGCTTCGTCGACGAGCATCACCGGGATGCCGTCGCGGATCGGGTACGCGAGCTTGTCCGCGTTGCAGACGAGCTCCTGCGCACCGCGGTCGTAGTGGAGCGGGCCCTTGCAAATGGGGCATACAAGGATTTCAAGCAGGCGTGCGTCCACGGAGTTTCTCCACAACGAGAGCGATAAGGCGGGGGTCGAGCGCGGCTTCGACCGGGACGACCCAGATTCGAGCGTCGCGCCACGAAGTCCCCAATTTTACTGCATCCTTCTCGGTGATCAGGATCGCATCGAAATGATCGTCGACGAACGGGTTGTCGGCGAACGCGTAATGGTCGGGCAGCGCGCGCGTCGCGGGCGCGACGCCTGCCGCGCGCAGCGTCGCGAAGAAGCGCTCGGGCGAGCCGATGCCCGCCGCGGCGAGCACGCGCTCGCCCGCGAACTGCGCGAGCGGCTTGCGGCGCGACGGCTGATCGAGATGCCACGCGTCGCCGGGCGCGAGCGTGAGCGCGAACGTGTCGGGCCACGGCGGCAGTGCGCGGCTGTACGGATCGTTGACGAGCGTCGCGTCGCGGCGGCGCGAGAGCGGCTCGCGCAGCGGTCCGGCGGGCAGCAGGAAGCCGTTGCCGCCCAGGCGATGATCGAACACGACGATCTCGACCGTGCGAGCGAGCCGGTAGTGCTGCAGGCCGTCGTCGCTGACGACGACGTCGACGTCCGGATGTGCGGTCGTGAGCGCGCGCACGGCCGCGACGCGGTCCGGGCACACCCATACGGGCGCGAGCGTGCGGCGCGCGATCAGGAGCGGCTCGTCGCCCGCCTGCTGCGGCGGCGACGCGGGCGTGACCGCGGTGGGCGCGACGATCCTCGCGCCATAGCCGCGCGATACGACGCCCGGCGTGAAGCCCGCGGTGCGCAATGCGTCGACGAGCGCGATCACGGTCGGCGTCTTTCCGGTGCCGCCGACCGTCACGTTGCCGACGACGACGACGGGTACGCCGCAATCGATCCGCTCCTTCCAGCCGCGCGCATAGGCGGCGCGGCGCAGCGCGGCGATCGCGCCGAACGCGCACGCGAATGGCGTGAGCGCCCATGCGAGCGCGCCGCGGCGCTGCCACTCACGCGTCAGGCGCGCTTCGGCGCGCGCGAGGAGTCCCGACTGCGCGTTCATGACGCGATGCGTGGGGCGCCGCGCAGCGCGGCTGGGGATGGATTCGTCAACACGTTTCTCCGGAAGGCGGCCGGCGGCCGCGCGGTCTTCGAAAGGCGGCACTCTAGCGCGCCCGCCGCGCGGCCGGCAAGTCGCACGGATACGGCGAGCGGCGTGCGCCGCGCCGTCGCAGATTCGAGCAGCCTGTGGATAACTCTGTGAAAAACTCTGCGGCGATGCGTCCGGCAGGGCCGTGCGGCGGGCTTCCGGTCGGCGGGATGCACGTCGAATTCTCTGAAAAAATGATTGAAATCAAAGGGTTGGTCGAAATCATCAGGGGTTTCGAGGAGATTGTTACAACCCCGTCCCCGTTTCCCGCATGGTGTGGACACTTGCGAGGCCCTGCACGAGCGGCTTGCCGCGCGCGCCGAGGCGGTCTATCGTTGGGCCGCCTGAAATTTTCCGAGCGTCCATGCATTCCGAAACCACCTTCGCCGGCCCCGGGGGCACGCCCGCGGGCGATGGCGTGATTCCCGTGTCCGCGCTCAACCGCGCGATCGGCACGATGCTCGAGCGTACCTTCCCGCTGCTGTGGGTCGCGGGCGAAGTGTCGAACTTCACGCGCGCGGCGAGCGGCCACTGGTACTTCTCGATCAAGGATCAGCAGGCGCAGATGCGCTGCGTGATGTTCCGCGGCCGCGCGCAGCACGCGGAGTTCACGCCGCGCGAAGGCGACAAGATCGAAGTGCGCGCGCTCGTCACGATGTACGAGCCGCGCGGCGACGTGCAACTGAACGTCGAGGCGGTCCGGCGCACCGGGCAGGGGCGGCTCTACGAAGCGTTTCTGCGGCTGAAGGCGCAGCTCGAGGCCGAAGGGCTCTTCGCGCCCGAGCGCAAGCGGCCGCTGCCGACGCATCCGCGTGCGATCGGCATCGTCACGTCGCTGCAGGCGGCCGCGCTGCGCGACGCGCTGACGACGCTCGCGCGCCGCGCGCCGCACGTGCCGGTGATCGTCTACCCGGCGCCCGTGCAGGGCGCGGGCGCGGCGGAGAAGCTGGCCGCGATGGTCGAGACTGCGAACGCGCGGCGCGAGGTCGACGTGCTGATCGTCTGCCGCGGCGGCGGCTCGATCGAAGACTTGTGGTCGTTCAACGACGAGGGGCTCGCGCGTGCGATCGCGGCGAGCGAGGTGCCCGTCGTCTGCGGCGTCGGCCACGAGACCGATTTCACGATCGCCGATTTCGCGGCCGACGTGCGTGCGCCGACGCCGACCGGCGCGGCCGAGCTGGTGAGTCCGCAGCGCGCGCTGTTGCTGCGCGAGCTGAACGACCGGCAGAACGCGCTCGCGCGCGGCCTGAGACGCGGCCTCGATCTGCGCGCGCAGCAGCTCGACTGGCTCGCGCGTCGAATGATCAGTCCGGCCGAGCGGCTGCAGCGTCAATCCACGCACGTGGGCCAGCTTGCGGCGCGGCTCGCGGCGGCGGGCGCGCGGCCCGTGCGCGACGCGCGTGCGCGCTTCGCGCTCGTGCAACTGCGTTGGCAGCGCGCGCGGCCCGACGTCTCGCAGGCCCGCCAGGTGCTCGCGGCGCTCGCGCAAAGACTCGACGCCGCGCTGCAGCGTCGCCACGAGCGCGACACCGCATGCGTCGCCGCGTGCGCGGCGCGGCTCGAGGTGCTGAGCCCGCGACGCACGCTCGAGCGCGGCTACGCGGCGCTCATCGATGCGCAGACGGGCCGCGCGGTGCGCGCGCCCGCGGCGCTCAAGCCGCAGCGCCGGCTGACTGTGCATCTCGCGGAGGGCTCGGCGGACGTGTCGCTTGCCGACGTGCAACCGCGTCTTTCGGATACATTCTGATTGTGCGCCGCGTGCGCGGCCCGCAGACGATGCGCGCTCTTGCAGGCGTCGATCGGCAGGCCGCGCACGCCGCATCAACGTCGATTTTTTGGAGACGACGGATAAAGGCCCGCGGGTTTGCGGGGTTATTCGGAGTCGCCTACAATCGGGCGTTCCGCGGCATCCAACATTGCCCTCCCTACATACACTTCGAAGGAACCGATCATGGCTCATACGCTCCCGCCGTTGCCGTACGCTGAAGACGCGCTCGCTCCGCACATCTCGCAGGAGACGATCCAGTATCACTACGGCAAGCATCATCAGACCTATGTGACGAACCTGAACAATCTGATCCCCGGCACCGAGTTCGAGAACCTGCCGCTGGAAGAGATCGTGAAGAAGTCGTCGGGCGGCGTCTTCAACAACGCCGCGCAAATCTGGAATCACACGTTCTTCTGGAACAGCCTGTCGCCGCAGGGCGGCGGCGCGCCGACGGGCGCGCTCGGCGACGCGATCAACGCGAAGTGGGGCTCGTTCGACGCGTTCAAGGAAGCGTTTACGAAGGCCGCGGTCGGCACGTTCGGCTCGGGCTGGGCGTGGCTCGTGAAGAAGGCGGACGGTTCGCTCGACATCGTGTCGACGAGCAACGCCGCAACGCCGCTCACGACGGCCGACAAGCCGCTCCTCACGATCGACGTGTGGGAGCACGCTTACTACATCGATTATCGCAACGCGCGTCCGAAGTTCGTCGAAGCGTTCTGGAACATCGTGAACTGGGACTTCGCGGCGAAGAACTTCGCGTAAGCGGCCTTCGTCATCTGACCATTTCAGTTCGGAAAAAATCAAGCGATACGTAGTGACAGGATTTCGAATCGGTCTCGAAGAAAAAGCCCTCCATCGGAGGGCTTTTTTTTCGCCGTTGACGGGGGCCCACCCTACTTGCATCACGTTGTCGTTCCATCAGCAGATTGGCCGGTGGTCGTGCATTTTTTCGCCGACGAGCAACGCGTACCCGCTCGCCAGGGGTCGAATCGCAGCGGCCGACCGATGCTCCGTTCACCGTGCGCTTCGCGTGAGCGATTGCGGTTCCATCGTTTTTTAAGGGCGTGGCGGCATACCCGCCGTGCCCGATTTCGCCGGACGGCGGTGTTCGTACCGCCGTCCGGCACGTAGTGTGCCGTCGCGTCCGGGGGGGCGCGGTACTTTTCTTTCTTATTGGAAAAGGCAGATAGACACCATGGCACTTTCACGAGGCACTCGGACCTTGATCGGTGCGGCGCTTTGCGCATCCGTTACCCTGATGACCGCCGCTTGCGGCGGCTCGGACGACTCGGGCGGCGCGACGAGCGCCAGCATCCTTAAATCGCCGCACGGTTCGAGCACATCGGGCGGTTCCGGCAAATCGAGCGGCACCGGCGGCACCAGTACCACCAGCGGTACCGGCGGCACTAGCGGCACCGGCACCCAGAGCACGATGGCGCTGCAGATGGCGAACTTCATCCTCGCGCAGCAGGACATCAACGGCGCGATTCCCGACGAGGCCGACTCCGGCACCGCCAACACGGACTCCGACATGGAGTACGCGTTGATCGGCCTCGCCGCTGCCTACGGCGCCACTCACGACGCCAAATACCTGACCGGCCTCGAAAAGGGCATCGCGTGGCTGGCCGCCCGCGAGGAGATGACCGACCCGAACTGGAAAGGCAGTTGGCGCTACGTGTATTCGATGACGCCGCCATACGATCCGATCCCGACGTCGCCGGGCGGCGGCATTGCCGACGTGCGCGGCGTCGATGCGACGTCCGCGCTGTTCGCCTACCTGCTGTACCTCGACCGTCAGCTGACCGGCAGCACGGCGCTCGTGACCCAGTACGGCGCCAACGCGCGTGCGGCGCTCGACTTCGTCCTGGCGAAGAACATCAATCCGAGCGGCTACTCGGGCAGCTCGTGGCAACTGCCCGTCGGCAGCACCACATGGCAGTTCTGGCCGTACGAGTACGCGGCGGACCAGGGCGACGTCTATCTCGGCATGAACGCGGGCGGGCTGCTGTTCCCGGACAATCCGAACTACGCGGCGAAGGCGTCCTTCCTGAAGAGCAACGTGCCGTCGCAGTTCTACATGGCGAACGCGCAGCGTTACTCGGTCGGACGCGACACGGGCGCTCCGCTGGATTCGGAGCTCGGCATCGACACGATCTTCCCGCAGGGCTACCTGCCGTGGGTGTTCGGCGCGAATTCGCAGAGCATGGGTTCGATCCAGTGGATGATCAATCAGACGGCCGCCGACGGCAGCATTCGCTCGCCGTCGACCGATCCCGCCTATGCGCTCTCCAACGTGATCCTGCTGCTCGGGGCGCCGACGCAGGGCATGCAGGCGCCGTCGACGACGCTGCCGTGGATCGTGAACAACGTGCTCGATCCGCAGACGTACGGCATCCACGATTACCCCGGCTCGCCGGACCAGGAGTTGAACGTCTCCGGTTTCGCGGTCGCGGCGCTGCTCGGGACGAAGGCGTTCCCCTGAGCGGGACGTGAGTCCGGCCGGTAGCGTCGAGCGCCGGCCGGATTCCGCCTCCGCCGCCGCCGGATGCGCCCGCGAGGGGCGTCCGGCGCGCCCGCGCAGCCGGTGACGGCTGCGCGGGCGACTCGGGGCGGCCGGAGGCGGATGCGCCGCCTCACTCGAAATCGGCGAGCGTGGCGGCGACAAGCATCGACGTATCCGATGATGCGGGGCGCGGTTCGCGTCCAATGCCCACATTTCGTCCGGCCGGCTGCTCAGTCGGGCGGGCGCTCAACGTTGAAACCGAGTGTGTCGCCGTTGCCGCGACGGCAATCGTCGAGCACTCCGATAGCCGGCGGCGATCCGGTCGCCACGATAGGCCCGGCCCGTGACGCCCGATCACGCCGAAACGACGACCCACCCCGCGACGGACGCGACGACGACCACGATCCACGGCGGCACGCGCCAGAACGTCAGTGCGACGAAGCCGACGAGCGCGAGCACGAAATCGGCGGGCGCGCGGATCGCGCTCGTCCATACCGGCTGATAGAGCGCGGCGAGCAGCAAGCCGACCACGGCCGCATTGACGCCCGCGAGCGCGGCCTGCATCCGCGCGTTCTTCCGCCAGCGCTCCCAGAACGGGATCGCGCCCGTCACGAGCAGGAACGACGGCGCGAAGATCGCGACGAGCGCGAGCGCGCCGCCGATCCAGCCCGACGGCGCGTCCTTCATCGCTGCGCCGAGAAATGCGGCGAACGTGAAGAGCGGTCCGGGCACCGCCTGGGCGGCGCCGTAGCCCGCGAGAAACGCCTGATCGCCGACCCAGCCGGGCGCGACGACGGACGCCTGCAGCAGCGGCAGCACGACGTGCCCGCCGCCGAACACGAGCGCGCCCGCGCGATAGAACGCATCGACGATCGCGAGCGCATGGCTGCCCGACGCGCGCGCGGCGAACGGCAGACCGATCAGCAGCGCGCCGAACAGCACGAGAAAGACCGCGCCGGCGCGGCGGCCCACGGAGATCGGCAACGGGTCGTGCGTGCCGTCGCGCGCCGGATCGACGTGCAGGAGCCCGATGCAGCCCGCGCCCGCGATGACGGCGAGCTGCGTCCACGTCGACGGCGCGACGAGCGCGATGCTCGCGGCGATCGTCATGATCGTCACGCGCCGCGCGTCGGGGCACAGGTTGCGGGCCATGCCCCAGACGGCTTGCGCGACGACGGCCGCCGACACGATCTTCAGTCCGTGCAGCGCGCCCGGCGCGAGCGTGTGGCCGGCCGCGCCGGCGACGCCGTACGCGAACAGGATCATCGCGAGCGCGGACGGCAGCGTGAAGCCTGCCCACGCGGCGAGCGCGCCCGCATAGCCCGCGCGCGACAGGCCGATCGCGATGCCGACCTGGCTGCTCGCCGGACCGGGCAGGAATTGGCACAGGCCGACGAGGTCGGCGTAGCTGCGCTCGCTGAGCCAGCGCCGGCGGGCGACGAATTCGTCGCGGAAGTAGCCGAGGTGTGCGATCGGGCCGCCGAACGACGTGAGGCCGAGTCGCAGGAACACGAGAAAGATCGGCCAGGCGCGGCCGTGGACGGTACGGGATTCGGGCATACGGTGGCGGTTGCGCGTGCGGACGGAGGGCGATGCGCGATGATAGCGGACGCGCGTGGGCGTCGGCGGAACGCGCGGGAATGGTTCGGCGCGAAACGCGAGCGCGCCGTGGGACAGGCGTGAATACCCTTGTCGCGGGCGGCTCGACGAAAGCGAGCGATCGATGCGCACGAAACGCACGAAACGCACGAAACGCACGGAACGCACGGAACGCACGGAACACACGGAACACACGGAACACACGGAACACACGGAACACACGGAACACACGGAACGAACGGCACGAACGGCACGCGTGTTGCGCGCTCTGCTTCGACGTCCCGCATCGCAGTCGTCATGGTTTGCCGCAGTGCGCGCAAACGAGCGTGCGCATTGCGCGGAGAAGGGCATCGACGATGGCGCACGTTCGCGCGGCTGTCGCCGCCTGCGTGACTACGGACGGCTGCGGGATGCGCGCGATGTATCGGCGCCGCTTGCGTCGCCGGTGGCGTCCACATTGCCGGAGGCCCGTGCATCGCCTTGCCCTCGGCCGCCGCCACGCGCGATGTCGTCGACGCCGTGCGCATCGCAAGAACCGCGCGCGCCGCCATCCGCACGATCGGCCGCGCCGCTCGCCGCCCGCAGCGCATCCAGATCGACGATCTCGATTTCCCCGACGTGCAGCTTCACGACGCCGCGCGCCGCGAGATTCTTCAGCAACTGGTTCGCAGTCTGCCGCGACAGCGACAGCATCGCGCCGAGCCGTTCCTGCGACAGCTTGATCCGCCGGTGCCGCGCGCTGATCCCGCCGTAGCCGTCCGCGATCATGAGAAGCCGCGACGCGAGCCGCTGCGCGGCGGGCATCAGCGTCAGCGCCTCGACGTTCATGAACGACATCCGCAGCTTTTGCGCCATCAGGAGCGCAAAATGTCGCCAGTAGCGCGGCGTTTCGTCGAGCAATTGCTGCAGTGCGGCTTGCGGGACGTGCATCAGCAGCGCGTCTTCGAGCGCGATCGCATCGTGCGTGCGCGGCAGCTCGTCGAAGAGCGCGATCTCGCCGAACCACGTCGTCGGCTCGGCGACCGTGAGGAGCGCCTCCCTGCCGCTCGCGTCGACGGCGCCCACCGACAGCGCGCCGCTCAGCACCGCGTAGAGCCCGCACGGCGCGTCGCCGCGGCGGAACAGGATCTGGCCCGCCGCGAGCCGGCGCGGCGACGCCGCCGCGACGAGCGCATCGCGCAGCTCGGCGGGCAGCGCGCCGAACCACGGATGCGCATCGAGCTGGGATCGGTAGGGTTCGAAAAGCGGATGCATCGGCGGTCGCGGTGTCGGGTAGCTGACAGAGAAATCGTCGCGTGAAGGGCATGATAGCGCTCACTCGCATCAGGAGGAGACACGATGAAAACCTTGGTCGATCAACTCGCGCAGTACGCGGCCTATCACCGCGATGCGCGCAACATCGCGACGCATCTGGTCGGCATTCCGATGATCGTCGTCGCGGTGACGGTGCTGCTGTCGCGGCCGGCGTTCGGCGTCTGGGGCGCTTTCGCGCTCACGCCCGCGGCGCTCGTCGCGCTCGCGGCGGCGATCTTCTATCTGCGGCTCGATCTGCGCTTCGGCGTCGCGATGGCCGTGCTGCTCGCGCTGAGCCTCTGGGCCGGCCGCGCGCTCGCCGCGCAGACGACTGCGCTGTGGCTCGCCGCCGGGCTCGGGCTCTTTCTCGTCGGCTGGGTGATCCAGTTCGTCGGCCATTACTTCGAGGGGCGTAAGCCCGCGTTCGTCGACGATCTGATCGGACTCATCGTCGGGCCGCTGTTCGTCGTCGCTGAAGTCGCGTTCTTCGCCGGGCTGCGCGGCGAAGTGCGCGACGAGGTCGAGCGGCGCGTCGGGCCGGTGCGTGTCGGCGCGCGCAATGCGCGCGTCTGATCCGCGTCGATGGCGACGATCTGCATCTACGGCGCGGGCGCGGTCGGCTGCTACATCGGCGGCCGGCTGCTCGCGGGCGGCGCGGACGTCGCGCTGATCGGCCGCGAGCGGATCGGCGCGGAGCTGCGCGCGCACGGTCTTGCGCTGTCCGATTACCGCGGCCGCGACGCGCGGGTGCCGCCGTCCGCGATCGCGTTTTCGACGAGCGACGCCGTGGCCGCTACCGCCGAGCTCGTGCTCGTGACGGTGAAGTCGGCCGCGACGCCCACCGTCGCCGCCGCGCTTGCGCATGTCGCGCGGCCCGACGCAGTCGTCGTCAGTTTCCAGAACGGCATGCGCAACGCCGACGCGCTGCGCGTGGCGCTGCCGGGCGCGACCGTGCTCGCCGGAATGGTGCCGTTCAACGTGATCGCGCGCGGTGCGGGCGGATTTCATCAAGGTTCGGCGGGCGACCTGCAGGTCGAGGCCGCACCCGCGCTGCGGCGTTTCACGGACGCATTCGAACGCGCGGGACTGCCGCTCGTTCAGCGCGCGGACATGCGCGCCGTCCAATGGGCGAAGCTGCTGCTCAATCTCAACAACGCGATCAACGCGCTGGCGAACCGGCCGCTGAAAGACGAGCTTTCGGCGCGCGGCTATCGGCGCTGTCTCGCGCTCGCGCAGACGGAAGCGTTGCGTCTGCTCTCGGATGCGGGAATCCGCCCGGCTCGGCTCACGCCGCTGCCCGCCGCGTGGGTGCCGCGATTCCTGAGCATGCCGGACGCGCTGTTCGCGCGGCTCGGCCGGAAGATGCTCGAAATCGATCCGCTCGCGCGCTCGTCGATGTCGGACGATTTGGCTGCCGGGCGGATGACCGAGGTCGACTGGATCAACGGCGAGATCGTGCATCTTGCCAAGCGGCTCGGGCGCGCGGCGCCCGTCAACGAGCGCCTTTGCGAGCTCGTGCACGACGCGGAGCGTGCGGGTGCCCGGCCGGCGTGGGGTGGCGACGCGCTGTTCGCCGAATTACGCGCGGCGGCGCGGGCGGGAAAGGTGGTCGCTGAGCGGCGGGCTTAGCGGGCGGGGCCGTACGGGCAGGTTGCCGCATCGTCGTCGACGCGCGGCGCTCGCCTGTGCGCATCGCCCGCCTCGATTAACATGGCGTCAGCGCGCGTTCGCGCCCCGCGAACCACAGCGCGCAACCGTCAACCGAGGAGATGGTATGGACCGCACGACACTCGACGTGTACGACCGCCACGCGGCCGACTATGCGCGCGAATGGCACGAACAACCCGCGCCCGACGACATGTACGCGCTGCTCGAACGCTACTTCGAGCCCGGGCCGACCGCGGACGTCGGCTGTGGCGCGGGCCGCGACGTCGCGTGGCTCGCGAGCCGTGGCTTCGAAGCGTGCGGCTACGACGGCAGCGCGTCGCTCGTCGCCGAAGCGCGGCGCAGCCATCCGGCGCTGCGCTTCGAACAGGCGCTGCTGCCCGAGCTCGCGGGCGTGCCGTCCGGTGCGTTCCGCAACGTGCTGTGCGAGACAGTGATCATGCATCTGCCGAGCGGCGACGTCGACGCGGCGCTCGCGCGGCTCGTCGCGCTGCTCGCACCGGGCGGCACGCTGTATCTGAGCTGGCGCGTGACGACGGGCGACGCGCAGCGCGACGGCCGCGGCCGTCTCTACGAAGTCGTCGATACGGCGCGCGTGCACGCGGCGCTCGGCGACGCATGCGAGGTGCTGTTCGAGCACGAGCAGGTGAGCGAGTCGTCCGGCAAGTGCGTGCACCGGCTCGTCGTCAGGAAGGACGCGCGCGCGGCCGGCTGATGCCGGCCGCGCGCGCGATCGGCGGAGCAGCGGGGTGGCGCAGGCGCGCCTCGTCTAATCGCGGTGCGCGGCCGCTTCCCAGTTGATGTCGACGCACAGCACCTGCATGCCTTGCGCGGCGGGCGTCGCGATCGACGCCGTCACGCACAGGTGCGCTTCGTTGATCGACAGATAGGGCGGCGTGAAATGCACGCGCCCCGGCACCCGCATCGCCTCGATGAAGTACGGCCGGCGCTCCCAGCTCGCGCCTTCCGAATGCAGCAGCGGGCTGAAGCGCTTCGCGCGCTGCGACGCGTGGACGCGCGGCAGCACGTTGTCGCCGATCTGTCGGCCCGACGCGTCGAGCAGGAAGCAACGCGCCGCTTCCGGCAGCTCGAGCAGTTCCTTCGACGCGTCGGTCAGGTCGCGGCCTTTACGCAAGAGCGCGCTCGCCTGGAGCAGTGCGGCGACGTACGGCGCGAGGCGCGCGTCCTGCGCGCGTGCGCGCTCGGCGACGCGCAGCCGCAGCGCCGCAGACAGCGTATCCATGATTCCCGCCGCGACCTGCGGCTGCACGGGCTCGACGCTCGGTCCGGCGAAGTACTGCCCCTGCACGAAATCGACGTCGCATTCGAGCGCGATGAGCGCCTCGCGCTCGGTCGTGATCCCGCCCATCAGCACCAGTTGCCCCGATTCGTGCAGCAGCGACACGAGGCCGGGCAGCACGCGCTCGAGATGCGAATGCTCGCTCGCCTGCGCGAGGATTCCGCGATCGAGCGTGACGATGTCCGGATGCAGGTGCCAGACGCGGTCGATGTTCGAATGCTTCGCGCCGAAGCCGCCGAGCGCGATCAGGAAGCCCGCCTTGCGCAGCCCGTCGACGATCGCCGCGAAGCGCGGCGTCTCGCCGCCCGCCTGCTCGGGCACTTCGAGCACGACGCGCTGCGGCGGCAGCCCGAGCGTCTTCAGGTTCGCGAGGAGCGCGTCGCCGTAGACAGTGTCCATCAGCGCGGCCGGATGCAGGCTCAGGAAGAGCCATTCGTCGTGGCTGTCGAACGTATGGAAATTGCCGAGATGCAGCGATTCGGCGAGGCGGCCGAGCTCGAGCAGGTCGCCGCGGCGCGCCGCCTGCGTGAACACCTCGTGCGACGGCACCTGGTTGCCGTGCGCATCGTGCGCGCGCAGCGACGCGTGGTAGCCGATCGCGCGGCGATGCGACACCGAGAAGACCGGCTGGAACACGCTGAATACGGTGTAGTCGCCGTACAGCACGGTGCGCCGGTTGCCGTCGTCACCCGCGATCGGGCGCGGCGACTGGAAGCTTGGGGGATCGATGTCGATCATGCTCATGATGTCGGCTGCTTGAGAACCGTCAGTTTGTCAGTTTACCTACAGAATAGGCGAGCAAGAACCGTGCGCAAAAAGCCGCCCCGACGTGCCGCCGCATCGCGCGCGGCGCGGGGTTCGTGCACCCGCGTGGTGCGCCGCGCTTCGCAGTGGCGCGGGAGCAGGGTGCGCGGACGTCGGGCCGGTTCTCCGGAGCGCCGCGAACGGACGCCGGACGGCGGCGGAGCCGGCCGCGCTGCGACAATCGGACTCGGACTTGGACTTGGACTTGGACTTGGACTTGGACTTGGACTTGGACTTGGACTTGGACTTGGACTTGGACTTGGACTTGGACTCGACGCGAGCGTCTTTGATGCGAGCGCCTCTCGCGCGAGCGCGCTTTACGCTGACGCAGCGACGCCAGCGTAACCGTGCGTCGGTCCGGCCCGATCTGCGCCGAACACCCGCGCGCCGGGCGCTTGCCGTGAGCACGTCGCCGCCGCGGCGCGCGCCGCATGTCCGTCAGTCACGCACCGGTCACTTTCGCGTCACGCGCGCTCGGACGGATCGGTCTTGCGCCGCGCGGCGCCGCGGACGTCGGGGGACAACTGCGCGAAGATCCATGCGGACGCGGCGGTGATGATGCCGACGCAAACGAACGTCGCATGAAACGCGGGCAGTGAGTGGGTCGGCGTGACGCTCGGCATCATCCCGGTGAAGGTCGCGAGGAGTGCGCCCGCAACCGTCACGCCGAGACTCATCGACAGCATCTGCACGAGCGAGAACAGGCTGTTGCCGCTGCTCGCACCGCCCGTGCCGAGATCCTTCAGCGTCAGCGTGTTCATCGCGGTGAACTGCATCGAGTTGAAGCCGCCGAACAGCGCGAGCTGCGCGATCTTGAGCCATGTCGGCATCGCGTCGCCGATCAGCGCGAAGCTCGCCATCATCAGCCCGACCATGATCGTGTTCGCGAGCAGCACCTTGCGATAGCCGTGGCGCGTGATGAGCACCGTGATGATCCGTTTCGAGAACATTCCCGCGGCCGCGACAGGCAGCATCATCAGGCCCGCCTCGAACGCGCTGTAGCCGAGACTCACCTGCAGCAGCAGCGGAATCAGGTACGGCATCGCGCCGCTGCCGATCCGCGCGAACAGGTTGCCGAGCAGGCCGACGCTGAACGTGTGGATCTTGAAGAGCTCGAGCGAGAAGATCGGCTGCGGCGCGCGCACCGCGTAGAGGCCGTACGCGACGAAGCACGCGAGGCTCAGGATCAGCAGCACGAGCACCATCGCGTGCTGCATCCCGAGGTCGGCGAGGCCGTCGAGCGACAACGAGATCGCGATCATCCCGATCGTCAGCAGCAGATAGCCCTTCAGATCGAAGCGGCCCACGGCCGGATTGCGCGCGTCGGTCATCGAGTAGAACGTGGCGATGCACCCCGCGATGCCGACCGGCACGTTGATGAGGAAGATCCAGTGCCAGGATGCGATCTTCACGAGCCAGCCGCCGAGCGTCGGGCCGATCAGCGGGCCGATCAGGCCCGGAATCGCGACGAACGACAGCGCGGGCAGATAGCGCTCGGCGGGGAACGTGCGCAGCACGGCGAGACGCCCCACGGGCAGCAGCATCGCGCCGCCGATGCCCTGGATCACGCGGAACGCGACGAGGAGCGACAGCGTATGCGCGTTCGCGCACAGCAGCGAGCCGAGCGTGAAGATCAGGATTGCGCTGAAGAACACGCGGCGCGTGCCGAGCGTATCGGCGAGCCAGCCGGATACGGGGATCATCACGGCCATCGTCAGCGAGTACGCGATCACGACCGATTGCATCCTGAGCGGCGATTCGCCGAGGCTTGCCGCCATCGACGGCAGCGCGGTGTTGACGATCGTCGCATCGAGCGTCTGCATGAAGAAGCCGGTGGCGACGAGCCACAGCATCACGGTCAGCGATTTCTCGCTGGGGGAGACGGCGGGCGGGGCTTGGAGCATGAAAGCGAGGCGCGGCGGGCGCGTTCGGGGCAGGCAGCCGACATTGTAGGGAAAGCCGGCGATGCGTGCAGCGGGGTCATGCGGCCGCCGATGCCCGGCCGTGCCTGACCGGCCGTGCCCGACCGCGCGCCGGTACGGTGCGGGGCGATGCGCACGCAAGTGTGCACGGGGTGCGACGCGCGTACGTCGCGATAATCGGGACATCAAACGATCTAGGCTACCTGAGCGGACGATGCGCGAAATCCGCACCAGCATGCTCGATTGTCGCGAGCCGCCGCCGTCTGGCGTGCCGCGCGCGTCACGACGCTGCGCGTGACGGCGGGCGAAGCCTGGCTCGCCGTCGATGGCCGCCGCGACGACTATCGGCTCGCGGCCGGCCAATCGTTCGAGCTGCCGCGCGGATGGCGCGTGTGGATCGGCGCGGGACGCGGCGGCGCGCGGATCGAAGTGGCGCCGGCTGCCGTCGTCGGCGTGCAACCGTGCTTTCGCGCGATCGCGATGCACGTCGGCGCGTGGTGGTCGGCGCGCCGGCGCCGCAGTCACGCCGCGTGGTCGACGCCGACGTAACGCGCGCGCGGCCGGATCAGCTTGCCGTCCGCGCGCTGCTCGAGCGCATGGGCGATCCAGCCCGCGACGCGCCCCGCGGCGAACAGCGTGGATGCCGCGCCCGCCGGCAGCGCGAGCGTGCGTTCGAGCGCGGCGAGCGCGAAATCGATCGTCGGCTTCTCGCCGAGCGCGGCTTGCACGGCTTCGGCGAGCGCGAGCGTGCCGTCGAGCGCGGGACGCGCGGCCGAGCGGGCGGCGAGCGCCTCGATGAGCGCGTCGATGAGCAGTGTCGCGCGCGGATCGCCGTCGGGATACAGCGGATGGCCGAAGCCCGGCAGCTGCGTGCGCGCGTCGGGCTCGTGCGCGTACGATGCGATCTGCGCGGCGACGTAGCGGTTGAGATCGCGTGCCCGCGCTGCGCCGTCGAGGAGCGCCGCGACGCGCAGCGTCTCGCCGCCGTGCCGCGGCCCGGACAGCGCGGCGAGCCCGCCCGCGATCGCGCCGAACAGCGGCGCGCCCGTCGACGCGATGCAGCGCACGGTGAACGTCGACGGATTGAGCTCATGGTCGGCGCAGAGCACGAGCGCGATCCGCAGCAGGTCGACATCGCGCGGATCGTTCACGCGCCACGCGGCGGCGAGCTGCCGATGCGCGGGCTCGGCGGACGGCGTGCTCGCCGCGAGCGCGGCCGTCGCGAGGCGCAGCAGCGTGGCGGCTTCGTCGAGTTGTGCGTCGCGGCGCGGGAGAGCGGCATCGACATCGGCATCGATATCGGGCGCGGACGCGGGCATGCCGGGCGATGCATCGAATGGTGCCGCATCGGCGATCGACGGCGAAGAGCGACCGGCTTCTGACAGCGTCGCGGGTGCGGCGACGGGCAGCAGCGCGAGCGCGCGTTCGAGCGGCGGACGATCGCGCCAGAGATCGAGCCAGCCGCGCCAGCGTGCCGCGTCGAACGATCGGGCGACGAAGGGCGCTGCTTGCACGCGCGTGAGCGGGCGTTCCCACAGCAGTGCGGCGGCTTCTTCGAGCGTCGCGGTCGTCGCGAGCGCGATCGCATCGCGGCCGCGATAGCTGAGCTTGCCGTCCGCGACCTGCGTGATCCGCGATTCGAGGACGGGCACGCCCCAATCGAGCGTGCGTTCGGCGACGTTGCCCGCGCGCTTCGCGTCCGCGCGGCGTCGCGCGAGAAGGCGGACCTCGTTCGCGTCGTAATAGCGGCGCTTGCTCGCGCCGTCGGCGCGCGATTGCAGCAAACCGCGGCTCACATACGCGTAGAGGGTCGGCACGCTGACGCCGAGCAGTTGCGCGGCTTCGTTCGCGCTCAAGCGGGACATGGCGACGGTTCCTCGTGTCGAAGACCGGACGACCGGATGCGACGCGCGCGGGCGTTCACGTCGCGGCCGTTCGTCGAGCATGGATTCTCGCAATCGGGATTGAATGCGTCTGCGCGCAATTCTAGACTCGTTTGCATGTTCACCACGACGAGGCTGACGCGATGAACCCCCGGCACGCATTGACGCATCTGTGGCATCTCGCGGGCGGCGATCCGGCCGCGCTCGAGCGCGTCGATCTCGACGGCGACGATCCGTGCCTGCCGTCGGTCCATCGGGTCGGCACGCTCGCGGCGGCCTCGATCGCGGCGGCGGGCCTCGCCGCCGCCGAATGCGATCGCGTGCGAACGGAGCGCGCGCAGCGCGTCCGCGTATCGGTGCGGCACGCGCTCGCGGCGTTTCGCAGCGAACGGTATCTGCGCGTCGACGGCCGCGCGCCGCCCGAGCCGCGGCATCCCGTCACCGGCTTCTACGAGACGCGCGCCGCGCGCTGGATCCAGTTGCACGCGAATTTCCCGCATCACTGGCAAGGCGTGCTCGACGTGTTCGGCTGCGGCGGCGAGCGCGAACGGGTCGCAGCGGCGATTCGCGGCCGGGACGGCGAGGCGCTCGACGCCGAGCTCGCCGATGCGGGCTTGTGCGCGGCACTGATACGGTCTCCCGACGAATGGCAGGCGCACGAGCAGGCGCGCGCGCTCGCGCGGCGGCCGCTCTTCGAGATCGAGCGGATCGGCGATTCGCCGCAGCGGCCAATCGGCTCGGGGGCGGCCGCGCAGCCGCTGTCCGGCGCGCGCGCGCTCGATCTGACGCGGATCATCGCAGGGCCCGTCGCGGGACGCACGCTCGCCGCGCACGGCGCGCAGACGCTGCTCGTCACCGGCCCACATCTGCCGAACATTCCCGCTTTCGTGATCGACAACGGCCGAGGCAAGCGTTCGGCGTTCGTCGATCTGTGCGACGCGGCGGGCCGGGCGGCGCTCGATGCGCTCGCGTCGCAAGCGGACGTGTTCGTGCAGTCGTATCGGCCGGGTGCGCTCGATGCGTGCGGCTTCGGCGCGCACGATCTCGCGCGGCGTCATCCGGGCATGGTCTGCGTATCGGTGTGTGCATACGGCGGCGACGGCCCGTGGGCGGCGCGGCGCGGCTTCGACAGTCTCGTGCAGTCGGCGAGCGGCATCGCGTGGGTCGAACGGCAGGCGGCGGGCGGGCGCGTGCCCAGGCATCTGCCGTGTCAGGCGCTCGATCACGCGACCGGCTATCTCGCCGCGTTCGGCGCGATGACGGCGCTCGTGCGGCGCGCGCGGGAAGGCGGCAGTTGGCACGTGCGCGTGTCGCTCGCGCAGACGGGGCGGTGGCTGCAGTCGTTCGGTCTCGTCGAAGGCGGCGAGCGCGTGCCCGACACGACGCTCGACGATGTGCAGGATTGTCTCGACGACGCGCTCGCATCGCCGTTCGGCGCGGTGCGCGGCGTGCGGCCGGCGGAGAGGCTGTCGGCGACGCCGCCGCGCTTCGCGCGCGGATCCGTGCCGCTCGGCAGCGATGCGCCGCGCTGGCTGCCGTGACGCGGGCTTGCCGCCGGCGGCCTACTTGCGCAGCTCGACGACGAAATCGTAATAATCGTTTCGACAGTAAGTGTCGGTGAGCTCGATCGCGCGCTGATCGTGTGTGAAGCCGATCCGCGTGATGAGCAGGAGCGCGTCGTGCGGCGCGATGCCCATCTGCCGGGCGATCTCGTCGGTCGCGTTGACCGCGCGGAAGTGCTGCAGTGCGCGCACGATCGGCGTGCCGCGCTGCTCGAGATAGCTGTACAGCGAATCGCCGATCGCCTGCGGATCGGGAACGATCGTGGCGGGAAACGTCGAGTTCTCGACCGCCATCACGATGCCGTCCGCGAGCCGCAGGCGCTTCAGGCGCGTGACCGACGCGGCGGGCGACAGCCCGAGCTGGATCACCTCGTCGCGGTTCGCGGGCTGGATCTCGCGCGCGATCCACGTCGAGCTCGGCGTGAAGCCGCGGCGCTTCAGCATTTCGCTGAAGCTCGACAGCCGCGACAGCGGATCTTCATAGCGCGGCTGGATGAAGTTGCCCGCGCCTTGCGTGCGCCGGATGAGCCCTTGTTCGACGAGGAGCGCGATCGCCTTGCGCGCGGTGATCCGCGACACGCCGAGCGACTCCGCGAGCAATCGCTCCGACGGTAGCGCTTCGCCCGCGGTCCAGCGGTTGTCGTGGATCGCGTCGCCGAGCTTGCGTGCGAGTTGCAGATAGAGCGGCGTGTCGTTGTCGGGGTCGGGGCGCAGGTTGGACCAGCGGTCTTCCGTCGATGGCTTCATGGAGTGGAGGTAGAAAACGGTGCGGCCATTCTAAGACATCGCGTGCCGCGCTTATAGCCGGGGCTTGCGCTGAATGCTGCCCGAAGCCGCGCGAATCGCTACACTGACGAATCACGCGCGGGCCGCATGCGACGCGTTCCGCGCTCGAACACGTGACGAGGAGCGATATGACCAGCATGCTCGAAACCATCGCGCTGCCCGGCGGCGAACACATACCGAAGCTCGGGCAGGGCACCTGGGAAATGGGCGAGCGGCACGCGAAGCGCGCGGCCGAGATCGCTGCGCTGCGCGAGGGCGTCGACCTCGGAATGACGCTCATCGATACCGCGGAGATGTACGGCGACGGCGCGACCGAGACGCTCGTCGGCGAAGCGCTCGCCGGCGTGCGCGACGACCTCTTCGTCGTCAGCAAGGTCTTGCCGCATCGTGCGAGCCGCGCGGGCGTCGTCGCCGCGTGCGAGGCGAGCCTGAAGCGCCTGCGCACCGACCGCATCGATCTCTATCTGCTGCACTGGCGCGGTTCGATTCCGCTCGCGGAGACGCTTGCCGGCTTCGAGACGCTGCGCGACGCGGGCAAGATCCGCTATTGGGGCGTCAGCAATTTCGACGTCGGCGACATGGAGGAACTCGCAGCCGTCGCGGGCGGCGTTGCCTGCGCGACGAATCAGATTCTCTACAACCTCGCGCGCCGCGGCCCCGAGTTCGATCTCTTGCCATGGCTCGCGCGTCGCAAGATGCCGGCGATGGCGTACAGCCCGATCGATCACATGCGGCTGCCGAAGCGTACGACGCTCGACGACATCGCGCGCGAGCGCGGCGTGTCGCCGATGCGCGTCGCGCTCGCGTGGGTGCTTAGGCAACCGAACGTTCTGGCGATTCCGAAGACGGCCAGCGTCGAGCACGTGCGCGACAATCGCGCGTCGCTCGATCTCGTGCTCGACGATGGCGAGCTCGCGCGGCTCGATGTGCACTTCGAGCCGCCGCGCGGCAAGCAGCCGCTCGAAATGCTGTAGCCGCGCACGCCGCGACGATGCGATCGTCATGGGTCGCGCAGCACCGTGTCCGCCACTGGGACGTGAGCAATTTCGACACGGCTGGCATGGAGAAACTCGTCGACGACGCGGGCGGCACCCCATGCGTGACCAACCAGATTCCCTACAGCATCGCGCAGGGCGCGGACCGGAATTCGACCTGCCGCCGTGGCTCGCAGCGCGTCGGATGCCGGTGATGCCCTATAGTCCGGTCGATCACGCGCGCCTGCCGAAGCGTGTGCGGCTGGACTAGGGTGTGTTCACACTATGATGATTTGAGGTTATGCTTCGGAGATGCAAATCTCCGAAGCTCAATTCAAACAGATCGAACATTGCCTGCCGCGCCAGCGGGGCAATGTGAGCCTATCGAATCTGCAAGTGCTCAATGCGATCCTCTATGTGGCTGAGCATGGCTGCAAGTGGCGCGGCTTGCCTTCGCGTTTCGGCCGTTGGCACACGATCTACACGCGCATGAACCGTTGGTCCCGGAATGGCGTGCTGGACCGGGTATTCACGGAGTTGCAGCGTGCGCAGATTATCCGCATCCGGATCGAAGCGGTCTCGCTGGATAGCACCATCGTCAAAGTTCATCCTGACGGGACCGGCGCATTAAAAAAAATGGACCACAAGCCATCGGCAAATCTCGCGGAGGATGGACAACCAAGATTCATATGGTTGCCGCGGATGCTCGAACAGCCATAACGTTCGCACTGTCGCCCGGCCAGGCTGGCGATGCTCCGCAGGGGCGCGCATTGCTCGAAAGCCTGGGGCCTCCGAACCGGCCGCTAAAGCGTACGAGGGCAACGAAACCCGGCAACTCGCCCTCGACCTCGGCTTTATCCCGGTCGTACCTCCGTTGCGTACACGCGTTGAGCCTTGGGAATACGACCGCGAAATGTACAAGCGTCGAAACGAAGTCGAGCGACTGTTCCGACGCCTGAAAGGCTTTCGTCGCATCTTCTCGCGCTTTGACAAGCTCGATCTGATGTTCATCGCCTTTATCAACTTCGCATTGATCGTCGAAGCTCTTCGATAGTGTGAGCACGCCCTAGTTCGCACGGTTGCGCAACACGCTCGCCTGGGTGCTCGTTCAGCCTGGCGTGTTCGCGGCCCCGAAGGCGGCGCGGATCGAGCATGTGCGCGACAACCGCGCCGCGCTCGATCTCGTGTCGAGCGATGACGAGCGCGCACAGCTCGATGCGCGCTTCGGTCCGCCGCGCCGCAAACGCGCGCTCGCCGTGCTTTGACCTGAGCGACGCCACGGATCAGTGGCCGTTCCCGTGGCCGCCGCTGCCATTGCCGTTGCTGCCGCCATTGCCATGACCGCCGTTGGTGCCGCCATTGCCGTTGCCATTGCCAACACCATTGGCACCACCGTTGCCGGCGCCGCCACTGCCATTACCGTTGCCGTTGCTGCCGCCGTTGCCATGACCGCCGTTGGTGCCGCCATTGCCGTTGCCATTGCCAACACCGTTGGCACCACCGTTGCCATTGCCGTTGCCATTGCCAACACCATTGGCACCACCGTTGCCGGCGCCGCCGCTGCCATTACCGTTGCCGTTGCTGCCGCCGTTGCCATGACCGCCGTTGGTGCCGCCATTGCCGTTGCCATTGCCAACACCGTTGGCACCACCGTTGCCGGCGCCGCCGCTGCCATTACCGTTGCCGTTGCTGCCGCCGTTGCCATGACCGCCGTTGGTGCCGCCATTGCCGTTGCCATTGCCAACACCATTGGCACCACCGTTGCCGGCGCCGCCGCTGCCATTACCGTTGCCGTTGCTGCCGCCGTTGCCATGACCGCCGTTGGTGCCGCCATTGCCGTTGCCATTGCCAACACCATTGGCACCACCGTTGCCGGCGCCGCCGCTGCCATTACCGTTGCCGTTGCTGCCGCCGTTGCCATGACCGCCGTTGGTGCCGCCATTGCCGTTGCCATTGCCAACACCATTGGCACCACCGTTGCCAGCACCGCCGCTGCCATTGCCGTTGGTGCCGCCATTGCCATGACCGCCGTTACCGTGACCACTGCCGTTACCGCCGCTGTGTCCACCATGGCCTCCATCACCGGAAGTGCCGCCACCGGAAGTGCCGCCGCCGGAAGTGTTGCCACCGGAAGTGCCGCCGCCAGAAGCACCGCCGCCAGAAGCACCGCCGCCAGAAGCACCGCCGCCAGAAGCACCGCCGCCAGAAGCACCGCCGCCAGAAGCACCGCCGCCAGAAGCACCGCCGCCAGAAGCACCGCCGCCAGAAGCACCGCCGCCAGAAGCACCGCCGCCAGAAGCACCGCCGCCAGAAGCACCGCCGCCAGAAGCACCGCCGCCAGAAGCACCGCCGCCAGAAGCACCGCCGCCAGAAGCACCGCCGCCAGAAGCACCGCCGCCAGAAGCACCGCCGCCAGAAGCACCGCCGCCAGAAGCACCGCCGCCAGAAGCACCGCCGCCAGAAGCACCGCCGCCAGAAGCACCGCCGCCAGAAGAGCCGCCGCCAGAAGCACCACCGCCAGAAGCACCGCCGCCAGAAGAGCCGCCACCAGAAGAGCCGCCGCCAGAAGAGCCGCCACCTGATGCACCACTACCCGACGTTCCGCTGCCGGAGTTACCGATGCCCGATGCGTTGCCCGTGGAGTTGCCGCGGCCGCGACCCGTGCCGATCGTGCCGCCGGAGGCCGAACCAGTCGTTCCGCCGGCTCCGATACCCGCAGGCCCGACGGCGCCATCCCCATTGTTTCCGTCGCTACCGCTTCCACGGCCGTTGCCCGGGCTGCCGCCGCTTCCGATTCCGCTCTCGCCGTTGCCCCCCGCGCCGTCGGCGAGATGAAGCACGGATCCGCACGCTACCACCGGGTCAGCAGAACAGGGCGACGCCAGTTCCGCGGGCAGCATCGTGATGTCCGTATTGGCGGATACGTCGCGCGTGTCGGCCGGCGTCGCTTTCTGCACCACTTGCAACGGCGTGGAGAATGGCGCTCCGTCGTGCGACTGTACGGTGCTCGGCCCTGGGGGCAGGGTCTCTTGCGCAACCGCATACGAGCCGCAGAAGTGAGCGAATGCGGTTGCCGCTGCCGCCAGCAAGGTCGCGCGATAGCATCGTCCAGCCGCGTGGAACAGCTGTTTCGTTTTGTGCATCATTGGTCTCCCGAAGCGCGCAGTCCCTGTCGCCGCGCTGCTTTATGCGTGTGTTGCCCAGGGGCCCAAAGATGCGTTGTTGTTTCAGTGGCCGATTTCGTTCAGACAGATGTACGACCAGCCGGCAACGTGGATCGGCACGCGGGCCCGCCGTGCGAACCTCTCTTTGCGATAACCGTGCCATCGGCCGCGCACACCCATCGCACAAGGCGTGAGCGCTTTGCGAGTGCGGCGCTGAAACATCGGTGAAGCTGTTTTGTTTCTGAAATGAAACATCAGGAGGAAAATCAGCGCGCCGGCGCGTCGGCCGCACGGTGCCAGCGGTGGAACAGGATCGATGCGATCCGGCCGGCCAGGAACGGTGCGGCAATCCCGTATCCGATCGCGCCGAACCCCTCGCCGGCCGTCTCGATGCCGCTGGTCTCGGGCGCAACCGGCGCGGACACGGGCGTGATGCCCGCGTTGCAAAGGGGCTTGTGCGGCAGATCGTCCATCGCCCAGCCGCATGTGTGGATCATCAGCACTTCGTCGCGTCGATCAGCGTCATCCCAGCCATGAATAGCTTGGGAAACAGCAAGATCCCGAAGAGCGGCAGGCCCTGACTCGCCTGCGTAGCGGCGATCGCAAGCAGATCGATTTCGGTTACAGAATTGAAACCGAGCCAAGCGGCACGCCGACCGGATACATGTTTCGGCTCGCCGAGACGAACCGGAACAGCGGACGCGCCAGGCGCGCGAACAAGCCGGCCGTAAGCATGCGTGGCGGCCGTGTGTGCATCGTCGGCGCGCGGCGAATGCGCTGCCACGCGTCGAGCAGGATCGCGAGGTTCACGCCTGCCGGCACGAGCAGGAACGTTGCGGATACTGGTGCCGAGCTGCCGCCGATGTCGCGAAATGTGTCGAAACGGTCGCGCGGCGCAAACGCGGCCAGCGCGACGCCAAGCGTGGCGGAGCGACGACGATCGTCATGAGGTGGCGGCCGTGAAGCTTCACCACGACCTCGTCGAGGCCCGGGCGGTGCGTGCAGTAAAAAAGCCCGTCCGTTTCCGGACGGGCTTTCGTTCATGGGCCGCGCAGCGCCATGCCGCCGCCGCGCGGCCTTGCATGGCGGCCGCTCAGCCGCGGCCGACCTGCTTCGCGTTGATGACGGCTTCCGACACGTTATTGGGCGTTTCCGCGTAATGCTTGAACTCCATCGTGTAGGTCGCGCGGCCCTGCGTTGCCGAACGCAGCGACGTCGAATAGCCGAACATCTCGGCGAGCGGCACCTCGGCGCGCACGAGCTTGCCGCCGCCGCCCGCGATGTCTTCCATCCCCTGCACGATGCCGCGCCGGCTCGACAGATCGCCCATCACGTTGCCCATGAAGTCCTCGGGCGTCTCGACTTCGACCGCCATCATCGGTTCGAGCAGCACCGGCTTCGCGCGGCGCATCGCTTCCTTGAACGCTATCGAACCGGCCATCCGGAACGCGTTTTCGTTCGAGTCGACGTCGTGGTACGAGCCGAACGTCAGGTGCACCTTTACGTCGACGACCGGGTAGCCGGCGAGCACGCCGCTCTTCAGCGTCTCCTGGATGCCCTTGTCGACGGCCGGGATGAACTCGCGCGGAATCACGCCGCCCTTGATCTCGTCGAGGAACTCATAACCCTTGCCCGGGTTCGGCTCGAGCTTGATCACCGCATGGCCGTACTGGCCGCGGCCGCCCGACTGCTTGACGAACTTGCCCTCGACATCCTCCGCGGCGGTGCGCACCGTCTCGCGATACGCGACCTGCGGCTTGCCGACCGTCGCCTCGACGCCGAACTCGCGCTTCATCCGGTCGACGATGATCTCGAGGTGCAGCTCGCCCATCCCGGAGATGATCGTCTGTCCGGATTCCTCGTCGGTCTGCACGCGGAACGACGGATCTTCCTGCGCGAGGCGATTGAGCGCGAGGCCCATCTTCTCCTGGTCGACCTTCGTCTTCGGCTCGACCGCCTGCGAGATCACCGGCTCGGGAAATTCCATCTTCTCGAGGATGATCGGCTTCGCCGGGTCGCACAGCGTGTCGCCCGTCGTCGCCTCCTTCAGGCCGACCGCGGCCGCGATGTCGCCCGCGCGCACCTCCTTGATTTCCTTGCGCTCGTTCGCGTGCATCTGCAGGATGCGGCCGAGCCGTTCCTTCTTGTCCTTTGTCGGGTTCAGCACCGTGTCGCCCGATTCGACGACGCCCGAATAGACGCGGAAGAAGATCAGCTGGCCGACGAACGGATCGGTCATGATCTTGAACGCGAGCGCGGAGAACGGCTCGTCGTCGTTCGGATGGCGTTCCGCTTCCTTGTCGTCGAGATCGTGGCCCATGATCGCGGGCACGTCGGCGGGCGACGGCAGGTAGTCGATCACGGCGTCGAGCATCGCCTGCACGCCCTTGTTCTTGAACGCGCTGCCGCAGAGCATCGGCACGATCTCGTTGGCGATCGTGCGCTTGCGCAGCGCGGCCTTGATCTCGTTCTCGGTCAGCGAGTGATGGTCGGTCAGGTATTTTTCGAGCAATTCCTCGCTCGCCTCGGCGGCCGCCTCGACCATCTTGTCGCGCCATTCCTCGGCGCTCGCGCGCAGGTTCTCGGGGATCTCCTCGTACGTGAACTTGACGCCCTGGCTTTCGTCGTCCCAGATGATCGCTTTCATCTTCACGAGGTCGACGACGCCCTGGAAGTGCTCTTCCGCGCCGATCGGAATCTGGATCGGCACCGCGACGCCCTTCAGGCGCTCGCCGATCTGCCGCTGCACGCGGAAGAAATCCGCGCCGACGCGGTCCATCTTGTTGACGAACGCGATTCGCGGCACCTTGTACTTGTTCGCCTGGCGCCATACGGTTTCGGACTGCGGCTGCACGCCGCCGACCGAGTCGTAGACCATGCACGCGCCGTCGAGCACGCGCATCGAGCGCTCGACTTCGATCGTGAAGTCGACGTGGCCCGGCGTGTCGATGATGTTGATCCGATGCTCCGGATAATTGCCGGCCATGCCTTTCCAGAACGCCGTCGTCGCCGCGGACGTGATCGTGATGCCGCGCTCCTGCTCCTGCTCCATCCAGTCCATCGTGGCCGCGCCGTCGTGAACCTCGCCGATCTTGTGGCTCACGCCGGTATAGAAGAGGATGCGCTCGGTCGTCGTGGTTTTGCCGGCGTCGATGTGAGCGCTGATACCGATGTTGCGATAGCGCTCGATGGGGGTTTTGCGGGGCACGTGAACCTCCTGATGGTTCTGGACGGAAACGGGCCGGCCGGGGCGGCCGGCCCGTCGCTCTTTCGAGACTTAAAGCATAGCGCTTGCTCGAGGCTTTTGCAGATGCGGGCGATGTATCGGCAATCAAGTCGTTGCCGTCGGCGACGCACCGATCCGCGCCGCCCGCGCACGAAGACGGCGCGCGCAAAAAAGCCGGCGCGCGGCCGGCTTTCGGGCGGGGACGAGCGGCGCGCATCGGCCGCCGGCGTCACTGCGGCTTCGGCAGTCCGTCGATCTTCATCCCCGGCTTGATGCCCTTCGCGGCGAACCAGCCGCGGCTCATTTCGAGCGCGTAGACGCCGTTGTTGCGCGGGCAGTGGTTGTCGGTCGTCTCGGCCTTCATCTCGTCGATGTCGGTGATCGTGCCGTCCGCGCGGACGAACGCGATCGACAGCGGAATCAGCGTGTTCTTCATCCAGAAGCAATGCACAGCGTTCTCGTTGAACACGAACAGCATGCCTTCGTTCGGCGCGAGCTGCGAGCGGTACATGAGACCCTGCTCGCGATCGGCGTCGTTCGCGGCGACGGCCGCATCGATCACGTACATGCCGGCGCGCAGCTTGACGCGCGGGAATTCGCTCGGCTGCTTCGCGCCGGGCGGCAGTTGCGCGGTCTGCGCAAACGCGGCGTGCATGCCGCCCGCGGCGAGCGCGAGCGCGACCGGAAAGACGGTAGCTCGCGCGAGACGGGCGAGCGAAGAGCGCAGGGAAAATCGCACGGCAAGGGCTCCTATCGGGAATTCGAGACCCGCATGGTACGCGAAGCGCGGCGTCGCGCGCGGATCGGGCACGCAGCGCGAAGCGGGCGGACAAAAAGAAAAAGGCAGATCGCCTCGCGGCGATCTGCCTTGCAACGCCGTTAGAACGGCAACAACGTTGTTCTAAACTGCGTCTTACAACTTGCTTGCTTAGTTCGAGGCGGCAGCCGGGGCTTCGGCTTCGCTAGCAGCCTTCTTCGCTGCGTGGTGCTTCTTGGCGTGATGCTTCTTGGCGTGGGCCTTCTTAGCCGGTGCCGAAGCAGCTTCAGCCTTCTCAGCCGGAGCCGAAGCGGCGGCCGGAGCCGAGGCTTGCGCGAAAGCAGCCGTTGCGAAGAGACCAGCGACCAGAGCGGCGATCAGTTTGTTCATGTTGTGTTCCTCAGCTTTAGTTAATTAACCAAATGACCCGGCATAGGAGTCATGTCGTCTAACGTGCCATCCACCTTTCGGTTGACAGGCGCATCGAGAAAAATCTCGCCGCGCTGCGGGCGGCCTCTCCGCGGCGGGTCGTTGCTCGAACGACGGACCTGCGGTTCGGCTGCCAATGCCGGATAGCTGGAAGTGGCATCTGCGTCGTTTAACGCGTCGGGTTCGCAGTCGGTTGACGCACGGTTTCGCGCGTCACCGAAATGTCATCCGGGCCGCTTTGCGCGCTCCCACGGTGCGCGCGGCGGCAGCTCGCAGGTTTCGCCGGGCGCGAGACCGAGCGCGAACAGGTCGATTGCGCCGATGCCGACCCGGATGAGGCGCAGCGTCGGGAAGCCGACCGATGCGGTCATCCGCCGCACCTGGCGGTTCTTGCCCTCGGCGATCTCGAGTTCGATCCAGGTCGTCGGGATCGCCGCGCGGTGGCGGATCGGCGGATTGCGCGGCCAGAGCGTGTCGGGCGGCGTGACGAAGCGCGCGCGACATGGGCGGGTCACGTAGTCGCCGAGGTCGATGCCGCGCTCGAGCGTCGCGAGCGCGGGCGCATCTGGCGCACCCTCGACTTGCGCCCAGTAGCGCTTGACGAGCTTGTGGCGCGGCTCGGCGATCTTCGCCTGCAGCGCGCCGTCGTCGGTGAGGAGGAGGAGCCCCTCGCTGTCGGCGTCGAGGCGGCCCGCCGGATAGACGCCGGGCGTCTTCACCCAGTCGCCGAGCGACCCGCGGGTTTCGTGCGGGGAGAACTGGCAGATCGTGCCGAACGGCTTGTTGAGAGCGATGAAGTGCATGGGCAAGGCTCGCGGGTGGCGGGTGGCGGGTGGCGCAACGCGGGCCGCGTTCTATGGCAAATGGCGGAATCTTAATGCATAATACGGAACGGCAAGTCTTTTGTCTTATATAAGACTTGTGCGGGGGCGACACGCCAGGCTCGCGCCGCCTTGCGCCGCGGGAGCGCTAGAATAGCGGCTCGCTGTTGTCGGCGCCGGGCAGGCGCCGCTGCCCGACCGCGCAAAACCAGATATCCACCAGCCCAGCCATATCACTGGAGTCGATCATGCCGTATCAGCACATCAAGGTTCCGGAAGGCGGTGACAAGATCACCGTCAACAAGGATTTCTCGCTCAACGTTTCCGATCAGCCGATCATTCCTTACATCGAAGGCGACGGCACGGGCTTCGACATCACGCCGGTGATGATCAAGGTCGTCGACGCGGCGGTCGAGAAGGCGTACGCCGGCAAGAAGAAGATCCACTGGATGGAGATCTACGCCGGCGAGAAGGCGACGAAGGTCTACGGTCCGGACGTGTGGCTGCCGGAAGAGACGCTGCAGGTGCTGAAGGAATACGTCGTGTCGATCAAGGGACCGCTCACGACCCCGGTCGGCGGCGGCATCCGCTCGCTGAACGTCGCGCTGCGCCAGGAACTCGACCTGTACGTCTGCCTGCGTCCCGTGCAGTACTTCAAGGGCGTGCCGTCGCCGGTGCGCGAGCCGCAAAAGATCGACATGGTGATCTTCCGCGAGAACTCGGAAGACATCTACGCGGGCATCGAATGGGCGGCCGGCTCGGAGCAGGCGAAGAAGGTCATCAAGTTCCTGCAGGAAGAGATGGGCGTGAAGAAGATCCGCTTCCCGGAAACCTCGGGGATCGGCGTCAAGCCCGTGTCGACGGAAGGCACCGAGCGCCTCGTGCGCAAGGCGATCCAGTACGCGATCGACAACGACCGCAAGTCGGTCACGCTGGTGCACAAGGGCAACATCATGAAGTTCACGGAAGGCCTGTTCCGTGACGCCGGCTACGCGCTCGCGCAGAAGGAGTTCGGCGCCGAGCTGATCGACGGCGGCCCGTGGATGCGCGTGAAGAACCCGAAGACGGGCAACGAGATCGTCATCAAGGATTCGATCGCCGACGCGTTCCTGCAGCAGATCCTGCTGCGTCCGGCCGAGTACGACGTGATCGCGACGTTGAACCTGAACGGCGACTACATCTCCGATGCGCTCGCCGCGCAAGTCGGCGGCATCGGCATCGCGCCGGGCGCGAACCTGTCGGATTCGGTCGCGATGTTCGAAGCGACGCACGGCACGGCGCCGAAGTACGCGGGCAAGGATTACGTGAATCCGGGTTCGGAAATCCTGTCGGCCGAAATGATGCTGCGCCACCTCGGCTGGACCGAAGCGGCCGACGTCATCATCGCCGCGATGGAAAAGTCGATCCTGCAGAAGCGCGTCACGTACGACTTCGCGCGCCTGATGGAAGGCGCGACGCAAGTGTCGTGCTCGGGCTTTGGTCAGGTGCTGATCGAAAACATGCAGTAAGCGCATCGGCTTGGCCGATGTCGAACGACACCCCGTCGGGCCTCGTGCCCGCCGGGGTGTTTCGTTTTGGTGCGGCGTGTGCGCGCAGCGACCGGAAGCAGTGAGCGTTGCGCATCCGGACTGGTGTATCGTCGGAACCTCCGTTTCAGCGATACAGGAATCGATCGATGTTGCGCAGACATTTTCTTTCGAGCGCGCTGGCGGCAGCCGCCGCGTCGCTCTTCGCGCGTGGCGCGTTCGCCGCGGGCCGCGCGATGGACGGCATGGAAGGGATGGACGACATGCCGGACATGAGGCCCGCGCCCGCCCGCGCGCGGCACGGCAAGCTTGCGCCGCCCGCGCTCGCGGCCGCCGACGCGCTGCCCGCGGGCGCGCCGCTTTCCGCGCTGCGCGTGCTCGCGAACGAGAGCCGCGAGCCGGGTGTATTCCGTGCGACGCTCACCGCGCAGCCCGTCGCGCGTGCGCTGCTGCCGGGCGCCGCGCCGACGACGTTCTGGCAATTCGGCGCGGGCGTGCAGGGGCCGTCTGTCGGTCCGCTCATCGACGTGCGCGAAGGCGACACGGTCGAGATCCGCTTCGTGAATCGCCTGTCGCAGCCGTCGACGATCCACTGGCACGGGCTGCCCGTGCCGCCCGACCAGGACGGCAATCCGTCCGAACTCGTCGCGCCAGGCGCGACGCACGTCTATCGCTTCACGCTGCCGAAGGGGAGCGCGGGCACGTACTGGTATCACCCGCATCCGCACATGATGACGGCCGAGCAGGTGTTTCGCGGGCTCGCGGGGCCGTTCGTCGTGCGAGCGGCCGACGATCCGCTCGCCGGCTGGCCCGAGCGGCATCTGTTCGTCTCCGATCTCAAGCTTGCACGCGACGGCACGATTGCACCGAACGACATGATGGACTGGATGAACGGCCGCCAAGGTCAGTTCGTGCTCGTCAACGGTGCGCGCCGGCCGCGCATTTCACTCACCGGCGACGAGCGCTGGCGCGTGTGGAATGCGTGCAGCGCGCGTTATCTGCACGTCGCGTTCGATGATGGGCGATCGTTCGCGCACGTCGGCACCGACGGCGGCCTGTTCGATGCGCCGCGCGACATGACGTCGCTGCTGCTCGCGCCGGGCGAGCGCGCTGAACTCGTCGTGCGCGCGGGCGATAAGGCGTCTCATGCGGTGCTGACTGCGCTCGAGTACGATCGCGGCAAGATGTCGATGTCGGATGCCGAGCATGGCGGCCTGCCGCCCGATCCCTCGCAGCCGCTTGCTGACGTCGCGTTCGCGCCCGCCGCGGCGCGCGCGCTGCCCGAGCGGCTGCGTGCGGTGCCCGCGCTCGGCGAGCCCGTCGCGCGCAAGGAAGTCGTGTTCGGCGAGCAGATGGACATGGACGCGATGATGCGCGCGGGCGCGCACGGCCGACCGGCCGGCATGCGCTTCATGGTGAACGGCGCGACGTTCGAGCCGCATCGTGCGACGTTGACAAGCCGGCGCGGCGATGTCGAGTCATGGACGATTCGTAATGAAACCGACATGGATCATCCATTTCATTTACACGGCACGCAGTTCCAGGTGATCGAGCGCGAGACGGCGGGGAAGAAGACGCCGGAGCCCTATCGAGCATGGCGCGACACGGTGAACGTTCCGAAGGGCGAGCGCGTGCGGATTCTCACGACGCAGACGGAGCGCGGCGAGCGGATGTTCCATTGCCACATCCTTGAGCACGAGGATCTCGGGATGATGGGAACGCTGAAAGTCGTTTGAAATGCCTTGCGGTCGAGTTCGGCGACCGAGCGCATGCTCGGCTTGCCGCGGCTCGCGGGCGAAAAAAACCCGGCTGGAAGCCGGGTTTTCTATTCCTGATCCAGACGGCCCTCAAGCAGCTTGGATGTTCGACGCCTGCTTACCCTTCGGGCCCTGCACAACCTCGAAGCTGACCTTTTGGCCTTCCTTCAGGGTCTTGAAGCCCTGCATGTTGATCGCCGAGAAATGCGCAAACAGATCTTCGCCGCCTTCGTCGGGCGTGATGAAGCCGAAGCCCTTCGCGTCATTGAACCATTTGACAATACCAGTTGCCATACCTACTTCCCCTGTCACACAGTCGCTACTTACAACGAGCACGCTCGAAAAGCTAAACGACCGGCATACGCAGCCGTTCCCCCCTCACAAGCTCACCTCGGCCTCTTTCGATTGTCAAAGACAAATTGAAAAAAGTGCCAGCTTGATTGTTGGCGCTCTTTAATGGAGTGTCAAGAAAATTTTTAGACGTATACGGGGACGTTGTAAAGAACCCATTTTCAGGGTTTATCCCGCTTTGCTTCGCAGCATCGGAGCGAGCCAGGCGGCTTGAAAAGTCGCATAATCGTCGCATATACCAGGCTCGAGTGACACGCGTTCGAGGTTGTTCGCGTTGTGGGATACTCGATCCATGCACAGTGCGCGGGCGGCACGCCGCATGCTTGCACGTCGAACGGGAGCCGGCCCCGCAGCCGGCTCCCGTTCGACGTGAGAGGGATGCTGCCGCACGTGGGGAGCCGGGGAGGGCGCCGGCTGGTCAGTCGGTTAATGACAGGATTGCGGGCCTGTCCGAGTTGTTTAGAATGAGTGTATGGCGATTATCCCGGACAAGCAGGACAGCACCGTCCTGGAACGCAAGGAGCAGAAGCTCAAGCCACCTTCGATGTTCAAGGTGGTGCTCCTGAACGACGACTTCACGCCAATGGAATTCGTCGTGATGATCGTGCAGGAGTATTTCAAGAAAGATCGCGAAACGGCCACACAGATTATGTTGAAGGTGCATCGCGAAGGGCGGGGGGTTTGTGGGGTCTATACGCGAGACATCGCGTCGACCAAAGTCGAGCAAGTCGTTACCCATGCGCGGCAGGCCGGGCATCCGCTGCAGTGCGTGATGGAGGAAGCATGATTGCCCAGGAATTGGAAGTCAGCCTGCACATGGCGTTCATGGAAGCGCGCCAGGCGCGGCATGAGTTCATTACGGTCGAGCATCTCTTGTTGGCACTGCTGGATAATCCGACGGCAGCCGAAGTGTTGCGCGCGTGCGCTGCAAACATCGAGGATCTGCGCCAGAACCTGCGCAATTTCATCCACGACAACACGCCGACCGTACCCGGCACCGACGACGTCGACACGCAGCCGACGCTCGGCTTTCAGCGCGTGATCCAGCGCGCGATCATGCACGTGCAATCGACGTCGAACGGCAAGAAGGAAGTCACGGGCGCGAACGTGCTCGTCGCGATCTTCGGCGAGAAGGATTCGCATGCGGTCTACTATCTGCAGCAGCAGGGCGTGACGCGCCTCGACGTCGTCAACTTCATCTCGCACGGCATCGCGAAGACGAGTAGCAGCGAGTCCGCGAAGCCGGCCGACGCGAGCGCGGAAGCCGACGACGCGAACACGCAGAAGGAAACGCCGCTCGCGCAGTTCACGCAAAATCTGAACCAGATGGCGAAGGACGGCCGCATCGATCCGCTCATCGGACGCGAGTCCGAGGTCGAGCGCGTCGTGCAGGTGCTCTGCCGCCGCCGCAAGAACAATCCGCTCCTCGTCGGCGAGGCGGGCGTCGGCAAGACGGCGATCGCCGAGGGCCTTGCGTATCGCATCACGCGCGGCGAGGTGCCGGACATTCTCGCGAACGCGCAGGTGTATTCGCTCGACATGGGCGCGCTCCTCGCCGGCACGAAGTATCGCGGCGATTTCGAGCAGCGTCTGAAGACGGTGCTCAAAGAGCTGAAGGAGCGTCCGCACGCGATCCTCTTCATCGACGAGATCCATACGCTGATCGGCGCGGGCGCCGCATCGGGCGGCACGCTCGACGCGTCGAACCTGCTGAAGCCGGCGCTGTCGTCGGGCACGCTCAAGTGCATCGGCGCGACGACGTTCACCGAGTATCGTGGGATCTTCGAAAAGGATGCGGCGTTGTCGCGGCGCTTCCAGAAGATCGACGTGACGGAGCCGACCGTCGAGCAGACGGTTGCGATCCTGCGCGGCCTGAAGTCGCGCTTCGAGGAGCATCACGGCGTCAAGTATTCGTCGGGCGCGCTGTCGGCGGCCGCCGAGCTGTCGGCGCGCTTCATCACCGACCGTCATCTGCCCGACAAGGCGATCGACGTGATCGACGAAGCAGGCGCCGCGCAGCGCGTGCTGCCGAAGTCGAAGCAGAAGAAGACGATCGGCAAGAGCGAGATCGAGGAAATCATCTCGAAGATCGCGCGCGTCCCGCCGCAGAGCGTGTCGCAGGACGACCGCAGCAAGCTGCAGACGCTCGACCGCGATCTGAAGAGCGTCGTGTTCGGCCAGGATCCGGCGATCGACGCGCTCGCGGCCGCGATCAAGATGGCGCGCGCGGGCCTCGGCAAACTCGACAAGCCGATCGGTGCGTTCCTGTTCTCCGGCCCGACTGGCGTCGGCAAGACCGAAGTGGCGCGGCAGCTCGCGTTCACGCTCGGCATCGAGCTGATTCGCTTCGACATGTCGGAGTACATGGAGCGTCACGCGGTGAGCCGCCTGATCGGCGCGCCGCCGGGCTACGTCGGATTCGACCAGGGCGGGCTCCTTACCGAGGCCGTCACGAAGAAGCCGCATTGCGTGTTGCTGCTCGACGAAATCGAGAAGGCGCATCCGGACATCTTCAACGTGCTGCTGCAGGTGATGGATCACGGCACGCTGACCGACAACAACGGCCGCAAGGCGGACTTCCGCAACGTCATCATCATCATGACGACGAACGCGGGCGCGGAGTCGATGCAGAAGGCGACGATCGGCTTCACGACGCGTCGCGAAGTCGGCGACGAGATGGCGGACATCAAGCGCCTCTTCACGCCCGAGTTCCGCAACCGGCTCGATGCGACGATCAGCTTCCGTTCGCTCGATGAGGAAATCATCATGCGGGTGGTCGACAAGTTCCTGATCCAGCTCGAGGAGCAACTGCACGAGAAGAAGGTCGACGCCCTCTTCACCGATACGTTGCGCAAGCATCTCGCGAAGCACGGCTTCGACCCGCTGATGGGCGCGCGGCCGATGCAGCGGCTGATCCAGGACACGATCCGGCGCGCGCTCGCCGACGAACTGCTGTTCGGCAAGCTCGTCAACGGCGGTCACGTGACGGTCGACGTCGACGAGAACGACAAGGTGCAACTGTCGTTCGACAAGGCGGCGACGCCGCCCAGCAAGCCCAACGAAGAGACGGTGGAAGTCGAATAACCGCTGGTCGAACGCTTCGAACGAACGGCGCGGGAAGTCTCCCGCGCCGTTTCGTTTTGTTTGCAGCCGATAAAAAGTACAAAAGCAGGAGTTTGGTTTGACGCAACAACAACAAACGTTCGACTCGATCGTCGAACGCGAGAAGGGCCTGCGGCGCGGGCTCTCGTCGGGGCAGATGGCGATGATCGCGATCGGGGGCGCGATCGGGACGGGGCTCTTTCTGGGCAGTGGCTTCGCGATCGGGCTCGCGGGGCCGGGCGTGCTGGTGTCCTACGCGATCGGCGCGCTGATCGCGCTGCTGCTGATGGGCGCGCTGGCGGAAATGACGGTCGCGCATCCGACGTCGGGTTCGTTCGGCGCGTACGCCGAGCATTACGTCAGTCCGCTCGCCGGGTTTCTCGTCCGCTATGCGTACTGGTCGGCGGTCGTGTTCGCGGTCGGCACCGAAGTGAGCGCGATCGCCGTCTTCATGAAGTACTGGTATCCGGCCGTGCCCGGCTGGTACTGGGTCATCGGGTTTTCCGCCGTGCTGATCGCGGTGAACATGGCGAGCGTCACGCTCTACGGCGTCGTCGAATACGTGTTCTCGCTGCTGAAGATCACCGCGATCGTCGCGTTCATCGGGCTCGGCGCGTACTTTGTCTCGACTGCGCCTGCTTCGTCCGGCATCAGTTTCGCGAACTACGCGGCGCACGGCGGCTTCTTTCCGAAGGGTTTCTCGGGCGCGTGGGTCGCGGTGATCGTCGCGATCTTCAGCTACATGAGCATCGAAACCGTCGCGATCGCGGCGGGCGAAGCACGCGATCCGCAGCGCGCGGTGTCGCAAGCGTTTCGGTCGACCGTGCTCCGCCTCGTGCTGTTCTATCTGCTCACGCTGTCGCTGATGCTCGCGATCGTGCCGTGGACGCAGGCCGGCACCGACGAAAGCCCGTTCGTCAAGGTGATGGCCGCGACGCACGTGCCGTACGCGGCGGGCGTCATCAACTTCGTCGTGCTCATCGCGGCGCTCTCCGCGATGAACAGCCAGCTCTACGTGACGACGCGGATGATGTTCAGCCTGTCGCGCGCGCGGCTCGCGCCCGCGCTTTTCGGGCGCATCGCCGCGAACGGCGTGCCGCTCGCGGCGCTCGTCGTGTCGACGAGCGGCGTCGCGGTCGCGGCCGTGCTGGTTGCGCTGTATCCGGAAACCGCGTTCACGCTGCTGATGGCGATCGCGATGTTCGGCGCGCTGTTCACGTGGCTGATGATTTTCGTCACGCATCTCTTCTTTCGCGCGCGCTATCGCGGTCCGACGCCCGCGTTCAGGATGTGGCTGCATCCGGTGGGCAGTCTGCTCGGCGCGGCGCTCGTCGGCGCGGTGCTCGTGACGACGGCGTTTACGCGCGAGTTCAGAATGACGATGATGATCGGCATTGCGTTCATCGTGCTGCTGACGCTCGCGTATCGGCTGCATTACCGCGCGCGGCACGCCGGCTAGCTGCAGCGCGACGAGCGCGAAGCCGGGGCGCGGCGTCGTCGTAACGGCGCCGAATTCGGGGCGGCACTTCTGACGAGAGACAGAATGACGACGACGAAGAAGACCGGCGAAGCGGTCGATGCCGAGCGTGCATCGGCGGACGCGCGGGCGCGGGAGCGTTCGTGCGTGCGGTGAGGCGCGTCGTGTTGGGCGCGCTCGTCGGCGTCGCGTTCGCTTGTCCGTTCGCGGCCGCGTTCGGGTCGACCTTGCGCGCGTCTTCGAGCAGCAGGGCCGTGCCGCTCCTCGACACGACGCCGTGGCTCGCGAGCGTGCAAGCGCCGAAGTCCCCGTTCTTCACGCGCGAATCGGACGCAGAAGGCGTGTCGTTCCACTTCAAGAACAGCGGCCGCTACGTCGCGAAGGGCGGCGAGGTGGTCGTCAGCGAGTCGGCGGACGGCGACATGTGGCTGGGCGGCATGGTGCACGCGACGTACATCGACCGCGCGGGCGCCGCGACGTCCGGATGGCTCGTGCGCTCGCACTTGCAGCCGGTCCGCACGCCCACGCGCGCGCCCGGCTGGGACGGCCGCTGGCGCAGCAGCGAGGGCGCACGCAGGCTGATCGTGCGCGGCGATCGCGTCAGCTATTCGTTCATGGGGGGCGGCGCGCAGTCGCGTGTCGAGATGCTGTTGCGGATGCGGCCCGTGTCGGACGCTGAAGCGACGCTGTCGCGCGCGCAAGCGTCGGACGGCGTATGCGATCTCGACGTGCGGCGCCTCGACGACTATCTTGTCGTGACCGCGCGGGATTGTTTCATCCATGGCGTGAATCCGGAGGGAATCCTGCGCAGACAGCGATAACGTGAACGGCCGGTGTGCGTCACCCCACGAATCGGCCGATGTCCGCAAGCCGCGCATGCGGGTTAACGCGTTCTTAAGCCACCATTTTCTAGCATTCGAGTCTCGTGCCGCGCTGCGGCGATTGGTCTATTCCGAATTCCTTCGAGAGGCTCGCATGAACAAGCTCCCTGCGATTACGCTCGCGTTCTGGGTGATGAAGATCTGCGCGACGACGCTCGGCGAAACGGGCGGCGATCTGCTGTCGATGACGCTCAATGTCGGCTATGCGTACAGCTCGCTGATCCTGTTCTCGTTTTTCATCGTTACGCTCGCCGCACAGCTCGCGGCGACGCGCTACCGCCCGGCGATCTACTGGGCGGTGATCGTCGCGACGAGCACCGCCGGCACGACGATGTCCGACTTCATGGACCGCACGCTCGGTCTCGGCTATGCGGCCGGCTCCGGCATTCTCGTCGCGATCCTGCTGACGATCTTCGCCGTGTGGCGGCTGCAGGGCGAATCGCTCGCAGTCACCGAGATACGCACGCGCAAGGTCGAGCTCCTCTACTGGATCGCGATTCTGTTCTCGAACACGCTCGGCACCGCGCTCGGCGACTTCCTCGCCGACAGCTCGGGCCTCGGCTTCGCGGGCGGGGCGTTCCTGATCGGCGGCTTGCTCGCGGTGATCGTGCTCGCCGCGTACCTGACGAATGTGTCGAAGGTGTTTCTGTTCTGGGCGGCGTTCGTGCTGACGCGGCCGTTCGGCGCGACAGTCGGCGATCTGCTGACGAAGCCCGTCGCAAAGGGCGGCCTTGGGTTCGGCACCGTCGGTTCGTCGGCAATTCTCGCGGGCGTGCTGATCGCGCTCGTGATCTCTGCGATGTTCGCCGAAGCGAAACAGGCGAAGCAAGAAGGAGAGCAGCCGCAGCTCGGCTGGAAGCAGCCAGCGCTCGAGGAGTGAGCGCCGGCGTAACGGCAAGAGGCGGGAAGGGCAAGAGGCGGGAACGGAAGCGCGTGCGGGGTCGGTTGGGCACCGCACGTATTTTGTCGCTTGGACTCAGCCGCGCCCGGTGCTGCCGAAGCCGCCCGCGCCGCGCTCGCTTTGCGCGAAATCATCGACGAGATTGAACGTCGCCTGCACGACCGGCACGATCACGAGCTGCGCGAGGCGCTCGAACGGATTCAGCACGAATTCGGTCTGGCCGCGATTCCACGTCGAGATCATCAGCTCGCCCTGGTAGTCCGAATCGATGAGGCCGACCAGGTTGCCGAGCACGATCCCATGCTTGTGGCCGAGGCCCGAGCGCGGCAGGATCAGCGCCGCGTAGCCGGAATCGGCGAGATGGATCGCGAGGCCGGTCGGCACGAGCGTCGTGTCGCCCGGCTTCAGCGTGACGGGCGCGTCGAGGCACGCGCGCAGATCGAGGCCCGCGCTGCCGGTCGTCGCGTATTTGGGCAGGTAGTCGCGCACACGCGCGTCGAGAATCTTGAGATCGAGTTTCATGCGGCGAAAATCGGTGACGGTGGTTGAGAGGCGCGGACGCGCGAGGCGGCTGCGGCGGTGCGTCAGATGAGGCTCGTGTCGGGCAGCCGCTTCGCGATTTCGGCGACGAGCGCGTGCGCGAGCGTCATCTTGTCGGCGCGCGGCAGGCGCGTCGTGCCGCTCGCTTCGAACAGCACGACTTCGTTGTCGTCGAGGCCGAACGTCAGCGGGCCGAGATTGCCGATCAGAAGGGGCACGTTCTTGCGCACGCGCTTTTCCTCGCCGTGCACGTCGAGATCGCCGCTCTCCGCCGCGAAGCCGACGCAATAGGGCGCATCGGGCCGCGCCGCGACGGTCGCGAGGATGTCAGGATTTTCGACAAACGTGAGCGCCGGCATCTTGTGGTCGGCGGTCTTCTTGATCTTGTGCTCGGCGGGCTGCGCGGCGCGCCAGTCGGCGACCGCGGCGACCGCGATGAATACGTCGGCGTCCGGCACCGCGTTCAGCACCGCGTCGTACATCTGCTGCGCGGTCTGCACGTCTTCGCGGTACACGCCCCACGGCGTCGGCAGATGGACGGGGCCCGCGACGAGATGCACGTCGGCGCCCGCCTGCTGCGCGGCGCGCGCGATCGCGAAGCCCATCTTGCCGCTCGAGCGGTTCGTGAGCCCGCGGACCGGATCGAGCGGCTCGAACGTCGGACCCGCGGTGATCAGCACGCGGCGGTGTGCGAACACCTTCGGCTGGAAGTGCGACACGGTTGCTTCGTAGATCGCCTCCGGCTCGAGCATCCGGCCGTCGCCGACTTCGCCGCACGCCTGCGCGCCCGAATCGGGCCCGAGCACCGCGACGCCGTCGTGGCGCAATTGCGCGACGTTGCGCTGCGTCGCCGGGTTCTGCCACATCTGGCGGTTCATCGCGGGCACGACGAGAAGCGGGCAGTCGCGCGCGATGCACAGCGTCGACAGCAGATCGTCGGCGAAACCGTGCGCGAGCTTCGCGAGGAAATCGGTCGATGCCGGCGCGATCACGATCGCGCCGGCTTCGCGCGATAGATCGATGTGCGCCATGTTGTTCGGCATCCGCGCATCCCACTGGCTCGTGTAGACGGGGCGGCCCGACAGCGCCTGCATCGTGACGGGGGTGATGAATTGCGTCGCGGCGTCGGTCATCACGACCTGCACGGTCGCGCCCGCCTTCGTCAGAAGACGCGTGAGCTCGGCGATCTTGTAGCAGGCGATGCCGCCCGTGAGGCCGAGGACGAGGTGTTTTCCTGCGAGTTCTGCGTGTGCCAACTGATGTCTCCGAAAGCACGTGGAGCCGGCGCGCGCCGGCCCCTGCGCGAAGTGTATGCGCTCAGCGTGCGCCGCGCACGCGGCGCAGCTCGTCGTAGATGAGGAGCACCGCGCCTACCGTGATCGCGGAGTCGGCGAGGTTGAACGCGGGCCAGTGCCACGCGCCGACGTGGAAATCGAGGAAGTCGATCACGTGACCGTACAGCAGGCGGTCGATCACGTTGCCGAGCGCGCCGCCGAGGATCAGCGCGAGCGACAGGCTGAAGAGGCGCTGATGGCCATGGCGCTTTAGCAGGTAGCAGATCACGAGCGTCGCGCCGACGCCGAGCGCCGTGAACGCCCAGCGCTGCCAGCCGCCCGCGGTCGCGAGGAAGCCGAACGCCGCGCCGCGGTTGTAGATCAGCGTCAGGTTGAAGAACGGCGTCAACTGATGCATTACGCCGTACACGAATGTCTTCAGCACGGCGATCTTCGTCAGTTGATCGAACAGGATCACGATCAGCGAGATGCCGAGCCACGGCGCGAGCGCGCCGCCCGAGGATTTCGACAGGGTGCTCTTCGCCATTTATGCAGCGCTCCGGGTTTCGCCGTTTTCGAACAGGTTGGAGAAGCAGCGGCCGCAGAGCGTCGGATGATCGGCGTGCGCGCCGACATCGTCGCGGTAGTGCCAGCAGCGCTCGCACTTTTGGTGCTTCGACGTCGCGACGTCGACGCCTTCGTCCGCTTCCGCATCGACCTTCGCGACCTTAGCCGCCGACGTGATCAGCACGAACTTCAGATCGTCGCCGAGGCTCGCGAGCGCGTCGTAGCGCGCGCCCGACGCGCGCACTTCGACTTCCGCCTGCAGCGACGAGCCGATGCGGTTCTCGGTGCGGGCTTCCTCGAGCGCCTTCGTCACGCTGCCGCGCACGTCGCGCAGCAGCGACCATTTCGCGACGAGCGCGTCGGCGCCGGCGACTTCCGGATACGCGTAATAGGTTTCGGTGAAGATCGTGTCGCTTTGCGGCCGGAACACGCGCCACGCTTCCTCGGCCGTGAACGACAGGAACGGCGCGAGCACGCGCAGGAGGCCCTGCGTCACGTGGTAGAGCGCCGTCTGCGCGGAACGGCGCGCGTTCGACGCCGGCGCGCTCGTGTACAGACGATCCTTCAGGACGTCGAGATAGAAGCCGCCCAAGTCTTCCGAGCAGAATGTCTGCAGCTTCGCGACGACGGGGTGGAACTCGTACTTCTCGTAGTGCGCGAGCAGCTCGGTCTGCAACTGAGCGGCGAAGGCGACCGCATAGCGATCGATCTCGAGCCATTCGCTCGCGGGCAACGCGTCCTTCGCGTAATCGAAATCCGACAGGTTCGCGAGCAGGAAGCGCAGCGTGTTGCGAATCCGGCGATAGCCTTCCGTTACGCGCTTGAGAATCTCCTCGGAGATCGCGAGCTCGCCCGAATAATCGGTCGATGCGATCCACAGGCGGATGATCTCCGCGCCGAGGCGGTTCGCGACTTCGTGCGGATCGATCCCGTTGCCGAGCGACTTGCTCATCTTGCGGCCTTCGCCGTCGACCGTGAAGCCGTGCGTGAGGAGGCCCTTGTACGGCGCGCGGCCGTCGAGCATCGACGCGGTCAGGAGCGACGAGTGGAACCAGCCGCGGTGCTGGTCCGAGCCTTCGAGGTACAGGTCGGCCGGGAACTGCAGTTGATCCTTGTGCGAGCCGCGCAGCACGTGCCAGTGCGTCGTGCCCGAGTCGAACCACACGTCGAGCGTGTCGCGGTTCTTTTCATAGAGGTTCGCGTCGTCGCCGATCAGCTCGCGCGGATCGAGCGTTTGCCACGCCTCGATGCCCGCCTGCTCGACGCGCTTCGCGACTGCTTCGAGCAGCGCGAGCGTGCGAGGATGCAGCTCGCCCGTTTCCTTGTGGACGAAGAACGCCATCGGCACGCCCCATTGGCGCTGGCGCGACAGCGTCCAGTCCGGACGGTTCGCGATCATGCTGTGCAGCCGCTGCTTGCCCCACGACGGATAGAACGCGGTCGCGTCGACCGCGTCGAGCGCGGTCTCGCGCAGCGTGCGGCCGCCGTTCTTCGGCTGCGTGTCCATGCCGGCAAACCATTGCGACGTCGCGCGATAGATGATCGGCGTCTTGTGGCGCCAGCAGTGCATGTAGCTGTGCGAGTAATGCTCGTTGCGCAGCAGCGAGCCCGCCGCCTTCAGCGCGTCGACGATCTTTGGATTCGCGTCCCAGATCGTGAGGCCGCCGAAGAGCGGCAGCGATTCGATGTAGCGGCCGTCGCCCATCACCGGGTTGATGATGTCCGAATCGGTCATGCCGTGCGACTTGCAGGAGACGAAATCCTCGACGCCGTAAGCGGGCGACGAGTGGACGACGCCCGTGCCGGTGTCGGTCGTCACGTAGTCGCCGAGATAGACGGGCGCAGTGCGCTTGTAGCCCGGATGCGCGGCGGCGAGCGGGTGATGGAAGCGCAGGTTCGCGAGCTTGTCGCCGCGCGTCGTCGCGATCACGTTGCCCGTCAGGTCGAAGTCCTTCATGCACGCTTCGACGCGTTCCTCCGCGATGATGAGGAGGCCGCGCTGCGTGTCGACGAGCGCGTAGACGATTTCCGGATGGAGGTTGAGCGCCTGGTTCGCCGGAATGGTCCAGGGCGTCGTGGTCCAGATCACGATCCCGCCTTCGGCGCGCGGCAGTGCGGGCAGGCCGAACGCCTGCGCGGTCTTCTCCGGCTCCGCGAACGCGAACAGCACGTCGATCGTCGGATCGGTGCGGTCCTTGTATTCGACTTCCGCTTCGGCGAGCGCCGAGCCGCAATCGAAGCACCAGTTCACGGGCTTCAGACCGCGGTACACGTAGCCCTTCTCGATGATCTTGCCGAGCGCGCGGATTTCTTCCGCCTCGTTCTGGAAGTTCATCGTCTTGTACGGATTGCCCCAGTCGCCCAGCACGCCCAGGCGCTTGAAGCCCGCCTTCTGCTTCTCGATCTGCTCGGTCGCGTATGCGCGCGCTTTCTCCATCACCTCGGCGGCGGGCAGCGACTTGCCGAACTGCTTCTCGATCTGGATCTCGATCGGCATCCCGTGGCAGTCCCAGCCGGGCACGTACGGCGCGTCGAAGCCCGCCATGTTGCGCGACTTCACGACCATGTCCTTCAGGATCTTGTTGACCGCGTGGCCCAGGTGGATGTCGCCGTTCGCGTACGGCGGGCCGTCATGCAGGATGAACTTCGGGCGGTCCTGGCTCGCCGCGCGGATCTTGTCGTAGACGCCGCGGGCCTCCCAGTCCTTCACCCATTGCGGCTCGCGCTTCGGGAGGTCGCCACGCATCGGGAACGGCGTGTCGAGCAGGTTGACCGGATACTTGGCCTGCGGTTTCGAATCGGCTTTTTTGTTGCTCATGTCGGGATCGCTATGGAATCTTGGGGACGCTCGTGCGTCGTGAAATCGGGGAGGTGCGGCGCGGACTGCGGGCGGCGCGGCGGACGGCGTCGCCCGGCGCGGGCGCAGCGTCGATCAGCTAATTCGGTCGGTGGCCGACGTCGCGAAACCGGTCGCGCGGCTGCCTGGCGCGCGGCCGTGTGCGGCGAAGTACGCGCGCGTATCGACGACGTCCTGCGCGATCGCGCGCGCGAGCGTCTCGAGATCGACGAATTTCGCCTCGTCGCGCAGCTTCTTCAGGAATTCGACGCGAACGAGTTTGCCATACGCGTCGCCGTGCCAGTCGAGCAGATGCACTTCGAGCAGCACGCGGCCCGAATCGTCGATGGTCGGCCGCACGCCCAGGCTCGCGACGCCCGGCAGCGGCTCGGGCCCGATGCCGTGCACGTGGACGACGAAGATGCCGGACAGCGCCGGGCGCTTGTGCGCGATCGGCAGGTTCAGCGTCGGGAAGCCGAGGTCGCGGCCGAGTTTGAGCCCGTGCGTGACGTGGCCGCTGATCGCGTAGCCGTGGCCGAGTGCGCGCGCGGCCGCGTCGAGATCGCCCGCCGCGAGCGCGGCGCGCACGCCGGAGCTCGAGATTCGCGCGCCGTCGGCGTCGGCGAGCGTTTCCATCTGCTCGACCTCGAAGCCGAAACGCTCGCCCGCCGCCTTCAGCGACGCGAAATTGCCCGCGCGCTTCGCGCCGTAGCAGAAGTCGTCGCCGACCATGATCCAGCGCGTGTGCAGCCCGTGGACGAGCGTGCGCTCGACGAACGCCTCGGGCGACTGGCTCGCGAACGTGTGGTTGAAGTGCTCGACGACCACGCGGTCGACGCCGTGCTCGCGCAGCGCTTCGAGCTTGTCGCGCAGCATCGCGATCCGCGGCGGCGCGCCGGCCGGATTGAAGAATTCGCGCGGGTGCGGCTCGAATGTCATCACGCACACGGGCAGCCCGCGCGCATCCGCCGCCGCGCGCACGCGCGCGAGCAGGGCCTGGTGGCCGCGATGGACACCGTCGAAGTTGCCGATCGTCAGCGCGCACGGGGCGCGGCTTTCGGCGTTGGGCAGGCCGCGAAAGACTTTCACGATAGCGGATGGCAGCGTGGGGGATGAGCGGCCGGATGCCGCAAAGCAAAAGATTATAAACGCTCGGGCGGCCGGGCGGCTCAGGATGCCGGAAACGGCAGGGCCGAATGGTAAAATCCGCGGATGAAAAAACTCGTCATCCTGATTTCCGGCCGCGGCAGCAACATGGAGGCCATCGTACGCGCTTGCGCGCGCGAGGGCTGGCCTGCCGAGGTTGCCGCTGTGATTTCCAACCGGCCGGGCGCCGCGGGCCTTGAATTCGCGGCGTCGCACGGCATCGCGACCGCCGTGGTCGACCATCGCGCATTCGATGGCCGCGACAGCTTCGACGCGGCACTCGCCGCCGAGATCGACCGTTTCAGCCCCGATCTCATCGTGCTCGCCGGCTTCATGCGCATACTCACGCCGGCCTTCGTCGCCAGATATGCGGGTCGGATGCTCAACATCCATCCGTCGCTGCTGCCGAGCTTCAAGGGCATCCATACGCACCAGCAGGCGCTCGACGCGGGCGTCGCGCTGCACGGCGCATCCGTCCACTTCGTGATTCCGGAGCTTGACAGCGGCGCGATCGTGGCTCAAGCGGCGGTGCCCGTCGTCGCGGGCGACGACGCCGTCGCGCTCGCCACGCGCGTGCTCGCGGCCGAGCACGTGCTGTATCCGCGCGCGGTGCGCTGGTTCGTCGAAGGGAAGCTGCGCCTCGAGGCGGGGCGCGCGGTCGTCGCGCCCGACGAGGCGCGCTGGCTGTTCACGGATGCAATCGACACATCGACGAGCGAGGGCGTATGAAGCTGCACGGTTTCCTGATTGGCCAGACCGAGGCGCTGCTCGCCGAGGTCCTGAAATTCGTCGGCCCGGCCGACGTCACGACGAGCCGCTTCTTCCGCGCGCATCCGAAGCTCGGCCACGCCGAGCGCGGCGTGATCGCCGAGGCGGTGTTCGCGGTGCTGCGGCGGAAGATGGAATATGCGCACCTTGCCGAGAGCGGCACGGGCGCGCCGGCGCGACGCCTCGCGCTGCTCGGTCTGATGCAGACGGTCGGCCGCTCGGCGCTCAAGCCGTTCGTGTCGGACGCCGAGTGGGCGTGGCTCGACCACGTCGCGAAGATCGATCCGGCGAGCCTGCCGCTGCGCGTGCGCACGAACCTGCCGGACTGGATTCATCAGGCGCTTGCCGAGCGTGTCAGCGCGGATGACCTCGCGCAGTTCGCCGCCGCCGTCAATTATCCGGCGCCGCTCGACCTGCGCGTGAACGCGCTGAAGGCGACGCGCGACCAGGTCATCGACGGCCTGCGCGCGGCGGGCGTCGATGCGGGCGCGACGCCGTTCGCGCCGTTCGGCGTGCGCGTCGTCGGCAAGCCGGCGCTCACGAAGCTCAAGCTGTTCGAAGAGGGGCAGATCGAAGTTCAGGACGAGGGCAGCCAGCTGCTGTGCTCGCTCGTCGCGCCGCGGCGCGGCGAGATGGTCGTCGATTTCTGCGCCGGCGCGGGCGGCAAGACGCTCGCGCTCGGCGCGATGATGCGCTCGACGGGCCGCCTGTATGCGTTCGACGTGTCCGAGAAGCGCCTCGCGAAGCTGAAGCCGCGCCTCGCGCGCAGCGGGCTGTCGAACGTGAACCCGGTGCTGATCGACAGCGAGCACGACGCGAAGATCAAGCGGCTTGCGGGCAAGATCGATCGCGTGCTCGTCGACGCGCCGTGCAGCGGCCTCGGCACGCTGCGCCGCAATCCGGATCTGAAGTGGCGCCAGTCGCGCGAGTCGGTCGCCGAACTCGCTCCGAAGCAGGCGTCGATCCTCGCGAGCGCCGCGCGCCTCGTAAAGAAGGGCGGGCGGCTCGTCTACGCGACCTGCAGTGTGCTCGAAGCGGAGAACGAGGCGATCGTGTCCGAATTCCTCGCCGCGCATCCGGAGTTCGTGCTGGTGCCGGCGAACCGCTTGCTCGCCGAGCAGCGGATCACGCTCGACACGGGCGACTACCTGTCGCTCTGGCCGCACCGCCATGCGACCGACGGCTTCTTCGCCGCGGTCCTCGAGCGGCGCACGCAATAACGGGCGGGTTCGCGGATGGTCACGAATCACCTGACCCGGCGGCTCGCGGCGGTCGCCCATGACTTCGGCCAGCCTGCGATGATCTGGCAGGCGGTCGCGTTCCTCGGCTCGCTCGCGCTCGCTTGGCTCGTCGCGCGTTTTCTGCGCGGCCGGATCGACGCGCGCCGCCGGGCGGCCGGCCGGCCGCCCGGGGCGGGCGCGCTGAGCCTGAACCGTGCGCTGTTTCCGCTCATCGGTGGCGCGTTCATGTGGTTCGCGGAGACGGTGTTCGACGAACTGATGCCGACGTCGCTCCTGCAACTCGCGCTCGTGCCGCTCTTCGGCATCGGCCTCATCTACATTTTGTTCTTCGTCGCGCGCCGCGTGTTCGCGCGCGACGGCCACACGCACGCGTGGCTGTCGATCGTCGAGAAGGTCGTGTCGATCGTCGTGTGGGTCGCGATGGCGCTCACGGTGCTCGGCATCCAGCGCGACGTGCTCGCATGGCTCGACAGCGTCCAGTTTCGCGTCGCGAACGCGCGCCTGACGCTCTTGTCGGTGGTGTCGGGCGCGCTGTGGGTCTGCGTGACGCTCGTCCTCGCGATGTGGCTCGGCTCGGTGCTCGAAGAGCGGCTGATGCGCGCGCGCTCGCTCGATGCGAACCTGCGCGTCGTGCTCGCGCGCGTCGGCCGCGCGTTGCTCATCTTCGCGGCGGTGCTGATCAGCCTGTCGCTCGTCGGGATCGACGTGACGGTGCTCGGCGTGTTCGGCGGCGCGGTCGGCGTCGGGCTTGGTTTCGGCCTGCAGAAGATCGCGAGCAATTACGTATCGGGCTTCATCATCCTGCTCGACCGGTCGCTCAGGCTCGGCGATGCGATCAACGTCGGCGGCCTGCAGGGCGTCGTCACGCAAATCCGCACGCGCTACACGGTCGTGCGCGGCCTCGACGGCAACGAGACGCTGATTCCAAACGAGAAGCTGATCACCGACGTCGTGCAGAACCAGTCGTCGTACCTGACGCGCGGCTATGCGAAGATCGCGGTGCAGGTAGCGTACACGTCGGATGTCGAGCACGCGATGTCGTTGCTCGTCGAGGCGGCGCAGGGCGTCGAGCGCGTGCTCGAGGAGCCGAAGCCGACGCCGTATCTCGTCGGCTTCGGCGCGGACGGCATCGATCTCGAACTCGGTTTCTGGATTGCCGACGCGGCGAAGGGAACGGCGGGCGTGCGCTCGGCGGTCAACCGGAACGTCTGGCGGCTTTTTGTCGCACACGGGATTTCGATCCCGTTTCCGCAGCGCGAAGTTCGCGTGATCGGGCTGCCGGACGGTATCGCGCCCGCAGCCGGCGCAAACGGCTTCGCGGCAGAGCGGACGCGGCAGGACGCATAGCGGGGCGGGGCGCCGTCGCGCGCCCCTTTAGCCCGAAAACACCCGCGCGCGTATTGCACTGCCGCAAGAAATATTCATTTTTTACAAAGACTTGGAACGGATGAAGTAAAATCCCGTCCTACTACGCGGTATGCTTTCATTTTCTTGACGCAGGTCATTTGAGCCGGCGTCCTTACTACTTGTACAGGTAACTGCCTTGTTGAATTCCCTGCTCGATTTCTTTGCCAACGGGCTTCTGCGCTTCACGTGGTGGCAGATCGTGCTGTTCACGCTCGCCGTCACGCACGTGACGATCGTCGGCGTGACCGTCTATCTGCACCGCTGCCAGGCGCACCGCGCGCTCGATCTGCATCCGATCGTGAGCCACTTCTTCCGCTTCTGGCTGTGGATGACGACGGGCATGCTGACGGGCCAGTGGGCGGCGATCCATCGTAAGCACCACGCGAAGTGCGAGACCGAGGAAGATCCGCACAGCCCGCAGACGCGCGGCATCTGGAAGGTGCTGCTCGAAGGCGCCGAGCTGTATCGCGCGGAAGCGAAGAACGAAGAGACGATGCGCAAGTACGGCCACGGCACGCCGAATGACTGGCTCGAGCGCAACCTCTACTCGAAGTATCCGATTCTCGGCGTGAGCGTGATGATGGTGATCGACGTCGCGCTGTTCGGCCTCGTCGGCCTCACCGTGTGGGCGGTCCAGATGGTGTGGATTCCGTTCTGGGCGGCGGGCGTCGTCAACGGCCTCGGCCACTTCTGGGGCTATCGCAACTTCAACGCGGCCGACGCGAGCACGAACCTCTTTCCGTGGGGCATCGTGATCGGCGGCGAGGAACTGCACAACAACCACCATACCTTCGCGACGTCGGCGAAGCTGTCGAACAAGTGGTACGAGTTCGACATCGGCTGGATGTACATCCGGATCATGTCGGCGTTCGGGCTCGCGAAGGTGAAGAAGATCGCGCCGACGCCGCGCCTCGCCGCGCGCAAGACCGTGCTCGACCAGGAAACGCTGCAGGCCGTGCTGTCGAACCGCTACGAGGTGATGGCGCGCTACGCGAAGACGCTGAAGCGCGCGTACAGGCAGGAGCTCGCGCATCTGAAGGAGCTCGGCGCACGCGAGAAGTACCAGCTGATGCGCGGCGCGCGCAAGTGGTTCCACAAGGACGAGGCGGGCCTCGACGAGCCGCAGAAGCGGATGCTGCCGGAGATCTTCGCGAACAGCCAGAAGCTGCACACGTTCTTCCAGCTGCGCGCCGAACTTGCCGCGATCTGGGAGCGTTCGAATGCGTCGCGCGAACAGTTGCTCGCGCAACTGCAGGACTGGTGCCATCGCGCGGAGCAAAGCGGCATCAAGGCGCTGCAAGAGTTCGCGACGCGCCTGCGCCGCTACGCCTGAGTCGTCCGAGCCGAAATCGATTAGAATTTCAGGACGTCACAAACCCCGCGCTGGCGGGGTTTTTCTTTTGGGCCGGCCGTTTTTCCGCGGCGGTGATCAGCAGGGCTGAACTTGGTACGGAACCAGAGTGCGGGCTCGAGCGCCAACTCTGGTCGACAGGAGATGAAGATGCAATCGGCGATCAAACCCGTCGAGTACGACCGCCCGCTCGCGGCAGGGGCGGCCTGCGGCGTCGGCGAGGCGTGGGCGAAGGTGCCTGAGCCGCTCGCCGCCGGCGAGCGCGACGCGCTGAAGGCGCAGATCAGGGCCTTGCTCGTGCGCGAGAAGGCCGTGTTGGTCGCGCACTATTACGTCGACGCGGATCTGCAGGAGCTCGCGGACGAGACGGGCGGCTGCGTCGCCGATTCGCTGGAAATGGCGCGCTTCGGCCGCGATCACGACGCGCAGACGCTCGTCGTCGCCGGCGTGCGCTTCATGGGCGAGACGGCGAAGATCCTGAGCCCGAACAAGCGCGTGCTGATGCCCGACCTCGACGCGACGTGCTCGCTCGATCTCGGCTGCCCGATCGACGAGTTCTCGCAGTTCTGCGACGCGCATCCGGACCGCACGGTCGTCGTCTACGCGAATACGAGCGCCGCGGTGAAGGCGCGCGCGGACTGGATGGTCACGTCGTCGATCGGCCTCGAGATCGTCGCCGAGCTGCATGCGCGCGGCGAGAAGCTCATCTGGGCGCCGGACCGTCACCTCGGCGGATACATTCAGAAGAAAACGGGCGCCGACATGCTGATGTGGCAGGGCTCGTGCCTCGTCCACGACGAGTTCAAGGGCGTCGAGCTCGATCTGCTGCGCACCGAATATCCGGACGCGAAGATCCTCGTGCATCCCGAATCGCCCGAGAGCGTCGTCGCGCTTGCGGACGTCGTCGGCTCGACGACGCAGCTCATCGACGCGGCCGTGAAGCACGATGCGCGGCGCTTCATCGTCGCGACCGATCTCGGCATCCTGCACAAGATGCGGCTCGCGGCGCCCGGCAAGACCTTCATCGAGGCGCCGACGGCCGGCAACAGTGCGACGTGCAAGAGCTGCGCGCATTGCCCGTGGATGGCGATGAACGCGCTGTCGAACCTGTCCGAGGTGCTCGAGCGCGGCCACAACGAGATCTTCGTCGACGCGCCGATCGCCGAACGCGCGCGCGTGCCGATCGACCGGATGCTCGACTTCGCCGCGCGCCACAGGAGGCGCGTACAGGCGAGCGGCGATCTGCAGCGCGATCAGCAACTCTTCGCGAACGTGGGGGCGGCATGACGAACGACGCAGTGTCGCCGCTCTTCGTTGAGATCTCGCACGAATACGGCGCCGCATTCGAAGCGGCGATCGCGCGTAATGTCGCCGATGCGCTTGCCGAGGATGTCGGCAGCGGCGATCAGACCGGGCGTCTCGTGCCGGACGGCGCACCGCGCTGCGCGCGCGTGATCGTGCGCGAGGCGGCCGTGCTGTGCGGCGTGCCGTGGTTCGTCGCGGTGGTGCGCGCGGTCGATCCGTCGATCGAAGTCGACTGGCGGTATCGCGAAGGCGATCGGATGACGGCCGACTCGACCGTCTGCGAATTGCGCGGTCCTGCGCGGTCGCTATTGACGGCCGAACGCAACGGGCTCAACTTCCTGCAACTGCTGTCGGGCGTTGCGACCGCGACGCGCCGCTACGTCGACCGGATTGAGGATACGCGCACGCGCATCCTCGACACGCGAAAGACGCTGCCGGGCCTGCGGCTCGCGCAGAAATACGCGGTGCGCGTCGGCGGCGGCGCGAACCAGCGGCTCGCGCTCTATGCCGGCATCCTGATCAAGGAGAATCACATCGCGGCGGCGGGCGGCGTCGACAAGGCGCTCGACGCGGCGTTCGCGCTGAACGCCGACGTGCCGGTGCAGATCGAGGTCGAAACGCTCGACCAGTTGCGCACGGCGCTTGCCCACGGCGCGCAGTCGGTGCTGCTCGACAACTTCACGCTCGACATGATGCGCGACGCGGTGCGCGTCACCGAGGGCCGCGCGGTGCTCGAGGTGTCGGGTGGCGTGAATTTCGACACGGTGCGTGCGATTGCGGAGACGGGCGTCGACCGGATCTCGATCGGCGCGCTGACGAAGGACGTGCGCGCGACCGATTACTCGATGCGCATCGTCGAATGATGTAACGGCTGCGCGTGTCCGGATCGTCGGGCGGGCGGCTGGGCTGAAGCAAAGGGCTGTCGGCGTGCCATGCGCCGGCAGCCCTTTGTTCATTGCGCGCCGTTTTCGGCGCGCGTCATGCGTGCTTCATTTGTGCTTCATTTCGATGCCCGCCGCGTCGGCGTGAGTACGGTCGGCAGCGCCTTCGGCAATGCCTGCGGCCAGTCGCGGCTGTAGTGCAGGCCGCGGCTTTCGTGGCGCGCTCGCGCGCTGTCGACGATCAGCGACGCGACGTCGACGAGATTGCGCAGCTCGAGCAGATCGCGGCTCACGCGGAAGTGCGCGTAATACTCGTGGATCTCGTCGCGCAACAGCTTCAGGCGATGCTGCGCGCGTTCGAGGCGCTTGTCGGTGCGCACGATGCCGACGTAGTTCCACATCAGGCGGCGCAATTCGTCCCAGTTGTGCGCGACGACCACTTCCTCGTCCGCGTCCGCCACGCGGCTCTCGTCCCATGCTGGCAGCGGGCCGTGCGTCGCCGAATCGTAGCCGGCGCTCTCGATCGCGTCGGCGGTCGCGCGGCCGATCACGAGGCATTCGAGGAGCGAATTGCTCGCGAGGCGGTTCGCGCCGTGCAGGCCTGTGCACGACGTCTCGCCTACTGCGTAAAGGCCCGCGATGTCGGTGCGTCCGGCAAGATCCGTGACGACGCCGCCGCACGTGTAGTGCGCGGCCGGAACGACCGGGATCGGCTCCTTCGAGATGTCGATGCCGAACTCGAGGCAGCGCGCGAAGATCGTCGGGAAGTGCTCGCGCAGGAACGCTTCGGGCTGGTGGCTGATGTCGAGATACACGCAGTCGATCCCGCGCTTCTTGATCTCGAAGTCGATCGCGCGCGCGACGATGTCGCGCGGCGCGAGCTCCGCGCGCGGATCGTGCGCGGGCATCAAGCGGGTGCCGTCCGGCAGCTTGAGGAGGCCGCCTTCGCCGCGCACCGCCTCGGAAATGAGGAACGACTTCGCGTACGGGTGGAACAGGCAGGTCGGATGGAACTGGATGAACTCCATGTTCGCGATCCGGCAGCCCGCGCGCCACGCCATCGCGATGCCGTCGCCTGTCGCGGTGTCCGGGTTCGTCGTGTACAGATAGACCTTGCCGGCGCCGCCCGTCGCGAGCACCGTGTGCGGCGCCTCGATCGTCACCGTTTGACCGGTCTGTACGTCGAGCGCGTAGAGGCCGACGCAGCGCCGGCCCGGCAGGCCGGGCAGCCCGAGGCGATCGGACGTGATGAGGTCGATCGCGTGGTGATCCTCGAAGAACGTGATGTTCGGGTGTGTGCGGGCGCGCTCGGAAAGCGTTGCGAGCACGGCGTGGCCCGTTGCATCGGCCGCGTGAATGATGCGGCGATGGCTGTGGCCGCCTTCGCGGGTCAGGTGGAAGCCGAGTTCCGCGGCGTCGTCCTTCGTAAACGGCACGCCCTGCGAGATCAGCCATTCGATCGCTTCGCGGCCGTGCTCGACGATGTAGCGCGTCGCGGCTTCGTCGCACAGGCCGCCGCCCGCGATCAGTGTGTCGTTCACGTGATTCTCGACGCTGTCCGCCGAATCGAGCACCGCGGCGATGCCGCCTTGCGCGTAGTCGCTCGCACCCTCCATCATCGACCGCTTCGCGATCAGCGCGACGCGTCGCGTTTGTGCGAGATTGAGCGCGACCGACAAGCCGGCGAGGCCGCTGCCGACGATCGCCACATCGAAATTCATCTGCATCTCCGTTTCTTGCGCGTTTTGTCTTATCTTTTCCGCCGTGCGCAATGCGAGCGGAAAGGGCAGAGCATACCGCGTCGGAAAAGAGGGTGTACGCCCGCCAACGCAAAAAGCCCCGCGATTGCGGGGCTTTTCGTCGTCATCAGGCTCTTCGAAACCGGAGAATTACTTGATCTTGGTTTCTTTGTACGCCACGTGCTTGCGGGCGACGGGATCGAACTTCATGATCTCCATCTTTTCCGGCATGTTGCGCTTGTTCTTCGTGGTCGTATAGAAGTGACCCGTGCCAGCGGTCGACTCGAGCTTGATCTTGTCGCGTGCGCCTTTCGCCATGCTAGTGCTCCTTGGACTTAGGCTTCGCCGCGTGCGCGCAGGTCGGCGAGCACGGAATCGATGCCGTTCTTGTCGATCAGGCGCAGGCCGGCGTTCGAAACGCGCAGACGCACCCAACGGTTTTCGCTTTCAACCCAGAACCGGCGGTTTTGCAGATTCGGCAGGAAGCGACGCTTCGTCTTGTTGTTGGCGTGGGAAACGTTGTTGCCGCTCATCGGCGCTTTCCCAGTTACTTGGCATACGCGTGCCATGAGAGCACTCCTAATACGCTGAATTCGGGGTTCGATCGCCGGTGAAGGTTCTCTTCTTTGCGCGACCACGTAAGTCTCGGCCGTGCCAGGAAAAGCGCCTCCGATCCGTGGTTGATCCTTGATCGACAAGGCCACGAGACCGCTTCAGCGGCTTCAGAACTGGTTGGAAAAAAGACAGACGGCAATTTTAACAGAAAAACTTCAGGAAAATCAAACCTAATTTCGCAATGGGGATCGCACGGCGTCGGCCCAGGCGATGCGGGGCCAGGGTGGGCCGGTGGCGTGGGACCGGCGACACGCTAGATCCAGCCTGCCTGCGCGAATGAAAACGTGTCGCTTGCGCTGACGACGAAATGGTCCATCAATCGCACGTCGATGAGCGCGAGCGCGTCGCGCAGTACGCGCGTCAAGCGCCGGTCCGCGGCGCTCGGTCGTACCGCGCCCGACGGATGATTATGCGCGACGATGAGCGCCGCCGCGTTCAGCGATAGTGCGCGCCGCACGATTTCGCGGGGATAGACGGCCATGCGCGTGAGCGACCCGTGCGCGGTCTCCTCCGTTTGCAGCAGCCGATGCCTGGCATCGAGGAAGAGGCATACGAACACTTCGTGCTGCCGCGTGCCGATCAGCAGCCGCAGATAATCCTCGACCGCGCCCGGGGAATCGACGAGCGGCCGCTCGCGAGCCTTTTCGGCGAGCGCGCGGCGCGCCAGCTCGACGACCGCGACCAAGATTGCGGTGCGCGCGGGGCCGATTCCGCGCAGGCCCTTGAAGTCGTCGGGCGCCGCGTCGAGGAGCGTGCGCAGCGAGCCGAAGCGCGCGAGCAGCGTGTGCGCGAGCGCAAACACGTCGTGACCGGGCAGGCCCGAGCCGAGCAGGAGCGCGACGAGCTCCGCGTCCGACAGCGCGGCAGGCCCGCGCGCAAGCAGGCGTTCGCGCGGCAGGTCGCGCCCGCGGTGCGCCGCGGCGGCGGGCCGCGGGCGCGGTGCAGCCGGAGCCGGCGGAGCGGCCGGCGGCGGGGCGAGCCGATCGCGTGGGGGCTCGTCGTCGACGTTCTCGCCGACTGTAAAAGTCTCATACTGCATGCTGCCGACCTCCAATATCCTGCGTGCTCGCAAGGCGAATCACGTCCGCATTCCGCCTCGATCGCCGAGGTGACTTACAATAAAGCCTTTGCGTTGTGCCGCCCGTCGTTTTCGGGCGCCGATTGAACGAGTACCACATGAGCCTCATCGACCTTGCAGAAGTGAAGCCCGGTTCGCACGTCACGCTTCATTACCGGCTCGCCCTTGCCGACGGCGCCGACATCGTCAACACATTCTCCGACAAGCCCGCCACGCTCCTGCTCGGCGCGGGGCAGCTTGCGCCGTCGCTGGAAGGAATTCTGATCGGCCTCAAGGCAGGCCACCATTCGACCTTCCGGCTAACGCCTGAGCAAGCATTCGGGCCGCGCAATCCGGACATGATCCAGCGCGTGTCGCTCGCGACGCTGCGCGATAACGGCATGGTCGGCGACGATTTCGCGCCGGGCGACCTGATCGAATTCAACGCGCCGGACGGCGGCCGCTACGCGGGCGTGCTGAAGGAGATCGGCGAGACGTCCGCGCTCTTCGATTTCAACCATCCGCTCGCGGGCCAGGCGCTCACGTTCGAAGTGAAAATCATCGGGATTCTGTAATCATGAGCACCACCGATACGCTGTCCGGTCAGGTCGCCGCGGCCGACGCCGAGATTCTGCTCGCTCAGCCGCGCGGTTTCTGCGCAGGCGTCGATCGCGCGATCGAGATCGTCGAACGCGCGATCGCGATGCACGGCGCGCCGATCTACGTGCGCCACGAGATCGTGCACAACAAGTACGTCGTCGAGGATCTGAGGAAGAAGGGGGCGATTTTCGTCGAGGAGCTCGCGGAAGTGCCGTCCGGCAACACGGTGATCTTCAGTGCGCACGGCGTGTCGAAGGCGGTGCGCGACGAGGCGGCCGTGCGCGGCCTGCGTATCTATGACGCAACGTGTCCGCTCGTCACGAAGGTGCACGTCGAGGTCGCGAAGATGCGTCAGGAGGGCGTCGACATCGTGATGATCGGCCACAAGGGGCACCCGGAAGTCGAAGGCACGATGGGCCAGGTGGAGCGCGGGATGCATCTCGTCGAAAGCGTCGACGACGTGCAGAAGCTCGAGCTGCCCGATCCGGAGCGCGTCGCGCTCGTCACGCAGACGACGCTGTCGGTCGACGACGCGGCCGAGATCATCGGCGCGCTCAAGACGAAATTTCCCGCGATCCGCGAACCGAAGAAGCAGGACATCTGCTACGCGACGCAGAACCGCCAGGATGCGGTGAAGTTCATGGCGCCGCAGTGCGACGTCGTGATCGTCGTCGGCAGCCCGAATAGCTCGAATTCGAGCCGCTTGCGCGAAGTCGCCGAGAAGCGCGGCGTTGCCGCCTACATGGTGGACGCACCCGAGCAGATCGACCCTGCCTGGGTTGCCGGTAAGCGCCGGATCGGCGTGACGGCGGGCGCGTCGGCGCCCGAGGTGCTCGCGCAAGCGGTGATCGCGCGTTTGCGCGAGCTCGGCGTGACCAACGTGCGTGCGCTCGAGGGCATCGAGGAGAACGTGTCGTTCCCGTTGCCGCGCGGCTTGAATCTGTCGCCCGCGGCCTGATCGCCGGTTTCGTTTCAGTTAGATTGCAAAAAGCGCGCCTTAGGGCGCGCTTTTATTTTGGGCGAAATGTCCCGTGGAGCAACCATTCGGCACCGTGACAGTGCAACCAGGTTGCAATGTCTTCTGAAATGGCGTGCTCAAAAAAGGTTGCAATGCAGGAAAACCCTGTCGAATCAGGAATATTGGTCGTCCTATAAATAGAGTTACAATGCGCCCGTTTTCAGGCCTGGTGGCCTTGAAACATGGTTTTGGCAAGGCGCTGGAGACCTTATTCGATGCATCTGAAGTTGGTTGACGCCGGGCCCGTCGACGCTGCGGTTGCGCTCTTCGCAGCGGCCGCCGACGGACGCGACGGCGGGGCGGCGGCGCAAGCCGAGGCGGCCCCGACGGCTTCCCCGAGCGACGTGCCCGTCGCCAGGGGCGGGCGTCCTGCGGCGAATTTCGTCACGATGCCGACTCAGATCAAGCGCGCGCGCACCAACGTCGTCGTGTTCGTCGGCATCGGCGCGCCGGGCGACCCGGTCGCGAGACGAAAGGCCGTCGTTCGCGCGACGGCGTCGTCCGGACGTGCGCCGATCGCAAACGACGCAGTGCGCGCGACCGCCGACACCACGAGGCGCGCCGACCCGAGCGAAGCATTCGACGTGCCGCATCCGATGCCGGCGCCTGCCCGCGAGGCGACGGCCGACGTCGTGCGCGGCCGCATCGACGACGCGAAGGTTGGCGCATGGACGCTCTACGACTTCAAGGAGGCCAAGCACACCGTCCTCAAGTCGTGAATTACAGACGGGACTCGCGACGGCACCGAAGCTTCAGTGCGGTGCCGTTTTCGTATCCGTCCCGGCAAGACGCGCGGTCGCACAGTCCGCACCGTCCGCGCCGGGCCGACATCACCTTACCGGTATTGATTTAGTACCCGCAGTGTCGTCGAGTTGGCGCGATTCCATCGCTTATCCGCGTGGCGGAGCGCTCATCCGGCGGCACGGGCCAAGGAGCTTTAAATGGATATTTTCGTCCAGCAGATCCTCAACGGACTGGTGCTCGGCAGTGTCTACGCCATCATCGCGTTGGGCTACACGATGGTGTACGGCATTCTCGGCATCATCAACTTCGCGCACGGCGACGTGCTGATGGTGGGCGCGATGGTCGCGCTTTCCGCGATCACGGTGCTGCAGAACCACTTCCCCGGTCTTGGCCACGTCGCGACGCTGGCGATCGGGCTCGGAATCGCGGCGATCGTCTGCGCATGCGTCGGCTTCACGATCGAACGCGTCGCCTATCGGCCGCTGCGCCGGGCGCCGCGTCTCGCGCCGCTCATCACCGCGATCGGCGTGTCGATCCTGCTGCAGACGGCCGCCATGATGATCTGGTCGCGCAATCCGCTGCCGTTCCCGCAGTTGCTGCCGACCGATCCGATCAACGTGATCAAGGCGGGCGAGAATAATCCGGGCGCGGTGATTTCGATGACCGAGATCACGATCATCATCGTCGCGTTCATCGTGATGGGGGGGCTGCTGCTGCTCGTGCACAAGACGAAGCTCGGCCGCGCGATGCGTGCGATCGCCGAGAACCCGAACACGGCGAGCCTGATGGGCGTGAATCCGAACTTCGTGATTTCGGCGACCTTCATGATCGGCTCGGCGCTCGCCGCGCTCGCGGGCGTGATGATCGCTTCCGAATACGGCAACGTGCACTTCTACATGGGCTTCATTCCCGGCATGAAGGCGTTCACGGCAGCGGTGCTGGGCGGGATCGGCAACCTGGGCGGCGCGATGGTGGGCGGCGTGCTGCTCGGCCTCATCGAGCAGTTGGGCGCGGGCTATATCGGCAATCTGACGGGCGGGGTGTTCGGCAGCAACTACCAAGACGTGTTCGCGTTCATCGTGCTCATCATCGTGCTGGTGTTCCGGCCGTCGGGCCTCTTGGGCGAACGTGTCGCCGATCGCGCGTAAGGAGAACAACATGACATCCATTCAACCGATCGAAACGTCGGCTTCGCTCGTCGAAGAGCGCCACACCGCGAAGACCGTCACCATCGGCGTGCTGACCGCGGCGCTCGTCGTCGCGGCGCCGCTCCTCATCGGCGCGGCGGGCGGCAACTACTGGGTGCGCGTGCTCGACTTCGCGATGCTGTACGTGATGCTCGCGTTGGGTTTGAACGTCGTGGTCGGCTTCGCCGGCCTGCTGGACCTGGGCTACATCGCGTTCTACGCGGTGGGCGCGTACACCGCGGCGCTCCTGAGCTCGCCGCACCTGACGTCGCATTTCGACTGGATCGCGCAATTGCTGCCGGGCGGCCTGCACGTGCCGTTCTTCGTGATCGTGCCGATAGCGATGTCGCTCGCCGCGTTCTTCGGCATCCTGCTCGGCGCGCCGACGCTGCGTCTGCGCGGCGACTACCTCGCGATCGTGACGCTCGGCTTCGGCGAGATCGTGCGGATCTTCATGAACAATCTCGACCGTCCGGTCAACGTGACGAACGGGCCGCAGGGGATCACGGGCATCGATCCCGTCAATGTCGCGGGCTTCAACCTCGCGCAGACGCACGAGATCTTCGGGTTCTCGCTGCCGTCGGTCTACATGTACTACTACCTGTTCGTGATCTGCGCGCTCTTCGTGATCTGGGTCTGTACGCGCCTGCAGCATTCGCGGATCGGCCGCGCGTGGGCCGCGATCCGCGAGGACGAGATCGCTGCGAAGGCGATGGGCATCAACACGCGTAACGTGAAGCTGCTCGCGTTCGCGATGGGCGCGTCGTTCGGCGGCCTGTCGGGCGCGATGTTCGGCGCGTTCCAGGGCTTCGTGTCGCCGGAATCATTCACGTTCTGGGAGTCGATCGTCGTGCTCGCTTGCGTCGTGCTGGGCGGCATGGGCCACATTCCCGGCGTGATCCTCGGCGCGGTACTGCTCGCCGTGTTCCCCGAATTCCTGCGCTCGACGATGAGCCCGCTGCAGCACATGCTGTTCGGTCACGACGTCATCGATACGGAAGTGATCCGCCAGGGCCTCTACGGCCTCGCGATGGTGATCATCATGCTGTATCGCTCGGAAGGCCTGTGGCCCGCGCCGAAGCATGAAGACCGAATCGCGAAGCTGGCGAAGCGCGGCGGCAAGAAGCCGGTGCGCGCTTAAACGACGCTGGTCGACACAGGAGAAAAGGTAATGAGCGAACAAATTCGACTGTCCGTCAAAGGCGTGAACAAGCGCTTCGGCGGCCTGCAGGCGCTGTCCGACGTCGGCCTCGAGATCCGGGAAGGCGAGATCTACGGCCTGATCGGCCCGAACGGCGCGGGCAAGACCACGTTCTTCAACGTGATCACGGGGCTCTACACGCCCGACTCCGGCGAGTTCCGGCTCGACGGCGACACGTACACACCGACCGCGGTCCACCAGGTCGCGAAGGCGGGCATCGCGCGCACATTCCAGAACATCCGCCTGTTCGGCGGAATGACGGCGCTCGAGAATGTGATGGTCGGGCGCCACGTGCGCACGAAGCACGGCCTCTTGGGCGCGGTGTTCCAGACGCCCGCCGAGCGCAAGGAAGAGCGCGAGATCAAGGAGCGCGCGATCGAGCTGCTCGACTACGTCGGCGTGCTGCAGTACGCGGACTACACCGCGCGCAACCTGTCGTACGGCCATCAGCGTCGGCTGGAAATCGCGCGCGCGCTCGCGACCGATCCGAAGCTGCTTGCGCTCGACGAGCCGGCGGCGGGCATGAACGCGACAGAGAAGGTCGAGCTGACGCGCCTGCTCGACAAGATCCGCTCGGACGGCCGCACGATCCTGCTGATCGAGCACGACGTGAAGCTCGTGATGCACTTGTGCAACCGCATGACGGTGCTCGATTACGGCAAGGTGATCGCCGAGGGTCTGCCGCAGGACGTGCAGAAGAACCCGAAGGTGATTGAGGCATATCTCGGCGCAGGGGTGCACTGATGGCAGCGGCAATGTTGAAAATCAAGGGCTTGCAAGTCAACTACGGCGGCATCCAGGCCGTCAAGGGCGTTGACATGGAAGTCCGTCAGGGCGAACTCGTCACGCTGATCGGCGCGAACGGCGCGGGCAAGACGACGACGATGAAGGCGATCACGGGTCTCAAACCGTACTCGGCGGGCGACATCGAGTACGACGGCCAGTCGATCAAGGGCGTGCCGCCGCACGAGCTCCTGAAGCGCGGCCTTGCGATGGTGCCGGAAGGCCGCGGGATCTTCGCGCGGATGTCGATCGTCGAGAACATGCAGATGGGCGCGTATCTGCGCAACGACACGGACGGGATCAAGAAGGATGTCGACCGGATGTTCGGCTTCTTCCCGCGCCTGAAGGAGCGAGCGACGCAGCTCGCGGGCACGCTGTCGGGCGGCGAGCAGCAGATGCTCGCGATGGCGCGCGCGATCCTCTCCAAGCCGAAGCTGCTGCTGCTCGACGAGCCGTCGATGGGGCTGTCGCCGATCATGGTCGAGAAGATCTTCGAAGTGGTGCGCACGATCTCGAAGGAGGGCATCACGGTGCTGCTCGTCGAGCAGAACGCGCGTCTCGCGCTGCAGGCGGCCGACCGCGGCTACGTGATGGATTCGGGTACGGTCACGATGGAGGGCGATGCGAAGCAGATGCTCGACGATCCGAAGGTGCGCGCCGCGTATCTGGGCGAGTAAGCACGATCGACGCTTGCCGCGCGCCGGTTCGCGCGGCGTGATTTTCAGGAAGCCGCCACGGTTCGCCGCGGCGGCTTTTTGTTTTGTGCATCGGCGCGGCGTGTGCATCGGGGGCGGCTGAGTGCGATGGCGTGCCGCTGACTGCGGCACTCGAAGCGACGTGCGATGTCGGCTTTCGTGCCCGACCGAGGCCTCGATGCGCGACGCGCGGCGTTCGCTGATCGGCATACCGAAAACCGACACGCAGCTCGGGCACAATGTGCGCGCCGCCATTGAACGGAGACGCACATGAGCCTCGATTACGGTTTCGTGAAAGCGAAGATCAAAGCGGTTGCGAGTCTGAAGGCGGTGGGGCGCGCGAACGAGACGCAGTATCACGTCCACCTGACGCTCGCGTTGCCCGACGGCGACTGGGACGTCGCGATCAATGTCGGCACCAGCGACGCGGACGACTTGCTCAAGTACAAGCTCGTCTACGATTTTCATCATCCGCTCACGCAGACGCTCGCCGCCGCCGCGGAGGGCTACACCGACCTGACGAACGGCGATGCGTTGCCGGCGCTCGACTACGTGCGCAGCGACGTCCTGAGCGAAACGGGGGCGTGGCGGGTCAGCGACGTGATGGACGGCACCGAGCATCCTGAACCGATTCCGTCGGTGTTGCGGCTCGTCGACGCCGCGCGTCAGCAGAATCTCGATTTGTACGTATTCGGGCGCACGTATGTCGAAGGCAACGGGATTCACGACACGCACATGAATCAGGGATCGGCCGGCACGCATTTTCTGCATCAGGCGGGCGACGACGCGAACGACCACAACGACGTGTGGCAGGACGGCGCGCTTCTCGTTGATCTCGGCGGCGAGCAGTGGGCCGCATATTTCGCGGCGTTCGAGCAGCAGGCGGTGCCGACCGACAGCCTCGGCAATCCGTTGCCGGGCGCGGGGCCGATTTCGTAGCGAGACGCAAGCGGCGGGAAGGGGCGTGCGCTTGCGGTGGCGCGTCGGCCGGCATGCAGGTGGGGAATCACGTCAACCGGCACCTGCTCGGGGCCGCACGCGCCGTGGTGACCGGACGAGGGCGGGGCGCGCCGCTCAGTCCGGCGGCGCGCTGCCCGCGTTTGCAGCCTCAATCCGCCGCGAGCCGCTTGCCGAACGAGATCCGCTCTTCCGCGCAATAGCCGAGCGCTTCGTAGAACCGGCACGCGTCGTCGTTGCCGGGCAGCACCTGCAGGTTCACTTTCGGGCAGCCGCGCGCGGTGAGCGCCGCTTCCGCGTGCGCGAGCAGCGCACGGCCGATACCGAGCCGCCGTGCGCCGCGCTCGACGGCGAGCGAATACAGCCAGCCGCGGTGGCCGTCGTAGCCAGCCATCACGGTCCCGGCGACCCTCCCGCCGGCGATCGCGACAAAGAACAGCTCCGGCTGCGTCGCGAGCTTGAGCTCGATCGAGCGCCGCGGATCGCGATGAGGCGTGCTTGCGTCCGAGTACGCGGGAAACGTATCGCGCCACACGGCGAGCACGGCATCGGTGTCACCGTGCTCGAACGGGCGGATCGCGACGTCGTCGGCAACGAGCGCGGTCGACATGGGCGATCAGAGCGAGTCGAGCACCGAACGCAGCATCGCCATCATCTGGTCGATCTCTTCGTTCGTCACGTTGAGCGCCGGCATGAAGCGCAGCAGGTTCGGACGCGCGGCGTTCAGCAGCAGGCCGTCCGGCTGCATGTCGCGCGCCTTCTCGACGATCTGCGGGCCGATGTCCTTGCCGAGCAGCAGCGCGCGCAACAGGCCTTCGCCGCGCTCGCCCTCGAAGCCGCGCTCGTCCGACAGTTCGAGCAGCTTGCGCTTCAGGTATTCGCCGCGCGCGCGCACGCCTTCGAGAAAGCCCGGCGCGACGAGCTGCGAGATCACCGCGTGGCCGGCCGCCGTCATCAGCGGGTTGCCGTTGTAGGTGCCGCCCTGGTCGCCTGCCTCGAACACCGCGACGTCCGCTTTCGACAGCAGCGCCGCGAGCGGCACGCCGCCGCCGATGCCCTTGCCGAGCGTCATGATGTCCGGCTCGATGTTCGCAAGCTCGTACGCGAACAGCGTGCCCGCGCGGCCGCAGCCGCTCTGCACTTCGTCGACGATGAGGAGGAGATCGTGCTGCTTCGTCAGCGCGCGCAGTTGCCGCATGAACTCGTTCGACGCCGGGATCACACCGCCTTCGCCCTGGATCGGCTCGAGCATCACGGCGACGGTCTTGTCGCTGATCAGCTTCTCGACCGAGTTGATGTTGTTGATCTCGGCCTTCGGGAAGCCCGGCACCTGCGGCGCGTAGATCGTGTCCCAGCCGGCCTTGCCGCTCGCGGACATCGTTGCGAGCGTGCGGCCGTGGAAGCTGTGGTCGAACGTGATGATCTCGTACGCGCCGTTCTTGAATTTGCGGCCCCATTTGCGCGCGAGCTTGATCGCGCCTTCGTTCGCTTCCGCGCCGCTGTTCGCGAAAAACACCTTGTCGAACACGCTGTGCTGCGTGAGCAGGCTCGCGAGCTTCGCCATCGGCTCGTTATAGAACGCGGGCGATGGGTTGAGCAGCTTCTCCGCTTGCGCCTGCAGCGCCTGGACGAGGCCGTCGTTGCAGTGGCCGAGGCAGTTGACCGCCCAACCCTGAATGAAGTCCAGGTAACGCTTGCCGGTGTGGTCGTAGAGCCACGAGCCCTTGCCGTGCGTAAACACGATGTCGGGGCGGTTCGTGATGTACATCAGCGAGTCGATCGGAAAATCGTTCAGCGGCATAGCGGCAAGCTCCAGGGCGCGGTCGGCGAAAAGACAATAAAAAAAGCCACGGGACGCCGTGGCTTGGTGATTCGAACAGCTTTCGCGTAACGAGGAAGCGGTTACGCGCGAGTCCGTGACGAGCCGGCGGCATCCGTGCGGAGCGGCGAGCGGCGACGTCGGAGGGAGGACTGGAAGCGGTTCATGTGCGCAAGCATAAGGCATCACGCGGCCCCAAGTAAACCGCTGCGACGCGACAATTCTGTGTCGCGGCGGTTTTTTTCGAGGCCGCGCGGCGCTCAGACGGCGTGGGCGAGGTCCGCAGCGCTCGTAAACGAGTCCGCATAGAACTCGTCGGCGGGCAGGCTGTGGTGCTGCGTGAAGTCGCGCTGCGCGGATTCGACCATCACCGGCGCGCCGCACGCGTACACCTGGTAGCCGGACAGGTCCGGCAGATCCTCGATCACCGCGCGGTGCACGAAGCCCGTGCGGCCCGTCCACGCGTCGCTCGCGTCTGGCTCGGAGAGCACCGGCACGAACTCGAAGTTCGGGATCTCCTTCGCCCATTGCTCGGCGACGTCGAGCAGATACAGATCCTTCTTGCGGCGCGCACCCCAGTAGAGCGTCATCGGGCGCCCGAGCTTCAGATGATGCGCGTGCTCGATGATCGCCTTGATCGGCGCGAAGCCCGTGCCGGACGCGAGCAGCACGATCGGCTTGTCCGAATCCTCGCGCAGGAAGAACGTGCCGAGCGGGCCTTCGAAGCGCAGGATGTCGCGCTCCTTCATCGCGCCGAACACGTGGTCGGTGAACTTGCCGCCCGGCATGTGGCGAATGTGCAGCTCGATCTGGCCTTCCTCGTGCGGCGCCGTCGCCATCGAGTAGCTGCGGCGCGCGCCGTCCTTCAGGATGAATTCGATGTACTGGCCGGCGAGATATTGCAGGCGCTCGTTTGCCGGCAACTGCAGTCTCAGCACGATCACGTCGTCTGCGCGGCGCTCGAGCGCCGCGACGCGGCACGGCAGCTTCTTCACCTGGACGCCGTCGACGCCGGCGATCTCGCGCACGTCGACTTCGAGGTCGCTCTGCGGCTTCGAGCAGCACAGCAGCGCGAGGCCGCGCGTGCGCTCGTCGTTCGACAGCGCTGAAGCGGAGTGCGGTCCCTGCTCGAACTGGCCTTGCAAGATCGTGCCCTTGCACGAACCGCACGCGCCGTTCTTGCAGCCGTAGGGCAGATGGACGTTCTGACGCAGCGCCGCCGCGAGCACGGTTTCGCCGGTTTCGACCTGGAACTGCCGGCCGCTTTGCTTGAGGGTTACGTTAAAAGCCATAAGTCGTTGAGAACAAAAAGTGGGGACCGTGCAACGCGTGCACGGCAGCTACAATGCATTCCTACGGATCAACCGATACACCATGATTGCGACACGAATCCTGCGCAGGCCGCGCGTATTGATCGTCGGCTGCGGCGACGTCGGCATGCGTTGCGTCGCGCAGTTGCGCGCGCGGCGCCGGAACTTGCGCATCGTCGCGCTGACGAGCCATCGGGCGCGCTGCGCTGAACTGCGGGCGGCGGGCGTCGTGCCCGTCGTCGGCGATCTGGACGAGCGCGCGACGCTCGCACGGATCGCGCGTCTCGCAAGCGTCGTGCTGCATCTCGCGCCGCCGCAGGCGACGGGTGAAGTCGACCGCAGAACGCAGGCGCTCGTCGCCGCGCTCGCGTCGCCGCGGCGGCCGTCGCGTCAGTTCGCGCCGGCGTACGGCAGGCTGCGCGCGGGGCGGGCCGCCGCCAGATCGGCTTGGCCGCCTTTTCAGGCAACGGGTATTGTACCCGACGCCCTGTCGCGTCCTGCCGTCGTCTACGCGAGCACGAGCGGCGTTTACGGTGATTGCGGCGGCGCATGGGTTGACGAAACGCGTCCGGTGCGGCCTGGGAATCCGCGCGCGCGACGGCGCGTGTCGGCCGAGCGTCAATTGCGCCGCGCGACCGCGCGCGGCGCGCTGTCCGCACGCATCGTGCGGATTCCCGGCATCTACGCGGCGAACCGGCTGCCGCTCGCGCGGCTCGAGAAGGGGACGCCGGCCCTCGTCGAGGCCGACGACGTCTATACGAACCACATCCATGCCGACGATCTCGCGTCGATCCTGCTGCGCGCCGCGACGCGCGGCAAGCCCGCGCGGATCGTCCATGCGAGCGACGACACCGAGCTGAAGATGGGGGATTACTTCGAGCAGGTCGCGCGCGCGTTCGGCATGCACTACCCGCCGCGCATCACGCGTGCCGACGCGGAGCAGCAGCTCGAGCCGATGCTGCTGTCGTTCATGCGCGAGTCGCGACGGCTCGCGAACGCGAGGATGAAGCGCGAATTGCGCGTCGCGCTGCGCTATCCGACCGTCGATGATTTCCTGCGCACCGTGGCCGCGCCGCGCCCGATCAAGTGATCGCCGGCAGCGCCTCGATCAGCAGGAAGCACAGCAGCGCGCCGATCAGCGCGCCGATCAGACTCGGATGATATTTGCGCTTCAGATGCATCGCGGTGAGCAGCCCGCCGATCATGATCGCGCCGAGCGCCGCGAACGCGAGTATCACGGACGAAATTTCAATCGGATTGCTGATGGTCATGATGTCTCCCCAAACCCGGAATCCATTGTGGTTTTGTTTCGAGTATAGCGAGGCTTGATGACGCTGCCATGCTGCGAAGCAGCATGGTTCGGATGGCCGCGCAGCCGCCGCCCGGGCTTACCCTGACAGGGTTTTCGCCGTGTCGCGCAATGCAGCCAGATCGCGCTCGCCGAGCCAGCGCCAAGCGCCTTCGGCGAGATCCGCCGGCAGCGCGAAGCCGCCGATGCTCGCGCGATGCAGCGCCTCGACGCGGTTGCTCGCCGCCGCGACCATCCGCTTCACCTGGTGATATTTCCCTTCGGCGACCGTCATTTCGAGGAGTCGTTCTCCTCGGGCGATCGCGGCGATCGCGGCGATCGGTTTCGGCTCGCCGTGCAGCAGCACGCCCGCGCGCAGCGCGTCGAGCTGCGCGTCGTCGAGCGGGTGGCGCACCGTCGCGACATAGGTCTTTGGCACCTTGCGCTTCGGCGACGTGTACGCGTGGACGAACTGGCCGTCGTCGGACAGCAGCAGGAGGCCCGTCGTGTCCTGGTCGAGGCGGCCGACACACTGGACGCCGCGCTCTGCGAACTGCGGCGGCAGCAGGCTGAAGACGCTCGAATGATGCTGCGGCTCGCGCGAGCACTCGTAGCCCGCCGGCTTGTTGAGCACGACGTACGCGCGCGCGTGGTACGGCCACGCGACGCCGTCGACTTCGAACGCGAGATGGGCGGTGTCGAACGACGCGTGCGCATCGACGCACGTCGCGCCGCCGACGGCGACGCGCCCTGCTTCGACGAGCGCGCGGCACTGGCGGCGCGACCCGAAGCCTTGCGTAAACAGAATGCTTTCGAGATCCATGGCGCGCGCATTGTACCAAGCGTATCAAACGCGGATCGGGCAAACAGTCGCGGCGCGCTCGAGCGCAAGCGCATGCCGGGACTGGTAAGCTCGGGGCCGCGCGGCCGCGCTCGGCGCGCCCGCAATCCCCCGTTCGAACAAAGGTACCCGATGACAACTACGACCACGATGACTTCCGTCGCGCGGCGCGGCCTCGCCGCCGCGCTCGCGCTCACGCTGTCGAGCGTAGCGTTCGCGCACGCGAAACCCGAAAAGACCGATCCGCCCGCGAACGCCGCGGTCGCCGCGCCGCAGGCCGTGTCGATCGGCTTCACCGAAACGCTCGAGCCGGCGTTCAGCTCGATCGTCGTCGTCGACGCGGCGGGCGCGCCGGCCGCGGCCGCAAAGGCGGTCGTCGACGCATCCGATCGCAAGCGCATGTCGGTCGCGCTCAAGCCGCTGCAGGCGGGCGAGTATACGGTCAAGTGGGTTGCGGTCGCGACCGACGGCCATCGCACGCAGGGCAGCTACCAGTTCACCGTGAAATAAGCGGCAGGCAGTAAGCAATGTGCGGCCGCGGCATCCGAACATGCCGCGGCATTTGCCGAAATCGGATTTTTCCGAATCCGTCATTCGATATCATCCGTATTCGATACGGTTGCGCGGAATCGATTAATCCGGATCGATCGGTTTCTTGTCGCCTGGTCGAATCGATTTAAAGCGCATTCGAATAAAAATAAATCCGCGCATTCGGGGTGTGCCATCCGCGGCGGCGCCGGCGATCGTCGAAACGGATCGCTCATGCTTCTCGCATCTCGATATCTCGCCCGCCGGCGCGATGCGCTGAACGCGTGACGCGGCGAACCGGCCCGGCGGCGCTCGGCGAGCGTTCGCCCATATGTCCCGCATCGAAACGCTGCCGTAAGAAGGCGCGGCAGCGGTGCGACGACGGGTGCCGAGACGCGCGTCGGCCGGCAGCGCGCTCAGCGCAGTTGCGTGACGGTGGCGCGCGTGCCGGCCGCCGGCGCCTCGTCCCAATCGTCGATCACACGCGATCCGATGCGGATCCGCTCTTTCAGGAAATCGAGCAGCACGCGCACGCGCGCCGGCAGACGTTCGCTCGGCCCGACGAACACGGCGCTGATCTCTTCCTCGTCGCCCGGATTGAACGCTTCGAGCACCGGCACGAGGCGCTCCGCATCGATGTCCTCCGCGACGTGACAGCGCGCGAGCCGTGCGAGCCCGAGCCCGGAGACGGCTGCCTCGCGGATGCTCTCGCCGTCGCCGAGCAGCAGGTTGCCGCCCGACGGCCGCAGACGCTGGCCTTCCGCCACGACGAACGGCCATGCCTTCGTGTTGCCGCTGAGACCGATGCAATGGTGGCGATCGAGATCATCCGGCGTCTGCGGCACGCCCCTGCCCTCGAAGTACGCGGGCGAGCCGACGACGACCATCCGGCTGCCGCCGAGCCTGCGCATCACGAGCCGCGAATCGTCGAGCGCGCCCGAGCGGATCGCGATGTCGCTGCGGTCGTCGAGCAGATCGACGACCGCATCCGATAGCACGATGTCGAGCGTGATGTCCGGATAGCGGCGCTGGAATTCGGGCAGAAGCGGCATCAGATGGCGCTTGCCGAACGGCACGTGCGAATTGATTCGCACGCGTCCCTGCGGACTCGTGCCGCGCGTCGCTTCGCGCTCGGCGTCGGCGATGTCATCGAGGATGCGCACGCAGCGTTCGTAGAACGCGGCGCCTTCCGGCGTGAGCTGCAGCTTGCGTGTCGTGCGGTTCAGCAGGCGCACGCCGAGCCGCGTCTCGAGCCGTTGAATGAACTTGCTGATCGCCGACGGCGTCATGTCGAGCCGTCGTCCCGCCGCAGAGAATCCACACGACTCGATCACCTGAACGAACACCGCCATCTCGGAGAAACGATTGACCTCGCGCATAGATGAATTGACGAGACTTTAAATGTCTTGTTAATGGATAAATCCTAGTATATCCGGGACTTGTTTTTTTAATTTGTGCGGTCTTCTTATTTTTCATATTCTCGGATTCTCATCGATTCATCGCCGAGCGCGCATCTCCCTCGGCGCGCCTTATATTGGCGATTCATTGCCGAGATGAACGTCGCAGTCGACGCGCTTTCGTCCGCATAGGCGCGTCAGTTCGTCGGCGCGAACCGGTTGTGGCGCCCGGTTTCCCGCACCGCGTCGATCAACGCGGCGCTCGCGGGCGTCGACTGGCGCGAGAACGCGTAGAAGTGCGCGGCGGGCAGCGCGGGCAGCCCGTCTTCCGGTCCGCATTCGCGCGAGCCGTCGCGTAGCTGGCTGCGTGCGACGACGGTGACGGCGAATCCCGCAAGCGCCGCCGACACGCAGCCAGCCATGCTGCTGCTTTCGAACACGATGCGAAAAGGACACTGCGCGCCGCTCAGCGCGGCGGTCGCCGCTTCGCGGTAGACGCACGGCTCCGGAAAGAGCGCGAGCGGCAGCGCGCCGGCCGCGTCGAGCGCGGCGTCCGACGCGTATGCCCACACGAGCGGCTCTTTCCACAACAGTTCGCCGGCTTCGTCGACTCGGCTGCATTGCTTGCCGAACACGACGTCGACGCGGCCCGATGCCTGTTGGCGCAGCAGATCCGCGGTGATGCCGGCTTTCAGTTCGATCGTTGCCCGCGGATGCCGGCGGCGAAACGCGTGTAGCACCTGGGGCAGCCACGCGCCCGCGCAATCCTCGGACGCGCCGACGCGCAGCCGGCCGTGCAGCGGCGAGCCGCGCAGCCGCGCGCGCTTCGCGCTCCATCTCGACGATGTTGCGCGCATACGCATACAGTGTCTCGCCTGCTTGCGTGAGCGCGACGCGCCGCGTCGCGTCGCGCGGGCGAGCAGCCCGCCGCCCGCCGCCTGCTTGAGCCGCTTGATGTGCCCGCTGACCGCGGACGGCGTGAGCGCGACGCGCTCGGCGGCGAGCGCGAAGCCGTGATGCTCGACGACTTCGAGGAAGGTGCGCAGCAGCATGATGTCGAGCGACATCGATGCCGAATCCGTTTCGTCTTGCCATTCTGGATCGCATAACGGAAAACGCGGCTGATTTCGCTGCGGACGCTGTGCGCCGTGTACCGCGCGCCTCGACTGTCGATGCGCTTGAGCACTTCCCGAATCTCTGGCGCGTCGATTCCCTTGATTGGACGCTTGCCAAGCCACGGAAATACATCGTTTTCCATGCGGGCAAGCGTCTTTTCATGCTGACCCATCTCAACGCTTGACTTGCGATCTTCCAGCCAAGCGCGCGCAATTGCCTCGAATGTGTTGACGGCGTTCAGCTTGGCCGTGCGTTTCTCGATCTTCTTCGCTTCACTTGGATCAATTGCCTTCGGCAAGTTTAGCGCGCGCCTCGTCGCGCTTTCTGCGAGCGACGGCCAGCGAAACGTCGGGGTATACGCCGAGCGCAGGCAGCTTTTCCTTCCCTGCGAAGTAATACTTGAGCCGCCAGTATTTTTGGCTGCTCGGCATGACTTGCAAGAACAGGCCGTTGCCGTCGTAGAATTTTTGAATCTTTGGCCTGGGCTTGGCAGTCCGGATGCCGTATCGGTCAAGGGCATCAGGGGTATCTCCGTTAGTTGGAGCCTCGAAGCGAGGACATACCCCTAAAAGTACCCCTGCGTACCCCCGGCTTTCAACGAACCGAGCCGGACTCTTTCGGAACGAAATTTCCCTCTGCGCCTTTATTTATCAAGGTTTTTGCGACCGGTCGGGAATTTCGAGGAATGTTTGATGGTGCCCAGGGCCGGAATCGAACCGGCACGCCTTGCGGCGGGGGATTTTGAGTCCCCTGCGTCTACCAATTTCACCACCTGGGCAAACCTGCGCCGCACATGCGATTGCGCGCGGCGAAAACGCGAATTATTACCGAAATCCCCCACGCCGGCAAGCATTCTGCTTCCTTCGCATTTTGCTTCGTTGCGCGGCGGGGCGGCGGCTCACTGGCTCAGATAGACGACGATCAGCGTGCGCTGCGGCCGCACTGTCGGCGTACCCGCGCCAGAGATCAGAATCGCGCCCAGTTTCGCCGCGATCAGCTTCAGCGCTTGGCCCGTCACGCTCGTGTCGGTGCGGTTGTAGCGCTCGGTCGCGACGATCCTCAGCTTGCGCAGCCCGGCGAAGCGCGTGAATTCGTCGAGCCAGCTGTCGCCGTAGCTGTCCGCGAAGCCGACCGTCTTCACGCCGTGGTTCGCCGTGTAGCGGGTCGGCACGTCGGCCATCGCGCGGTCGCCCTGCGCCATCTTGAACGCCCACACGCGCTTGTCCTGCTGCGGCTCGACGATCGAGCCGGAGCCGATCAGCGTGATCATCGGCGTCTGCGCGGCGGCGGCGATCGGATCGAGCGTGGCGCGCGCCGCGGGCGTGATGTTCGGCCCGACGACCATGTCGACCTTGTCCTCCGTCGCGAGCTTGCGGATGTTGCGCACGGCGACGTCCGGGTCGGATGCGTCGTCGAGCAGATCACCCTGCAGCTTCTGTCCCGCGATCGTCTTCGGCCACATCAGGATCGCGTTCTTGCTGGTCTGGCCGATCGTCACGGCGGGGCCCGTCGTCGACAGATCGACGCCGACCGTCAGGTCGGCGCGCGCCGCAGCGCAGACGAGCGCGAGCGCGGCGCAGCAGGCGGGATGGCTTCATGCGAGGCGGCTCCATGCCGGTTCGGGAACGCAACGCCGCGCGAAGGGGCGCCGCAAAGCAGCGCCGCCCCGCGCGCCGCGCGCCGCGCGTCACAGCTCGTAGGTCTCGGCCTCGCCCTTGAGCGCGGTCTCGACGAGCTTGCGGTTGAGCGTCGGCGACAGCAGCTCGACGAGCGTATAGATATAGCCGCGCAGATACGCGCCCTGCTTGAGCGCGACCCGCGTCACGTTGCTGCCGAACAGATGCCCGACCGGGATCGCGCGCAGGTTGCGGTCGCGCTCCGGATTGAACGCGATGTCGGCCATGATGCCGACGCCGAGCCCGAGCTCGACGTAGGTCTTGATCACGTCCGCGTCGATTGCCTCGAGCACGATGTCGGGCGTGAGGCGATGCAGCGCAAACGCCTGGTTGATCTTCTTGCGGCCCGCGAACGCGTCGTCGTACGTGATGAGCGGGAACTGCGCCAGATCGTCGAGCGACAGCGGCTTGCGCTCGAGGAGCGGGTGGTCGGCCGGCACGACGGCCGCGTGGTGCCACTGGAAGCACGGCAGCGACACGAGCTCCTTGTAGTCGGCGATCGCCTCGGTCGCGATCGCGAGGTCCGCCTGGTCGTGGATCACCATTTCGGCGACCTGGGTCGGGCTGCCTTGCAGGATCGACAGATGGACCTTCGGGAAGCGCTTCTTGAACTCGGCGATCGCGGCGGGCAGCGAATAGCGGGCCTGCGTGTGTGTCGCCGCGATCGTCAGATTGCCCTGGTCCTGCGCCGCGTAATCTTTTCCGACCCTTTTAAGACTCTCGACCTCCTGGAGGATCCGCTCGACCGACGCGAGGATGATCCGTCCAGGCTCGGTCAGCGAGCGCACGCGTTTGCCGTGGCGCGTGAAGATCTCGACGCCGAGCTCGTCCTCGAGCTCGATGATGGCTTTCGAAACTCCCGGCTGCGACGTGTACAGCGCCTTCGCGGCTTCCGTGAGGTTGAAATTCTGGCGGACGGCCTCGCGCACGAAGCGAAATTGGTGCAGGTTCATTTATAACCCTTCCGCATATCAACAGAATTTTTTAGTCGTTTGAAATATAAAGAGAGTTTATTACGATTCCCCGGTGTTTTTCAAATATGGATATCTGTAATCGTCATTAGCAAATGAGCGGCCGGGCGGATGGTCGGCTCGGTGCAGGCGGTGCAGGATTCGGGCGCGGCGTGGCTAGGACGCCGCGCGGTCATATCGAGCAAACCCTGGGGTCCCCGAATGTACCAGTACGATCAGTACGATCAAACGATCGTCGACGAGCGTGTCGCGCAGTACCGCGACCAGGTCCGCCGCCGCTTGTCCGGCGAATTGAGCGAGGACGAGTTCCGTCCGCTGCGGCTGCAGAACGGCCTGTACATGCAGCGCCACGCCTACATGCACCGCATCGCGATTCCGTACGGCAATCTTCGTAGCGATCAGTTGCGCATGCTTGCCCGCATCGCGCGCGAGCACGACCGCGGCTACGGCCACTTCTCGACGCGCTCGAACATCCAGTTCAACTGGGTGCAGCTCGAGGAAACGCCCGAGATCCTCGCGAAGCTGGCTTCGGTGCAGATGCACGCGATCCAGACGTCGGGCAACTGCATCCGCAACATCACCGCCGACCAGTTCGCGGGCGTCGCGTACGACGAGGAAATCGATCCGCGTCCGTGGGCCGAGATCCTGCGCCAGTGGTCGACGTTCCATCCCGAATTCGCATGGCTGCCGCGCAAGTTCAAGATCGCCGTGTCGGGCTCGAAGCTCGATCGCGCGGCCGTGCAGATCCACGATCTCGGCGTCTACCTGAAGAAGAGCGAAGCGGGCGAAGTGGTCGCGAGCATCCTCGCAGGCGGCGGCCTCGGCCGCACGCCGATCGTCGGGGCGATTATCCGCGAGAACCTGCCGTGGCAGCACCTCCTCACTTATTGCGAAGCGGTGCTGCGCGTGTACAACCGCTACGGCCGACGCGACAACCTGTACAAGGCGCGGATCAAGATCCTCGTGAAGGCGCTGTCGCCCGCGAAGTTCTCGCAACAGGTCGAAGAGGAATGGCAGCATCTGAAGGACGGCCCGTCGACGCTCACGCACGATGAGCTCGATCGCGTGTCGCAGTATTTCCAGCCGCCCGTCTATGAAAAGCTCGCCGACACCGATGCGTCGTTCGAGCAGCATCTGCTCGAGAGCAAGGCGTTCGCGCGCTGGGTCGAGCGCAACGTCGCGCCGCACAAGGTGCCGGGCTACGCGGCCGTCACGCTGTCGCTGAAGAACCACCGCGTCGCGCCGGGCGACGCGAGCGCGGAGCAGATGGAGCAGGTCGCCGACTGGGCCGACGCATACTCGTTCGGCGAGCTGCGCGTGTCGCACGAGCAGAACCTGATCCTCGCGAACGTGAAGAAGCGCGACCTGTTCGCGGTGTGGGAGAAGGCGAAGGCGGCCGGCTTCGCGACGCCGAACGTCGGCCTCCTGACCGACATCATCGCGTGCCCGGGCGGCGACTTCTGCTCGCTCGCGAACGCGAAGTCGATCCCGATCGCGCTCGCGATCCAGCAGCGCTTCGACGATCTCGACTACGTGTACGACCTGGGCGACTTGTCGCTCAACATCTCGGGCTGCATGAACTCGTGCGGACACCACCACGTCGGCAACATCGGCATTCTCGGCGTCGACAAGGACGGCGCCGAGTGGTACCAGGTGTCGCTCGGCGGCGAGCAGGGCACGGGCGCGGGCGGCGCGCGCCTCGGCCGCGTGATCGGCCCGTCGTTCTCCGCGGAAGAAGTGCCGGACGTGATCTCGAAGCTGATCGACACGTTCGTCGACGCGCGTGTCGACGGCGAGCGCTTCATCGACACGTACGACCGCATCGGCATCGCGCCGTTCAAGGAGCGCGTCTACGCGGCGCGCCAGACCGCGCACGCGTAACCCAGCGTAGAGGAATCTGCAGATGGCTTTGATTATCAAGAATCGCGAAGTGGTCGACGACGCATGGCTGGTCGTGCGCGTGGCCGAAGACGGTGCGCTGCCCGCGGTCGGCGCGCTGCCGGCCGGCAACGTGCTCGTGCCGTTCGCGCTGTGGCAGGCGGAGCGCGAGGCGCTCGTCGCCGCGAAGACGAAGGACGCGCTCGGCGTGTGGCTTGCGCCCGACAGCGAGCCCGCCGATCTCGTCGCCGACTTCGACCGCATTGCGGTGATCGGCGTCGATTTCCCGCGCTTCGCGGATGGCCGCGGCTACAGCATCGCGCGCCTCTTGCGCGAGCGCTACGGCTGGAAGGGCGAACTGCGCGCGATCGGCGACGTGCTGCGCGACCAGCTTCTCTACATGTCGCGCTGCGGCTTCGATGCGTTCGCGGTGCGCGCGGACAAGAACATCCACGATGCGCTGAACGCGTTCGGCGAGTTCTCACAGCGCTATCAGGGCGCGGTCGACAACCCGGCGCCGCTCTTTCGCCGCCGCGCGGCGAGCGGGGTGAGCGCATGAGCGGCGCGACGGCATCCGCGCTCACGCCCGAGTTGAGCGCGAAGATCGAACGGCTCGATGCGCTGCTCGCGCAGATCGCCGAGCGTCATCCGAATGTCAAGTTCGCGAGCAGCCTTGCGGCGGAAGACATGCTCGTCACGCACGCGATCCTGTCGAAGGGCGTGGCGATCGGCATCTTCTCGCTGAACACGGGCCGCCTGCATGCGGAGACGGTCGGCATGATCGACCGCGTGCGCGAGCGCTACGGCTACGAGATCGAGCAATTCCGTCCGCAGCAGGACGCGGTCGACCAATACGTCGCCGAGCACGGCCTGAACGCGTTCTACGACAGCGTCGAGCTGCGCAAGCGCTGCTGCGAGATCCGCAAGGTCGAGCCGCTCAACCGCGCGCTCGCGGGCGTCGAAGCCTGGGTGACGGGCCAGCGGCGCGAGCAGTCGGTCACGCGCGCCGAGCTTCACGAGGAAGAACACGACGCCGCGCGCGGGATCGCGAAATACAATCCGCTCGCCGACTGGACGGAAAGCGACGTGTGGGCATACCTGAAGGCGTTCGATGTGCCTGTCAATCCGCTGCACGCGCGCGGCTACCCGAGCATCGGCTGCGAGCCGTGCACGCGCGCGATTCGTCCCGGCGAGGACAGCCGCGCGGGCCGCTGGTGGTGGGAGTCGCGCGACACGAAGGAATGCGGGCTGCACATCACGATCACGCCCGTGCCGTCCGCCGGTGCCGAATCCACCCCCGCCTCCGCCTGAGCGGAGCCGGCACATAATAAGATAGCCAGATTGCTGCGCCGCCGGTCAGCCCGGCGGCACAAACCCAGACAAGGACCGTAATCATGAGCACGACGCTCGAACAATCCGCTTTTGCCCCGCCCGCCGGCGCGTCGTCCAGCCGGATGGGCCACCTCGACTGGCTCGAGGCCGAGTCGATCCACATTCTGCGCGAGCTCGTCGCCGAGTGCAGCAAGCCCGCGCTGCTGTTCTCGGGCGGCAAGGATTCGGTCGTCGTGCTGCATCTCGCGCTGAAGGCGTTCGGGCTCGGCGCGAACCGCAAGACGTCGCTGCCGTTCCCGCTCGTGCACATCGATACGGGCCACAACTACGACGAGGTGATCGACTTCCGCGACCGCCGCGCGGCGGAAATCGGCGCGGAACTCGTTGTCGGCCACGTCGAGGATTCGATCAGGCGCGGCACTGTGGTGCTGCGCCGCGAAACCGATTCGCGCAACGCCGCGCAGGCCGTCACGCTGCTCGAGACGATCGAGCAGCACGGCTATACCGCGATGATCGGCGGCGCGCGCCGCGACGAGGAGAAGGCGCGCGCGAAGGAGCGGATCTTCTCGTTCCGCGACGAATTCGGCCAATGGGACCCGAAGGCGCAGCGCCCGGAACTGTGGAGCCTCTTCAACGCGCGCCTGCACCGCGGCGAGCACCTGCGCGTGTTCCCGATCTCGAACTGGACCGAGCTCGACGTGTGGCAGTACATCGCTCGCGAGAAGCTCGAACTGCCGTCGATCTACTACGCGCACCGCCGCGAGATCGTGCGCCGCAACGGCCTGCTCGTGCCGGTCACGCCGCTCACGCCGATGCGCGAGGGCGAGACGAGCGAAGCGGCGCTCGTGCGCTTTCGCACGGTCGGCGACATCTCGTGCACGTGCCCGGTCGAGAGCGACGCGGACGACGTCGAGAAGATCATCGCCGAGACGGCGGTGACCGAGATCACCGAGCGCGGCGCGACGCGGATGGACGACCAGACGTCCGAAGCCGCGATGGAGCAGCGCAAGAAGCAGGGCTATTTCTGAAGCACGCGAGGACATCCACATCATGAGCATCATCGACAACAACGAAGACCTCGGCGTGCTGCGCTTCATCACGGCGGGCAGCGTCGACGACGGCAAGAGCACGCTGATCGGCCGCCTGCTCTATGACAGCAAGGCGGTGCTGTCCGACCAGCTGTCGGCGCTGTCGCGCGCGAAGAACAAGCGCACGGTCGGCGACGAGCTCGATCTCGCGCTGTTGACGGACGGTCTCGAGGCCGAGCGCGAGCAGGGCATCACGATCGACGTCGCGTACCGCTACTTCGCGACCGCGAAGCGCAAGTTCATCATCGCCGACACGCCGGGCCACGAGCAGTACACGCGCAACATGGTGACGGGCGCGTCGACCGCGCATGCGGCGATCATCCTGATCGACGCGACGCGCGTGACGTTCGAAGACGGCGCCGCGCAACTGCTGCCGCAGACGAAGCGCCACAGCGCGATCGTCAAGCTGCTCGACCTGCAGCACGTGATCGTCGCGATCAACAAGATGGATCTCGTCGATTACAGCGAGACGCGCTTCAACGAGATCCGCGATGCGTACGTGAAGCTCGCGCAGCAGCTTGGCTTGACCGACGTGCGCTTCGTGCCGGTGTCGGCGCTGAAGGGCGACAACATCGTCGCGGCGAGCGAGCGGATGCCGTGGTACGCGGACGAGCCGCTCCTGAACGTGCTCGAGGCGCTGCCCGTCGAGACGCAGGCGGGCGACGCGCTGCGCTTCCCGGTGCAATGGGTCGCGCGCCAGGACGGCAGCTCGGCCGACGATTTCCGCGGCTACATGGGCCGCATCGAAGCGGGCGAGGTGAAGGTCGGCGACGAGATCGTCGTGCTGCCGTCGAATCGCGACGCGACGGTCGCCGAGATCGTCGCGCCGGTGCCGGGCGGCACGGCGTCGGTCGGGCACGCGTTCGCGGGCCAGACGGTGACGATCCGACTCGCGGAAGACGTCGACGTGTCGCGCGGCGATACGTTCGTGCCGCGCGCGGCGCCCGTCGAGCCGGCGAAGAAGCTCGAGGCGGATCTCTGCTGGTTCGACGAGACGCCGCTGTCGCCGCAACGCAAGTATTTGCTGAAGCAGACGACGAGCACGGTGTTCACGAAGATCGGCGCGGTCAAGCAGGTGCTCGACGTGCACACGCTGTCGCACGCGACCGACCGCCACGATCTGAAGATGAACGACATCGGCCGCGTCGCGCTGACGCTGCAAAAGCCGATCGTCTGCGACACGTATGACGCGCACCCGGGCACGGGCGCGTTCGTGCTGATCGACGAGGCGACCCATCATACGGTCGCAGCGGGTATGATTCGTGCGTTTTCCGCGTGACGTCGCGCGCCGCATCGGCGGCGCCGGCCGGCACACGTGCACGAAAGGGATCGATGCAAATGGGTAAGGTGTATCTGATCGGCGCGGGGCCGGGCGCGGCGGACCTCATCACGGTGCGCGGCGCGCGTCTGCTCGGCGAAGCCGATGTCGTGCTGCACGACGCGCTCGTCGAGCCGGCGATGCTCGATTACGCGCCGCGCGCGCGGAAGATCGCGGTCGGCAAGCGCTGCGGGCAGCGCTCGAGCGCGCAGCACTTCATCAACAAGCAGATCGTCGACGCGGCACGCGAGCACGCGGTCGTCGTGCGGCTGAAGGGCGGCGATCCGATGCTGTTCGGCCGCGCGGACGAGGAGATGCGCGCGCTCGAAGCGGCCGGCATCGACTACGAAGTCGTGCCGGGCATCACCGCGGCGCTCGCGAGCGCCGCGACGCTCAAGCGCTCGTTGACGCTGCGCGGCGTCGCGCGCAGCGTCGCGTTTGCGACAAAGAGCCGCGCGCCCGGCAGCGATGAAATCCGCGAGCAGGTGAACGCGGATTCGCTCGTCTACTACATGGGCCGCGACAGCGCGGCCGGGATCGCGCAGCAACTGATCGACGCGGGCCGCGCGGGCGCGACGCCCGTCGCGATCGTCGAGGCATGCAGCACGCCGCGCGAGCGCACGCTGACGCTCACGCTCGCCGATATGGCGGCGGGCGCGGCGCAAGCGTGGCTCGATCCGGCGCAGCCGAGTCTTCTGATGATTGGCGAGGCGTTCGCGGAGCGTGTGCGGCTTGCGGGCGACGAATCGGGCGAGAGCAAGGACGGGATGCGCAACGCGGCCTGAAAGCGGCTTGCGCCGCCACGCTGAATCGACGAGAAACAGCAGGCCCAAACGAAACGCCGGCAACGAGCCGGCGTTTTTTTACGTCACTGTGCGGCGTCGGTGGCCGCAATCGGAAGCGGGGGCGCGGTCAACGCGCGGGACCGGCGCTTTGCTGCAGGCAGTATGCGACGATCGCGTCGAGCACCGCGTCGTTTTCGCCGACGGCCGTCACGCAGCGGATGTCGATGGCCGGATGCGCGGCGCGGCACGCGTCGATCAACTGCGGCAGATCGCGGCGAATGTGGCCGCCCTGGCCGAAGAACACGGGTACCACGGTGATCGTGCCGCAGCCCTGCGCGGCGAGCCCGGCCGTCGCGCCGATCAGCGACGGCTCCATCAATTCGAGGAACGCGAGCATGACGGGCGCATCGGCGCCGCGCGCAGCGCGCAGCTTCGCCGCGAGGCGTTCGAACGGCTCGGCCCAGCGCGCGTCGCGCGCGCCATGGCCGAAAAGGACGATTCCGTGTTTGTTCATCGCGCCCTCCGATGACGCGCGCACGCGCTCAGTGCCGGTCGACCCACTTTAGCGCGAAGAGGCCGAGCGCCAGATAGATGCAGCCGGGCAGCGCGGCCGTCAGCGGCGCGGGCCACGTGTTCAGCGTGCCGATATGCGAGAACAGCGTGTTGAAGAGCTGGAAGCTCATCCCGAGCATGATCCCGCCGAACACCTTCACGCCGACGACGCCCGCGCGCGTATGCAGATACGCGAACGGCAGCGACAGCACGAGCATCACGAATACCGCGAACGGATACAGCAGCTTGCGCCACAGCGCGATGTCGTAGCGCTGCGTGTCCTGCTGATTTTCCTTCAGATGCTGGATGTAGCGGAACAGGTTGAAGAGCGACATCCGCTCGGGCGACACGAGCAGCACCGACAGGATCTGCGGCGTCAGGTCCGAGCGCAGCGAATACTGCGGCAGCGTGACCTGCTGCGCGCGGTAGACGGGATTCAGCGCGTCGGCCGGCTGGCTGCCCGCGCCAGGCAGGTTCGTGAGCCGCGTGTCGGTGACGTCCGTCAGCAGCCAGTGGCCGGGTGGCTGATAGCGGCCGCGCTTCGCGATCCGCACGTTCTGCAGATTGAACTTCGAATCGAACTCGTAGATCCGCACGTCGCTGATCGTCGAATCGGGCGACAGCTGGCCGACGTTGACGAAGCGCGTGACGGGCTCGCCGTTGTCGCGCGCGGTCAGCGTGTCCTTCACCCAGACGCCCGATGCGAAGTTCGTCGATACCGACGAGCCGAGCGCCTCGAGCCGCACGCGCTCGGACAACTGGTCCGAGTACGGGCCGATGAATTCGCCGATCAGGTAGGTCGCGATGACGATCGGCACGCCGATCTTGATGAGCGAGCGCAGCGCCTGGTTCGTCGCGAGGCCGGACACGCGGAAGATCGTGAATTCGGAGTTCGCGGCCATCTGCGCGAACACGTAGATCGAGCTGATCAGCGCCGCGACCGGGATGATTTCGTAGAAGCGCGACGGCGCCTGCAGCGCGACGCGCAGCACCGCGTAGCCGAACTTGTAGTTGCCGTGGCCGACCGAGTTCAGCTCGCTGATCAGGTCGAAGAAGAAGAAGAGGCCGGAGAACGCGAACAGCACGAAGACGAACGTGATGTAGATCTGCCGCGCGAAGTATTTCTCGTAGAGGCGCATCGGTCAGACCCCCTGCGATCGGCCGAACGCGGCGCGCGAGAACAACGGCCTGTTGCGCACGCGCAGCCAGAACAGGAACGCGACGACTCCGGCGACGACGACGTGCAGCCCGATCAGTCCGATGCCGAACGGGATCTTGCCCCGTTCCATTTGCGATTGGACGACGTTCAGCAGGTTCGAATAGGTGAGGTAGATCAGCACGGCCATCACGAGGTTCACGGTCCGGCCGCGGCGCGGGTTCTGATACGCGAGCGGGATCGCGAGGATCATCAGGTTGATCGCGATGAGCGGCAGCCCGGCGCGCCATGCGAATTCGGCGAGATTCTGGTTGGTCGGATTGCGCAGCAGGTCGATCGTCGACGTGCCCGTCGTCGTCGGCTGGCTGACGATCTGCTTGCTCTGGATCTTCACGCCGTAGCGCTCGAACTCCATGATCTTGAAGTTCGGCTGGCCCGGCACGCCGTCGTAGCGGCGGCCGTCCTCGAGCACGATGAAGCGGTCGCCGTTCTTCATCGTCTCGGTGTGGCCTGTCTGCGACACGACGACGTTCACCTTGCCGTGCTCGGTCGTCGTGACGAACACATTCTGCACCGTGGCCTGGTCGGGCGACATCTTCTCGATGAAGAACACGCGGTGGTTCGCGGCGGACTCGCGGAACTGGCCGGGCGCGAGCAAGGACACCTCGTCGCGCTGCTGGAAGCGCGCCTTGATGAGCTTGCTCTGCTGGTTCGACCACGGCCAGCCGACGAAGGCGAAGAAGGCGATCAGGAGCACGATCGGCGTCGCGAACACGCCGATCGGCTTGATGAGCCGCGTGAGGCTCACGCCGGACGCGAGCCAGACGACCATTTCGGAATCCTTGTACCAGCGCGTGAGCACGAACAGGATCGACACGAACAGCGTGCCGACGAGGATCATCGCGAGATAGCCGATCACGGTGAGGCCGATCAGGACGAGCACGTCCTTCGGGTTCACCTCGCCGGACGCGGCGTAGCCGACGATGCGAATCATCATCGACGTCAGCATGATCGTGAGCAGCACCATGAAAACGGCGCCGGCGGTGTACGCAAGCTCGCGCTGGAGGGAGCGTTCGAAGATCATTATTGATGCGAAGAGGGCGGGAAACAGCGCACGAGTGGGGGGCGCTCACGCCGCACGGGAAAAATAGCGGATAATTGCGGCTTTCATCCTTAGCCCAGATTTTATCCGAGGACAAGCGCGATGGACTTTAGCATAAAAGGCTGTGATTGGAGCAAAGGCACGGCGAACGGCTTCCTGACGGGGAAATCCGACTGCATCGTACTCGGCGTGTTCGAGGCGCAAACCTTGTCCGGCGCGGCGCTCGACATCGACGAAGCGACGAAGGGCCTCGTCTCGCGCGTCATCAAGGCAGGCGACATGGACGGCAAGCTCGGCAAAACCTTGTTCTTGCACGAGGTTTCGGGCATCGGCGCGTCGCGCGTGCTGCTCGTCGGCCTGGGCAAGCAGGATGCTTTCAGCCAGAAAGCCTACAACGACGCCGTCAAGGCCGCGTGGCGCGCGCTGCTCGGCACGAAGGCGGTCCAGGTCACGTTCACGCTCGCGCAGCTGTCCGTGCCCGAGCGCGCGTCCGACTGGGGCGTGCGCGCGGCGATTCTCGCGCTGCGCAATGAGACGTACAAGTTCTCGCAGATGAAGAGCAAGCCGGACGCGAGCGCGCAGGCGCTCAAGCGCATCGTGTTCAGCGTCGATCCGGCCGACGACAAGGCGGCGAAGGTCGCCGCGAAGCGGGCCGTCGCGCTCGCGAACGGGATGGACCTGACGCGCGACCTCGGCAACCTGCCGGGCAACGTCTGCACGCCGGCCTACCTCGCGACCACCGCGAAGAAGCTCGCGAAGGACTGGGGCCTGAAGGTCGACGTGCTGGGCATGAAGCAGGTCCAGGCGCTCAAGATGGGCTCGTTCCTGTCGGTCGCGAAGGGCTCGATCGAGCCGCCGCAATTCATCGTGCTGCAGTATCAGGGCGCGGCCGCGAAGGCGGCGCCCGTCGTGCTCGTCGGCAAGGGCATCACGTTCGACTCGGGCGGCATTTCGCTGAAGCCGGGCGAAGGCATGGACGAGATGAAGTACGACATGTGCGGCGCGGGCTCGGTGCTCGGCACGATCCGCGCGGTCGCCGAAATGGGCCTGAAGATCAACGTCGTCGCGATCGTGCCGACCTGCGAGAACATGCCGGCCGGCAACGCGAACAAGCCGGGCGACATCGTCACGAGCATGAAGGGCCTGACGATCGAGGTGCTCAATACCGACGCGGAAGGGCGCCTCATCCTGTGCGACGCGCTCACGTACGCGGAGCGCTTCAAGCCCGCCGCAGTGATCGACGTCGCGACGCTGACGGGCGCGTGCATCATCGCGCTCGGCCACCACAACACCGGCCTCTTCTCGAAGGACGACGCGCTCGCGGGCGAACTGCTCGACGCGTCGCGCGAGGCGGGCGATCCGGCGTGGCGCCTGCCGCTCGACGACGAGTATCAGGATCAGTTGAAGTCGAACTTCGCGGATCTCGCGAACATCGGCGGCCGTCCGGCCGGCAGCGTGACGGCTGCGTGCTTCCTGTCGCGCTTCGCGGAGAACTATCCGTGGGCGCACCTCGACATCGCGGGCACCGCGTGGAAGAGCGGTGCGGCGAAGGGGGCGACGGGCCGCCCCGTGCCGCTCCTCGCGCAGTTCCTGATCGATCGCGCCGGCGCGTGATGGCGCGGGGTTCGACGACCGGCATGGCGGGGCGCGGCGAGCGATGACGCGCATCGACTTCCATACGAACGTCGGCGATTCGCTCGCGTACGCGTGCCGGCTGCTGCGCAAGGCGTATCAGGCGGGGCAGCCCGTTGTCGTGTGCGCGGAGCCCGCGCGGCTGCGCGCGCTCGACGAGCGTCTGTGGACGTTCTCGCCGCTCGATTTCATTCCGCATTGCGCGATCGACAACGCACACGCGGCGAATACGCCGATCGTGTTGACCGCGGATCTCGAGCGCGCGCCGCATCATGGAATCCTGCTGAACCTAGGCGCGGACGTGCCGGCGCAGTTCGCGCGCTTCGAGCGGCTGCTCGAAGTGGTCGGCAACGCGCCCGACGAGCTCGCGGCCGGACGCGAGCGGTACCGGTTCTACCGCGACCGCGGCTACGCGCTCAACAACCACAAGCAGGGCGGCTAGCCCGAGCGGACGGAGGACAACCGTGGTCGAAGCCAACGAATCGTCGATTCCCGTGCTGACCGACGTGCTCGTGCCCGGCAATCCGGCGCTCGCGCGGCAGCCCGTCGCCGGGCGCGCGCAGGCGGGCGCGGCGGCGGGTGCGGCGGGTACCGTCGACGAGGCGCGCGCGGCCGAGCCCGCGGCGCGCAACGCGTCGCCGAGGCTCGTCGACGCGTTGCGCGCGCCGACGCACGTCGAGCCGCCGTTCGTGCCGACGCCCGATGCGCTCGCGGCCGAGCTGCCGACAGCGTATGCGGCGCCCGCGACGTACGGGGACGAATTGCCCGCCGCGCATCCTGCGGCGGATCTTGCGCCGCCCGCTGCACTACCGTCGTCGGCACCCGATGCGGCGCACGCCGCGCCGTCGCTTGGCGCGGACCTCGAGGCGCGGCAGATCGCCGAGCGGCTGAAGAGCCGGATGACCAACTATCTGACGGGCGAGGGGCGCGGCCTCATCGAGGCGCGATGCCGCGACGCGCTGCACGACCATGCGGGCTGGCTCGTCGGCCAGATCGCGCGCGAGGTCGCGCTTGCGCTGGAAACCGAGGTGGCGGGCTGGGTAACGGAGGAAGTCGGCGCGGCGCTCGCCCGTCGCAACGAGCACGGTAACAACGGCAACGCCGCTGCATGACGGAGGGCCGGGGCGGCTCGTCAGCCGCGCTGCGCCGCACGGGGGCGTGAGACGCGGCGCGCAGGTGGCGCGTTGCGTGCGCCACCTGCGCGCAATCATGCGCGAGACGCCGTCGTCGGCGTCTCGTCTTTCCATGCGGCTTACTTGAGCGTCAGTACCCAATGCGCGAGCGTGCCGGCTTCGGCGCTCGTCAGTTGCGTGTTCGCGGGCATCGGCACGTTGCCCCACACGCCGACGCTGCCCTTGACGATCGTCTGCGCGAGATAGCCGGCGGCGTCGCCGCGCGCCGCATATTTGTCGGCGATCGCGTGGAACGACGGTCCCATCAAAGTCTTGTCGATTGCATGGCATGCCATGCAGTTCTTGCGTTGCGCGAGCGTGAGCCCATCGGCCTGCTGCGCATCCGCATGTGCGGCCGCAGCAACGAACACGATTGCCATCAGGCACAAGGTCGTTCTGTTCATGCTGGTCTCCGCCGGAGCAGCGTCCGGCTTGGCGGTGCGCGCATTATAAGAGGAAAGGGGGCGCGAGTACGTCGCGCCCCCTTTGTCGTCTTGTTGCTTTTTGTCGCGTTGCCGTCGCGTCGCCATGGCTTCGCGATGCGAGGTGCATCGCGCGCCGGACCCCGGTCCGGCGCGCGTACGCGCGTCAGCCCGTCACCGCGCCCTTGTTCGCCGGGCGGGCGAGCGCCGCATACTTCGCGAGCACGCCGCGCGTGTAACGTGACGCCGGCTGCTTCCACGCGGCGCGGCGGCGCGCCAGCTCGGCGTCGTCGACGTTCAATTGCAGCAGCAGCTTGTGCGCGTCGATCGTGATCGAGTCGCCTTCCTGAACGAGCGCGATCGTGCCGCCGACGAACGCTTCCGGCGCGACGTGGCCGACCACCATCCCCCACGTGCCGCCCGAGAAGCGGCCGTCGGTGATGAGGCCGACCGATTCGCCGAGGCCCTTGCCGATGATCGCCGACGTCGGCGCGAGCATTTCCGGCATCCCCGGGCCGCCCTGCGGGCCGAGGTAGCGCAGCACGACGACGTCGCCCGCGCTGATCTTGTCGTCGAGGATCGCCTGCAGCGCGCTCTGCTCGTCGTCGAACACGCGGGCCGGGCCGGTGATGACCGGATTCTTCAGGCCGGTGATCTTCGCGACCGCGCCGTCTTCGGCGAGATTGCCCTTGAGGATCGCGAGGTGGCCTTCCTTGTACAGCGCGTCGGCGATCGGGTAAATCACCTTCTGGTCGGCGCGCGGCACGCTCGGCACGTCCTTCAGCTCTTCGGCCATCGTGCGGCCCGTGATCGTCACGCAATCGCCGTGCAGCAGGCCTGCGTCGAGCAGGATCTTCATTACTTGCGGAATGCCGCCCGCCGCGTGCAGATCCGTCGCGACATACTGGCCCGACGGCTTCAGGTCGCAGATCACCGGCACTCGCTTGCGGATGCGTTCGAAGTCTTCGATCGACCAGTCGATCTCGGCCGCGTGCGCGATCGCGAGATAGTGCAGCACCGCGTTCGTCGAGCCGCCCGTCGCCATGATCACCGACACCGCGTTCTCGATCGACTTCTTCGTGATGATGTCGCGCGGCTTCAGGTCCTTCTTCACCGCTTCGACGAGCACACGCGCCGATTCGGCGGCCGAGTCGACCTTTTCCTGATCGGGATTCGCCATCGTCGACGAATACAGCAGCGACATGCCGAGCGCCTCGAACGACGAGCTCATCGTGTTTGCGGTGTACATCCCGCCGCACGAGCCCGTCGTCGGGCACGCGTTCTTTTCGACCCCTTCGAAATCTTCCTGCGACATGCGCCCCGCGGTGAACTCGCCGACCGCCTCGAACGACGACACGATCGTCAGGTCGCGGCCTTTCCAGCGGCCCGGGCGGATCGTGCCGCCGTACACGTAGATGCCCGGCACGTTGATCCGCGCGAGCGCGATCATGCCGCCCGGCATGTTCTTGTCGCAGCCGCCCACGACGACGACGCCGTCCATCCACTGGCCTTGCACGCAGGTCTCGATGCAGTCGGCGATCACTTCGCGCGACACGAGCGAATATTTCATCCCTTCGGTGCCCATCGACATGCCGTCCGAGATCGTCGGCGTGCCGAAGATCTGCGGGTTCGCGTCGGCCGCCTTCACGGCCGCGACCGCGGCGTCCGACAGGCGCTGCAGGCCCGCGTTGCACGGCGTGATCGTCGAGTGGCCATTCGCGATGCCGATCATCGGCTTGTCGAAATCGTCCTTTTGATAGCCGAGCGCGTAATACATCGAGCGGTTCGGCGAACGGGCCACGCCTTGCGTGATGTTCTTCGAGCGGCGGTTGTACGACATGGGGGACTCCATCTATCGACTGGTTGACTGTGGGGCGGCGCGGCGCGCTGCATCGGCGCAGTCCGGCTCAGGTGGGCAAGAATGCAGTTTCTCTTAGAGAATGTCCAATATATTATTCATCATCCATTAGGTCGTAATACATATTAATCCGCGTGTCGAAGCGAGTGAGGAGCGTGATTTGACCCCAGATCTACGTCAATGGCGCTATTTCGTGGCCGTCGCCGACGAGCGGCACTTCGGCCGCGCCGCCGAGCGCCTGTCGATGACGCAGCCGCCGCTGTCGCAGGCGATCCGCGCGCTCGAGGACGCGCTCGGCGTCGCGCTGTTCGCGCGCACGAAGCGCTCGGTCGAGTTGACGGCCGTGGGCGCGGCGCTGCTGCCCGACGTGCGGCGGCTGATCGCCGCTGCCGACGCGCTGCCGCCGCTTGCGCAGAGCCTCGCGCGCGGCGAGGCGGGATCGCTCGCGCTCGCGTTCGTGTCGACGGCTGACTACGGGCTCTTGCCGCAGTTGCTGCGCGAGTTCGGCGCGCGCTATCCGCACGTGCGGCTGCAACTGACCGAGGCGACAAGCGACGTGCAGCTCGAGGAGCTCGTCGCGGGCCGCATCGACGCCGGGCTCGTGATTCCGCCCGTGCCGCCGCGGCACGCGGCGTCGCTGTCGTATCTGTCCGTGCTGCGCGAGCCGCTCGTCGTCGCGATGCCGGCCGACGCCGCCGAGGCGGCGGACGACACGCCCGTGCGGATCGCCGATATCGCGTCGCTGCCGCTCGTCGTCTTCCCGCGTCGTTTGGCGCCCGGCTTTTATGACATCATTACGGGCTGCTACGGCGCGGCGGGCGTCGCACCGCGCATCGGCCAGGAGGCGATCCAGATGCAGACGATCGTCAGCCTCGTGTCCGCGGGCATGGGCGTCGCACTTGTGCCGCAATCGCTGCGTAACCTGCGGCGCACGGGTGTCGTCTACCGCGCGCTCGCCGGCGCGGCGCCCGTCGTCGAGACAGGCCTCGTGTGGCGCACGGACGACGTGAGCCCCGTGCTCGCGGGCTTCATCGACGTCGTGCGCGGCGACGCGCGGGGTGCTTCGCCGCTCGGCACGCCGCCCGACGCGGTCGACCGGCCGGGCTCCGGCTCGGGCGCGACGCGGCCGTGAACGTTCGCGCGGCGCGCCCGTCGAACCGCGGTCGCGGCATGCGCGTCTTCGTTGTCGTCGCCGTGCGAGCCGCATCGATTCAGAACCTTCAACGCTAACTCATGATCATTCATCCGAATTTCGATCCCGTCGCGATTCACCTCGGCCCGCTCGCCGTGCGCTGGTACGGGCTCATGTATCTCATCGGCTTCATCCTCGCGATCGTCGTCGGCCGGCTGCGTCTCAGGCTGCCGCACGTCGCCGCGCAGGGCTGGACCGCGAAGGACATCGACGACATGATGTTTTACGGCGTGCTCGGCGTCGTGCTCGGCGGCCGGCTCGGCTACGTTCTGTTCTACAAGGCCGCGTATTACTTCACGCATCCGCTCGACATCTTCAGGGTGTGGGAAGGCGGGATGTCGTTCCACGGCGGCTTCCTCGGCGTCACGTTGGCGATGGTGCTGTTCGCGTGGCATCGCAAGCGGCACTGGCTCGAAGTGACGGACTTCGTCGCGCCGATGGTGCCGACGGGGCTCGCGGCCGGGCGTCTCGGCAACTTCATCAACGGCGAGCTGTGGGGCCGCGTGACGAGTCCCGACGCGCCGTGGGCGATGCTGTTCCCGGGCGCGTCGCGCGACGATGCCGCGTGGCTCGCCGCGCACCAGGATCTCGCGGCGAAGTGGAATCTGAACGAGGTGTTCCTGTCGCACCAGATGCTGCCGCGCCATCCGTCGCAGCTTTACGAAATCGCGCTCGAAGGCATCGCGCTCTTCTTCGTGCTGTGGTTCTTCTCGCGCAAGCCGCGGCCGATGGGCGCGATCTCGGCGCTCTTCCTGATCGGCTACGGTCTCGCGCGCTTCACGGTCGAATTCGCACGCGAGCCGGACGATTTTCTCGGCCTGCTGACGTTCGGTCTGTCGATGGGGCAGTGGCTGTCGCTGCCGATGATCATCGCGGGCGTGCTGATGATGATCTGGGCGTATCGGCGCGGCGGCGCAGCCAAGCCGGCCTGAGCGCCGCGTCCGGCGGCCGTGGTTGCGCGATCGCCGGGCGCGCGTGGGCAGGCGGGTTGTGCGTATGCCGATTGCGACGCATGACGCAGGCACACGTGGTGCGCGATCGCACATGTACGCAATGTGCGGCACATGATCGCAAGCGCAAGGCACCGCGCGCGGCCTGCGACATGGCGCCGCAAACCGCGACATGTGCGATACGCAAAAAAACGCCGGCGACGAGCCGGCGTTTTTTCGACCGCATGCGGAGCGAAGCCGCGCCGCCGTCATTTCATCTGCACCGAGCCGTTCACGTTGACGGTCACGGTCGTCTTGCCGCCCTCGACGGCGATCGGCGCGCTGACCTTCGCGCTGTCCATCGCGGGCGCGGCCATCGCGAACATCCGCGGATACGGCTGCACGTTGCGGCCGCTGCCGACGTTCACGTCGCGGATCGAATAGCTGTTGTAGCCGAACGCGCGCGTCGCTTCCTCGGCGCGTGCTCGGAACGCCTTGATCGCTTCCGTCGTGAGCTTCTGCTCGGCCGCGCGCTGCGCTTCGGGCGACAGCGAGAACGCGACGTTGCCCACCTGCATCATCGGGTTCAACTGGCCGGCGAGCTTCGATGCGGCCGCGAAGTCGTGCGATTCGAGCACGACCTCGGTGCGGCCGCGCCATGCGGAGATTTTGCCGTCGCGGTCGACGCTCGGCGACACCGAGAATTCGCCCGTGCGAGCCGTGACGCCCGTGACGCCGCGCGCCTGCGCGAGCGCCGCGTCCGCGCGCTTGTTCAGCTCGGCGGTCAGCGTGCCCGGGTCTTTTGCCTGCTGTTCGTAGAACAGCGTGATGTCGACGACGTCCTGCGGGACGTCGGTGCTTGCCTGCGCGGACAGCGACAGCACGCCCGCGGGCGGCTGCATCTGGCCCATGCTTTGCGCGCGTGCGGCGGACGGCGCGAGCGCCAGTGCGATCGGCAGCGCCGCCGCGAGCGTGACGGCAATGGCTAGAGCGGATTTTTTCGTCATTGTTGACTCCTTGAGCGTAAGCGCGCACGCAACATGCGGCGTGCAGGGCGCGGACGGACGCCGCGCTTCGTTCGAAACGCCCGGCGGACGCGGCACTGCATCCGTTGAGCGCCCGTTAGGCCGTCGAAAGCGGGCCGAGGTTCCGGCCGGCGCGGCTTCGCGCGCCGTGTCTGGCAATGTTTGACGCGGCCGCCGCGTCACTTCATCAGGCGCTTCGTGATGAAGCGCCATTCGTCCGGCGTGACGGGCGTGATCGACAGGCGGTTGCCTTTCGCGAGCACGCGCATGTCGGCGAGCGCGTCGTGCTCGCGCAATGCGGCGAGCGGAATGAGCGGCGCCTTCTTGACGAAGCGCACGTCGACGAGCACCCAGCGCGGCGTTTCCTGCGTCGACTTCGGATCGTGGTACGGACTTTGCTGATCGAACTGCGTCGGATCGGGGTAGGGCGTCGAGCACACCTCCGCGAGCCCAGCGATGCCGGGCTCGGGACAGCTCGAATGGTAGAACAGCACGCCGTCGCCGATCTGCATCGTGTCGCGCATGAAGTTGCGCGCCTGATAGTTGCGCACGCCGGTCCATGGCAGGGTCTGGCCGGAGGCGGCGGCGAGGTCGTCGATGCTCGCCTCGTCCGGTTCGGATTTCATCAGCCAGTAGCGCATGGATCGGAACGACTCGACGCAATGAAAAGGCTGCACAAAAGAAAGCGGCATCGGGACTTGCCCGATGCCGTTGAATAGGCCCCCGCCTTAGCCGCTAGGCCGGCATCCTGAACCTGAGGTTCAGAATTGGTCGCAGTTAGCAGCACTTCGGGTACATCAGACAGAGTGACGCGCGCGCCCGTGCTACAAATTTCCGCAACCGTGCACATGGCATTGGTTCAAGGAATATATGACCTTGGCGAACCAGGCAGGGAAGCTGACTTAACTGTTCGAATCACCTTTGAATTCAGCAGCTTGACCACGATAGATCAAGCATTGGCCGAACCTGGTGAAACTTGCTTACTGCACCTCGTGCTGTGCGAGCACTGCACCGAGCTGTTCATTCATTTGGCGCATTGTACGCCGGATTTCTTCCGCAGGGAACGCTTCTCCGTGACGCACGCTCTGTTGCAGCCTCAGCAATTCCGACGCGAGCGACAGCGCCGCCATCACGGCGATGCGATCGGTGCCGCGCACCGAGCTGTTCGCTCGGATCTTCGACATTTCCGCGTCGACGCGCGCGACCGCTTCGAGGAGCGCCGCTTCGGTTTCGGGCGAGCAGGCGAGACGATACGCCTGGCCGAGAATCGATACTTCGATCTGCTTGGCGCTCATGCATGTTCTCCGTGGCCGGTCGTGCCTTCGCCTTCATCGCTCGCCTGCGGCGCGAGCAGGTCGAGCTGGTTTTCCGCATCCGGCACGCTTTTCGTGCGCGGCAATTTTTCGAGGATCGCGTTGAGCTTCACCTGCGCGTCGTCGATCTTCGCCGACAGCGTGTCGCGTTCCGCCGCGAGCGCGTTGCGCTCGTCGCGTAGTTGCTCGAGTTCCGCGCGCAGCGTTTCCGCCTCCGTGCGCAATTGCGCGACCTGCTCCTCGAGCGCGAGCCGTTCCGCTTGATGGCGTTGATTCAGCGCGATCAGGCGGCCGATGTTTTGAGATAGGGTTTCGAGTTCGTTGAGCATCTGCTGCGTCCTCTAAAGACCGAGCATTTTAGCGCGGAATAAACGACATTCCGATATCTGTAACGTTTCTAGACGTAACACCCCCGCTTCTCGCCGCGAAATCGTCTTCGTCGTTCGTTGATGCCGATCTGTTTATCGGCATGCGCGGCGAGGTTTCTTGCGCTGCGTCGTCGCGTTTCCTTGACGCTGCCGCGCGCGCGCTCCTAAACTGGCGCCGCCTCGGTGCTCGCGCGCTTCGCGCGCGGTTAAACGGGAAGCAGGGCGCGACGTCCGCCAGGACCGAGCCAACCTGCGCTGCCCCCGCAACGGTAAGCGATCGCATCGGTTCCGATGCAAGCCGCACTCTCGATGCGTCGGCCCGGCCTCTTCGGCCGGCCGCCGACCCTGTGCCACTGCGCTTCGCGCGCGGGAAGGCGAGGCGGTGACGTCGTCAGCCCGGATACCGGCCAAGGCGGGGAGACGGGCGCGCCCGTCTCCGTGATGCCGGGGCCTGCGGGGAAGCGGGCGCCGCAGTGGCTCAACAGGATGCCTTCATGCGAACCCCTCTCGCCCGCGCAGCGCTCGCCGCTCTGTCCGGGTTGCCGTGCGTCGCGCTTGCGCAAGGCGACGCGTCCGTTTCGTCATCGTCATCGTTTTCGCCCGCTTCTTCAGTCTTGCCTGCGCCGTCCGCAGCTTCCGCGTCTTCTGCTTCTTCGGCATCTGCTTTGGCCGCGCAGCTCGCGCCGATCGTCGTCACCGCGCAGCGCGGGCCGCAGACGCTCGCCGACGCGATCCCGCAAACGACGCTCTTCGATGCGCAGGACATCGCCGACAGCGGCGCGACCGATCTGCCCGGCCTGCTCGCGCTCGCGCCCGGCGCACAGATCGTGCGCAACGGCGGGCCGGGCGCAAGCGCAAGCCTCTTTCTGCGCGGCGCACAGCCGACGCAATCGCTCGTGCTTATCGACGGCGTGCGTGTCGATTCGGCGAGTCTCGGGCAGGCGCAGATCAGTCAGCTTCCGCTCGACCAGATCGAGCGCGTCGAAGTGGTGAACGGCAATGTGTCGTCGCTGTATGGGTCCGGCGCCATCGGCGGCGTCGTGCAGGTGTTCACGAAGCGCGGCGGCAATCATCCGCCGCGCTTCGATTTCTCGGCGAGCTACGGCAGCTATCACACGCAGACGCAGAGCGCAGGCGTGTCGGGCCGGCTCGACCAGGACGGAAAGACGACGTTCAGCGTGTCGCTCGCGCGCTTCAAGACCGACGGATTCTCGTCGCTCGATCCCGCGCTCAAGCCGCAAGCGAATCCGAACGCGAACGGCTATCTGAACGAGAGCGCGTCCGCTTCGCTCAGGCACGCGTTCAGCGACAAGTGGGATGCGGGCGTCACGTACTTCCAGGCGAACGGCAAGAACAGCTTCGACGACGCATTTGGCGCGCCGACCGATCTGAACGATCTGTACAGCCGGGTCCAGCAGATGTCCGCGTTCGCGAACGGCCAGCTCACCGGCTGGTGGACGACGCGCGTGAACGTGTCGAGCGGCAAGGACCGCAGCCAGTCGGCGCTGAACGGCGCGTACACCGACCACTTCGACACCGACAACCGCCAGTACTCGTGGCAGAACGATTTCACGATTGCGCGCGGCCACAAGATCCAGGCGGGCTACGAGCGGCTCGACCAGTCGTTCGAATCGAACGTGTTCGCCGCACCCGAGCGCCACGTGAATTCCGGCTGGCTCGGCTACACCGGACGCATCGGCGACAGCCAGTTCCAGGCGAACGTGCGCCGCGACCACTACTCCGATTTCGGCGGCGCGAACAGCTACTATCTCGGCTACGGGCTCGACGTCACCGAGCGTTGGAAGGTGTCCGCGAGCTATTCGAGCGCGTTTCGCGCGCCGAGCTTCAACGATCTGTACTATCCGAACGCAGGCAATCCGTCGATCCGGCCCGAGCGCAGCCATTCGATCGAGGCGGCCGTGCAGTATGCGTCGGATGCGGTGGGCGTCGTGCGCGTTACTGCGTTTCAGACGCGCTACACGAACCTGATCGACTATCGTCCCGCCGCGAGCGGGCCCTACTATGTCGCGCAGAACGTCGGCCGCGCGAAAGTGCAGGGCGTCGAGGGTTCTTGGCAGGGGCATGTCGGCAAGACGGCCGTGCGGGTCGCGGCGACGCTGCAGAACCCGATCGACGAAACCGCCGGCGAGGATCTGACCCGGCGCGCGCGGCGCTTCGCGTCGGTCTCGGCGAATCGCTCGTTCGGCGGCTGGCGCGTCGGCGGCGAATGGTTCGTGAGCGGACCGCGCGACGATTACGGCAACCGCCTCGGCGGATACGGGATCGTCAATCTGTCAGCGCGCTACGACATCACGAAGTCGTGGTACGTGAGCGCGCGCATCGACAACCTGTTCGACAAGGACTACGAGCTTGCATATGCGTACAACACGCCGCGCCGCGGCGCCTACGTCACGCTCGGCTGGCAGCAGCGCTGACGGCCGGTCGCGGCGTTCGTGCCTTCGCGCGCGAGTGGCAGCATGAGGGCCGACGCGCGCGGCGCCGGCATGCACGCGGCGCGCGCAGCCGCGATCTGGGTCGCGCTCGCGCTCGGCGCGTGCGCGGCGTTCGTCGCGTCGCTCACGCTCGGCAGCGTGCCGATGACGCCGCTCGATGCGCTCGCCGCGCTCGTTCATTGCGCGAGCGCCGATCCGCTCGCGGCCGACATCGTCCGCACGCTGAGGCTGCCGCGCGCGCTCGCCGGCTTCGGCTGCGGCGCGCTGCTCGCGCTTGCGGGCGCGCTGCTGCAGGTGCTGCTGCGCAATCCGCTCGCCGAGCCGTACGTGCTCGGCGTGTCGGGCGGCGCGGCCGCGTTCGCGCTCGTCGCGATGATCGCGGGCGGCGCATGGTGGCTCGTCGATGCGGCATCGTTCGCCGGTGCGCTCGTGTCAATCGCGTTCGTGCTCGGGCTCGCGCGCCGCGAGCTGTGGCGCGGCGAGCCGCGCGACGCGTCGCCGCGGCTGCTGCTCACGGGCGTCGTGATATCGGCAGGGTGGTTCGCGCTCATCACGCTGATGCTGTCGATCGCGCCCGAGGAGCGGCTGCGCGGCATTCTGTTCTGGCTGTCGGGCGACTTGAGCGGCGCGGCGTCGCCGTGGTTCGCGCTGGCGGCGCTCGTCGTCGCCGCGCTCGCCGCATTGCCGGTCGCGCCGCAATTGAACGTGCTGCTGCGCGGCGACGCGGCGGCGGCCGCGCTCGGCGTGCCAGTCGCGCGGCTGCGGCTGCGCATCTATCTGATCGCGTCGCTCGCGGCGGCCGCGGCCGTCACGACGGCGGGCACGATCGGCTTCGTCGGCCTCGTCGTGCCGCATGCGTTGCGGCTCGCGTTCGGCAACGATCAGCGGATGCTATTGCCCGCGACGATGCTCGCGGGCGGCGCGGGCGTGATGGCCGCGGACTTGCTTGCGCGCACGGCGATCGCGCCCGCGCAGTTGCCGGTCGGCGTGATGACCGTGCTGATCGGCGTGCCGCTCTTCCTGTGGATGCTGCTGCGGAGGACTTCGCGATGACGACGCACGGCGCGCCGACGTCGCGCTCCGCCCGCTACGGCACGTGGCGTCTCGTGCTGAAGGCGGGCGCGCGTACGCTGCTCGACGATTTCACGCACACGTTCTATCCGGACGAGCTGTGGTGCATCGCCGGGCCGAACGGCGCGGGCAAGACGACGCTGATCACGACGCTCGCGGGGCTCGCGAAGCCCGCGGCCGGACACGTCGAGGCAGACGGCGTGCCGCTCGCCGATTGGCGGCCCGAAGCGCTCGCGCGGCGGTGCGCGCTGATGGCGCAGACGCTGCACGATGCGTTCAGCGCGAGCGTGTTCGATACCGTGCTGCTCGGCCGCTTCCCGCATCTGACCGGCTGGGGCTGGGAGCGTCCCGACGATCGCGCCGCCGCGCGCGCGGCGCTCGAGCGGCTCGGACTCGAATCGTTCGCCGCGCGCGATGTGCTGTCGCTGTCGGGCGGCGAGCGGCAGCGCGTCGCGCTTGCTGCCGCGCTGTGCCAGGACGCGCCGCTGCTGCTGCTCGACGAGCCGCTCGCGCACCTGGACCTGCATCATCAGATCGACTGTCTCGTCGCGCTTGCCGACTGGCTGCGCGCGGGCGAGCGCACGGCGATCTTCTCGTGCCACGACCTGAATCTCGCGCGCCGCTTCGCGACGCACGCACTGCTGCTCGACGGCAACGGCGCCGTGCACGCGGGCCCGGTGCGCGACGTGCTGACGCCCGAACTCGCGAGCCGCGCGTTCGGCTATCCGCTCGTGCTGATCGAGCGCGACGGCCACGAGGCGCTCGTGCCTGCGTGGCGCGACGCGCGCGGCGGCCGCAACCGCATCACCTGATCGACGCGTATCACGCGACCTTTTCCATTCACGAGACGAACCGATGACCTCCACCTTCTCCCTGCCGCACGTCGACCCGCTCGATGACGCCGAACTGCGCGCGACGCTCGCACGCATCATCGATCACAAGACGAAGCCGCCGGGCAGTCTCGGCCGTCTCGAAGCGCTCGCGCTGCAGCTCGGCCTGATTCAGCGCACGACCGCGCCGAGCATCGTGCGTCCCGCGATGATCGTGTTCGCGGGCGACCACGGGATCGCCGCCGAAGGCGTGAGCCCGTATCCGCAGGCGGTGACCGCGCAGATGGTCGCGAACTTCATCGCGGGCGGCGCGGCGATCAACGCGTTTTCGGGCGTCGCGGGCCTGACGCTCGAGATCGTCGATGCGGGCGTCGCGTCGCCGTTGCCCGAGTCGCCGCTGCTCGTCGGCGTGGCGATCGCGCGCGGCACGCGCAACTTCGCGCACGAGCGCGCGATGTCGCGCGACGAAGCGCTCGCCGCGCTCGCCGCGGGCGCCGCACGCGTGCGGCATCACGCGGCGCTCGGCACCAACGTGATCGGCTTCGGCGAGATGGGGATCGCGAACACGTCGGCCGCCGCGTGCGTGATGAGCCGCCTGCTGAACGTGCCGCTCGACGCATGCGTCGGGCGCGGCACGGGCCTCGACGACGCGGGGCTCGCGCACAAGCGCGCGGTGCTCGAACGCGCGCTCGCGCGCCACGCCGACGCGCTCGAGCCGCTCGACGTGCTCGCGACGTTCGGCGGCTTCGAGATCGCAATGATGGCGGGCGCGTTCATCGAAGCGGCGCGCGCGCGGATGACGATTCTCGTCGACGGCTTCATCGTGACGTCGGCGCTCCTCGTCGCCGATGCGCTTGCGCCTGCGGTACGCGACTACTGCGTGTTCTCGCATGTGTCGAACGAAGCGGGGCATCGGCGCATGCTCGATCATTTCGGCGGCGAGCCGCTCCTCGCGCTCGACCTGCGTCTCGGCGAAGGCACGGGCGCCGCGCTCGCGCTGCCGCTCGTGCGTGCGGCGGCCGCGTTCGTCAACGAAATGGCGAGCTTCGAGTCGGCGGGCGTCGCGAACCGGGATGCGTGACGCGCGATGAATCCGCTCGCCGAACTGCGCTACTTCGTCGTCGCGCTCGGGTACTTCACGCGCGTGCCGGTGCCGCGCGCGATCAGCGGCACCGCCGTCGATCTCGCGCACGCGGCGCGTTATTTTCCGCTCGTCGGCGTGTGCGTCGGCGCGCTCGCGGCGGCCGTGCATCTCGCCGCGTCGCGCGTGTGGCCGACGGGCGTCGCGGCGCTGCTGTCGATCGCGGCGACGCTCGTCGCGACGGGCGCGCTGCACGAGGACGGCCTCGCCGACAGTTGCGACGCATTCGGCGGCGGCTACACGCGCGACGACGTGCTGCGGATCATGCGCGATTCGCGGATCGGCACGTTCGGCGCGGCGGCGCTCGTCGTCGCGCTTGCGCTGAAGTGGCAGACGCTCGCCGCGATGCCGCCGATGCGGGCCGCCTGGACGATGATCGCCGCACATGCGGCGAGCCGCACGCTCGCCGCGAGCCTGCTCGTCACGCTCGACTACGCGCGCGCCGAAGGCAAGGCGCAGCCGGTCGCCCGTCGGATGAGCGCGAGCGCGTTGATGTTCGCGGCGGCGTTCGGCCTGCCGTGGCTGTTCTGGCCGGACTGGCGCGCGGGCGCGCTCGCGCTTGCGGTGACGCTCGCGCTGCGCGCGTGCATCGCGCGTTATCTCGACACGCGCATCGGCGGCTACACCGGCGATTGTCTCGGCTTCGCGCAGCAGGTGTTCGAGCTCGCGATCTATCTGGTGATGCTCGGATGGATCTCGTCCTGATTCGCCATCCGGCCGTCGCCGTCGAAGCGGGCGTCTGCTACGGCGGCAGCGACGTGCCGCTCGCGGCCGACGCGGCGATGGGCGCGGCCGGCATCCTGCGGCGCTTGAGCGCGCTCGGCATCGCGGGCGCCGCGCGCGCGTCGCGCGTGTGGTCGAGCCCGCTCGCGCGCTGCGCGGACGTCGCGCGAGTGCTCGCGCGAGAGGCCGGCGTGCCGCTCGAATGCGACGCGCGGCTGCGCGAGATCGATTTCGGCGCGTGGGAGTTGAAGCGCTGGGACGCGATCGGCCGTGACGCGCTCGATCGATGGAGCGCCGATCTGATGCATGCGCGCGAGCACGGCGGGGAGAGCGTCGCGCAGTTCGCCGCGCGCGTGCGGCCGGCGCTTGCGGCGCTCGCTGCTTCGGGGCTGGCTGGCTGGGTCGTCACGCATGCGGGCGTGATGCGCGCGCTGGCGTCGCACGCGCTCGACGCATCGCTCGAAACGATGCTCGCGCGGCCGATCGCGATGGGTGGCATCGTGTGGCTGCGGCGCGGCGGGGATGCGGGCGGCTGGCGGCTCGTGCATTGGGACGGTTGATTCGACGCCGATTCGGCGCGTTCGAGGCGACGCTCGCGTGAAGGCGCGCTGGCGCGCGTCGCTGGATGACGCGCGTTCGAACGACGAAGATCGCGAGATGCCGTGTGCGCACGAAGCGTGGATGCTTCGAATCCAGGCCTGTTCGAATCGAGGCGTTACGGCGAAGTACCGAATCGCCTTCAGGCGGGATCGAGCGATGTGCATGGCACGCTGCGGCGCGCGGGCGTCCGATCGGTTCCTGGCCGAAGTCGATCGAACGCCGGCGTGCGCGGACAGACCCCGGACGCTCCCGTCAGCGACGAGCCATGCGCCCACGCATTTCGCGGCATTGTCGATGCGATGGAGGCAAGACGCCGCGTCACGGCTTCGGCCGCCGAGACCGCGCGACGTCGAGATCCCGGCACAGCGCTTCGGCCCCTTGCGCGATGCGCGGCGCGGGCCGCGTCAGCAGATCGCCGTCGATCGCGAAGAGATTGCCGCGCGCGACCGCCGTCATCTTCGGCCATGCGCGCCAGCGCGCGAAGTCGGGCAGTGCATCGCGCGTCGCGGTTGCGCCGGCGGCCGTCGTCACGATCGCTTCCGGATTGGCGGCGAGCACCGCCTCGTCAGTGACGGACGGCGCGATCGGCTGCAATTGCGCAAACACATTGCGCCCGCCGCACAGCGCGATCACGTCGCTGATGATGTGATCGCCGTTCAGCGTGATGAGCGGCTTGTCCCATGCCTGGAAGAACACGGTGACGGGCGGCTTGTCCGCGTAGCGCGCGCGAAGCTGCGCGATCCGCTGCCGGTACGCGTCGGCCGCCGCCGACGCGATGTCGCGCGTGCCGAACAGCATGCCCAGCTTGTCGAGCGACGTCGCGACGTCGTCGAGATGCCGCGGCTCGCTGAAGTAGAGCGGGATGCCGAGCGCGCGCAGCCGCTCGGTCTCGCGCTCGGCGTTGCCGTGGCGCCAGACGACGATCAGGTCGGGCTTGAGCGCCGCGATCCGTTCGAGGTCGAGCGCCTGGTTCGAGCCGACGCGCGGAATCGCCTTCGCGGCGGGCGGGTAATCGCTGTACGACACCGCGCCGACGAGCCTCGCGCCGCCGCCCGCCGCATAGATCAGCTCGGTCACGTGCGGCGCGAGGCTCACGACACGCTGTGCCGGCGCGGCGAGCGTGATCGTGTGGCCCGCGTCGTCGGTGACGACGATGCTCGCGTGCGCGGCGGCGAACGGAAACACGCAGGCGCAGGCAGCGGCAAGCCGAAAGAGGGCCGCGCGCATCGGCCTCGGTCTGGTCGATGTTGTCGATCTTGTCAATTTCATCGATCCCGGCGGTCTCGTCATGTCGCTCGTCAAGCGGAAAGCGTCGGTACGCACTCGGCGAGCGCATGTTCGAGCCGTCGCCATTCTTCTTCGTGAGCGGGCAGCCCGATCCGCACGCTCGGCGCGTGTGTGAAGTAGCGGGTCCAGATGCCGCGTGCGGCGAGCGCTTCGTGCAGCGCGTGCGCGCGCGGATCGGCGGTCCAGCCGAAGAGCGGCGTCGCGTGCGTGACGAAGCCGTTCGCGCGCAGCAACGCGGCCACGCGCGCGCCGTCGTGCGCGAGCCGCTCACGCGTCGCTTGCTGCCACGCTTCGTCGGCGAACGCGGCGAGCACCGCATGACGCGCGGGGCCGCTGACGGTCCACGCGCCGAGCGTGTCGCGCAGCCGCTTCAGCAGCGCGGGCGCGGCGAGCGCGAAGCCCGCGCGCACGCCCGCGAGCCCGAAGAACTTGCCGACCGAGCGCAGCACGACGAGGCCGTCGCGGTTCGTTTCGGCGGCGAGCGACGTGCTCGCGGGCGCGTCGGCGTCGGCGTCCGCGAACGCCTCGTCGACGACGAGTGCGCCGCCGCGCGCGGCGAGCTGCGCGTGCCATCGCAGCAGTCGCGCACGGTCGACGCGCTCGGCGGTCGGATTGTTCGGATTCGCGACGATCGCGTACGTGAGCGATGCGGGCAGCGCGTCGCTGCCGTAGTCGAGCGACGCAATCGCATGGCCGTGGCGCGCGAACGCGGGCGCGTACTCGCTGTACGCGAGCGGCGCGACGCCGACCGTGCCGCGCTCGAACAGCGCGGGCAGCGCGCGGATCGCCGCCTGGCTGCCCGCGACGGGCAGCACGTGCGCGGCGCTCGGCGCGCCGTAGTAGCGCGCCGCGTGCTCGGCGAGCACGCCGTCGTCCTCGGGCAGCCGGCGCCATGCGTCGGCGGGCACGGGCGGCACCGGATAGCCTTGCGGATTGATGCCCGTCGACAGGTCGAGCCATGCGTCGCGCGGGATGCCGTAGCGGCGCGCGGCTTCGTGCAGATTGCCGCCGTGCGTGATCGGCGCGTCAGCCATGATGCGTCGCGATCGACAGTGCCGCGCCCGCGATCAGCAGCGCGAGCCAGAGAATCATCGTGCGTGCGACGAGCGACAGCGCCGCCGCGACGTGCGCGGGCGCCGCGGGCTCGCCCGCGCCGAGCACCGGGCGCGCCTCGATCGCGCCGTGATAGATGGCGGGGCCGCCGATCACGACGTTCAGGCTGCCCGCGCCCGCGGCCATCACGGGGCCTGCGTTCGGGCTGTCCCAGTGGCGCGCCTGCGTGTGCCAGCAGCGCCACGCGTTCGCGGTGTCGCCAAGGAGCGCGTAGCTCGCCGCGGTGAGGCGTGCGGGCGCCCAGTTGAGTGCGTCGTCGATGCGCGCGGCCGCCCAGCCGAAGCGAGCGAAGCGCGGCGTCCGATAGCCCCACATTGCGTCGAGCGTGTTCGCGAGCCGGAACAGCAGCGCGCCCGGGCCGCCCGCGATCGCGAACCAGAAGAGCGCGCCGAAGATCGCGTCGTTGCCGTTCTCGAGCGCCGATTCGACCGCCGCGCGCGCGAGCGCCGCCTCGTCGGCGTCGCTCGTATCGCGCGACACGATGCGCGACGTCAACGCGCGCGCGGCCGCGAGATCGCGCCGCAGCAGTGCGGCGGCGATCGGCGCGATGTGTTCGGCGAGGCTTCTCGCGCCGAGTGCGAACCATAGCAGCGCGACGTGCAGCGCGGCGGCGAGCGGCCACGGCAGCGTCGCGACGAGCCACGCGGCGAGCGCGACGGGCGGCGCGACGACGGCGAGCCATGCGGCGAGGCCGGCGAGCCGCCCGCGTCGGCCGGTGTTGAAGAGGCGTTCGACGTGCGCGGCGAGCCGGCCGAAGCCGACGAGCGGATGCGCGGCGCGTGGCTCGCCGACGAGCTTGTCGACGACGCAGCCGGCGACCGCGAGGAAGGCGACGGCGGGCAGGGACGGCATCAGCATCGCGGATCGCCTTCGTGCTTCACCGTGACGGGCAGCCCGGCCACGCACAGCGTGACACGCGTCGCGAGCGCCGCGATGCGCTGGTTGACGCGGCCGAGCGTATCGACGAAGCGGCGCGTATCCGCGCCAAGCGGCACGACGCCGAAGCCGATCTCGTTGCTGACGACGATCACCTGCGCGCGCGTCGCGCGCAGCGCCGCCTCGAGCTCGGCGACGCGCGCGTCGCACAGCGCATCGTCGACGCCTTGGCCGCCGGCTGGGCAGAGCAGGTTCGTGAGCCAGAGCGTCAGGCAGTCGATGAGCATGCACGCGTTCGGATCGTCGAGCTGCGCGATCGCGTGCGCGAGCTCGACGGGCGCTTCGACGAGCGCCCAGTCGGCGGGCCGGCGCGCGCGATGGTGCGCGATGCGCTCGGCGAATTCGTCGTCGGCGACGCGGGCAGTGGCGATGTAGGTGACGGGCCGGCCGCCGGCGGCGGCGAGCCGTTCGGCGTGCGCGCTCTTGCCCGAGCGCGCGCCGCCGAGAACGAAGGTGAGGTCGCGCGGAGTCATCGCATGATTGTAACGGGCCGCGCGATAATGCGGCCTTCACCATTTGTCTTTGTCGCGCGCCGCGCGTCGCGCATTTCGAATCCACAATGACTGCCAACGCCAACGCCAACGCCAACGCCAACGCCAACGCCAACGCCAACGCCAACGCCAACGCCAACGCCAACGCCAACGCCAACGCCAACGCCAACGCCAACGCCAACGCCAACGCCAACGCCAACGCCAACGCCAACGCCGCGCGTCCGCGCGGCACGCTGATGATCCAGGGCACGACGTCCGACGCGGGCAAGAGCACGCTCGTCGCGGGCCTGTGCCGGCTCGCGCGCCGCGCGGGCGTGCGCGTCGCGCCTTTCAAGCCGCAGAACATGGCGCTCAACAGCGCGGTGACGGCGGACGGCGGCGAGATCGGCCGCGCGCAGGCGCTGCAGGCGCTCGCGGCCGGCATCGACGCGCACACCGATCTGAATCCCGTGCTGCTGAAGCCGACGGGCGACCGCGGCGCGCAGGTGATCATCCATGGCAAGACGCGCGCGAACCTGAACGCGCGCGCCTATCACGACTACAAGCCGACCGCGATGCGGGCGGTGCTCGAATCGTACGGCCGGCTGCGCGGCGCGTACGACGCGGTGATCGTCGAGGGCGCGGGCAGTCCGGCCGAGATCAACCTGCGCGAAGGCGACATCGCGAACATGGGGTTCGCGGAAGCGGTCGACTGCCCGGTCGTGCTCGTCGCGGACATCGATCGCGGCGGCGTGTTCGCGCATCTCGTCGGCACGCTCGCGTGCCTGTCGGACAACGAGCGCGCGCGCATTCGCGGCTTCGTGATCAACCGCTTTCGCGGCGATCCGGCGCTGCTCGAGCCGGGGCTGCGCTGGCTCGAGCAGCAGACGGGCAAGCCCGTGCTCGGCGTGCTGCCGTATCTGCACGGGCTCACGCTCGACGCGGAGGACATGCTGCCCGCGAGCGCGCGCACGTCGGCTTCGCGGCGCGACGCGGGCGTGCTGCGGGTCGTCGTGCCCGCGCTGCCGCGGATCAGCAACCACACCGATTTCGACGCGCTGCGCGTCCATCCGCGCGTCGATTTCACATACTGGAAGAGCGGGCCTGTGCCCGACGCCGATTTGCTGATCCTACCCGGCTCGAAGAACGTGCTCGCCGATCTCGCGTGGCTGCGCGGCGCGGGCTGGGACGCGCTGATCAAGCGCCATCTGCGCTACGGCGGCAAAGTGATCGGCGTCTGCGGCGGCATGCAGATGCTCGGCCGCGCGCTCGACGATCCGCATGGCGTCGAAGGCGCGGCGGGCGCGACGAGCGCGGGCCTCGATCTGTTCGACTACGCGACGACGCTGATGCCGGAGAAGACGCTCGTCAACGTGACCGGGCGGCTCGCGTTCGCGGGCGGCGCGCGCGTATCGGGCTACGAGATCCACATGGGGCAGACGCGCGGGCCGGCGCTCGCGTCGCCCGCGCTGCGGCTTTCGGGGCCGGGCGGCGAGCGGCCGGACGGCGCGGTGTCGGCGGACGGGCAGATGCTCGCGACCTATCTGCACGGCCTCTTCGACACGCCTGATGCCTGCGCGGCGCTCCTCGAATGGGCGGGGCTCGGCGGCGCGGAGCCGGTCGACTATCCGGCGCTGCGCGAGGCGTCGCTCGAACGGCTCGCCGATACGCTCGCCGAGCATCTCGATCTCGACCGCGTGTTTGCGGCATTCGCCTGACGGGCGTCGTCGTCGCGCGAAGTTCGGGGCTGGCCTGCGTACGTCGAGCGCTTGCACGGGATGTCGTGGGTGGGCGGCGGTTGGGTGATTGGGTCACGCTGGCTCGGCGCCGGCTGGCCGGCCGGCGCCGAGGAAGGACGCGAAAGGATCCGGCCGGCTCGATGCCACACCTGTTCACTCGTTTCGGGGCTTCGAACGCATTCCCTTGCTTTTGTCGGCCGACGGCGGGGCCGCGCGCGCGCTCGGTGCTTGGCGTTCTGCGAGCGATGGGCAACGGACGGCACAAGGCACAAGGCACGACGGCCTCGGTCGCCCCATCCGAATCGCCCCGTTTTATCGTCAATTAATTCTTTTTGAGAAATAATTTAAGTTGGATCAGCTGTTTTTCCGCGAAAACGGTTCGAATAAAGTTCGTTCCATCCAAACTTCGACAAAAAGGGAACCCAACATGGATTCGAACCGTTTGAACGACATCGGCGCTGCGTTGCTGCGCGTCGCGCTCGGCGTGCTGTACCTCGCGCACGTCGCGCAGAAGGTGTTTGTGTTCACGCTGCCTGGCACCGCGCAGTTCTTCGCGTCGATCGGCCTGCCGGGCTGGCTCGCGTACGTGACGACGGTCGTCGAGATCGTCGGCGGCCTCGCCCTCCTGACGGGCGTGCAGGTGCGGCTCGCGTCGCTCGTGCTGCTGCCGTTCATGCTCGGCGCGACGATGACGCACGTCCCGAACGGCTGGAGCTTTGCCGCGCCGCACGGCGGCTGGGAATATCCGGCGTTCTGGGCGGTCACGCTCGTCGTCCAGGCGTTGCTCGGCGCCGGCGCGTTCGCGCTGGGCGGCGCGCGCGGCCTCGTCGGCAAGGCCGCATAAGCGGCGTCGCGGCCGCCGCGACGGCCCGGCTGCGGCGTTCGACCGCGGCCGGGCCGTCGTCCGTTCGACCGATGCGCGGTCGCCCCTGTTTCGGCGCAAGCGCATTTGCCGATATCATCGCTCCCTGTATCCGCATCTTTCGCGGCGCGTCGCCTGTGCCGGGCGTCGCGCCGCGCGGCTTCTTCGGGGGAATTCATGACGGTGATCGTGGTGGCGAATCCGAAGGGCGGCGTAGGCAAGAGCACGCTGTCCACCAATCTGGCTGGGTATTTTTCGGCGCAGGGCGCATGGGTCGCGCTCGCCGATCTCGACCGGCAGCAGTCCGCGCACGCGTGGCTCGATCTGCGGCCGGCCGCGCTGCCCGCGATCGAGACCTGGGCGCTCGATCCCGATTCGCCGGCGAAGCCGCCGCGCGGCCTTGAATACGCGATCGTCGACACGCCGGCTGGCCTGCATGGCAATCGGATGAACGTCGCGCTCGAGTTCGCCGACAAGGTGATCGTGCCGCTGCAGCCGTCGATGTTCGATATCCTTGCGACCCAGCAATTCCTCCAGCGCCTCGCGAGCGAGAAGGCAGTGAAGAAGGGCTTGATCGAAGTGGGAATCGTCGGGATGCGGGTCGACGCGCGCACGCGCTCGGCCGAGCAACTGCACCGCTTCGTCGAGGGGCTCGATCTGCCGGTGCTCGGCTATCTGCGCGACACGCAGAACTACGTGCAGCTCGCCGCGCACGGCCTCACGCTGTGGGACGTTGCGAAAAGCCGCGTGGAGAAGGATCTCGAGCAGTGGCTGCCAATCGTCGAATGGGCGCAGAAGTAGCACGCCGGTGCGCTGTCGGCCGCGCGGCTCGCGGGAGCCGGCGGTTTGGGCGCGTCGGCGGTTTCGGGGCCTCGCGCGTTCGCGGCGAGGCATTGACTCGAGCGGCCGGCCGAACGCCGTTCAGGTCCAGTTCTGCGTCGGCACGTGGTCGCGGCTGCCCTTGATCTTGTTGTCGTCGCCGACGAACACGAGATCCGGCTTCCAGCCCGCCTTCAGCTCTTCCTCGTCGATCATCGCGAACGCGGCGATGATCACGAGGTCGCCCAATTGCGCGCGGCGCGCGGCCGAGCCGTTCAGCGAGATCATCCCGCTGCCGCGTTCGCCCTTGATCGCGTACGTCGAGAAGCGCTCGCCGTTGTTGATGTTCCAGATGTCGATCCGCTCGTTCTCGACGATGTTCGCGGCTTCGAGCAAGTCTTCGTCGATCGCGCACGAGCCTTCGTAGTGCAGCTCGCAGTGCGTGACCGCCGCGCGGTGGATCTTCGATTTCAGCATGTGGCGCTGCATGATGGCTCCCTTGGTGCTACCAGACGATGAGCGGTCGGCTGCGCGGCCGGCCGTCAGATTTCCAGATTGTCGATGAGGCGCGTTGCGCCAAGCTTCGCGGCCGCGAGCACGACGAGCGGCTCGCCCGCCTCGGTTTGGGCCGCGCTCGGCGCGACGAGGTTCGCGCGCCTGCGGACCGACACGTAGTCGGGCTTCCAGCCGCGCGCGGCGAGGCTGTCGACCGCGCGCTGCTCGATCGCCGCGAGGTCGCGCTCGCCGCCCTGCACTGCGTCGCGCACCCGCGCGAGCGTCTTCGCGAGCTCGGGCGCTTCCGCGCGCTCGGCCGGGCTCAGATAGCGGTTGCGCGACGACAGCGCGAGGCCGTCGGCGTCGCGCACGGTTTCGGCCGCGATGATGTCGACGGGTATCGCGAGCTGCTGGCACATCCGGCGCACGATCATCAGCTGCTGGTAGTCCTTCTTGCCGAACACGGCGACGCGCGGCTGCACGCACGACATCAGCTTCGTGACGACCGTGCACACGCCGGTGAAGAAGCCCGGGCGGAACTCGCCTTCGAGGATGTCGCCGAGATCGTGCGGCGGCTGCACGCGATATTCCTGCGGCTCAGGGTACATGTCGCGCTCGGTCGGCGCGAACAGCACGTAGACGTTTTCCTTCTGCAGCTTCTCGATGTCGTCCTGCAGCGTGCGCGGATATTTGTCGAAGTCCTCGTTCGGTCCGAACTGCAGCCGGTTCACGAAGATGCTCGCGACGACGGGATCGCCGTGCTGGCGCGCGAGCCGCATCAGCGACAGGTGTCCCTCGTGCAGGTTGCCCATCGTCGGCACGAACGCGATGCGGTTCTGGCCGCGCAGCTGGTCGCGCAGTTCCTGGATCGAGCTGATGACTTTCATGAGTTGGCGGTTCCTCGCGCGGTGCGCGCGTTGGCCGCGCGAGGCGGCGTGGTCTGGATCGTCGTGGCCGGGCGCCGCGCAGGGCGTCGAGCGTCGGCGATTGTAGAGGATTTGCCGTTTTAGCGCATCGATAAAAGCACGATCGTTCACTTTAATCGGCGAAGGCGAGGCGCGGGAGCGGCAATCAAATAGGGTAGGGCTGACATGTCGACGACGCGAGCACGTTGTCGAAGCCGCCGACGCGCAGCGTGCGGTGGCGACTTCGACAACCCGCAGCGTGCGGTGGCGGCGCAACCACGCGCTGCGGCGGAACGGTCGGGACACGGCAAGCGGGAGGGCGAGCCGCATCGGCCAGGCGCGTTTCAACGGAGCGGGCGTGTCAGGCGCGGACCGGCAACACGCGGCCGGACGAGCGCGTGCAACGGCGAGCACGCGACCGGAGCCGGGGATGGCGGATCGCCCGCAAACACGGCGCGCGTGCGAATCGGCGAATCAATACAAAGAGACGCGGATTCGTATCGACGGCCGACGCCGTTGACGGTGGCGGCAATCGACGCCGGCGAGCGCGCGGCGCGCATGCGCCGAAGCGGCAATCTACAGAGGAAACGACCCGGTCCAGGCTCAAACGCCCGAGCAAGGCTCGCCGAACCAGCCGCCATATTCGAAAAAAGAGCCGGCGCTCGGCCGAACGACGGACGCGCGCGCGCAGCCGCTCAAGCCGGCAGATAAGCGAGCCGCACGTAGATCGGCGCGAACGGCTCGGCCTGCGTGATCTCGACGAGCGATTCGCGCGCGAGCTCGAGCATCGCGATGAAGTTGACGACGACGACGGGCATGCCGCGCGACGTGTCGAATAGATCGGCGAACTCCATGAAGCGCGCGTTCTGCAGCTTGCGCAGGATGAGGCTCATGTGCTCGCGCACCGACAGCTCCTCGCGCGAGATCCTGTGATGCTGGACGAGCTTCGCGCGCTTCAGCACGTCGGCCCACGCGGCGCGCAGGTCGTCGGCGTTCACGTCCGGGAAGCGCGGCGTGATGCTCTGCTCGATGTACACCTCGGCGCGCAGGAAGTCGCGGCCGAGCTGCGGGAGCTGATCGAGGCGCTGCGCGGCGAGTTTCATCTGCTCGTACTCGAGCAGGCGCCGCACGAGCTCGGCGCGCGGATCCTCCGCTTCCTCGCCCGTGTCCGCCTTCTTCACGGGCAGCAGCATCCGCGACTTGATCTCGATCAGCATCGCCGCCATTAGCAGGTACTCGGCCGCGAGCTCCAGGTTCGATTCACGGATCTGATCGACGTAGCCGAGATACTGCGCGGTGACGTCCGCCATCGGGATGTCGAGCACGTTGAAGTTCTGCTTGCGGATCAGGTACAGCAGCAGATCGAGCGGACCTTCGAACGTTTCGAGAAAGATTTCGAGCGCGTCCGGCGGGATGTACAGGTCCTGCGGCAACTTGAAGAGCGGCTCGCCATACAGGCGAGCGAACGCCGCGACGCCGTCGACCGTGTCGGGCGTCGAATCCGCGCCTGCGGGCGCGGCGATCGCGTCTTCGGGCTGCGCGCTGGCGCTGGCCTCGTCGGCGGCGCTCACGGCGTCAGAAGTTCTGGTAGTAGACGTACGAGGTCTGGCGAACGCTCGATTGCTGCTGCGTGTCGCGCTCGTCGAGGTCGATCGGCTGCTTGTCCCACAGCAGCGAGCGGCCCTTGCGCTGTTCTTCTTCGAGCGTCGGCTTCTGCTGCTTCAGCTGATTCAGGAATTGCGTGATGTCGGACTGGTACGGCATGGCTTGGCTTTCCGTTCTGGGCCGGGCGCGGCGCGCCCGCGAATGCGATCGATGGGATTTTACCGCAACGCGGGGAACAGCCGGCGGCAAAAGGCGTCGAAAGCGCGATCGTCGTGCGGCAATGTGGCCGAAAGCGCGTTCTGCGCCCACGGCACTGTGTTCAAATGACGGCGTTGGTCCGACGATATTCTTACAGCGGAGGTCTTGTTTGGCAGGGCGGGCACCACGACAGCATGCTTTTTCGCGCGCCGCGCGCGGCGCGTCGAGCCGGGCGCCCGGATGGCGCGCATTTGCGCGGCGTGGCTTGCGCGTGCTGCTCGCCGGCTGCGTGGCCGCGCTCGCGGCGCCCGCGTTCGCGAAGTACGCGGTCGAGATCGACGCGCCGCGCTCGGTCAAGAGCCTGCTCAAGCAGCACCTCGACATCGCCCGCTTCGCGAAGCGCGAGGACTTGAGTGTTGACCAGTTCGAATTCCTCGTGACCGCGACGCCGCAACAGGTGCGCGAGCTTGCCGCGACGGCTGGCTACTTCTCGCCCGTCGTGCGCACCGACGTGCGCACGCGCGGCGGCGAGCGCCGCGTGACGGTGTCGGTCGAGCCGGGCGCGCAGACGGTCGTGTCGGCCGTCGATCTGACGTTCGACGGCCCGGTCGCGAGCGAGGACCCGAAGCAGGAGACGGCGACGCGCCTCGCGTTCTCGCTCAAGCCGGGCGACGCGTTCACGCAGTCCGGCTGGGACGACGCGAAGAACGCGGCGCTCAAGCAATTGCAGGCGCGCCGCTATCTCGGCGCGAAGATCACCGCGTCGGAGGCGCGCGTCGATCCGCGCACGCGCGAGGCGAGGCTCGCCGTGACGTTCGACAGCGGGCCGACGTTTACGCTCGGCGAGCTCGACGTGTCCGGCGTGCGCCGCTATCCGGAGAAGATCGTGCGCAACGTGAATCCGCTGTCCGCCGGCGAGATCTACGATGCGAAGCGCATCGCCGAATTGCAGCGCCAATTGCAGAACACGCCGTACTACGCGAGCGTCGCGATCGACGTATCGGACGACGTCGCGCGGCCGCTCGACACGTCCGTGCACGTGAAGGTCAGCGAGTATCAGTACAACAGCGTGCGCGGCGGGATCGGCTACGCGACCGACACGGGGCCGCACATCCAGGGCTCGTACACGTATCTCGACACGTTCGGCGCCGCGTGGCCGCTGTCGGTGTCGGGGCGGATCGACAAGATCCAGCAGTACGGGCAGGTCCAGCTTTCGATGCCGCCCGGCCCGCGCGCGTGGACCAACAGCATCCTCGCGTCGTACACGAACACGAACGTGTCGGGCACGCGGATCTACAGCGCGCGCGTCGGTGCGCAGCGCACGCGCGCCGGCCAGTTCATCGACTATACGTACTCGCTGATGTTCTATCAGGACCGGCTCGACCAGAACGGCGCCGGCCCGACGACGAGCCGCGCGCTCGTCCCGCAATGGGCGTGGACGCGCCGCGACGTCGACGATCCGCTGTTCCCGCGCTCGGGCAACCTGATCCATGCGGAAGCCGGCTTCGCGGTGAAGGGCGTGCTGACCGACCAGACGTTCATTCGCGGCTACGCGCGCGGCCAGCAATACATGCCGATCGGCAAGCGCGATCTCTTCGTGTTTCGCGCGGAGCTGGGCGGCGTGTTTACGAGCGGTAGCTCGTCGGGCGTGCCGGCGTCGCTCCTCTTCCGCGCGGGCGGCTCGAACTCGGTGCGCGGCTACGGCTATCAGAGCATCGGCAATTCGGTCGACGGCTCGGTGCTGCCGACCAAGTATCTCGTGACGGGCACGGCCGAATACCAGCACTGGTTCAATCGCGACTGGGGCGCAGCGACCTTCTTCGACATCGGCACGGCGACCGACGCGTGGGGCGAGAAGGTGTTCTATCCGGGCGCGGGTGTCGGCATGCGCTGGCGCAGCCCGGTCGGCCCGGTCAATTTCGATCTGGCTTACGGCTTGAAGAACAAGAGCGTGCGTCCGTATTTGACGCTCGGCATCGCATTCTGATTTTTCATTTGGCATGACGAAGGACGTATCCGACCCGACTCCACCCGACGCGCCGGACGGCGGCGCGCCCCACGGCCCGCGCGATACCGCGCCGAACAGACGCTCGCGCGGCCGGCGCGCGTTCGCCGTGCTCGCGTGGACGGCGCTCGTCGTCGTCGTGCTCGTCGTCGCGACGGCGGGCGCGCTCTTCGCCGCCGCGACGACCGAGCGCGGCACGCAGCTCGCGTGGCGGGCGGCCGTCAAGCTGCTCGGCGGGCGGCTTTCGGGCACGCTCGAAGGCGGCACGCTCGCGACCGGCGTGCGGCTAACGCAGCTCGCGTGGACGAGCCCCGATGGTTCGGGCACCGAAGTGAGGATCGATCGCGTCGCCGGACGCTGGGCGCTCACGCGTGCGCCGTGGCGCTTCACGATCGCGTCGCTGCGCGCGGGTTCGATCGACGTGCGCATCGCGCCTTCGCCGCCTTCGCCGACGGTCATGCCACAGGACCTGCAACTGCCGCTGCAACTCGCCATCGAGGATCTGCGCTTCGGCAAGCTGCTGATCCACGAAGCCGGCTCGACGACCGAGCTCGACAACCTGATCTTCCGCGGCGCGAGCGACGGCCGTCGCCATGACGCGACAATCGAGCGCCTCGACACGCCGTTCGGCGCGCTGACCGCGAACGCGCGGCTCGACGGCGTGCGGCCGTTCGCGATCGATGGCGGCGCGACCTATGCGGGCAAGCTGTCGGGCGAGCCGGTCGATGCGCGCGCACGCGTGTCGGGCTCGCTCGAAGCGCTCGCCGCGGACCTCGACGCTTCGGGGATGAAGCTCGCGGGCCGCGCGCACGTCGAGGCCGCGCCGTTCGGCGACGTGCCGCTCACGCGCGCATCGATCGTGTTCGATCACGTGAATCCGCGTGCGCTGTCGCCGAGCGCGCCCGTCGCCGATCTCGCCGTGCGCGCGCAGCTCGAGCCCGCGACGCCCGATCCGAAGACACCGAAGGCGTTCGTCGTCACGGGCTCGGTGTCGATCGTCAACGCGAAGCCCGGCACGCTCGGCGACGAACTGCTGCCGCTCGTCGACGCGCACGCGAACGTGCGGCTCGACGCGCACGCGCAGCGCATCGACGCGCTCGAGGTGCGCACGATCCGCGACGGCAGCGTGACGGGCAGCGGCGCGCTCGCGAGCGGCCGCGGCAAGTTCGATCTGAAGGTCGCGAATCTCGATCCGAACGCGTTCGTCGCCGTGCTGCGGCCGATGCGGCTCGCGGGGCCCGTCGGCGTCGCGCTCGAGCACGGCGCGCAGACGATCGACTTCGATCTCGCCGACGCGAAGCTCGCGCTCGGCGCGAAGGCGAAGATCAAGCTCGACGCGAAGCAGACGACGATCGCCGACGCGCGCGTGACGGCGGGCAAGGGGCGCGTCGAGCTCGCGGGCGTGCTCGAGCACGACGCGCGCTCGACCTACGACCTGAAGGCGAAGCTCGTCGATTTCGATCCGCTCGCGCTGGCGGCGGCCGGCGCGTCGTCGGCCGCGAAGCCGGACGGCGGCAAAGGCGCGAAGGGCGCGAAGCCAGCGAAGGGCGGCAAGCGCGGCGGCAACGCGAAGATCGCGCAGACATCGGCCGGCCCGCGCGCGGGCGCGGCGCGCGTGAACGGCACGCTCGCGGCGACGGGCGCGCTCGCGCCCGGCTTCTCGACGAAAGCGCAGTTCAAGCTCGGCGACAGCGTCTACGACGGCCTGCCGATGACGGGCGAAGGCACGGTGCAGATGGCGGGCTCGCGGGTCCTGCCGAGCAGCGCGAACCTGTCGATCGCGGGCAACCAGGTCGACCTGCGCGGCAGCTTCGGCGCGCCCGGCGACCGGCTGCGCTTTTCCGTCGACGCGCCGCAGCTCGAGCGTCTCGGCTTCGGCCTCGCGGGCCTCGTGCGCGCGAACGGCGAGCTGACGGGCTCGTTCGCGCATCCGAACGTCGTCGCCGAATACACGGCGAGCGGCGTCGTGTTCGGCTCGAACCGGATCGGCGCGGCGCAAGGCCGCGCGGACATTCGCGACGGCGGGAAAGGCGCGCTCGTGTTCACCGCCGACGCGAACGACATCGCGCTCGGCTCGATCAACCTGAAGACGCTGTCCGCGCATCTGAACGGCACGCGCGCGAAGCACACGTTCGATGCGAGCGCGGTCGGCATCGCAGAAGGCCGCGTGATCAACCTCGCCATCGCAGCAAATGGCGGAGTGGTCGAAGCGCGCGACGGGATGCGCTGGGACGGCACCGTCACGCGCCTGTCGAACCGCGGCACGCCGTCGATCTCGCTCGACACGCCGCTTGCGATCTCGGCGGGCGCGCGGCACGTGACGCTGAGCGCGGCGAAGCTGTCCGTCGAAGGCGCGACGCTCGACCTGAAATCGTTCGCGCTCGAGCGCGGCAAGCTGCGCACGGCGGGCTCGATCACGAACCTGTCGGTGGCGCGCGCGCTCGAGATCCGCGCGGAACTCACGGGCAACCGCTCGCCGCTGCGCACCGATCTGATTCTCGACGGCGACTGGGACGTCACGCTCGGCGACACCGCCGCCGGCCATGCGCAGATCAAGCGCAGGAGCGGCGACGTGACGATCGCAACCGGACGCGGCGTCGCGTCGCTCGGCATCGGCGATCTGTCGGCGCGCGCGACGTTCATGCCGGGCAACCGGCTGAACGCAACCGCGCACGCGCAGGCGACCCGCATCGGCACGCTCGACGCGAGCGTCGCCGTGCCGTTCGCGCTGCGCGACGGTGTGTTCGGCGTCGCCGAGGACGGTCCGCTCACGGGCCGCATCGACGCGGACGTGCCGGCGCTGAAGTCGACGGGCGGCCTGTTCGGCCCAGGCTACCTGCTCGACGGGCGCGCCGCGCTGAAGCTGACGGTCGCGGGCACGCCCGCGAAGCCGAAGCTGTCGGGCACGCTCTCGGGCGACAACCTGTCGGCGACGCTCGTCGACCAGGGCGTGCAGCTCAAGGACGGGATCGTCCGCGTGAAGCTGACCGAGAACCTCGTCGAGTTCGAGCAAGTCGAGTTTCACGGCGGCGACGGCACGCTGCGCGCGATCGGCCGCGTGCGGCTCGACGGCAGCGAGCCGGACCTGACGGCGAGCATCGTCGCCGACAAGCTCGAGCTTTTCGCCGCGCCGGACCGCAAGCTGTCGCTGTCGGGCAAGGCGGTCGTCGAGAACGACACGCCGCGCGGCGGCATCGCGATCAACGGCAAGTTCACCGTCGATCGCGCGTTGTTCGATTTGCCCGAGGAGGCGGCGCCGCACTTGTCGGACGATGTCGTGATCGTGCGTCCGGGCAGCCTCGAGCGCGGCGAGACGAAGACGGGCACCGCGATCGCGAAGCCGGCGCCCGTGACCGAGAAGCCCGCGCCGTCGCTCGCGCCGCGCGCGAACATCGACATCGGCCTCGGCCGCGACTTCCGCTTCAAGGGGCACGGCGCGGATCTGCGGCTCGCCGGCACGGTGACGGTGATGAGCGCGCCCGGCGTGCCGCTGCGCGCGGTCGGCAACGTGCGCGTGGCGGAAGGCTCGACCTATACGTCGTTCGGCCGCAAGCTCTCGATCGAGAACGGCTTCTTCACGTTCAACGGGCCGGTGTCGAATCCGGGAATCAACATCCTCGCGATGCGCCGCAATCAGGAAGTCGAGGCGGGCGTGCAAGTGACGGGCACGGTGCAGTCGCCCGCCGTCAGGCTCGTGTCCGAACCGAACGTCAACGACAACGAAAAGCTGTCGTGGCTGCTGTTCGGCCACGGCACCGACCAGGGCAACAACCTCGGCCAGCAGAATGCGATGACGACGGCGCTCGCGCTACTCGGCAGCGCGACCGGCAAGCGCGTCGCGCAGACGGTCGGGCTCGACGAAGTGTCGGTTGGCCGCAGCGACGTCGGCCTGACCGATCCGCAGGTCGTGCTCGTGTCGAAGGCGATCAACGAGCGCTTCGTGCTCGGCTACGAGCAGGGGCTGCAGTCGGCGAGCAACGCGTTCAAGGCGACGATCAACCTGACGCGATTCTGGGCGATATCCGCGTATGGCGGCACGTTCCAGGGCGTTGACCTCAACTACACGCGGCGCTTCGATCGCTGGTGGTGACGCGGGGGCGTCGCGTGATGCTCGACGTCGGCGGCGGCTCGGGCGCGCATGTGATCGGCGCGCTGTCGGCGATGCTCGCCGACGCCGGCTTCACGTCGATCGAGACGATTCCGAGCGTCGGAGACTTCAGCCTCGTGACGGGCGTGAAGCCGCGGTGACGCGAGCGTGTGATCGCGCATTGCCGCGCGCCTGCGCAAAAACGCGGAGGGCCGCTGTCGCGGCCCTCCGGATGCATCGCGGCGACGTGCGTCGCCGCTTACTTCACGCGCATGCCGGGCTTCGCGCCGCTATGCGGCTCGAGGATGTAGAGGCCCGGCTCGGCCTTTTCGTCGGCTGCCGACGCGGCGAGCACCATCCCTTCGGACACGCCGAACTTCATCTTGCGCGGCGCTAGGTTCGCGACCATCACCGTCAGCTTGCCGACGAGATCCTCCGGCTGGTACGCCGACTTGATCCCGGAGAACACGTTGCGGGTCTTCTTCTCGCCGACGTCGAGCGTGAGCCGCAGCAGCTTGTCGGAGCCATCGACGGCTTCGCACGCGACGATCTTCGCGATGCGCAGATCGATCTTCGCGAAGTCGTCGATCGCGATGATCGGCACTGCGTCGTCGGTGGCGGGCGCGGCTTTCGCATCCTTCACGCGCTTCGCATTCTTCGCGCCGTTGCCGCCCGCCGCGCCCGCATCGGCTGCCGCCGCGGCGGCGCCCTGAAGCGAGCCGCGGTTCGCGGCGAGGAGCGCGTCGAGCTGCTTCGGATCGACGCGGGTCATCAGGTGCTGATACGCGCGGATCGGCTGCTCGGACGACAGCGGCTTGTTCGCGTCGGCCCACGCGAGCGGCGCGACGCCGAAGAACGCTTCGACGCCCTCCGAGACGCGCGGCAGCACGGGCTTCAGCGCGAGCGACAGCAGGCGGAATGCCTCGAGGCTCACGCTGCAGGTTTCGTGCAGCGCGGCCGCGTTCGCCGGGTCCTTCGCGAGCTCCCACGGCTTCGCCGTGTCGACGTAGCCGTTGACCTCGTCGGCGAGCTCCATCGTCTGGCGCAGCGCGCGGCCGTACTCGCGCGCTTCGTAGTGCGCGGCGATCTGCGGGATCGCATCGCGCAGCGCCGCGAGGAGCGGATGGTTCATTGCGCTGTCCTGCACGCGGCCGTCGAAGCGCTTGATCAGGAAACCCGCCGCGCGGCTCGCGATGTTCACGTACTTGCCGACGAGGTCGCTGTTCACGCGCGCCTGGAAGTCCTCGAGGTTCAGGTCGATGTCTTCCATCGTCGCGTTGAGCTTCGCGGCGAAGTAGTAGCGCAGCCATTCAGGGTTGAGGCCCGTGTCGATGTAGCTCTGCGCGGTGATGAAGGTGCCGCGCGACTTCGACATCTTCGCGCCGTCGACCGTCAGAAAGCCGTGCGCGAATACGTTGGTCGGCGTGCGATGGTCCGAGAACTCGAGCATCGCGGGCCAGAACAGCGTGTGGAAGTACAGGATGTCCTTGCCGATGAAGTGATACTGCTCGGTCGTCGAGTCCTTCTTGATCCACGCGTCGAAATCGATGCCGCGCTGCTCGCACAGGTTCTTGAAGCTCGCGTAGTAGCCGACGGGCGCATCGAGCCACACGTAGAAATACTTGCCGGGCGCGCCGGGGATCTCGAAGCCGAAGTAGGGCGCGTCGCGCGAGATGTCCCAATCGGCGAGCTTCGCCTCGCCCGCGTCGCCGAGCCATTCGCGCATCTTGTTGGTCGCTTCGGGCTGCGCGAGGCCGCTCACCCATTCGCGCAGGAATGCCTCGCAGCGCGGGTCGGACAGCCGGAAGAAGTAGTGCGTCGACGTCTTGCGCACGGGCGTCGCGCCCGACACGACCGAGTACGGATTGACGAGATCCGTCGGCTGGTACGTCGTGCCGCACACTTCGCAACTGTCGCCGTACTGGTCTTTCGCGTGGCATTTCGGGCACTCGCCCTTGATGAAGCGGTCCGGCAGGAACATTTCCTTGACGGGATCGTAAGCCTGCTCGATCTCGCGCTCGGCGATGAAGCCGGCGTTCTTCAGCGCGAGGTAAATCTTCTCGCTCAGCACGCGGTTTTCGTCGGAGTCCGTCGTATAGAAGTTGTCGAACGAGACCCCGAAGCTGTCGAAGTCGCGCTTGTGTTCTCGCCACACGCGCTCGATCAACTGCTTCGGCGTCACGCTTTCCTGCTCGGCGCGCAGCATGACGGGCGTGCCGTGCGTGTCGTCCGCGCCGATGTAGTAGATCTCGTGGCCGTGCATTCGCATCGTCCGCACCCAGACGTCGGTCTGGATGTACTCGACCAGGTGGCCGATGTGAATCTGCCCGTTCGCATAGGGCAGCGCGGACGTGACGAGGATCTGGCGGCGGCCTTGCGGCGCGCCGGCCTGCACGGAGGTGAGGTCGGATGCGGACATAGGGTCTCTGAAGGGACTGCTTGCGGAAAATCGTAGGGAAGCTGCGATTCTAGCAGGGCGGCCGCCAGCCGAAGTACGGGCGGACGGCGCGCGGTTGCGCCTGTCGAGCGGGGTTGCGATGCGGCGCTCGCCGGCGCGCGCGCGGCGCGTCACGCGCCGTAATATTTTTGAATTGAAAGCTCTTGGTAAAGCGGCTATGTTTGCGTCGGCTGAGCGATGTGCGGCGACGGCGGAGCCGGCAGGTCGGATGTTGCGACGCAGAACGGCGTCGCGCGGGCAAAAAAAACCGGGGCGGATGTGGCCCCGGAGCAACAACGACAAGAGGAGAATGGTGACGCGCCGGCAGCACCGTCACGTACCGTAAAGACAGACTCCGCCGCTCGCAAGAAGTTCGAAATTTTTTTCGAGTTGTTACAAGCGGCCTCGAAAGCCTTGTCCGGCGGGGCTCGGCACGCCATTCTCCAGCAGTCGGATTTACTGCGCCGCTTGCGGAGCGCGCAGGTAGATCTCGACGCGGCGGTTCTGCGCGCGGCCGGCTTCCGTTGCGTTGTCGGCGATCGGGTTCGATGCGCCCATGCCTTGCGCCGACAGACGGCCACCCGTGACGCCGCGTTGCGACAGCGCGTTCACGACGCTCTGCGCGCGATTTTGCGACAGCGTCTGGTTGTGCGCCGCCGAGCCCGTGCTGTCGGTGTAGCCGACGACGGATGCGGTGATCTGCGGGTTCTGGTTCAGCGTCGACGCGAGGTCGTTCAAGAGCGGCGTGAACGCCGGCGTGACCGCGTACTGGTTGGTCGCGAACGTGACCGAGCTCGGCACGTTCAGCTTGAGCGAGCCGTCCGGCTGCTCGGTGACCTGCGTGCCCGTCTGCTGCGCGGACGGCGCGAGCTTGTTCTTGATCGCTTGCCAGTTGTAGCCCGTCACGCCGCCGACGAGTGCGCCGACGCCGGCGCCGATCGCCGCGCCCTTGCCGCCGCCAGCCAGCGCGCCGATGCCTGCGCCGAGCGCGGCGCCCGTGCCCGTGCCGACTGCCGTGTTGGTTCCTTGCGGGGTCGCGCAACCCGCCAGCAGGGCGCCGGCGAGAGCGAAAACGGACAAGCGCGTCGCGATTTTGGTATTCATCTTGGTTTCCTCTCTTGAGTGACTCGACAAGAACAAAAAAGAACTGCTCTTTCGGCGGGGGGACCCGCGCGCCGGCGTGCGGACGCGCGAGCGCCTCGATCCGTCCGGCACCCGGCCGCGGAGCCTGCCGCCGATGCGACAAGCCCCGTTTGCCAGGATGGCTGTTCGGACCAAGCGCGCCCCAGCCTCTACAATATAGGCGGTATGGCCCCGATGTGGCCCCGAAGCGCGCCGCCCGCGAAGATTGCGCCGCAAGTCGGCTTTACGCAATGGCGTGCAATAAATTCTTTCACTTTTCTCGCTTTTCGCCCGGATATTTGAAGATTATTGACCTTATGGGCGATTTTGAGCGACGTTCCCACGGAGTTTCGATGAGTATCGACAGGGCGCTCGTCGACGCCGCACTCGCGGCAGTCGTCGACCCGAACACCGGCCGCCCGTACGCGGCGCACCGCGGCATTCGCAACGTGACGATCGACGGCGACGCCGTTTCGGCCGACGTCGTGCTCGGCTATCCGGCGAGGAGCCAGTTCGTCGACGCGCGCGCGCGCGTCGACGCGGCGCTCGCCGCGGTGCCGGGCGTGCGCGAGGCGCGCGTCGAGGTGTCGCAGGAGATCGCCGCGCATGCGGTGCAGCGCGGCGTGCAGCTGCTGCCGAACGTGAAGAACATCGTCGCGGTCGCATCGGGCAAGGGCGGCGTCGGCAAGAGCACGACGGCCGTGAATCTCGCGCTCGCGCTCGCGGCCGAAGGCGCGTCGGTCGGCATCCTCGACGCCGACATCTACGGCCCGTCGCTGCCGACGATGCTCGGCATCCACGACCGGCCGGAGTCGCCCGACAACAAGTCGATGAATCCGCTCGTCGGCCACGGTTTGCAGGCGAACTCGATCGGCTTTTTGGTCGGCGAGGACAATCCGATGGTGTGGCGCGGCCCGATGGCGACGTCGGCGCTCGAGCAGCTGCTGCGTCAGACCAACTGGCACGCGCTCGACTATCTGATCGTCGACATGCCGCCCGGCACGGGCGACATCCAACTGACGCTCGCGCAGCGCGTGCCGGTGACGGGCGCCGTGATCGTCACGACACCGCAGGACATCGCGCTCCTCGACGCGAAGAAGGGGCTCAAGATGTTCGAGAAGGTGAACATCCCGATTCTCGGCATCGTCGAGAACATGAGCATCCACGTGTGCTCGAACTGCGGGCACGAGGAGCACATCTTCGGCGCGGGCGGCGCCGAGCGGATGGCGAAGGAGTACGGCGTGACCGTGCTCGGCAGCCTGCCGCTCGACATCCGGATTCGCGAGCAGGCGGACAGCGGCGCGCCGACCGTCGCCGCGGACCCGGGCGGCAAGCTCGCCGAGCGCTACCGCGCGATCGCGCGGGGCGTCGCGATCGCGATCGCCGAGCGTGCGAGGGACATGTCGTCGAAGTTTCCGACGATCGTTGTTCAAAATACGTAAAATCCCCGTCAGGGCCGCGTCGGACGGTGTTTGCGGCGCGGCGAGTCACGGTATCATGACGACTTTCCCGAAGGTCCCTTTACCGGCCCGGCGGGCGCTCGTCCGAGCGTTCCGCCCGGCATGAGGATCGCATGAAACGACGACTCGACGGCGTGCCGGGCTGGTTCGCGCGCCATGCGCCGCTTGTCCTGGCCGCCATCGGCCTCCTGGCCGGCTGCACCACGTTTGCATCGCAACACGAAAAGCGCGCTGACGCGCTGCTCCAGCCGACGGTCGGCAGCCAGGCGCGCGGTACGGTGACGCTTGCCGAACGTCCGGACGGCGTGCAGGTCACGTACAACTTCGCGGGCCTGCCGCCCAACAGCGATCACGCGCTGCAGGTCCACGAGCGCGGCGACTGCAACGCCGCCGACGGCTCGAGCGCGGGTGCCGTGTTCGCGCCCGCGGCGGACCGCCTGCGCGCGGGCGCGCGCGTCGGCGGCGATCTCGGCAACATCCACGCGGATGCGAACGGCGTCGCGGCGGGCTTCATCGTCGCGCCCGACGTCGCGCTCGACGGCGTGCGCTCGGTGCTCGGCCGCTCGGTGCTCGTCCACCGCGACCCGAGCGATCCGGCGTTCCCGCAGCACGGCGCGGGGCCTGCGCTCGCGTGCGGCGTCGTGCGGCAATGACGCGGGCCGGTCCGTTCCCGATCGCGTAAAATGTGCGCCTTTCATGGCCGCCGGACCGTTCGGCGGCATCCATCCAGACACGCAGCGTTTTCCGGCGCCTTTTTATGAGCATCAAGTCCGACAAGTGGATCCGGCGCATGGCCGAAGAGCACAAGATGATCGAGCCGTTCGTGCCCGATCAGGTTCGCACCGCCGAAGACGGCCGCAAGATCGTCAGCTACGGCACGTCGAGCTACGGCTACGACATTCGCTGCGCGGACGAATTCAAGATCTTCACGAACATCAATTCGACGATCGTCGATCCGAAGAACTTCGACGAAGGCTCGTTCGTCGATTTCAAGGGCGATGTGTGCATCATCCCGCCGAACTCGTTCGCGCTCGCGCGCACCGTCGAGTACTTCCGCATTCCGCGCACCGTGCTGACCGTGTGCCTCGGCAAGTCGACGTACGCGCGCTGCGGGATCATCGTCAACGTGACGCCGTTCGAGCCCGAATGGGAAGGCTACGTGACGCTCGAATTCTCGAACACCACGCCGCTGCCCGCGAAGATCTACGCGAACGAAGGCGTCGCCCAGGTCCTCTTCTTCGAGAGCGACGAGGTGTGCGACGTGTCGTACGCGGATCGCGGCGGCAAGTACCAGGGACAGCGCGGTGTCACGCTGCCGAAAACCTGATCTGGTTGCATATCGGAACACCGACCAGTTTCCGGGTGACCGCTGCGCGTCTCGCGCCGCGGTCGTTCTTTTTGGAGAATCGCCCATGAAGTTTCGTTTTCCCGTCGTCATCATCGACGAAGATTTCCGCTCCGAGAACATCTCGGGCTCCGGCATCCGGGCGCTTGCCGAAGCGATCGAGAAGGAGGGCGTCGAAGTCCTCGGCTTGACGAGCTACGGCGATCTGACGTCGTTCGCGCAGCAGTCGAGCCGCGCGTCGTGCTTCATCCTGTCGATCGACGACGACGAACTCATGCTCGGCGAAACCGGCCCGGACGGCGAACTGCCCGAACTCGCGACCGCGATCATCGAACTGCGCGCGTTCGTCACCGAAGTGCGCCGCCGCAACGCGGACATCCCGATCTTCCTGTACGGCGAGACGCGCACGTCGCGCCACCTGCCGAACGATATCCTGCGCGAGCTGCACGGCTTCATCCACATGTTCGAGGACACGCCGGAGTTCGTCGCGCGCCACATCATCCGCGAAGCGAAGGTCTACCTCGATTCGCTCGCGCCGCCGTTCTTCAAGGAGCTCGTCAAGTACGCGGACGAAGGCTCGTATTCGTGGCACTGCCCGGGCCACTCGGGCGGCGTCGCGTTCCTGAAGAACCCGCTCGGCCAGATGTTTCACCAGTTCTTCGGCGAGAACATGCTGCGTGCGGACGTCTGCAACGCGGTCGACGAGCTCGGCCAGCTGCTCGACCATACGGGCCCCGTGGCCGCATCCGAGCGCAACGCCGCGCGGATCTTCAGCGCCGATCACCTGTTCTTCGTGACGAACGGCACGTCGACGTCTAACAAGATCGTCTGGCACGCGACCGTCGCGCCGGGCGACATCGTGCTCGTCGACCGCAACTGCCACAAGTCGATCCTGCACGCGATCACGATGACGCACGCGATCCCCGTGTTCCTCACGCCGACGCGCAATCACTTCGGCATCATCGGGCCGATCCCGCGCGACGAGTTCAAGCCGGAGAACATCCGCAAGAAGATCGAGGCGAATCCGTTCGCGCGCGAGGCGCTGAAGAAGAACCCGAACCTGAAGCCGCGGATCCTGACGATCACGCAGAGCACGTACGACGGCGTCGTCTACAACGTCGAGCAGATCAAGGACTTGCTCGGCGATTTGCTCGACACGCTGCACTTCGACGAGGCGTGGCTGCCGCACGCGGAGTTCCATCCGTTCTACCAGGACATGCACGCGATCGGCGCGGGCCGGCCGCGCACCGGCGCGCTCGTGTTCGCAACGCACTCGACGCACAAGCTGCTCGCGGGCATCTCGCAGGCTTCGCAGATCGTCGTGCAGGATTCGGAGAACCGCACGTTCGACCGCCATCGCTTTAACGAGGCGTACCTGATGCACACGTCGACGAGCCCGCAGTACGCGATCATCGCGTCGTGCGACGTCGCGGCCGCGATGATGGAGCCGCCGGGCGGCACCGCGCTCGTCGAGGAATCGATCGCCGAGGCGATCGACTTCCGCCGCGCGATGCGCAAGGTCGACGCCGAGTACGGCGACGACTGGTTCTTCAGCGTATGGGGCCCGGACAACCTGTCGGACGAAGGCATCGGCTCGCGCGCGGACTGGCTGCTGAAGCCGAACGACCGCTGGCACGGCTTCGGCCCGCTCGCGGAAGGCTTCAACATGCTCGATCCGATCAAGGCGACGATCATCACGCCGGGGCTCGACGTCGACGGCGAGTTCGGCGAGACCGGCATTCCGGCCGCGATCGTCACGAAGTACCTGGCCGAGCACGGGATCATCGTCGAGAAGACGGGCCTGTATTCGTTCTTCATCATGTTCACGATCGGCATCACGAAGGGCCGCTGGAACTCGATGGTCACCGAGCTGCAGCAGTTCAAGGATGACTACGACAACAACCAGCCGCTCTGGCGCGTGCTGCCGGAGTTCGTCGCGCAGTTCCCGATCTACGAGCGCGTCGGCTTGCGCGACCTGTGCACGCAGATCCACGACGTGTATCGCGCGAACGACATCGCGCGTCTCACGACCGAGATGTACCTGTCGAACATGGAGCCGGCGATGAAGCCGTCCGACGCGTTCGCGAAGCTCGCGCACCGCGAGATCGACCGCGTGCCGCTCGACGAGCTCGAAGGCCGTGTGACGAGCATCCTGCTGACGCCGTATCCGCCGGGCATTCCGCTGCTGATCCCGGGCGAGCGCTTCAACAAGACGATCGTCAACTACCTGCGGTTCGCGCGCGATTTCAACGAGCGCTTCCCGGGCTTCCATACGGACATCCACGGTCTCGTCGCGGAAGAGATGAACGGCCGCACCGAGTACTACGTCGACTGCGTGCGCGGCTGACGATGATCGAAGTCCGGAAGACGCTCGTGCGCTTCGCCGCCGTCGCGCTGGCCGCCTGGCTGGCGGCGGGCGCGGCGCATGCCGAGGTCGCGGCGGCCGATCCGATCGACGTCGCGATGCGCCAGTGTCTCGCGCGGCGCGACCGCTCGTCGACCGTCGGCCAGATCCAGTGCATGGACGAGGCGCGGCAGCAGTGGCTCGCTGAAGTCGACGCCGCGTACCAGCGGTTGCAGAAGGCGGCGCCCGCCGATGCGCGGCGCGGCTGGCAGGAGAGCCAGCGCCGCTGGCTCGCGTGGCGCAAGGACGAAGCGCATCTGGTGCGCGCGGTCTACGAGACGACGCAGGGGACGATGTACGCGATGGCGAGCGCCGACATGCGGTTGCAGCCGGTGCGCGATCGTGCGCGCGCACTGCGCGGCGTGGCCGACCGCTATGCGCAGCCGGGCGGCGGCAAGGGCGCGGTGCATCGCGTGCGGCCTTGCATGCGCGATGCGGCGTGCGAGCACGCACTCTTCGACATGAACCGCTATTACGCGAAATTGCAGTCGCGGATGCCCGCGGCTTCGCTGCCGGCGCTCGTGCAGGCGCAGCGCGAGTGGGCGGCGTTTCGCGACGCGATGACGCCGCTCATCAGCGAGGATGAACGGGTCGATCTGATCGGTGCGCGCGTCGCGATGCTCAAGCGGTTCTCGGAGACGGTCAACAATCGTTGAGCGCCGTGCGGGCGCTTTGCGCGCCGGTGCTCATGTCTTGCGCGGGCGGCATCGATTTTCCTCGGATGCCGCCCGCGCGTTCTTGCGATTGTCTTCGAACGCCCGTACTCGTGCGGCGGGCGCCGCGCCGACTCACGCGAGCTGTGCGGCGCGCGGCCCGAACCACGCCGGCACGAGTGCGACCGCGTCGTCGAGCGAAGCGAGCACACGCAGGCTCAGCGCGACGATCTCGGGCGTCGGCGCCTTCAGGTCAGGCACGGTGACGACGGATGCGCCCGCGCGCGTCGCGGCGAGTGCGCCGAAATCGCTGTCCTCGAACGCGACGCACGCGTGCGCCGGCAAGTTCAGCCGCTCGGCCGCGAGCCGGTAGACGGCCGGATCGGGCTTGCCGCGTTCCACTTCGTCGCCGCCCGCGATCGCGGCGAAAAATTCCAGTACGCCGACCGCGTGAAGCCGCGTGCGAATCACGTCGCGCGCGGACGACGACGCGACCGCGCACGGAATGCCGGCACGGGCGAGCGTGCTCAGCAGCGCATGCGCGCCTGTCTTCAGCGGAAATTTCGGATGGGGCAGCGGCGCGGCGAGCTGCTCGCGCACCTGCGCGGACACCGAGCGGAACGCGTCGTCGCCGAGCAGTCCGGCGAGAACCGTCTGGCCTTCCCGAAACGAGCGGCCGACGATCTGCAGGTAATCGGCGGAGGACAGCGCGACGCCGTGAGCGCGCGCAACGTCGATCCACGTGTTCATGATGGTCCGCTCGGAGTCGACGAGCAGGCCGTCCATATCGAAGATTGCCGCTGAGAACATGGGTTCCGTTCCGTCCGTGAATCGATGCGTGGGCCGCCGGCGCGGAGCTATCGCGCGTTCGAGCGGTGGTGCCGGCGCGCGCCGCGCTTGCGCGAGCCCGGAAGCGATGCGCGCCGTTTCGGTGATCGCCGCGCGTCGCGTCGCGCATCACGTGCCCGGCTTCGTGGAATCCGTGCACGGCGGCGATGAGCCGCTTGCGGGCACCGCAGCCGGGCGCGTATCGCGCCGCGAGTCGTACTGCAGATCGCACCGCGGATTGCGCCGCGGATGCAAAAGCGGACACCGCGCGGTGTCCGCCACGTGCATGCCCGCTTACTTGGCGAGCGCCGCGCGCGCCGCCTTCACCGCCGCGCGCACCTGGTCCGGCGCCGTGCCGCCCGGATGGTTGCGGCTCGCGACGGAGCCTTCGAGCGTCAGGTAGTCGAATACGTCGTCGCCGATCAGGTGCGCGACGTTCGGCAGCTCCTGCTTCATCTCGTCGAGCGTCAGGTCCGCGAGATCGCAGCCGCGCACGTCGCAAACCTTCACCGCGTGCGCGACCGCCTCGTGCGCGTCGCGGAACGGCAGCCCGCGCTTCACCAGATAGTCGGCGAGATCGGTCGCGGTCGAGAAGCCCTGCAGCGCCGCGGCGCGCATCGCCTGCGGCTTCACCGTGATGCCGGCGACCATCTCCGCGAAGATCCGCAGCGTGTCGGCGACCGTGTCGACCGTGTCGAAGAGGGGCTCCTTGTCTTCCTGGTTGTCCTTGTTGTACGCGAGCGGCTGGCCCTTCATCAGCGTGAGGAGCGCCATCAAGTGGCCGTTTACGCGGCCCGTCTTGCCGCGCGCGAGCTCGGGCACGTCCGGGTTCTTCTTCTGCGGCATGATCGACGAACCGGTGCAGAAGCGGTCGGCGATGTCGATGAAGCCGACGCGCGGGCTCATCCACAGCACGAGCTCTTCCGAGAAGCGCGACACGTGCGTCATGATCAGCGCGGACGCCGCCGTGAATTCGATCGCGAAATCGCGATCGGACACGGCGTCGAGCGAGTTCGCGCAGATGCCGTCGAAGCCGAGCGTCTTCGCGACCGCGTGGCGGTCGATCGGATAGCTCGTGCCCGCGAGCGCCGCCGCGCCGAGCGGCAGGCGATTCACGCGGGTGCGGCAGTCGCGCATGCGCTCGGCGTCGCGCGAGAACATCTCGACGTACGCGAGCAGATGATGGCCGAACGTGACGGGCTGCGCGACCTGCAGATGCGTGAAGCCCGGCAGGATCGTGTCCGCGTTCTGTTCCGCAAGGTCGATCAGCGCGCCGCGCAGGTCGTTCAGGAGGCCGCCGATCCGGTCGATCTCGCCGCGCAGCCACAGGCGGATGTCGGTCGCGACCTGGTCGTTGCGCGAGCGGCCCGTGTGCAGGCGCTTGCCGGCATCGCCGATCAGCGCGGTCAGGCGCGCCTCGATGTTCAGGTGGACGTCTTCGAGATCGAGCTGCCATTCGAATTCGCCGCGCTCGATCTCGCCGTGGATCTGCGCCATTCCGCGCTCGATCGCGGCGAGGTCGTCGGCGCTGATGATCTTCTGCGCGGCGAGCATGGTCGCGTGCGCGAGCGAGCCGGCAATGTCGACGAGCGCGAGCCGCTTGTCGAAGAAGACCGACGACGTGTAGCGCTTGACGAGCTCGGACATCGGTTCCGAAAAGCGGGCCGACCAGGCCTCGCCCTTTTTGTGCAATTGGGACGTCATGGCGATTCTTAGAGGGAGTGGAGCGGCGCGCGCCGCGGGCGCGCGCCGCGAATGGATATCGCGGATTTTAGCATTCGCGCGGCGGGCGGCTGGTGCGGGGGGCGGTCAGGCGGTCGCTCGCGCCGTAGCGCGCGGTTGCGCTGACGGCCGGGCGGCGCGTGTAGTCGAACGAGCGCGGGCCCCACGCGCGCCGCAGGAAGCCCGCCTCGACCGAGTAGCTCGCGAGGCCGGGAGCGAGCATTCCCGTGCCGATGTAAAGCGGCAGCGACGTCGCGATCGTGCGCCCGAGCGCGTCGCGCGTGACGACGGTCGCATTGCTCGCGCCCGTGATGCCCGCCCCGCTGTTGATGACGAACGGGTCGCTCGGCACGTCGCCGCTGAACTGGCGCACGCCGTTTACGTACAGATCGACCGTTGACGGCACGACGGCCGTGCCCACGAGCGCCGGCACCTACAACGACACGATCACCGCGACGATCACGTTCTGACGCGGCATCGCCGCGTTTCGCACGCGTATGCACATGCGAACGCAGACGCGCGCTCCCGCGGTCATGCGCCTTCGCGAACCAGCACGACGAACTTCAGGTCTTCGCGGTGCGCGGGCTTGAGCGTCATCTGCTGATAGACGACGCGGCCTTCGCGGGGATGGTCGAACGCGCGCTCGCCGCCTTCGCGCTCGCCGACGTCCTGCGACGCCCAGTAATGCGCGAACGCGTCGCTTTCGGCAAGCAGCGAATCGATCAGCGTGCGAGTGGGCGCGTCGTTCAGATGACGGATCGTGTCGGCGCGGAATTCGGCGACGAGCCGCCGCGCGCGCGTCTCCCAATCGACGATCAGCGTGCGGGCGGCGGGCGACGTGAACGTGAAGCGCAGCAGGTTGCGATCGTCGCGCTCGCCGTCGAGCCAGCCGGCGAAGAGCGCGGCCGCCGCGTCGTTCCACGCGAGCGCGTTCCACTGGCGGTCGAGCACGTACGCGGGCGTCGCGATGAGCTTCACGGCCGCGACGAGCGTCGCCGGCACGTCGGTCGCCGCGAACTCGGGCTCGGCCGGGTCGCGCTGCGCGGCGAGCTCGAACAGATACGCGCGCTCGGCGCGCGACAGCCGCAGCGCGACCGCGATTCGCGCGAGCGCGTCGGCCGACGCCGACACTTCGCGGCCTTGCTCGATCCACGTGTACCAGGTCGGACTCACGCCGCACAGCTGCGCGACCTCCTCCCGCCGCAGTCCGGGCGTCCTGCGCCGCGGGCCGGGCGGCAGGCCGACCGCCTCCGGCGACAGCCGTTCGCGGTGCGCGCGGATGAACTCGCCGAGCGCGCGGGCCGGCGTGGAGTCGAGAGACGGAGGGGCGGGCGGGCGGCTCATGTGGGTCTGGTCTGGCGATGCGCGTGGGGACGAAGAACGGAAAACGGGCTCCGGCCGGCCGGCTGGCTGGTGGAGCGGATACCAGGATAATTGCTTGGCTTGTACCGGTACCAATCGGACTCTATTGTAGCGGCTCAAGGCGGCCGATGCAGTCGGCCGGCCGTCTCCGATCCCCACGCGACAAGGAGTCAGCCCATGAAGCATCACGATCAGGTCGCCGACGCGTTCGGCACGGCCGCGTCCGCCTATTTGACGAGCGCCGTCCATGCGACGGGCGCCGATCTCGACACGCTCGCCACCGGGATCGGCGCGACGCCCGACGCGCGCGTGCTGGATCTCGGCTGCGGCGCGGGCCACGCGAGCTTCGCCGCCGCGCGCGGCGGTGCGAAGGAGGTGGTTGCGTACGATCTCGCGCCGCGGATGCTCGCGACGGTCGAAGCCGCGGCGCGCGAGCGCGGCCTCGCGGGCGTGCGGGTCGAGCAGGGTGCGGCCGAGCGGCTGCCGTTCGCCGACGCGTCGTTCGACTGGATCGTCAGCCGGATGAGCGCGCACCACTGGCACGACGTGCCGCGCGCGCTCGCCGAGGCGCGCCGCGTGCTGAAGCCGGGCGGCCGCGTGCTGTTCGTCGACATCGCGGGCGCCGATCATCCGCTCGTCGACACGCATTTGCAGGCGGTCGAGGTGTTGCGCGACGCGTCGCACGTGCGCGACTATCGCGCAGACGAGTGGCTCGCATTCTTCGCCGCGGCGGGCTTTGCCGCGCAGGTGCGCGAGCGCTGGCGCCTGCCGATCGCGTTCGAGGGCTGGGTCGCGCGGATGAGGACGCCGGACGTGCGCGCGAACGCGATCCGCGCGCTGTGGGCGGGCGCGTCCGACGAGGTGCGCGCGTACTTCGATGTGCAGCCGGACGGCTCGTTCGAGCTCGATGCGATGATGATCGACGCGCGTTGACGCGGCGGGGCGATACTGGGGCGGACGCCGGGACGCCAAGCCGCGCGGCTCTCGGTTCAAATCGAAGCGCCTTCGCGATCGCTTCGGCAAAAAGAAAACGGCCGTGCAACACGCACGGCCGCCATTGCTTCGACGCAAGCGCAAGCGCGTCGCGCGTGACGCGACAGCGCCGCACGCGACGCCCCATCGCTCAGCCCGTATTGCGCAGGCCGGCCGCGATCCCGTTGATCGTCAAATGGATCCCGCGCCGCAGGCGCGCGTTCGTGTCGCCCGAGCGGTGCCGCTTGATCAGCTCGACCTGCAAGTGGTTGAGCGGATCGAGATACGGGAAACGGTTCTTGATCGAGCGCGCGAGGAGCGGATTCGCGGCGAGCCGCGCGTCGTTGCCGGTGATTTCGGCGAGCGCGTCCGACGTGCGGTGCCATTCGGCGACGATCCGCTCGAACACGTGCTTGCGCAGCTTCTTGTCGGAAACGAGCTGCGCGTAGCGCGACGCGACCGCGAGATCCGTCTTCGCGAGCACCATGTCCATGTTCGACAGCAGATGAGCGAAGAACGGCCAGGTCTTGTTCATCTTCTTCAGCAGCGCGACCCGCTTCGCGCGCTCGGCGGTGTCCTTCGCGCCGTCGAGAAATGCGGCGACCGCACTGCCGAAGCCATACCAGCCTGTCAGCAGCAGCCGGCACTGGCCCCACGAGAAGCCCCACGGAATCGCGCGCAGGTCCTCGATCTTGCGGTGCTTCGGATCCTGCAGCTTGCGCGACGCGGGCCGGCTGCCGATGTTCAGCTCGGCGATCTCGGCGATCGGCGTCGACGAGAAGAAGTAGTCGGTGAAGCCGGGCGTCTCGTAGACGAGCGCGCGGTACGAGGCCATCGCGGCGTCGGACAGCGCGTGCATCGCAGCCTCGAACGCGGGCAACTGCTTCGGCGCGTTGCGATGCGGCAGGAGCGTCGCCTCGAGCGTCGCGGCGACCACCGTCTCGAGGTTGCGCCGGCCGATTTCCGGATTCGCGAACTTGCTCGCGATCACTTCGCCCTGCTCGGTCAGGCGGATCTGGCCGTTCACCGTGCCGGGCGGCTGCGACAGGATCGCCTGGTAGGTCGGGCCGCCGCCGCGGCCGACCGTGCCGCCGCGGCCGTGGAAGAGGCGCAGCTTGATCCCGCGCTCGCTGAACAGATCGACGAGCGCCAGTTCCGCACGGTAGAGCTCCCAGTTCGACGTGAGGAAGCCGCCGTCCTTGTTGCTGTCCGAATAGCCGAGCATCACTTCCTGCTCGTGCCCCTGGTGTGCGACCAGCTCGCCGACGCCCGGCAGCGCGAAGAACTCGCGCATGATGTCGGGCGCGTTGCGCAAGTCGGCGATCGTTTCGAAGAGCGGGATCGCCATCAGGCCGTTGCGCGCATTCGCGTGCGGCGTGCCGAGCGTGCCTTCGAAGAGGCCCGTTTCCTTTTGCAGCAGCAGCACTTCGACGAGGTCGCTCACCGTCTCGGTGTGCGAAATGATGTAGTTGCGCACCGCGCGCGGACCGAACTGCGCGCGGATCGCGTGCGCGCGCTCGAGCACGCCGAGCTCGCTCTTCGCGAGATCCGAGTAGTCGAGATACGGCGAGCGCAGCGGCCGCGGATCGGCGAGCGCCGCGAGCAGCACGCGCAGCTTGTCCGCTTCGGCCAGCGCCGCGTAGTCGGGTTCGACGCCGCCGCGCGCGAGCAGCTCGGCGATCACCGCTTCGTGAATGTCCGAGCTTTGCCGCAAGTCGATGCTCGCGAGATGGAAGCCGAACACCTCGGCCGCGCGCATGAGCGGCGCGAGGCGCGGCGTCGCGAGCGATTCGCCGTGATGCAGCGCGAGCGAATCCGTCAGCACGCGCAGGTCGGCGGCGAATTCCTCGGCGTCCGCATACGGCGTCGCGCGCACGGGCGCGGCGCCGCGGCCCGCGCTGCGCACCGGCACCGCGCCTTCGCCGAGCCGCACGCGCGCGCTCGCCGCAAGCCGCGTGTAGACGCCGATCAGCGCGCGGCGATACGGCTCGTCGACGCGGTGCGGCGACTGGTCCGGCGACGCGGCCGCGAGCGCCTTCAGCGCGTCGCTCGCCCCGACGAGCAGGTTCGACACGGAGAGCTCGGCGCCGAGCTTGTGCACCTGCTCGAGGTAATGCTCGAAGATCACCGCGGCCTGGCGGTTGATCGCTTCGTCGAGCGTCGCTGCGGTGACGTTCGGGTTGCCGTCGCGGTCGCCGCCGATCCAGCTTCCCATCTGGAAGAACGCGGGCACGCGCGCGGGCAGGCCGTGCTCGGCGAGCGCTTCCTCGATGTCCGCGTAGAGCGCGGGCAGCTCGTCGAGGAACGTCGCGCGGTAGTACGACAGCGCGTTCTCGATCTCGTCGGCGACCGTCAAGCGCGCGTCGCGCAGCATCCGGGTCTGCCAGAGCGTCGTCACGCGCGCGCGCAACAGCGCCTCGTTGTGCGCGAGCTCGCGCGCGGTCAGCGGCTGGTCGCGCTCGGCCAGCAGGCGCGCGATGTCGTGCTGCGCGTCGAGAATGCTCTTGCGCTGCACCTCGGTCGGGTGCGCGGTCAGCACGGGCACGATGAGCGCGCCTTCGAAGAACTGCTTGATCACCTTCGACGACGCGTCGCCCGCTTCCTTCAGCTTGTCGAGCGCGTACGCGACGGTGCCCGCCTGCGGCGTGGAGCCCGCGAGCGCGTGGATCCGGCGGCGGCGGTTGTGATGGCGGTCCTCGGCGATGTTCGCGAGATGCGAGAAATAGCTGAACGCGCGCACGACGCTCACCGTCTGCTCGGGCGTGAGCTTGCGCAGCATCTTCTCGAGCGTCTGCGCGGCGGCGCTGTCGTCCTCGCGACGGAACTTGACGGCGGTCTGGCGGATTGTTTCGACGACGTGGAACACGGCGTCGCCTTCCTGTTCGCGGACGACATCGCCGAGCAGGCGGCCGAGATAGCGGATGTCTTCGAAGAGCGGGCGGTCCTTGTCCTCGCGCGTGCGGCCGTGCGGCCTGGCCGGTGCGGCGCTCGCCGGTTCGGCCGCGCGCACGGCGGCCTCCTTCGGCTTGCGGGCCGTCTGTGTGCGGCGGGGTTGGGCATCGGCGTTCGCCGGCGCGGAGGAGGACGAGACAGCATTGCGGCGCGTCGCGCGCGCCGATCCGGAAGACTTCACGATTGATTTCCTTGGGAAAGCACGAGTGAACGGGAACTGCGGTCCAGCAACAGCGAGCGCGATCAAGCGGCGCGGCGGCGTGCGCTGCACGGTGCGCGAGACGCGTCGTGCGCGATCCCGTCGGACGATGAAACCGGGCGACGCGGAGAGCGACGCGACGACTGCGGACCGGACCCTGACGCGGATGCCGGATTCCACCTCGAACCGAACGACCGTTCGGGACCTTGACGCAGACCGTGCGGGCGGCTCGCGCTGGCCGCCCGGCGGGCGGAAGCGCGAGGCGCGCGTGCTACCATAGTCTGTTCCTAATCCCGTCCTGCGATGTCCTTGCAATGAACACCGAGACTCTTTCGGCCGAGCTGCCCGCGACGCTGACGATCGCGTCGCGCGAGAGCCGCCTCGCCATGTGGCAAGCCGAGCATGTGCGTGATGCGCTGCGCAAATTATATCCAGCTTGCGACGTGAAAATCCTCGGGATGACGACGCGCGGCGATCAAATTCTCGATCGCACGCTGTCGAAGGTCGGTGGCAAGGGGCTCTTCGTGAAGGAACTCGAGAACGCGCTCGCCGACGGCCGAGCGGATCTCGCGGTGCATTCGCTGAAGGACGTGCCGATGGAACTGCCCAAAGGCTTCGCGCTCGCGGCCGTGATGAGCCGCGAGGATCCGCGCGACGCATTCGTGTCGAACGCGTACGCGTCGCTCGCCGAATTGCCGGCGGGCGCCGTCGTCGGCACGTCGAGCCTGCGCCGCGAAGCGATGCTGCGCGCGCGCTATCCGCAGCTCGACGTGCGGCCGCTGCGCGGCAATCTCGATACGCGGCTCGCGAAGCTCGACCGCGGCGACTACGCGGCGATCATTCTCGCCGCGGCCGGCCTGAAGCGGCTCGGCCTCGCCGCGCGGATCCGCGCGCTGCTCGACATCGACGACAGTCTGCCCGCCGCGGGCCAGGGCGCGCTCGGCATCGAGATCGCCGCGCGCCGCGCGGACGTCGCCGCATGGCTCGCGCCGCTGCACGATGTCGCCACCGCGCTCGCGGTCGAGGCCGAGCGCGCGGTGTCGCGCGCGCTCGGCGGCAGTTGCGAGGTGCCGCTCGCCGCGCACGCGGTGTGGCGCGGCGACGAGCTGCATCTGACGGGCAGCGTGTCGACGACGGACGGCCGCCGCGTGCTGAGCGCGCGCGCGCAGGCCCGTGCCGCGACGCCCGCCGACGCGCTCGCGCTCGGCCGCGCCGTGTCCGACGATCTCGAGCGCCAGGGCGCGCGCGCGATCGTCGACGCGCTCGTCGCGGCGAGCGCGCAAAAGGGCGGCGCGTGATGACGGGCGCGCCGCGCACGTTCACCGCGGTGCTCACGCGCCCCGACGGACAGTCGGCGACGCTCGCGGCGCAGCTCGCGGCGGCGGGCATCGACGTGCTCGACTTTCCGCTCATCGACATCGCGCCGCTTGCCGACGATGTGCCGCTCGCCGACGCATTCGCGCGGCTCGATGCGTACGCGCTCGTCGTGTTCGTGTCGCCGAACGCGATCGATCACGCGCTCGCGCGGCTCGGCGCGATCTGGCCGCATCCGCTGCCGATCGGCGTCGTCGGGCCGGGCAGCGTCGCCGCGCTCGCGCGGCACGGGATCGCGGCGCCCGCGCATCGCGTGATCGCGCCGCGCGAGCCTGGCGACGGCAGCGAGCCGCATTACGATTCCGAGAATCTCTTCGCCGAAATCGAGCGCGCGTTCGGCGGCGCGGCCGATCTTGCCGGCAAGCGCGTGCTGATCGTGCGCGGCGACGGCGGCCGCGAATGGCTCGCCGAGCGGCTGCGCGACGCGGGCGCCGAAGTCGAGCTCGTCGCCGCGTACAGGCGCGTGACGCCCGAGCCGTCGATCGGCGCGTGGGAGCGCGTGCACGCGCTGCTGTCGGGCGCGCCGCATGCGTGGCTCGTGACGAGTTCGGAAGGCGTGCGCAATCTGCAGGAGCTCGCGCACGAGCATTTGAACGAGGCCGAGATCGACGCGCTGAAGCACGCGCAGTTCGTCGCGCCGCATCCGCGCATCGTCGAGACCGCGCGCGCACTCGGTTTTGATAGGATTACGCTGTCCGGCGCGGGCGATGAGCGTATCGCTCGCGCGTTTCGTACGTTGGCCGATCAGGCCGATCAACCGGCGATTGCCGCACCGATGCCTTCTCGCATGACAGACACCAACGATACCAAAGACGTCTCTTCCAAACCGGCCGCGGCCCCCGTTCCGCCGCCGAATCAACCGTTTACGCCGTTTGAAACGAAAGCGCGGCGCAGCGGCTCGAACGCGGCGCTCTGGTTCGTGATCGTCGTGATCGCGGCCGCGGCGGGCGTCGGCGGCTATGCGCTGAACCGCAAGGTCGATCGTCTCGACCAGCACGCGCTCGAGCGGCAGAAGGCGCTCGACGCGCAGACGGCCGAAATCCGCACGAAGACCGAGCAGGCGCTTTCGAGCGTGCATCAGGCCGACGCGCAGCTGTCGCAGCTCGAAGGCAAGCTCGCCGACGCGCAGACCGCACAGACCGCGCTGCAGCAGCAATATCAGGACCTGTCGCGCAACCGCGACGCGTGGATGATCGAGGAAGTCGGCCAGATGCTGTCGAGCGCGAGCCAGCAGCTTCTGCTGACGGGCAACACGCAGCTCGCGCTGATTGCGCTGCAGAACGCCGATTCGCGGCTCGCGGCTTCGCAGAGCGCGCAGGCGGTCGTCGTGCGCAAGGCGGTCGCGCAGGACATCGAACGGTTGAAGGCCGCGCCGTCGGCGGACCTCACGGGGCTCGCGATCAAGCTCGACGACGCGATCGCGAAGGTCGACGCGCTGCCGCTCTCGGGCGAAACGCTCACGCCGCACGCGCAGACGAATCCCGACGTCGCCGCGAGCGCCGAGCAGGCGGCCGCGGCGGCAGGCGAGCCGCGCTGGAAGGCGTGGTGGCGCGGCTTTTCGGCGGGCATCGGCGCGCAGTTGAAGTCGCTCGTCGAAGTGCGCCGCATCGATCACGCGGATGCGATGCTCGCGTCGCCCGAGCAAGGCTACTTCGTGCGCGAGAACGTGAAGCTGCGTCTGTTGAGCGCGCGGCTGTCGCTTCTCTCGCGCAACGACAGCGCGATGAAGTCCGATCTGCATGCCGCGCAGGCGGCGGTCGCGCACTACTTCGACGGTGCGTCGAAGGACACCCAGATCGTTCAGAATCTGCTCAAGCAGGTGGACGCCGCGTCGCTGACGGTCGCGGTGCCGAACCTCAACGCGAGCCTGAACGCGGTTCAACAGTTCAAGAGCCGGGGTTGACGACATGACGCTGCGTGGAATCATTTGGCTCGCCGTGCTGTTCGCGATCGCCGCGGGGCTCGCGACGGTCGGCCGCTTCGATACCGGCCAGGTGCTGATCGTCTATCCGCCGTATCGCGTCGACGTGTCGCTGAACTTCTTCGTGCTCGCGATCGTCGTCGCCTTCATCGTGCTGTACGCACTGATGCGGATCGTGCGCAACGTGTGGCGGATGCCGCAGCGCGTCGCCGCGTACCGCACGCGGATGCGCAACGAGCGCGCGCAGGCGTCGCTGCGCGACGCGCTCGCGAACCTGTACGCGGGCCGCTTCTCGCGTGCGGAGAAGGCCGCGCGCGACGCGCTCACCGTCGACGCGAACCAGGGCGCGGCGAGCCTCATCGCCGCGGCGGCGACGCACCGGATGCACGAGTATGCGCGCCGCGATGAGTGGCTCGCGAAGGTGAGCGGCCAGGAATGGCAGGACGCGCGCCTGCTCGCGACGGCCGACATGCGTGCGGACGGCCGCGACGCCGAAGGCGCGCTCGCCGCGCTCGCCGAGATGCAGGCGTCGGGTGGCAAGCGGATCCACGCGCAGCAGATCGCGCTGCGCGCGCAGCAGCAACTGAAGAACTGGGTCGAGGTGCTGAAGATCGCGAAGGCGCTCGAAAAGCGCGAGGCGCTGCATCCGGCCGCCGCCGTGCGTCTGCGCCAGCAGGCCGCAGAGCATCTGCTGCGCGATCGCCGGCATGACGCTGACGCGTTCCTCGAGGTGTGGCAATCGCTGTCGGCGGCCGAACGGCAGTCGCCGCGTCTCGCGGATCTCGCGGCCGAACTGCTGATCGCGCTCGAGCGCCGGCCGGAAGCGCGGCGGATCGTCGAGGACGCGCTCGCGCACAACTGGAACGCGCGGCTGTTGCGCCGCTATCCGGACACGGCGGGCCCCGACGCGCTTCCGTTGATCCAGAAGGCGGAGGGGTGGCGCCGGGACCGGCCGGAAGACGCGGATCTACTGTTCGCGCTCGGCCGCCTGTGCCAGCAGCAGCAACTGTGGGGCAAGGCGCAGTCGTTCCTCGAATCGGCGCTCAAGCTTGCCGACGACGAGCCGCTCAAGATCCGCACGCATCGCGCGCTTGCGCGTCTGTTCGAGCGGCTCGGCGAATCCGACAAGGCCGCGCAGCACTATCGCGAAAGCGCGCTTGCGATGACGATCGTCTGAGCGTTCGCGCCGGGTTCTCGCTCGGCGGGCAGTAAGGGTGGAAAGAAAGCGGCGGCCTCGATGGCCGCCGTTTCCGTTTGAATCGATGCGTCGCGAATCGACTCAGATGTCGACGAGCGTCTTCGGCACCGACAGCGCGAGCAGCCCGCCCAGCACGAGGAACCCGGCGAGCATGTACATCCCCGCGTCGTTCGACGCCGTCGCCTGCTTGAGCCAGCCGACGAGATACGGGCTCAGGAAGCCGGCGAGGTTGCCGATCGAATTGATGATCGCGAGGCCCGCCGCGGCGGCCGTGCCGCCGAGGAACGCGGTCGGCAGGCTCCAGAAGAGGGGGAGCGTCGTCAGGATGCCCATCGTCCCGATCGTGAGGCCGAGCATCGCAAGCAGCGTGTCGTGCGCCCATACGACGGACAGCACGAGCCCGACCGCGCCCGCCGCTGCGGGGATCGCGAGGTGCCAGCGCCGCTCGCGGCGGCGGTCCGCGCTGTGCGCGATCGCGAGCATCGCGACGACGGCCGCCGCGTACGGCACGGCGGACAGCAGGCCGATCGTGAACGTATCGGTCACGCCCGTCGACTTGATGAGCGTTGGCAGCCAGAAGCCGACGCCGTAGAGCCCCATCACGAACGAGAAGTAGATGAGGCCCATCAGCCACACGCGCGGACTCCTGAACACGACGGAGAGCGGCGGGTCTTCCTTGCGCGCATCCTCGAGCGCGATGTTGCGCGCGAGGAGCGCCTTTTCGTCGTCGTCGAGCCACTTTGCCTTGACGATCCGGTCGTCGAGCGCGAACAGCAGCAGGATGCCGACGAGCACTGACGGCACCCCTTCGAGCAGGAACAGCCATTGCCATCCGTGCCAGCCGTTCGCCCCGTCGAAGGTCTTCAGGATGTAGCCGGAGATCGGGCCGCCGACGACGCCCGACAGCGCGACGGCCGTCATGAAGAGCGTCGTCATCCTGCCGCGGCGGTGCGCCGGATACCAGTAAGTCAGATAGAGGATCACGCCGGGGAAGAAGCCCGCCTCGGCGGCGCCGAGCAGGAAGCGCATCGTGTAGAACATCGCGGGCGTCGACACGAACATCGTCAGCGCCGAGATGATGCCCCACGTGACCATGATCCGCGCGATCCACACCCGCGCGCCGACGCGGTGCAGGATCACGTTGCTCGGGACTTCGAACAGGAAGTAGCCGACGAAGAAGATCCCGGCGCCGAGACCGTAGACCGCATCGGACAGGTGCAGGTCGGACGCCATCTGCAGTTTCGCGAAGCCGACGTTTACGCGGTCGAGATACGCGACGACATAGCAGAGCAGCAGTAGCGGCGCGAGCCGCCACGAAACCTTGCGATAGGTCGCCGCCTCGAAGGCGGATGGCGGGGTCGGCGTGAACGCCGGCACGGTGCTGGCCATGATTGTCTCCTCTGGCACGTTTTGATTGTGACGGGCGGTGCGCGCCGCGGCGTTCAGACGCAGCGGCCGCCGTCGACTTCGAGGCATGCGCCGGTGATGAACGCGGCGTCGTCGGATGCGAGATAGAGCGCCGCGTTCGCGATGTCCTGCGGGGTCGACAGGCGGCCGAGCGGGATCGTCGCAATGAAGCGCGCGCGGTTCTCAGGCGTGTCCGGCACGCCCATGAACGCGCTCGTGAGCCCGGTTTCGCCGAGCACCGGGTTCACGCAGTTCACGCGGATCCGGTCGGGGCCGAGCTCGACGGCGAGCGTCTTGCTCGCGGTGATCATCGCGCCCTTCGTGCTGTTGTACCAGACGAGGCCGGGGCGCGGCCGCACGCCCGCCGTCGATGCGACGTTGACGAACGCGCCGCCGCCCGCCTGGCGAAAATGCGGAACGAACGTCTGCACGCTCCAGAAGAGGCTCTTCATGTTGACTGCGTATACGCGGTCGTATTCGGCTTCGGTCACGTCGAGCACCGGCTTGTTGCGATGCGTCGTGCCGGCGTTGTTGACGACGATCTGCACGCCGCCGAATGCGTCGAGCGCCGCGTCGAGGAGCGCGCGCCAATCGCCGCCGCGCGATACGTCGCCCGCGACGGCGAGCGCGCGCCCGCCCGCGAGCGCGATTTCGCTCGCGACGCGCTCGGCCGCCGGCGCGTTCAGATCGTTGACGACGATGCACGCGCCTTCGCGCGCGAACGTTTTCGCGATGCCTTCGCCGAAGCCCGAGCCTGCGCCCGTGACGACGGCGGTCTTGCCGCTGAGCCGCATCCGTTGTCTCCTGGATTTTGTTGTGGGTCTTGCCGTGACTTGAACGGGTGGCGGCGCTTGACCTCGCGCGCCGTGCCGCGCCTTCGGTCAGTCGTGCTTGAGCGCGATCGTCTTTAGCACGGTGAAACCGTACAAAGCCTCGAAGCCTTTTTCGCGGCCGTAGCCCGAGCGTCCGCTGCCGCCGAACGGCAGCTCGACGCCGCCGCCCGCGCCGTAGTTGTTGACGAACACCTGTCCCGCGCGCAGCCGTCGCGCGAGCCGCATCTGGCGCGCGCCGTCGCGCGTCCACACGCCTGCGACGAGCCCGTACGGCGTGCCGTTCGCGAGCGCGAGCGCTTCGTCCTCGTCGGCGAACTTCATAGCGGCGAGCACCGGGCCGAACACTTCTTCCTGCGCGAGCCGGTGCGTGTGCGGCACGTCGCGCAGCAGCGCGGGCGCCTGGTAGAAGCCCGTTTCGGGGGCGTCCGGCACGACTTCGCCGTGCGCGGCCATCACGATGCCGTCGTGCTGCGCGTCGGACAGAAAGTCCCACACGCGCTGCTGCTGCTTCGCGCTGATGAGCGGCCCGCAGTCGAGATCGGCGCGGCCGGGGCCGACCTTCAGCGCGTTGAACGCTGCGGCGAGCCGCTCGACGAGCGGTTCGTAGACCGCCTTGTCGATCAGCACGCGGCTGCCGGCCGAACAGGTCTGGCCGCTGTTCTGCACGATCGCGGACACGAGGACGGGCAGCGCGGCGTCGAGGTCCGCGTCGGCGAACACGATCTGCGGCGACTTGCCGCCGAGCTCGAGCGTGACGGGCGCGTGGTGTTCGGCCGCCGCTTGCGCGACAAGGCGGCCCGTGTCCGGCGAGCCGGTGAACGAAATATGGTCGATGCCCGGATGGCGCGCGAGCGCCGCGCCGGCTTCGTGGCCGTAGCCCGTCACGACATTGAACGTGCCCGCGGGGAGCCCGGCTTCGGCCGCGAGCGTCGCGACGCGCAGGATCGACAGGCACGCGTCCTCCGACGGCTTGACGACGCACGCGTTGCCCGCGGCGAGCGCCGCGCCGACGCTGCGCCCGAGGATCTGCATCGGGTAGTTCCACGGCACGATGTGCCCGGTGACGCCGTGCGGCTCGCGCAGCGTGAGCACCGTGTAGCCGTCGCGGTAGGGCAGTGTCTCGCCGTGCAGCTTGTCCGCCGCGCCCGCGTAGAACTCGAAGTAGCGGGTGAGCGCGTCGGCGTCCGCGCGCGCCTGCGTGAGCGGCTTGCCGGTGTCGCGCGATTCGATGAGCGCGAGCTCCTCGCGGCACGCGGCGACGAGCATCGACAGCCGGTACAGCATGCGCCCCCGCTCGGCCGCGCTCGCCGTGCCCCACGGGCCATCGAACGCAGCGCGGGCCGCGCGCACGGCCGCGTCGATGTCGGGCGCGGTGCCGCGCGCGAGCCGCGCGAACGGCTCGCCGTCGGACGGATCGATCACGGCGATCGTCTCGCCGCCCGTGGGCGCAGCCCACGCCCCCGAGATGAAGTGCTTCGCCTCTTCCATGCTCGCTCCCGGCTCGTCGCGCCGTGTCTGATCGTTGCCCGATTATCGGCCGAACGGGACCGGAGCGCCATCGGGCGATTGGCTATAATGCGCATTCCATCGGAGGCGCCCGCGAGGCCGCCATCCGTCCCGATTCCCATCCGAACTTCAGAGAACGCTCATGAGCTTCAGCAACGTCCCGGCCGGCAAGGATCTGCCGCAAGACTTCAACGTGATCATCGAGATCCCGGCGCAAAGCGAGCCGGTCAAGTACGAAGCCGACAAGGAACTCGGCCTCCTCGTCGTCGATCGCTTCATCGGCACGGGCATGCGCTATCCGGTGAACTACGGCTTCATTCCGCAGACGCTGTCGGGCGACGGCGACCCCGTCGACGTGCTCGTCATCACGCCGTTCCCGCTGCTCGCGGGCTCGGTCGTCCGCGCGCGCGCGCTCGGCATGCTGAAGATGACCGACGAATCGGGCGTCGACGCGAAGCTCGTCGCGGTGCCGCACGACAAGGTCTGCCCGATGACGGCCAACCTCAAGTCGATCGACGACGTGCCCGGGTACCTGAAGGACCAGATCAAGCACTTCTTCGAGCAATACAAGGCGCTCGAGAAGGGCAAGTGGGTGAAGGTCGAAGGCTGGGACGGCATCGACGCGGCACACAAGGAAATCGACGAAGGCGTCGCGAACTTCAAGAAGTAAGCGGCGGGCCGGCGCACGCGGCGCCGGCCGGTTGCGCGAAACCGCGCGTGTCTCGTCACGAGGCCGCGCGGTTTTGTTTTGTGCGCGCGGGTTCCGCTCTCCTTCTCGAAGTCGTTGGTGTCCCGGAAGACCCGGCCGCCGTCTGCTTCGATATTTTCGCTGCGTTTGCGGCCTTCTTCGGCTTCGCCGGCTTGGCGGCGGGATGCGCGGCGGCCGTACCGCCCGTCGTCATTACCGCGCCGATTGCGGTTGCGGCTTCGGCCGTCGCCGTTTCGGCGATGCCGGCTGCCGGCGCGGGTGTCGCGCAATCGCCGTCCGCGCGGCGTGCCGCGGCGGCGTCAGCGGCCGGCAGCACCGACGCGAGCGAGAGCGAGCCCCCCGCGAGCGCGCGCTTTTGCGTCGGCGTCAGCCGTTTGACCCAATATTCGGCGCGCGACGCGCTCGAGCGATCGGCGAGCTCGAACGACGCGAGTACGGCCTTCGGCTTGCGCGCGCGCGTGTAGCGCGCGCCCTTGCCTTGCGCGTGCTGCGCGAAGCGTGCGGCGACGTCGGTCGTAATGCCAGTGTAGACGCTGCCGTCCGCGCATTCGATCAGATACAGGTACCAGGACATGAAGGGCGGCGTGATGCGAAGCCGCCAGTGTCGCAGAAATTGCGCGGCGCGAGCGCGCGATTCGCCCGTCGGCTCATCTGGCGGCCGCCCCCCGGTCGCGCGGCTAGCGGTGCGCGACCGCGTGGCCGGGCCGCGTGCGCGTCACGGGCGCTTCCCGGATTCGCCGGAAGATCGCCGCGGACACGAGCGTCACCGCGCCGACGCAGACGAAGCTCAGCTTGAAGCCGAGCAGCGATGAGCCGGTCTGCTCGCCGAACAGGCTCGTGAGCCCGCTTCCCACCGATGCGCCGAGCCCCATCGACAGCATCTGCACCATCGAATACAGGCTGTTGCCGCTCGCCGCGTCGCGGTGCGGCAGGCCTTTCAGCGTCACGCTGTTCATTGCCGCGATCTGAATCGAGTTGATCGCGCCGAAGATCGCAATCAGCGCCATTTCGACGACGAGCGGCGTGTCGGGGCCGATGGCCGCGAACAGCGCGATCACGGCGCCGACGATCAGCGTGTTGGCGAACAGAAACGTGCGATAGCCGTAGCGGCGAACGAGCGGCGCGATCCACGGCTTCGCGATCACACCCGCGATGGCGGCCGGCACGAGCATGAGCCCCGAGCGCAACGGAGAATAGCCGAATTCGATCTGCATCATCAGCGGCAGCAGGAAGGGCGTCGCGCCGATGCCGATCCGCGAGATCAGATTGCCGGCAAGGCCGACTGCGAAGTTCGGTTCGCGAAAGAGTTCGAGCCGGAAGAGCGGATTCGCGCGCCTGCGCGCATGGGCGACGTACACGATCGCCGCGGCCGCGGCGATCGCGGTCACGCCGACGGTCCAGTCCGTGTAGCCGCCGTCGGACAACGCGTCGATCGCGAGCGAGCCGGCGATCATCGCGATCGACAGCAGCGTGTAGCCCGTGTAGTCGAACGGCGGAGGATCGATCGGCTCGTCGCGCGGCATGTAGCGGTGGACGGCGACGAGGCCGACCGCGCAGATCGGCAGGTTGACGAGGAACACCCAGTACCACGACATCGACTGCGTGAGCCAGCCGCCGAGCGTTGGGCCGAGGATCGGCCCGATCTGGCCGAAGATCGACACGAACGCGAGCGCGGCCACGTATTCGTCGCCGGGCACGCCGCGCAGTACCGCGAGCCGGCCGATCGGCAGCAGCATCGAGCCGCCGATGCCTTGCAGCACCCGAGCGACGATGAGCTGCGTCGCGCTCGTCGCGGCCGCGCAGCACTGCGAGCCGAGCGCGAACACGACAATCGCGACGAAGAACACGCGACGCGTGCCAAAGCGATCCGCGAGCCAGCCGGACGCGGGCGTGAGTGTGGCCATCGTCAGTGTGTAGGCGGTGACGACGCCGTGCATCGAGAGCGCGTCCTGGCCGAGCGCGTGGGCGATCGACGGCAGCGCCGTGTTGACGATGGTCGTGTCGACGGACTGCATGAAGAACGCGGTGGCTACGATCCATAGCAGCGTCGTTCGGGAAGAGGTGTTGGGCATGAGCGCGGACCGATGAGTTGGGTGCGTCGCGCCTGGCGCGCGCGACGCAAGCCCCGCCGTCTCGGGCGGCGCGCAGCGCTTGCCCGAGATCGTCGGGGGCGTTGGTTAGTGGGCGCGTGTGTCGAGGCGCGTGGCGAGCGGCAGGCCAGTGGCCGGGGCGGCTCCCGCCGCGCGGGCCGCTCGGCGAGCGCCGGGGGGCGGGAAGCCCGATGGCTTGCGCCGCCACGCTGGTTTCGCAGACGCCATTTCAAACGGCGTTTCGGGACTGATGTCGGGCGATAAGAATGGTCGGCGCATGCCGTTTAGAATCGGCAGATGGGATGACATAATTTAATACTCCTAATTGATAATCCGCATGAAGATTCTCAACCAAAAGATCAAAATGTCTCCCCATCCTCTCCGATCGCGTCAGGCGGTGCGCCGAAGGGTGAAACTAGCGGGTGGCCCTGGAATATGAAAGTTTTTATCGATTTTCAGAATATCGATTCTGAAAATCAGAAACAGGGGGGAAGGCGAATGAAATCCGTTTCTCCCTATTTTGGTGCGCATTAAGCACAACGAAAGTGTAGGGGGTTTTGTGCGAATATTGCAACCGAATAATCTTTCAATTTCCGATTTGGAACGAATGATAATCAAATATCCCGTATATCCTGTTGAGGGAAATGAATGGCGATGCCGTTTTGGAAGCCGGCGCGCCGCGCTCGCGCGACTAGCCGGCCGCGGGACGAGGCGCGGGGGGCGTCGCGTCGTGGTCAGCGTTCGCCGTTCCTGAACGGATTGTGCTCGCGCAACTCGTCGACGTACGCATGGATCTGGTTCGTCTCCTGCGCGAGGAAGCGGCCGACCGCATCGGCGAACGCCGGATGCGCGAGCCAGTGCGCGGAGCGCGTGACGGTCGGCATGAAGCCGCGCGCGAGCTTGTGCTCGCCTTGCGCGCCGCCTTCGAACGTGTCGAGCCGCTCGTCGATGCAGAATTCGAGCAACTGGTAGTACGCGGCCTCGAAGTGCAGGCACGGCACCTGTTCGAGCGCGCCCCAGTAGCGGCCGTACAGCGTGCCGCCGCCCGACGCGTCGCGCTGGTAGACGGCGAGCGCGCTCGCGATCGGCTGGCCGTCGCGCTCGGCGATCACGAGCAGCAGGTTCTCCGGCATCGTCGCGCCGATCTCGCGGAAGAAGTCGAGATTCAGGTACGGGCTCGAAAAGTGCTCGCGGTACGTCTGCCGGTAGCAGCGCGTGAAGAAGCGCCATTCAGCGTCGGTCGCGTCCTCGCCGCGCACGCGGCGGAACGTGACGCCGGCTTCCGCGACCTTGCGGCGCTCCGCACGGATGTTTTTGCGCTTCTTCTGTTCGAGCGTGGCGAGAAATTCGTCGAAGTCGCGATAGCCGTCATTCAGCCAATGGAACTGCACGCCTTCGCGCAGCATCATCCCGATGTCGGCGAGCACGCGCGTCTCTTCGTCGGTCGGAAACAGCACGTGCAGCGACGACACGTCGCTCTGCTCGGCGAGCGCGACGAGCGTCGCGGCGAGCCGGCGGCGCGCGTCGTCGCCGACGGCGAGAAGCCGGCTGCCTTGCACGGGCGTGAATGGCACCGCGCACAGCAGCTTCGGGTAATACGGCAGCGCGTTGCGCTGATACGCGTCGGCCCACGCCCAGTCGAACACGTATTCGCCATACGAATGGCGCTTCGCGTAAACGGGCGCAGCCGCGACGAGCGCGCCCGTTGCGCCGTCCGTCAGCGTGACGAAGCGGGGCGTCCAACCGGTGCCGTCGACCGCGCAGCCCGCGCGGTGCAGCGCGCTCAGGAAGGCGTGCTTCAGAAAGGGCGTCGGGCGCTCGGCGCGCGCGACGAGCGCGTCCCACTCGACGGCGTTTGCGTCGAGCGGAGACGACAGGATGCCCATGCGATAATCAAAGCGTTCGTGTTTCAACGATCTGAATCCGTTTCGTTCGTACCCGGTTGTACCCGTTCGTACCCGTTTGCACCGTCGGTCAGGCGCGCTGCCGCGCCGGCCGTCCGTGCGTTTGATCAAAGCCGTACGCGCTGCGGCCCGAGGAGGCCGCGCTGATCCCGTGATGAAAACCCGTATCGCACTTGCCCAACTCAACGTCACCGTCGGCGATTTCGCCGGCAACGTCGCCAAGATCGTCGCCGCCGCGCGCGCCGCGCACGACGCCGGCGCGCAGCTCCTGATCGCGCCGGAACTCGCGCTGTCCGGCTATCCGCCCGAGGACCTGCTGCTGCGCCCCGCGTTCTACGCGGCGTCGGACGCGGCGCTCGCCGAGCTCGCCGCGCTGCTGAAGCCGCTCGCGGGGCTCGCGGTGCTGGTCGGCCATCCGCAGCGCGCGGCCGGCTCGGGCGCGTCAAGCGCCGATGGTAATGCAAACCGTCCGATCGAGCGCGGCGTCTCGCCGACCGATACCTACAACGCGGCATCGCTCATCGTCGACGGCGAGGTCGTCGGAACGTACCGGAAGCAGGACCTGCCGAATACCGAGGTGTTCGACGAGAAGCGCTATTTCGCGACCGACGCCGCGCCGTACGTGTTCGAGCTGAACGGCGTGAAGTTCGGCGTCGTGATCTGCGAGGACGTGTGGCACGCGTCGGCCGCGCAGCTCGCGAAGGCGGCGGGCGCGCAGGCGCTGATCGTGCCGAACGGCTCGCCGTATCACATGAACAAGGAAGCGGTGCGGATCGACATCCTGCGCGCGCGGATTCGCGAGACCGGCCTGCCGATGATCTACGTGAATCTCGTCGGCGGCCAGGACGAGCTCGTGTTCGACGGCGGCTCGTTCGTGCTCGACGGCGCGGGCGAGCTCGTCGCGAAGATGCCGCAGTTCGAGGAAGGCAATGCGATCGTCGAATTCGACGGCGCGCGACCGCTGCCTGCGCGGATCGCGCCGGAGCTGCCCGTCGAGGCGCAGGTGTATCGCGCGCTCGTGCTCGGCGTGCACGACTACATCGGCAAGAACGGCTTTCCGGGCGCGATCATCGGGCTGTCGGGCGGCGTCGATTCGGCGCTCGTGCTCGCGGTCGCGGTCGACGCGCTCGGCGCCGATCGCGTGCGCGCGGTGATGATGCCGTCGCGCTATACGGCCGACATCTCGACGACCGACGCGGCCGAGATGGCGAAGCGCGTCGGCGTGCGCTACGACCAGATCGCGATCGCGCCGATGTTCGATGCGTTCCGCGCGTCGCTCGCGGGCGAATTCGCGGGCCGCGCCGAAGACGCGACCGAGGAGAACATCCAGGCGCGGATCCGCGGCACGCTCTTGATGGCGCTGTCGAACAAATTCGGCTCGATCGTGCTGACGACGGGCAACAAGAGCGAGATGGCGGTCGGCTACTGCACGCTATACGGCGACATGGCGGGCGGCTTCGCGGTGATCAAGGACATCGCGAAGACGCTCGTCTACCGGCTCTGTCACTACCGCAACGCCGCGGTCGAATACGGCAAGCTCGGCATCATTCCGGAGCGGATTCTGACGCGCGCGCCGTCCGCCGAGCTGCGCGAGAACCAGACCGACCAGGACAGCCTGCCGCCGTACGACGTGCTCGACGCGATCATGCGGATGTACATGGAAGAAGATCGGCCGCTCGCGGCGATCGTCGCGGCGGGCTACTCGGAGGCGGACGTCAAGCGCGTCACGCGGCTCATCAAGATCAACGAGTACAAGCGCCGCCAGGCGCCCGTCGGCATTCGCGTCACGCATCGCGCGTTCGGGCGCGACTGGCGCTATCCGATCACGTCGCGCTTCTCCGAGAGCATCGACTGACGCGGCGCGCGGCGTAGAATCGGCTGACGATTTTCATTCATTCGAAGCAAGGGGCACATCATGAAACGCATCACCGCCATCATCAAGCCGTTCAAGCTGGACGAAGTGCGCGAAGCGCTCGCCGAAGTCGGTCTGACGGGGCTCACCGTGACGGAAGTGAAGGGCTTCGGCCGCCAGAAGGGCCACACGGAGCTCTACCGCGGCGCTGAGTACGTGGTCGACTTCTTGCCGAAGATGAAGATCGAGGTGGTGGTCGCGAACGATCTCGTCGATCAGGTGATCGATGCGGTGATCGGCGCCGCGCGTACCGGCAAGATCGGCGACGGCAAGATCTTCGTGTCGGACGTCGAGCGCGTGATCCGGATTCGGACGGGCGAGGAGAACGAAGCGGCCGTCTGAGGCCGGATTGCTCGGAAGAGGGGCCGTCGGCGCGGCGGGGCCGGACGGCTGCGGCTGCGCGGCGTCGTATGGGTGCTCGCGTTCGCGCATTGCGTTGGACGTATCGTGTCGCGCGCGAGGTCGCGCGACGTGCCGCTCAGTCTTGCTTCGTCGAGCGTTGCGTCATTCCGCCATTCCGTCGTTTCACGGTTTCGGCCCGCGCATAAAAAAACGGTGCGACACCTATGGGCATCGCACCGGTACGCGCCTCTCGCAGCAGCGTGAAAAGACTCTCTATCGGTTCAGACGATCCAGCGTTTGTGCTTAGAACAGGTGCTGGATGCCGGCGTACACGCCCGTCTGGCTGCCGCCGAACTTCGGATTGCCGGTCGAGATGTCGGTGCCCGCGCCGTTGGCGTTCAGGCCGAAGTTTGCGGTCTTGCTGTTGCGCACCGTCGCGACCTGAACGTCGAACAGCGTGCGCTTCGAGATGTTGTACGAGCCGCCGACCGTGTAGATGTTCGCGTTGCCGCCGCCGTGGTTCGCGTTGACGTGATACACGGCTGCGATCAGCGCGGCTGCCGGCGTGGCTTGCCACGTCACGCCGCCCCACACCTGCTGAGTGCCCGTGATGCCGTTATTGACGACCGGGCCGCCGCTGCCGTCGGCGTGCGACGACTGGTAGGCCGCCTGCAGTTTGAACTGGCCGAGGAACACGTTCGCGCCGGCGAAGTATTCGCGCGAGTAGTTGAACACGTCGGAGAACTTGCCGTTGCTGTCGCGCGTTTCATCGTAGATGCCGCGCAACTGGAACAGCGACGTCGTGTAGGTGAGCTGCGCACCGGCCGCGCGGCCCGGCTGGCCGGCCGTGGTGTTGCCGTTGAAGCTCGTCGAGTTCGAGAACGAGAACTGGCCGTAGAAATCGAGACCGTAGTACTTAGGCGACTGGTACGACACGTTGTTGCTGGTCTTGTTCCAGTTGCGGCCGCGCACGAGCGAAGCGGTCGACCACGACGACTGGCCGAACGGGTCGAAGTCCCACACGCCGTTCGCGATCGCGAGTTCGCGGCCGAGCAGCAGGGTACCGTATGCGTCGTTGGAGATGCCGATCGTCGCCCAGCGATTCCAGAGACTGCCGCCGCCCGGGCCGTTGCCGCTCATCGTGTCGAAGCTGCCTTCCAACTGGAACACGATCTTGTTGCCGCCGCCGATGTCTTCGGAGCCCTTCAAGCCCCAGAGGCTCGTGCCCCAGTCGCCGCTTTCCGCGCGCCAGCGGCTCGAGCTGCCGCCGTTCGCGCTCGGCAGGCCGCTCATGTATTCGATGCCGGCGTCGAGACGGCCGTACAGTGTCACGCTGCTTTGAGCGTGAGCCGCCACTCCGGCAGTCGCCAGTACTGCCGCGAGCATAACTTTCTTCATCATCTCCTCCATACCCTGTCAAAAAGTCAACCCAGAACTGCGCAACATGTCCGGCTTTGCATGCTGGACAAAATGGGTAACCAGAGAGACCGCGTGCAGGCCGGGTGGGCGACGCACGTGAGCGAGCGGACGGGAGTGCCGTTTTGCGGGCCCGTGCGGCCGGGATGGCCTGCCGGGGTCTCCTGTCGTCATGAAGTCAAACTACATTTCATGACTTTCGTTTTGCTACTTTGGTTACTAATTTAGCAAAAATACACTTTTGTGGCGACGAAAATCGTTGTTTGACTAGCACGTGTCGCCAAATTGCCATATATGTGTGCGCGGCCTCGCCGGACGACTTTCGTCAACGCGGCCGAATCCCTTGCCCGTCAAGGCACGCACGGAATCCGGCGGCATAGGTCAAGGATTGCCACTATTGACGCTGGAAATTCGTGAGGTTAAACGCGCCGGCGCTGATTGCGTCAGGAATCCGTAATGAAAACGCGGGTGGCGGACCGGGCGCGCGGCCGCCGTTTCGCCGCCTGCGACGCGGCGCAGGGCGGGGCCGACGTCAGCGCGCGCGAGCGGTCGACGCGACCGGAGCCGTATCCATCAGTTGCGCGCGAATCCAGCGGTGTGCGTCGGTCCGCGCGTGCTTCGCGTGCGAATACACCTTCACCGTGTAGCGGGGGATCTCGAACGGCGCGGCGAAGATCCGGATCGGCGCCGCGTGCCGCAGCACCTCGGCCGGATGGCGCGGAACCGTCATCAGCAGGTCGGAATCGGCGACGATGAAGGGCGCCGCGAGCACCGTCGGCAATTGCACGGCGACCTGCCGTTCGAGACCGAGCTTGTCGAGCACGTAGTCGATCACGCCGCGCGTCTCGTGCCACGGCGTGACGACGACGTGCCGCGCCGCGAGATATTGCGCGAGACTCGGGCGTCGCCGGATCGACGGATGGCGCTCGCTCGCGATCACGACGTAGTCGTCAGTGAGCCAGTCGAAGCTTTCGATGCCGGGCGCGACCGCGCCCGTTTCCTCGTGATAGCCGAGCGCGAAGTCGATCCGGCCGGCGGCCAGATCCTCGGTCGCGATCTTGCGGCCCGAATAGACGACGTGAAAACGCAATTGCGGCGCGACGCGCTGCATCCTGGAAATGAACGCGGGCAGCACCGCGAACGCCGTGTAGTCGGTCGCGGCGAATACGAACGTGCGCGTGCTGCGTTCCGGCTCGAAGCGGCGCGCGTGCGTTGCATGCCCTTGGACAGCACGTCGAGCGCCTCGCCGACCCAGCCCGCCATGTCCTCGGCTCGCACGGTCGGCTGCATCTCGTTGCCGAAGCGCACGAACAGCTCGTCGCCGAGCGCGTCGCTCAGCGCGGACGGACTGAGCGCGATCTCGTTCGCCGCAGCCGTGACCGAGCGATGGCGAAAGAGCGCGTCGAAGACGAGCAGCAGATTCAGATCGAGGCGGCGCAATGCGGGATGCATGACGTTCAATCGGAGATGAAGAAAATGCACTTCATTCATGGAATGACCTGAACGTAGCATGTCGACCTCGACAGCGCCAGCGGCCACGCGGCGCACATACTCGTCACGATCGGGCCGGGAGGGCCGCTACATGGATATCCGGATTCGAGCAGCCGCGGCGGACGACGCCGCGCTGATCCTGCGCTTCATCAACGAGCTCGCGATCTATGAAAAAGCCGAGGAGCAGGTGGTCGCGACAGTCGAATCGATCGAAGCGAGCCTCTTTCGCGGGGCGTCGCCCGCGCGCGCGCTGATCTGCGAGGCGGACGGCGAGCCGGCGGGCTTCGCGGTCTACTTCTTCTCGTATTCGACGTGGCTCGGCCGGCAGGGGCTGTATCTCGAGGATCTGTACGTATCGCCGCGCTTTCGCGGCGCGGGGGCAGGCAAGCGCCTGCTGCACGCGCTGGCGCGAATCGCGCTCGAGAACGGCTGCGGGCGCTTCGAATGGAGCGTGCTCGACTGGAACGCGCCCGCGATCCGTTTCTACGAGAGAATCGGCGCGAGCGCGCAGAGCGAATGGGTGCGTTACCGGCTCGCGGGCGACGCGCTGTGCGCGTTCGCGAGCGAAGCGCCTTCGGATGCGGCGTGACGAGACGGTTGTGCGGGCGGGGACGTGCGCCGCGCCTGCTTGGCGGTTTACTTGAGGCTGCCGGACAGGAACTGCTTCAGGCGCTCGCTCTTCGTGCGGCCGAACACATCTGCGGGCGCGCCTTCTTCCTCGACCCGTCCCTGGTGCAGGAACATCACGTGGTTCGACACATTGCGCGCGAAGCCCATCTCGTGCGTGACGACGATCATCGTCCGACCTTCCTCCGCGAGCTTCTGCATCACCTTCAGCACTTCGCCGACGAGTTCCGGATCGAGCGCCGACGTCGGTTCGTCGAACAGCATCACGTCCGGATGCATCGCCAGCGCCCGCGCGATCGCGACCCGCTGTTGCTGGCCGCCCGACAGGTGCGATGGATATTGCTTCTCGACGCGCGGCGCCAGCCCCACTTTCTCGAGGTATTCGCGCGCGCGCTCCTCGGCCTCGCGCTTCGGAATGCCGAGCACGTGCACGGGCGCTTCCATCACGTTCTCGAGCACGTTCATGTGCGCCCACAGATTGAAGTGCTGAAACACCATCGCGAGCTTCGTGCGCACGCGCTGCAACTGCTTCGAATCGGCCGCCTTGAGCGCGCCCGTCTTGTCCTGCGCGGTGCGCACTTCTTCGCCGTCGACGAAGATGCGACCCGCGTTGGGTTGCTCGAGGAAGTTGATGCAGCGGAGCATCGTGCTCTTGCCCGAACCGGACGAGCCGATCACGCTGATCACGTCGCCCGCGTTCGCGCGCAGCGAGACGCCTTTCAAAACTTCGTTGTTGCCGTAACGCTTGTGGAGATCGTCGACGAAGAGCTTGTGCATCTGGGTGTTCATCTGAGGCATGTCCGGGCGAAACTCATTTGCCTTGCGGGCGCAGATACGCGAGCCAGCGACGCTCGGCGCGGCGGAACAGCCACACGAGCGTAAACGAGATCGCGAGGTAGAGAAGGGCGGCGATGCCGAATGCGTGGAACGACATGTAGGTCGCTGAATTGACGTCGCGCGCGATCTTCAGGATGTCGGGCACGGTCGCCGTGAATGCGACCGTCGTCGCGTGCAGCATCAGGATCACTTCGTTGCTGTAGAGCGGCAGCGCGCGGCGCAGCGCCGACGGCAGCACGATCCGCCGATACAGCGTGAACGTCGACATCCCGTACGCGCGCGCGGCCTCGATCTCGCCGTACGTGGTCGCCTTGATCGCGCCCGCGAAGATCTCGGTCGTGTACGCGCAGGTGTTCAGCGTAAACGCGAGCAGCGTGCAGTTCATCCCGTCGCGGAAGAACGCGTCGAGCATCGGCGCGCCGCGCACGACCTGCAGGCTGTAGAGCCCGGTATAGCAGAGAAGCAGTTGCACGTAGAGCGGCGTGCCGCGGAACACGTACGTGTAGAGCCAGACGGCGCCCGCGAGCCACTTCTTCTTCGACACGCGCGCCACCGCGAGCGGCACGGACAGGCAGAAGCCGATCCCAATCGACACGACGAGCAGCCACAGCGTGATCGCGAGTCCCGTGAAGCGATACCCGTCGGTATACAGGTAGTTGCGCCAGTATTCTTGGATCAGCTCGATCATAGGTCAGCCTTGCGTACGCCCGTCGAATAACGCTTTTCGAGCCACATCAGCACGAAGTTCGAGATCGTCGTGATCGCGAGATAGATCGCGCCGGCGAGCAGCGTGAAGAAGAAGAACCGCAGCGTGCCCTTGCCCGCGTCCTGCGACGCCTTCACGACGTCGGCGAGGCCGATGATCGACACGAGCGCCGTCGACTTCACGAGCACTTGCCAGTTGTTGCCGATGCCGGGCAGCGCGAAGCGCATCATCTGCGGGAACATGATCCGCGTGAACACCTGCCAGTGCGTCATCCCGTACGCGCTGCCCGCTTCGAGCTGGCCGCGCGGCACCGACAGGAACGCGCCGCGAAATGTCTCGGTGAAGTACGCGCCGTAGATGAAGCCGAGCACGAGCACGCCGGCCGCGAACGGATCGATGTCGATCTGATCCCAGCTCATCAGATCGGTGAACTGGTTCAGCCAGATCTGCAGGCTGTAGAAGAGGAGCAGCATCAGCACGAGGTCCGGCACGCCGCGGATGAGCGTCGTGTAGAGCGTGCCGATCCCGCTCGACAAGCGGTTCTTCGACAGTTTCGCCGCCGCGCCGACGAGGCCGAGCAGAAACGACAGCGCGAGCGACAGCACCGCGAGCTTGACGGTCTGCCAGGTGCCGGAGAGTATCAGCGGGCCGTAGCCTTGAAGAAACATATGTAGTCCTTGACGGCGCGTCGTGCGCGCCGCGAAAGACGCGTCCCGCGTGTTGCGCGAGACGCCCCGTGCGTATCATTGCCGCTCCGCCTTCGCGGATCGCGCCGTCGCCTGCGTTCGGGCAGGGCGGCGGCGCTTCGCAGCGCGTGGTGTCGACCGCTGGTGCTGCACGGGCCGCGCGCCGGTCGCGACGCGCGGCCCGCTCGGCGGCTACTTCGCCGAATAGATGCGGTACGGGAAGTACTTGTGCGACAGCTTGTCGTACGTGCCGTCCTTGTGCATCGCCGCGAGCGCGCGGTCGATCGCGTCCTTCAGGTCCGCGTCTTCCTTGCGCAGCCCCATCGCGGTGCCATCGCCAAGCGTCTTCGGCTCCTTGACGGCCGGGCCCGCCCACGCGAAGCCCTTGCCGCGCGGCGTGCGCAGGAAGCCGTAATCGGCCTGCAACTCGTCTTGCAGCGTCGCATCGAGGCGGCCCGAGCCGAGATCGGCGTACACCTGATCCTGGTTCTGGTACGACACGATCGTCACGCCCTTCGGCTCCCAGTGCGCTTTCGCGAACGTCTCCTGGGTCGAGCCCTGCTCGACGCCGACGCGCTTGCCCTTCAGCGACTCGACGGTCGGCGCGAGCGGCGACCCCGCCTTCGCGATCATCCGCGCGGGCGCGTCGTACAGCTTGTCGGAGAAATCGATTTGCTCGCGGCGCTTGTCGGTGACGGTCAGCGACGACACGATCACGTCGAACTTCTTCGCCTTCAGCGCGGGGATGATGCCGTCGAGATCCTGCGGCGTCCAGACGCACTTCACGTTGATCCGCTTGCAGACTTCCTTCGCGAGATCGACGTCGAATCCGACGATCTCGCCGCTCGGCGCGGTCGATTCGAACGGCGGATAGCTGGCGTCGACGCCGATCCGCACGGTCTTCCACTCCTTCGCGAAGGCGCCGCCCGCCGCGATGGCGAGGGCCGCGCACAAGGCGAGCTTCTTCATGTCGTTCCTCATCCTGACTTCCCCGCCGCGCGGCCGGATGCACCGGGCATGCGCGCGCCGGGCGTATTCTAGGCGGCCAAAATTCGCGTTCGTCGATGCCGGTGCGGCCCGCTTTGGGGCGGAGCGCCGTCGACGGCGGCCAAAAGCGCGGTATTTTACCCGAACGCCGGCCGCGGCTTCGAAGAAACGGCGAGTGCGTCTCGCCGGCCGCTCGGCCGCCCGGCGCACGAAGCCGCACGACACATCGGTCGGCTCTTTGGCGTTGCCGCATGCCTATGCGCGGCGCGCCGCTTGTGCAGACGATTGCGCGGATCGGCGCAACGATCCGGTGCGCGCGCGCAGGATTGTTGCGGATGCGTGCCGCCCCTACATTCGAGGATGTCGATTTTTCAGTGGGAGGCGCCATGTTCCAGATCCGCCGCGCAGGTGACCGCGGTCATGCCAATCATGGCTGGCTCGATACCCGGCACAGCTTTTCGTTCGCCGACTATCGCGATCCCGATCACGTGCATTTCGGCGCGCTGCGCGTGCTGAACGACGACCGCATCGCGCCGACGCGGGGCTTCGGCATGCATCCGCACCGCGACATGGAGATCATCACGTACGTGCTCGACGGCGCGCTCGCGCACCGCGACAGCATGGGCAACGGCTCGATCATCCGCGCGGGCGACGTGCAGCGGATGAGCGCGGGCACGGGAATCGTGCACAGCGAATACAACGCGTCGCGGGACGCGCCGCTGCATCTGCTGCAGATCTGGCTGTTGCCGATCGAGCGGGGCGGCAAGCCCGGCTATCAGGAAGTGCGCTTCACCGACGCCGACAAGCGCGGCCGGTTGCGGCTCATCGCGTCGCCGGACGGGCGCGATGGGTCGGTATCGATGCGGGCGGACGCGTCGATCTACGCGGGCCTCGTCGATGGCGTCGAGCGCGCCGAGTTCGCGGGGCCGGCCGGGCGGCGCGTGTACGTGCACGTCGCGCGCGGCAGCGTGACGGTGAATGGCGAGGCGCTGGCGGCGGGCGACGGCGCGCGCATCGCCGACGTCGAGACCGTTGCGTTCGAGCGCGGCGAGCGCGCGGAGGTGCTGTTGTTCGATCTCGCGTGACGCGATTCGCGGCGGGCGGGAGGTCGGGCGCTTGGCACCGGCACGGAGAGACGGCGCAAGGAGAGGACGCGGCAAGCCGTGTGCCGATGCGAAAACACCGCGAGCGGGCGTGCGCCCGTTCGCGGTGTTTGCTTCAACGGCGACCGGTTGCCCGGCCGATAGCCACGGACGAGATACGGCCGACGAGATGCGATCGGTCGGAGCGCGTCGTCGGCCCGATGAAGCCAATCGGGCGGCGGATGGTCATGCCAAGCCGAGCGAGCGGGGGCCGATCACGCGGAACCGATCAAGCGGATCGATCCCGCGCGATCGCCCGGCCCGGCAGCCGAGCGCGCCCATACCCGCCGAACGCCGTCCGACCGGTCGCCAAAGGCCGCATCATGCAGCCGCGACGTAATCCATGGACGGCGCGACCCGCCCGAACCCACCGGGCGAAGCCGAGCCGCCCGGCGTCACTGCTGCGGCGCGGGCGCCGACGCGCCCTTCGCCGCGCGGCGCTGCTCCCAGCGCTCCTTCATCTTCGCGTGACGTTCCGCCATCTTCGCGAACTGCTGCTTGAGCGCCGTGCTGACCGTCGCCTTCTGCTGGTCGTTCAGGCCGTTGTAGAACGCGAGCCATGCGGACGCCGTCTGCTCGCGCAACTGCGCGTTCTGCTGCTCGGCCTGCTGGCGCGCCGCGTGCATCGCGTTCAGGTCGAGGATCGGCTGGTTCTGCTGCGCCTGGAACTGCTGGCGCAGCGCCTCATGGCTCTTGCGCATCGCCTCGCGGTTCTGCTTCATCGTGCCGACGGCGGCCTGCCATTGCTGCTCCTGCGCGGCGCTCAGGTTCAGCTTGTCGTGCACGCGCTGCATCATCATGAACGGGCCGCCGTCCATGTGGTGATGTTCGCCGTGGCCGCCCGGCGGCGGCATGTCGGGCGGCGCGGCGTGCGAGACGGCGCTGAACGAAAGGGCAAGCACGGCGGCGGCGATGGCCAGACGGGAAGTCTTCTTATACATTGAGCAACTCCTGTATTGAAAAGTCCGGTGCTGCGGCCGGCTCGGCGTTCGGGCGTTCGCGCCCCGCCGCCTGCCGGCATATCCGGTAAGGCGCAGCGTAGCCAAGCGGCGCCGCCGTCGTGTTACGCGCACTGCGGCCGCGTTTACCGCGCATTACACTTTGCTTGCGCGGTAATCCGCAGTAACCCTTTCGGGTATTTGTTTCGCTCAGCCCCGCCAACCTGCACGGTAAACTTCACGCCATGACTACTCAGATCCTCATCGTCGACGACGACCAAGAACTGCGCGACCTGCTGCGCGACTACCTCGTGCGGCAAGGCATCGAGGTCTCGGTGCTGCACGACGCCGCTTCGCTCGAAAAGCGCCTCGAACGCGAGCGCCCCGATCTCATCGTGCTCGACCTGATGATGCCGGGCGTCGACGGCCTGACCGCGCTGCGCCAGCTGCGCGCGGCGGGCGACGACATTCCGGTGATCATGCTGACGGCGCGCGCGGACGATGTCGACCGCATCGTCGGCCTCGAGCTCGGCGCGGATGATTACCTCGGCAAGCCGTTCAACCCGCGCGAGCTGCTCGCGCGCGCGCAGGCGGTGCTGCGCCGCCGTCGCGCGACGCCGTCGGCGGCCGCGCCCGAGCAGCGCGAGCCGTACGCGTTCGGCCGTTTCGTGCTCGATTTCCAGGCGCGCACGCTGTCGGTCGACGGCAAGCCGGCGACGCTGTCGAGCAGCGAATTCGCGCTCCTGAAGATCTTCGTCAACCATGCGTTGCGCACGCTGACCCGCGAGCGCCTGCTCGAACTGCTGCACGGCCCCGAGTACGACGGCACCGACCGCGGGATCGACGTGCAGGTCTGGCGCCTGCGCCGGATCCTCGAAACCGATCCGTCGACGCCGCGCTTCATCCAGACGGTGCGCGGACGCGGCTACGTGTTCGTGCCGAACGGCGAGGCTCATGCGCAAGCCCATTGATTCGCTGTTCGGGCGGCTCGCGCTCCTCGTCGTCTGCGTGCTGCTGCTGTCGCACTTTGCGTGGTACTTCGCGATCCGGCTCGAGCGCAATCAGTTCCAGGCGCGCTATGCGGTCGAGGAGGCCGCGTTCCTCGTCGACGCTGTGCGTCAACACGTCGAGCGCTCGCCCGACCAGCCGCTGCCGTCGCGCGTGCGGCTCGTCGCGCCGAGCAGCAGCGACGTGCCGGAGGCGAACCAGGATCTGCCGCCCTCGCTCAGGCGCTTCACCGACGACCTGCGCGACCGCCTGCCGTCCGGCACGCTGGTACGCATCGGCAAGCCGGGCCGGCCGCCCGTGCTGTGGGTGAAGCAGCCGACCGACCGCGACTGGATCGTCGTGCCGGCGCAGCCGCTGCGGCCGCCGCGCCCGCTCGACCGGATGGTGCTCTGGCTCGTGATGATCTTTTCTGCTGCGGTGATGGCGGCGCTCTTCGCCGCGTGGCAGTTGCAGCAGCCGCTCAGCTCGCTCGCGCGCGCGGTCGCGCGTTTCGGCCGCGGAATGGCGGTGCCGCCGCTGCCCGAGCGCGGGCCGCGCGAGCTGCGCCAGCTCACGCATGGCTTCAATCAGATGGTTCAGCAGGTGTCGCGCGCAGAGAACGATCGAGCGGTGATGCTCGCGGGCGTCGCGCACGACCTGCGCACGCCGCTCGCACGGATGCGGCTGCGCGCCGAGATGATGGAGGACGCGCGGCTGCGCGACGGCGTCGTGCGCGACGTCGACTCGATGACGCACATCGTCGACCAGTTCCTCGTGTTCGCGCACGGCGACGCCGATCGCAGCGAGGCCGTGCCCGTCGATCAGGCGTGCGAGCGGATCGCGCGCACCTATCGCGCGGTGTCGCCGAACGCGCCCACCGTGCAGACCGATCTCACGGCGGGGCCGGGCTTCCGCCTGCCGACGGCGACGCTCGACCGGGTGCTGTCGAACCTGCTCGACAACGCGCACGCGTACGGCGCGCCGCCCGTCGTGATCGCGACCGTGCGCACCGCGACGGGCTACACGCTGACGGTCAGCGACCACGGCAAAGGCATTGCGCCGCGCGATCTGGCCGATGCGACGCGCCCGTTCGTGCGGCTCGATCCGGCGCGCGGCGGCAACGGGCATAGCGGCCTCGGGCTCGCGATCGTCGAACGGCTCGTGCAGCGCACGGGCGGCGCGTGCGAGATTGGCAACCGGGAAGAAGGGGGGCTGCGGGTCGCGATGTCGTTTCCGTTCGACGTCATGCCGAAGGCGGAACCGCAGGCTGCGTCCTGACGCGCCGCCGCCCGGGCGGCGCGGGATCCTCGTGCGTCCGGCGCGACCCCGCCGGGCGCCCGAGGGCGGCGGGTCACTCGCCGAAGAGCGTGCTGAGCGTCTCGGCGGCGTTGCTGTCGATCGTGTTGTAGGTGACGCTCGTCGCCTCGAAGATGTAGAGCGTGGTGTATTTGCCGAGACGGTCGAGGATGTCCTCCTGAAGCGTCTCCGGCACGATGTTCATGTTCAGATACCAGGCCGTCGACGACAGCCGCGTCTGGAACGAGCCGTATTCCTGCATCAGTTGATCGAACGCTTCGGCGTCCTGGTCCCGGCACACGATAACCAGATTTCCTGCCATTCACTCCTCCTGATTGACCATCGGCCCTTGATGGGGCAAACACCGATCATACCTGCTTCGCGGCATTCGTTTGCCGACGAGCGTCTCGGTTGTGCGCGTTCGCCCGCAGGGCGGGTTCACGGCAGGGCAGGATCGCGGCATAATCCGACGTTGCGGCGCAGCAGCGGCCAGCCGGCGCGCCGTCATCTCTCGCAGATTCGCCCGCCGCTCGCCCGTTCCGGGTCGGATGCGTTCGCGGCGGAGTCGAAATTCCACCGTTCGTCACTCAGAAGGTTGTGCCTGAAATATAGGATGTAGTAGTGTCGTGCCGTCGCGAGGATCGGGCGATCCCCGCGTCGCGTGTGGAAGCCGGTACCCTGGGGGCGGCTTCCGCGGCACCCGCAGTCAAAACGAATTACCGCATAAGCGCGCCTTGCCATGAGTCACATTCGCTTTCTGGCCTCATTTTTCGAGTCGCACGGCCTTGCCGGGGAGGGCGCCTGATGGATCTCGGATTCAATCCGAACCGGATCGCCAACGCATCCGCGTGGCGCGTCCTGCCTAACCGTTGGGACTTCATCGCGTTCCCGCTCATCATTTGCGTGATTGCGATGGCAGTGGTCGGCTTTCACGAGACGATGGCGCCCATCGCGACGCTCAACACGCAGAAGATCTCGCTCGATCCGGCGAACTTGCCCGAGTACGCGCTGCGCACGACGCTGCGGATGCTGGCCGCGATGGTCGCGTCGCTCGTCTTCACGCTCGTGTACGGCACGCTCGCAGCGAAAAGCCGCCGCGCGGGGATGGTGCTCGTGCCGATCCTCGACATCCTGCAGTCGGTGCCCGTCCTCGGCTACATCTCGTTTACGGTCACGTTCTTCCTCGCGCTTTTCCCTAGCCGCGTGCTGGGTGCCGAGCTCGCGGCGATCTTCGCGATCTTCACGAGCCAGGCGTGGAACATGACGTTCAGCTTCTACCAGTCGCTGCGCACGGTGCCGCGCGATCTCGACGAGGTGTCGCGCGGCTTCCACCTGACGTCGTGGCAGCGCTTCTGGAAGCTGGAAGTGCCGTTCTCGATGCCGGGCCTCATCTGGAACATGATGATGTCGATGTCGGGCGGCTGGTTCTTCGTCGTCGCGTCCGAGGCGATCACGGTCGGCAACAATACGATCACGCTGCCGGGCGTCGGCGCGTATCTCGCGCAGGCGATTTCCGACAAGAATCTGCACGCGGTCGGCTGGGTGATTCTTGCGATGACGATCGTGATCCTCGCATACGACCAACTGCTGTTCCGTCCGCTCGTCGCGTGGGCGGACAAGTTCCGGATGGAAACGACGAGTTCGGGCAACGCGCCCGAATCGTGGCTCCTCGACCTCGTGCGCCGCACGCGCTTGATTCATCAATTGCTCGTGCCGGCCGGCTGGTTGTTGGCGAAGACGGCGCGGATTCCGCTGCGCGTGCCGTCGTTCGACACCGTGCGCTTCACGATGCCGCGCGTCGAAAAGAAGGCGTCGCGCGTTGCCGACATCGCCTGGGCGATTCTCGTGATCGTCGGCACGATCTACGTCGTCTGGCGCGTATTCGTCTACGTGAAGACGGGCGTGACGCTCGCCGAGGTTGGTCACGTGTTCGTGCTCGGGCTCATCACGCTCCTGCGCGTCATGCTGTTGATCGCGATCGCGTCGGTGATCTGGGTGCCGATCGGCGTGTGGATCGGCCTGCGGCCCGCGATTGCCGAAAAGGTGCAGCCGATCGCGCAGTTTCTCGCGGCGTTTCCGGCGAACCTGCTGTTCCCGGTGTTCGTGATCGTGATCGCGCACTACCGGCTGAACGCCGACATCTGGCTGTCACCCCTCATCGTGCTCGGCACCCAGTGGTATATCCTGTTCAACGTGATCGCGGGCGCGACCGCCTATCCGAACGACTATCGCGAAGCGGCCACCAATTTCCGCATCCGCGGCTGGCAGTGGTGGCGGCAGGCGATCCTCCCCGGCATCTTCCCGTACTACGTGACGGGCGCGATTACCGCGTCGGGCGGCGCGTGGAACGCGAGCATCGTGTCGGAGCTCGTCCAGTGGGGCGACACGAAGATCCAGGCGCACGGCCTCGGCGCGTACATCGCGCAGACGACGGCTGCGGGCGACTACCCGAAGATCATCCTGGGCATCGCCGTGATGTCCCTGTTCGTCACCTTGTTCAACCGCCTGTTGTGGCGTCCGCTGTACGCGTACGCCGAAGCCAAGCTGCGGCTCGATTGAGACCATGTCAGCCGATTGAGACCGACCGAGAGCAAAACGCGATGCAAAACCCGAATGATGTAAACGCACCCGTCCAGACGCCGGCCGCGCCGCCGCGCGCCGGCGAAGAAATCCTGCACGTCGAGAACGTGAGCCGCGGCTTCAACAAGACACAAGGCGAGCTGCTCGTGCTCGACGGCGTGAACCTGTCGCTGCGCGAAGGAGAGATCGTCGGCTTGCTCGGCCGCTCGGGCTCCGGCAAGTCGACGCTCTTGCGCATCATCGCCGGCCTCATCGAGCCGACGGGCGGCGAGATTGGATATCTCGGCAAGCCGTTGCGCGGTCCCGCCGAAGGCGTCGCGATGGTGTTCCAGACCTTCGCGCTGTTTCCGTGGCTCACCGTGCTGCAGAACGTCGAAGCAGGCCTCGAGGCGCTCGGCGTCGGCGCGCGCGAGCGGCGCGAGCGCGCGCTCGCCGCGATCGACCTGATCGGCCTCGACGGCTTCGAGAATGCATATCCGCGCGAGCTGTCGGGCGGCATGCGCCAGCGCGTCGGCTTCGCGCGCGCGCTCGTCGTCGATCCGACGCTGCTGCTGATGGACGAACCGTTCTCCGCGCTCGACGTGCTGACGGCCGAGACGCTGCGTACCGATCTGCTCGATCTGTGGACGCAGGGCCGGATGCCGATCAAGTCGGTGCTGATCGTCACGCACAACATCGAGGAAGCGGTGTTCATGTGCGACCGGATCCTCGTGCTGTCGTCGAATCCGGGGCGCGTGATCGCCGAGATCAAGGTGCCGTTCAAGCATCCGCGCAACCGTCTCGACCCGGCGTTCCGCCGGCTCGTCGACGACATCTACGCGAAGATGACCGCGCGCCAGGTCGGCGAGGCGACGAAGAAGGGGCTCGAGCTCGGCAGCTGGCTGCCGCAGGTGTCGACGAACCTGATGGCGGGTCTCATCGAAACGCTTGCCGCGCCGCCGTACCACGGCCGTGCGGACATGCCGGAAATCGCGCGCACGCTGCATCTCGAGGTCGACGACCTGTTTCCGATCGCCGAAGTGCTGCAGTACCTCGGCTTCGCCGATGTGCGGGAGGGCGACGTGTTCCTGACGCCGCCTGGCCGCGTGTTCGCCGAGTTCGGCACGCAGGAGCGCAAGATGATGTTCGCCGAGCATCTGCTGCGCCACGTGCCGCTCGCCGCGCGGATCAAGAAGGTGCTGAACGAGCGTCCGGGCCATCGCGCGCCGCGCGTGCGCTTCGAGCAGGAGCTCGAGGACTTCCTGTCGGACGGCGCGGCCGAGGAGACGCTCGACGCGGTGATCGACTGGGGCCGGTACGGCGAGATCTTCTCGTACAACGACCAGACCGAGATCTTCAGTCTCGAGGACGTCGAGTCCTGAGCGAAGGCGGTCCGTTCGCGGCCCGCGGGCTGTCGATCGGCGAGGAAGGAAAGAGGCTTGTGGTCGCCTCGTGCGCCGTCGCTGCGGCGCGCGGCCGCAAGCGCGTTCGGATTCGTTTGCGCGTCGAGCGGGAGAGGGCGAGGCGAGGACCATGGCCGCGGGGCGGCGGTGTTCGAGGCCGCGCCGCATGCCGCTGCCTAGTGTAGGGTTTCGCTCTCGATGGAACTTAAAATCGCCATGAAAATCTTGTGCGCATTGGGCTTCGTACGTTTCAAATAGCGTAAAACACCACACTGAACGTGGCGGCCACCCGAAACGCCGGCGTTATTGCAGATTGCCCCAGCGCTCGACGGCCGGCTCCGCCGACGCCCATTGCCAGCCGTGCGTATCCTGGCACGCGCTCGCCAAGTACCATTCCGCGCGCGTGCCGTCCTTCATCGAAAACGCGAATTCCTTGCAGAGCGCGAGCGGCGTCTGGAACGCACGCGTCACGCGCACCTCGCCTTCGCCGTTTTCGAGCGGCACCCTGTTCTTCACCTGCCACGCGCGGGCCTCGCCGACCGCGAGACCGCCCGCCGCCTGCGCGATCGCATCCTGCTGATTCTTATGCAGCTGCTTCATCGTCCGGTTGACGACTTCGTCGGTGGCCGCCTGCACCGCGATGCCGACGCCGACGCCGACAGCCGGATTCGCGGTGACGAGGCCCGTCGCCGCGCCCGCGAGCGCGCCGCTCGCCGCGCCGACCGAGCCGCAGCCGGAGAGGCCGATCGTCGCCGCGGCGAGCACGAGCGAGGTCGCGAGCGGCAGCGCCGCGCGCGCGCTCACGCTCATTGCAGCGCGCCCCAGCGCGCGGTCGCGGGCTCCGCGGACGCCCACTGCCACGCCGGGCCGTCCCGGCAGATCGTCGCGACGTAGAAGCCCGATTGCGCGGGCGCGTTCTGCTTCGCGTCGGTATCGACCGAGAACACGATTTCCTTGCAGTCGAGCGGTCCGACGCTGATGAGCCGGCTCACGGTCACGCGGCCGTGCTCGTCGTCCTCGATCGGGAACGAGTGATGCGTCGACCAAGGCGCGACGCCGCCGATGTCGAGCGGCCCGGCCGCCGTCGCGATCTGCGCCTGCGAGTAGCGGTGCGCGACGCGCTGCGTGTACTGGACGCCTGCCCGCGCGCCCGCGACGGCGCCGAGGCCGATGCCGGTCGCGACGGCGGCGTTGTTGGTGACTTTCGATGCGATGGCTGCGCCGGCGATACCGGCGCCTGCCGTCGCGCCTTCGCTATAGAGCGAATTGCAGCCGGACAGCAGCGTGGAGAGTGCGGCGGCGCCGAGCGTAGCCCACGCGGCCCAACGGCGCGTGGGCCGTGCGATGCGATGGTTCATCCCTGAATGCGGTCCTGTCTTCGTGCGTTGCGCGTGTGCGCCGCGAGCGTAGAGCGCCATTGTTTCGCAATTGTCCGACGAGAAATGCAAACAATTGACAAACGTTTGCCGCGCACATCGAGCGCGCGCGAGCGGCAATATTGTGGTGCAAAGCCACGCTGAGGGGTCGAATCGTTACAAATTGAATGTAATTGTTACCGTGAACCAAGCCCAGGGCACCTAGACTAAATAGCTATGGACTGTTTCACCGACGGCCTCGCGCCGCTCCGATCATGAGACACCCTGCCAAGCGCCGCTCCAAGCGCCCCGAGCATCGCGGGCGCGACGCCGGCACCGGCCCGTCGCGGCCGGCCAACGTTCAGAACGCTCCCGCGCCTGCCGGCTCCGCGCCCGATACGCCGACGGACGGCGATCACAACCAGGGCGGCACCCGCCCGGAAGGGCTCGACTATCAACGCGACCTCGGCTCGGAGCAGGATGCATGAGGACGCCCTTGTTACATGTACTTGCATTTTTAACATTTGAACCGTCGCGAGGTGGCATGCGACTTGCCTGATTCGACGGGAGCGCCGTTTCCTGTCCGCCGGGCAATCTGAATACAGGAGGGTAAGCCGTAATGAGCAGATTGATCGTGGTATCGAATCGGGTGGCGGCCGGTCAGGATGCGCGTCCGACTGCGGGCGGACTGGCGGTCGGCGTGCTCGACGCACTGAAGGAAACGGGCGGCGTCTGGTTCGGCTGGAACGGCGAGATCGCCGGCGCGCCGGGCGAGCCCGTGATCGAGCGGGACGGCAAGGTCACCTACGCAACCGTCGGCCTCACGCGCCGCGACTACGACCAGTACTACCGCGGCTTCTCGAACGCGACGCTCTGGCCGGTATTCCACTATCGCGGCGACCTCGCGCGCTTCGATCGCCAGGAATACGCGGGCTATCTGCGCGTGAACTGCTCGCTCGCGAAGCAGTTGCGCGCGCTCGTTCAACCCGACGACATCATCTGGGTGCACGACTACCACCTGCTGCCGTTCGCGCATTGCCTGCGCGAGCTCGGCGTGAAGAATCCGATCGGCTTCTTCCTGCACATCCCGTTTCCGACGCCTGAGATCCTGCGCATGGTGCCGCCGCACGAGGAGCTCGTGAAGTTCATGTGCGCGTACGACGTCGTCGGCTTCCAGACGGAAAGCGACAAGCAGGGGTTCGTCGACTACATCGAGCGGCGCGGGCACGGCACGTCGAGCGACGACGGGATGCTCCATGCGCACGGCCGCGTCGTGAAGGTCGCCGCGTATCCGATCGGCATCTATCCGGACGCGATCGGCAAGGCGGCCGTCGAATACGGCTCGCGCAAGGCGGTGAAGGCGCTGCGCGACACGACGGGCGACCGCAAGCTCGTGATCAGCGTCGATCGTCTCGATTACTCGAAGGGGCTCGTCGAGCGCTTCCAGGCGTTCGAGCGGATGCTCGCGAACGCGCCCGGCTGGCAAGGGCGCGTGTCGCTCGTGCAGATCGCGCCGCCGACCCGCTCCGACGTGCAGACCTACCAGCGCATCCGCCAGACGCTAGAAGGCGAGGCGGGGCGCATCAACGGCCGCTTCGCGCAGCTCGACTGGACGCCGATCCAGTACCTGAACCGCAAGTACGAGCGCAACCTGCTGATGGCGCTGTTCAGGCTGTCGCAGGTCGGCTACGTGACGCCGCTGCGCGACGGGATGAATCTCGTCGCGAAGGAGTACGTCGCATCGCAGGATCCGAACGATCCGGGCGTGCTCGTGCTGTCGGAATTCGCGGGCGCGGCGGCCGAGCTGCCGGGTGCGCTGCTCGTCAATCCGTTCGACTTGTCGCAGATGGCGGAATCGCTCGAGCGTGCGCTCGCGATGCCGCTCGAGGAACGGCAGGCGCGTCACGCGGACAACATCGCGCGGCTGCGCCGGAACGATCTGTCGGTGTGGCGCGATTCGTTCCTGACCGATCTGCGTAGCGTCGCGACGGCGGTGTCCGTCACGCAGCGCGCGGGGCGGCGCGTCGCGAATGCTTGATACGGGCGTCGAAGCGCGCGCCGGCGAGCCCGGCGCCGATGCCGATGCGGACGCGGCAGTCGCGCGTTTCTTCGTGATCACGGGCGGGCCCGGCTCGGGCAAAAGCACGCTGATCGATGCGCTCGAAGCGCGCGGCTATGCACGCTCGCACGAAGCCGGGCGCGGCGTGATCCAGGATCAGATGGCGATCGGCGGCCACGCGCTGCCGTGGCGCGATCCCGCCGCGTTCGCCGAATTGATGCTCAGTTGGGAGATGCGCTCGCACCGTCTCGCGCGCGGTGCGCGCGGGCCCGTCTTCTTCGATCGCGGCGTGCCGGACGTGATCGGCTATCTGCACCTGTCCGCGCTGCCCGTTCCCGCGCATCTCGCCGCGGCCGCCGATCGATTCCGCTATCGCCGCGACGTGTTCATCGCGCCGCCGTGGCCGGAGATCTATGCGAAGGACGTCGAACGAAAGCAGGATTACGCGGAGGCTGTGCGTACCTACGATGCGATGGTCGATACGTACGCGGCATGCGGCTATCGGCTGATCGAATTGCCGCGCGCGAGCGTCGACGAGCGCTGCCGCTTCGTGCTCGACGTCGTCGCGGCGGCGGCGTGACCGCCGCCGCGCGTTCCGTCTCTTCCTCTGCGCGGTGAGGGCGCCGATCGGCATCGCACCGGCCCGGCGCCTTTGCCGTCGTCGTTTCGATTTTTCGTTCGATGCACGCGGTCGCGTCGCTCAAGCGTGGCGATGCGTCGGCTGCTGCTGCGCGCCGGTGAAAGGCTCGGGCGTGCGGGTCGGATCGAAGTCCGCCCAGCGGCCCGACTGCCAGCGTCCCGTCGCGCGTTCGATGTCGCCGCCGCCTGCCTCGGCGAGCACGCGTGCGGCTTCGCCTTGCGAATCGGTCGTCACGTGCACGGCGACGAGCATTCCCGACGCGCGCATTTCGTGATGGATCGCTTCGTGCGTGATTTCGCGCACATGCGCGCGAGAGAAGTCTTCCTTGTGCATCATTCTGCCGAGCCATCCGCCGAGATACGCGCCGACGCCCGCGGCACAGATCGCGACGACGAGCGACGGGGTGGCGAGCGAAAACAGCGCGACGCCGAAGATGGCGCCGACGACGGCGCCGATCGTCGCGCCGTGCCTCGCATGCTGCATCGCGCCGATGGGAGGCGGCGCGGCCGGGGGGGCGGCGTGGGACGGGTATTCCGACGATTGCCGCGCGTGCTGGCCGCGCGGATTGACGAAGAACAGACTGACGTCCTCGGCGACGAAGCCGCTGTCGAGAAGCCGCTTGGCGGCGGCCTCGGCGGCGCGCTGCGTCGTGAAGCGTGCTGCGACGATCAATGACATGACGCCTATATGAACGCGTCCCGTTTGCCACAGTTTTCGTGTGTTTCTGACTGACAGGATGGGCAGCGGCTCTATATCCGGCCTTGTTGCAGCCGGTTCTGCCGCTGCGGGCCCCGATGAAATATGCTGACTCGCACCTCATTCTGCTGGCGAGCTGGAAGCTCTAGGCGCCATACAGGTTTAGCGAGTCCCGGTCCTACCTGGCTTGTCATCACACTCGATTGCTGCGCAATCTTTCGACGTTCACCCTGTGTTAAAGATTGACCTTCTACTTCGTGTGAGCCGGTCAAATCGGCTTCACGCTCACGTAGGCTTTGCAGTACGGCCGGTCATGAGCGGGCACCGCCGCACGCTTCCATCCCGATCAGACATGGCGCTCTGTTCGCAAAATGCTCCAGAAACTTCGCCCGCTTGATCGGCTTGTTCACGATCTCTCCGCTTGTCTGATCGACGTAATGCACCCGGAAAACCTGCTTGGCGATATCTATGCCCACGGCCATACTGTTCATCGTGGATCCTCCGGTTGCCGGGAAATGCGTGCATTTTCCACCTGGGCACTTCGATGCCTTTGGCCCGTGAGGATCCTCCTTCTTCCTTCGCTCACTCGGTCACGGGGTGGGACGCGGTCATTTCATTCTCCTGACGATGGCGTAAAGGCCATCCGAAGCCCGTCGCCCGAACGGCGGATGCGCTCGACTTGCGGCGCGGGCATGTGTTGGACAGACGAAGCGGGAAGGAGTGCTGGCGCGGATGGGGCGGGTGTGCGGATTTGGGGGAGGTTTGTCGCGGTGACCGGCGGGGAATAACGGGGCGGAAATGGGGTGTCGGTGGCCGGCGAGGGGCGGCTGGATCGTCGATGCGTTCGATCGGCTGGATTGTCCGAATGGCCGAATCGACGGAACTGCGGCGTGCTGCGAAAGTGACGGGGTGCTGCGGCGGGATGCGTACGGTGGAGGATCGGCGAAATCGACCGGCCGGCGAAGCGATGCGCCACCGATCGCTCGCCAACCCGCGCGCGCTACTTCGGCGAGCGGCTTCGCGTCACCCCGCAGCGGCGGCTGTGTCGCGCTGCGCCTTGATTCGCATCAGGCTGACGGCCGCCGCGACGGCGGCGAACGCGGTTGCGGCATAGAGTGCGATCGTCGGTCCATGTTGTGGCGCGACGCCGAAGATCAATGCGACGAGCGCGGCGCCGAGCGTCTGTCCGGTGAGCCGCGCGGTGCCGAGCATCCCGCTCGCGCCGCCCGTGCGCTCGCGCGGCGCGGACGACAGGATCGCGCGATTGTTCGGCGACTGGAAGAGTCCGAAGCCTGCGCCGCAGAGCGCCATCCGCCAGACGATGTCGACGGGCGTCGGATGTGCGCCGATCGTCGCAAGCGCGAGCAGGCCCGATGCGAAGAGCGCGAGGCCGATGCCGCCCAGCGCGCCCGCCGAATAGCGGTCCGATAGCACGCCCGCGAGCGGCGCGGCGATCACGATGACGAGCGGCCATGGCGTCATGTAGAGCCCGGTCTGCACCTGCGAGAAGTCGAGCGTGTTCTGCAGCCAGAATGGCAGCGCGACGAACGCGAGCATCTGCGACGTGAACGACGCGACCGATGTGCCGATCGACAGCGCGAAGATCGGGATGCGCAGCAGATCGACGGGCAGGAGCGGCGCAGGCTGCGTCAGTTGACGTTTGACGAAAAAGTAGCCGATGACGATGGCTGTGAGCGCGGTGGCCGCGGCGCTCGCGTGGTTTTCGCCATGCCCGAGTTCGTCGACGGAGACGATCAGCAGCCCGAACACGCATGCGTTCATCACGGCGCCGATGAAGTCGTACGGCGCGTTGCGGCCCGGATTCACGGGCAGTGCGCGCAGGCCGCCGTACACGGCGGCGACGCCGATCGGCACGTTGATCGCGAAAAGCCACGGCCACGGCGCGACGGCGAGCACGGCGGACGCGACGGTCGGTCCGATTGCCGACGAAAGCGCGACGACCATCGCGTTGATCGCGACGCCGCGCCCGAGTTGCGACGACGGATAGATCATGCGGACGAGCGCGGTGTTGACGCTCATGATGCCGGCGGCGCCGAAGCCCTGAATCACGCGCAGTGTCGTGAGCGTGGGCAACGTGCTCGACAGCGCGCAGCCGAACGACGCCGCTGTGAAGAGCGCGAGCCCCGCGATGTAGACGCGCCGATAGCCGATCCGGTCGCCGAGCGACGCGAGCGGCAGCAGCGAAATCGTGACGGCGAGCTGATACGCGTTGACGATCCAGATCGACGCGGCGTCGGATGCGCGCAGATCGCGGGCGATCGTGGGCAGCGCGACGTTCGCGATCGCGCCGTCGAGCACGGCGAGCGTGATGCCTAGCGCGACGCAGACGATCGCCCAGTAGCGTTGCGGGAGCGGCAGTCCGGAGTCGGCGTTCATGGCGGAAGCGATGGCGAGGCGGCGAGGGTGCGGCGATTCGTTGCGAATGTAACCGCCGGCTTGCGCGCTGACGCGCCCGGCCGGCGGCGAAGGACCGGGCGGGCGCCCGGCCCGGACGGCTTACTTCAGTTCGTAGAGGCCGGTGTAAGTCGTCGAATCGAGTTCGTTCAGATGGATCATGAAGCGGGCGACAGCATTGGTTGTGTCCTTCGTGACGGGCACGGCGTCGACCTTCAGCGCGTGCAGGCGAAAGATGTAGCGGTGCGGCTTGTCGCCGCGCGGCGGCGCGGCGCCGCCGAAGCCTTCGTCGCCGTAGTCGTTGCGCACCTGCACGGCGCCCGCGGGCAGCGCGGCGCTGCCTGCTGCGCCCGCGTCTTGAGGCAGGGCCGCCGCGTCGACCGGGATGTTGACGACGGTCCAGTGCCAGAAGCCGCTGCCCGTCGGCGCGTCGGGATCGTAGACCGTCAGCGCGAGGCTCTTCGCATCGGCGGGCACGCCTTCCCAGTGGAGCGCGGGCGACCGGTTGCCGCCGTCGACGCCGAAGCCTTCGTGTTTGTATTCCTGCGCCTTCGGCATGAAGCCGTTGGCCGGAAACTCGTCAGTCCAAAGCCGGAAATCAGCCACGGGGGCCTCCTCGTGAAGTTCGACAGAAAGACGCCTGCGTCGCGGCGACGAATGCTCGCGAGCATCGGCGTGAGCCGGTCGAGTGTATCACCGGCGCTTGAATCATGAAGTCGGGCGGAACGAGGGGATAACAGCGCATTGCGGGCAGCGCCGTGCGTTGTGCAGGGGGGCGGCGAAGCGGTGCGGAATCGGCGAAGGCGTGGCCTCTCGAACTCGTGCGGGGGGCGGGCGTGCGCTTGGGATCAGACAATCAGGTGATCGGGACTCGGGAGACCATCGGTGAGGTGATCAAGCGTGATGTGATGTCGATCGGCCGCGACGGCCACTCGACAGGCCGATCGACAGGCCAGTCGACGCTTCGAGACGCGGCGAATCCGTTCGCCAATCGAGCGGAGGCGACACGCTCCGCCGTCGCCGTCATACCTCGAAATCGAGCCCGCCGATCAGCACGAGCGCATCGGCTTGCGTGCGCGAGCCGAAGTCGATGCCGCGCGCGTTTTCCCAGGCCGGCAGCTTGCGCCCCAACGCCGCGAGATAGCGCTCGAAGCGCGCGGGCCCGTCCGCCGCCATCAGATGCTCGATCTCGTCGGTGTCCCACGTGAGCGCGATGTCGAGCGGATGCGCGTAGCCGCGCGCGTGCTCGGCGGGCGGCGCGACGATCCGCACTTGTGTCGGATGTCCGTGCCCGCCGTAGCCGATGACCTCGGCGCTCGCCCTGTGACCCAGCAAGTCGGCGATTGCGCGCGCGATGCGCGGCGCGAACTCGGTATCGAATCGGCGGGCGGTGTCTGGGCTCATCGAGGGCGTCTCCTTGGTGGTGCCGAAAATCGTAGCACGGCCCATGCGGCGCGCGAGCACGGATGTGACACGCGTAATTGCGCGTTACCGCTTGCTGCATCTATTACGGTCGACGGCGCCCACAATGGATTTCGTCATGCACCACGTTTGGCGGAGTCCAACATGAAGAAGATCGCGGCAGTTCTGGTGACGGCGGGCAGCCTCGCGCTTGCCGGCCCGGCCAGCGCACACGATCGCGGCGGCGATATCGTCGGCGCGCTGATCGGCGGTGCGGTGCTGGGCGCGATCGTCACGTCCGCGCTGAACCCCGCGCCGGCCGTTGCGTATTCGGCGCCCGCATATCGGGCTCCCGCGTATCAGGTGCCTGCCTATCAGCCGGCGCAGTACCAACCCGCGCCTGCGTACGGCGGTCCGCCCGCGGGCTATTGCTACGACCAGTATCGACGCGCATACGTCGGTTGCGGCGCGCAAGCGTACGACGACGGCTACGGCGCGTACGGCTACGCGCAGCCGCAGCCTGCCGGGTGGTAACGGGAACGACGTGCTGGGAGTGGGCGCGATGTGCGGCCCGGCGCACGCGATCCGGCGGCCGCATCCATGCGGTGTGGGTCGGATCGCACTGGTTCGATCGAGCGGATTTTGCGGCTGTCGGGACGCCTTGAATGCCGATGCCGATGCCGATCGAGCAGCGACGCGCTATCGAAGCGCGTGAAGTGCGTGAAGCGTTCCGCCTGAACGTTCTTCGAGAGGAGCGAGCAGGGCGGATGCCGCGATCGGCGGCGTCGGACGACGATGTCGCCGACGCACCGAGCCCTCTTCTTCAGGCAGGTCGATCGTCAGCGCGTCCGCTGCGATCGTCGCGGCGGTCCGCGACCGTAACCGCCGTGCGTTTCTTCGATACAACTCGTTGCAAATCGACGGCGAACCTCAGTGCCGTCCGCCGTGGCCGCCGCCATTGCCGCCTCCGCCCGGCCAATCGTTGCCGCCGCGGTCGTTGCGGCCGCCTTGCCAGCCGTGGCCGCGCTCGCCACGCGATTGATCGCCGTGCCAATTGCCGCCGCCGCGCCCGCTGCCTCGCCAGCGGTCGCCGCCGCCCCGCCAATGGTCGCGGTCCCGCCATCCGCCGCCGCCCCAGATGTTCACCGTCCCGTACACGGGCGAATAACCCGGTCCGTACACATAACCGCCCGGATAGTACGGCTGCGCGTAGCCATAGCCGTAACCGTCGTCCGGCACGGCGACGCAGCCGGCAAGGAGCGCCGCGGCTCCGAGCGAAGCGACAAGTTTCAGCATGGCATGCTCCCTTCTCCCTGTTTTCACTGCCGTTTCCATTGTGAAGCGCACAGACCCGCTTAGTTCGAAGCGAATTGTGTCTGCACATTACAATCACGAAAGCAGTCGAAATGCGGAAGTTGGCTGTGCGTGGCGCTTCCGTCCATATTCAATCACTCTTCAGGAGCACCGTATGAAATCAGCCTCTCGCTTGGCCGCCTGGGCGGCATGCGCCGCATTCGTCGGCTTCTCCGGCGTCGCGGCGGCGGCGAGCGCGTCGACGCCCGCCGCGGGCGTCGACGCCGCGTCCGCGCCCAAGCCGTCAGCGGAAGACATCAAGATGTTCCCAGCCGCGCAGGCGGGGCAGAAGCGCACGGTGATCGTGCTGCCCACCGAAAAGCTGGAGGACGACATTCGCGTCGAGCTGATCGTCGGCAAGGCGATCAAGGTCGACTGCAACCAGCACTGGTTCGGCGGCGATCTCAAGCATGAGACGGTGCAGGGCTGGGGCTATTCGTATTACGTGCTCGCCGATGCGAAGGGGCCGGCCGGCACGCTGATGGCGTGCCCGGGGCAGGGCGCGCAGGAGGCGTTCGTGCCCGTCCGCGGCAGCGGCTATCTGCTGCGCTACAACAGCCGCCTGCCGATCGTCGTGTACGTGCCGAACGGATTCGATGTCCGCTACCGGTTGTGGTACGGGTCGAACGAAGTGGCGCGCGCGGTCGAGAAGTAAGCGGCGCTGCGCCTATCCGAAGCGATCCGGCTTGGCCACGCGGCGCAATGTGCGGGCGGCGTGCGGTGCCCCGGCGGCGGCCGCACGCCGGGGCGTCATGGCATCGAGCACGTGAGCCAGCGACGGATCTTCATCGCATCGGCGATATGGTCGCGCGGCCCCGGTGCGCCGAGCAGCACGATGTCGACGGGGCGCCCGCGCACCGCGTAGCGGAGCACCACGCAATGGCCGGCTTCGTTGATGAAGCCGGTCTTCTGCAACATGATGCTCGAGTCGCCCGCGCGCACGAGCGCGTCCGAATTCACATACTGGAGCTGGCCGCGGCCGGGGAAGACGGTTTTCGACGTATCGGTCGAGAACGTCTTGATGCGCGGATAGCGGCTCGCCGCGGCGACGAGCCGCGACAGATCGTGCGCCGTCGACACGTTGCGAGGCGACAACCCGGTCGCGTTGACGAAATGCGTGTGCTTCATCCCGAGCGTGCGCGCCTTGCGGTTCATCGCGGCGACGAATGCCGGGCGGCCGCCCGCATAGTCGCGCGACAGCGCCGCCGCCGCCCGGTTTTCCGACGACATCAGCGCGATGTGCAGCATGTCGCGGCGCGACAGCACCGAGCCGACCTTCAGGCGCGATCCCGTGAATTTCTCGTAGTCGCGGTCCTGTGCGCTTACGCGCAGCTGCCGCGACAGCGGTGCGCGCGTGTCGAGCGCGACCATCGACGTCATCAGTTTCGTGACCGACGCGATCGGCACGACGCGATTCGCATTTTTCTCGATCAATACCGTGCCCGTTCTTTCGTCGACGACGTAGATCGCGCGTGAGCGCAGCAGGCTGCGCGACGCGCCGGTGTAGCCGCAGCTTGCGAGCAGTTGCGGCTTCGCGGCCGCAGTCGCGGCGACGACGTTGCGCGACGCGCGGTGGCGCTTGCGCGTCGGTTGATGCGGACGCGCGATCGAGCGCGTGCGATGTCTGATTTTTTTGTGGATCGCCGGGGACTTTTTCTTCACGTGCGGCCGATGATGTCGCACGCGCGCTGTGCGCTTGACGTGCTTCGCATGAACGCTGCGCGCGACGCGGCAGGCGTTGCCGTGCGCAGCCGACGTGCGTGCGCAGGTCTTTCCCGCCGCGTGCGCGGGTGGCGCGAACGCGACGCACAGAATGGACGCGATCCAGACGAGGCAAACGGCGGACAGCAGACGGACGACAAAGCGGCGGGAGCGTGGACGATGCGGCGTGGATGACATGGCGATCGAGCAAGGAACGGAATTCGGGCGAACGTATCGCGCGGTAGGACAGCGGACCGGCCGGGAAATTCGCGGCGGCGGCGATTTCGGTTGCTTCGGCGAGGGGCGTCGTGCGAGCGGGCGTCAAGGACGGCGAGTGCGCGGCGACGCCGTCGCGAGCGAAGCCGCGGCGTCACTCCCAGATGCTGCGCACGGCGACCGCGACGATCACCGGCACCGAAAAGACGAGCGGGATCGCGAAGTACGGCGCTTCGCGATCGACGAGCCACGAGTAGATCACCCACGCTGCGCCGAGGCCGAACGTCACGAGGCCGACCAGCACGGCGAATAGGTTGAGCGCGAGGATCGACGGGCGGCTGCGTTTCTTGGCGGCGGGATCGGGAGGGCTGTCTTTCATCGCGATTCGGAAGGCTTCGTGGCTAGCCGCGCGCAGGCTGCTGGCGGCGGTCGGGCGGCGGACCGGCGGCAAACGCGGCGCGGGTCGCAGCAGACGGCGGCGTGCGGTTGTGCTCGTCGCCTCGCCGACGGTGTCCGGAACGGTGGATCGACATCAATCATCGCAGTAAAGCTTGCGGCCTTGCAAGGCATGCATCGCGCGTGCCAGGCGAAAGGAGATGTCCATGGCGATTCGGGCGATGTGCGATGCGGGCTCGCTCGCGGCATCGTCCGAAGGCCGCATTGCCGATGCAGTCTCGTCGGCTGCAATCGACGGCGCGGCATGACGCGCGTTCGACGTGCGCTCGTCATGCCGCCACGCGAATCGAACGCGCATCGCGCGCGTTCGGTCGCGAGTATGGCGATCGGCGCCGTGGTTTCCGTCAACTGTTCCACTTGGATTCGAGCTTCTGGACGCGTTCATATAGAGCGGCATGGCTTTCCGTTTGGCTCACGACTTTGTCGTTCACTTGATGTCGTCCTGGTAATGGCTTTAATTGTGCGACTGCCGGGTAATGTCGATTGGAGCAGCGATGGTCATGGCGCAAAAATATACGAATACCGGGCTTTCTGCGGGAGTCGAAGGGGGCGTGGAAACGGGCGTCGGCGGCGATACGGTGCGGGTGCTTATTGCGCGTTTTCGCATCGGAAGCGAATGGCCGGCCGCATCCGGGCAACGCGATCGGAACTTGCCGACGGGGCTTACGTCTCATTCGGAACGAATAGTTCCGGGGGAATTCATGATCTTTCATCTCTTTCGTTCGTTCGCATGGGCCACAGCGATGGCCGTATTGATCGCCGGCGTGGCGGGGCCGGCGGTCGCCGCCGACGAGCCCGCGCCGACTTTCTTCGAGGCCATTGCGCAAAGCGCGAACCGCATCGCTTGGAAGCGGATGCTCGCGAAGGAAACGCGCGTGCCGGGATGGCTCGCGAGCGAGAACCGGGTCAGTTCGCCGTACAAGCGCGAGCGGATCGACGGCGCGTCGTATCTGGTGGGGTGGATGTGCAAGCCGCACGATTGCGCGGCCAACCAGTTCTACGGCGTGATCGACGAAGACGCACACCGGATGTGGGGGATGCTCGTGACGCTGCCCGAGATGCCGGGCGCCTACGACGCGCCGAGCAAGTATGCGAGTTTCCGCTGGTTCGGCAAGCCGGACGGACGGATGAAGGCGTATCTGCAGGAGCAGTTGAAGCAGGATCCGAACTGGAAGTGACGTGCGCAATGCGGTTCAGACGTGCGTTCGCAGGTACTGCACACATTTCGCGCGGAGCATCGGCGCTTCGATCGTCGTATTGTCGATGTCATGGCAGCAACGCTGAAATAGCGGAGAGGCCGAAAGGAGCACTCGTTCGTCGACGGCGTACATCGAGTGTGCAATTTCGCCGGACGCGCGTGCGAGTCAAATCCGGTCGCGCCAGTCGCATTGGGTCTGCAGCGACGACAGCCACGCGCCGGCCACGCACGCATCGATTCGACCGGATAATCGGGGCGCAACCACCCGCGGGTCAGCGTCCGGGTGACAAGCTGGTTGATCACGAGAAAGCACAGTAAGTCGACGTATCGGGTATGAATTGACGGGTGCGCGTCGTGTCCGGGTTACGCATCCGGCGCCCGGCCGGACGCCGCGGCGTCGCTAGTACGGCTTCTTGGGCGGCATCGACCGCTTGAGACGTGCTCGCTGGCGCGCGACCGCGCTGGCCTTCTTGCGTTTTCGCAGCGCAGTCGGTTTTTCATAGCTGCGGCGGTCGCGCAATTCGCGAATCAGGCCAATGCGTTCGATTTCTCTTCGAAAGCGCCTGAGCGTGATGTCGATGGGTTCGTTGAGCCTGGGCGTGATGGTCGTCACAAGTTTCCTTGGCGTAAGTAGGAAGACGGGGCGAAGTGCGTTCATCGGGGGCGGCACATGATCTTGCCGGCCATGCCTCCGATTCGAGCTCCGAATGTCCGACGCCTAGCGACAGCACCCGGACGGTGGCTTGCGATCGACCTGCGCGATTTCATTCCGCGGCACGAGACACGGAACTTTGTCGACGACCATTTCACCGGACGGGAATCGTCTAAGGTGCTCTCGTCGAATCGAGGTTTTCTGCGGAATGCGAAGAAGCGACGCCGGTCAGCCGGCTTCGGAAAACACCCAGTGCTCGCCTTCGTTCCGGTCGATGATCTCCTCCGCGTACAGCAGCGATGCCCGTCGCGCGTCGCCGGCGTTGGAGAACGGCGAGCGGTCGGCGAGCTTGAAGATGCGGCCTTGGGAGGCGGCCGTTTGCTGCGAGCGCGGGCAGATTCGCACGGCGGCGTCGAAGCCCGCTTCGTAGTTGTGGCCGCGACCCTCTCCAGCGGGCACATGGGGATAGATGAGCGGATGAATTTCGAATCCGCGATACACATGCATGCTCATGACGCCTATATGAACGCGTCCCGTTTGCCACAGTTTTCGTGTGTTTCTGACTGACAGGATGGGCAGCGGCTCTATATCCGGCCTTGTTGCAGCCGGTTCTGCCGCTGCGGGCCCCGATGAAATATGCTGACTCGCACCTCATTCTGCTGGCGAGCTGGAAGCTCTAGGCGCCATACAGGTTTAGCGAGTCCCGGTCCTACCTGGCTTGTCATCACACTCGATTGCTGCGCAACCTTTCGACGTTCACCCTGTGTTAAAGATTGACCTTCTACTTCGTGTGAGCCGGTCAAATCGGCTTCACGCTCACGTAGGCTTTGCAGTACGGCCGGTCATGAGCGAGCACCGCCGCACGCTTCCATCCCGATCAGACATGGCGCTCTGTTCGCAAAATGCTCCAGAAACTTCGCCCGCTTGATCGGCTTGTTCACGATCTTTCCGCTTGTCTGATCGACGTAATGCACCCGGAAAACCTGCTTGGCGATATCTATGCCCACGGCCATACTGTTCATCGTGGATCCTCCGGTTGCCGGGAAATGCGTGCATTTTCCACCTGGGCACTTCGATGCCTTTGGCCCGTGAGGATCCTCCTTCTTCCTTCGCTCACTCGGTCACGGGGTGGGACGCGGTCATTTCAATTCTCCTTGCGATCGTGAGCAGCGGATCGCGATGATGGGATGGCTTCGGCTTCGGCTTCGGCTTCGCGCGCGTGCGAAGCATCGAGCGTCCAGTGCAGCGCCGCTGAGGGCGTCGAATGCGTGAAGAGGCAGCGACGCACGAGGGGAAGGGTGCGATGGACAATCTGAGCGTTTGTGCAAGGAACGCAAGCAGATTGATTCATCATACGCGCGCTGGGTGAGTTGTCCAGAAAAAACGAGCGGCGGCGGGCGTGTCGTCGGCTCGCAGCGTTTTGTTCCGGCTGTCTCTTTTCGAAAACGAATTGGATCGAAGGCACACTGTCTCGTTACGCCTCTCGCTATGACGATCACGGACGACGTTCGGTCGTCGGCCTTCGTGTTTCATGAGCAGACACGTCGATATGACGTGATCGCCATCGTCCGCAACCGATCGGATATCTTAGCTTTCCCGACAGAATTCACGAATCAAGGTGGGGGGGTGATTTCGGTTTGGCTCTCGAGTATTGTGCCGCCAACAATGCCCTCATAGATGGGGGGCTTGAATGCTGTCGGTGCCATTCTGAGGTTCACTCGTTTTTTCGCCTTCCAACGGTCCCGAGTTATGCAGCGGCGTCCTTGGTCTGCTGAGCTTTGATCCAGTCTCGAAGGAACTGCTCCGGAGAAACAAAGCCGAGCGACGAATGACGACGACTGCGGTTGTAAAACACTTCGATGTATTCGAACAGATCGGCCTTCGCGTCCTGATGCGCGTGGCGTGAACCCGTTCGTTCTTCAGGCTGTTGAAGAAGCTTTCCGTCGGCGCGTTGTCCCAACAATTTCCCTTGCGGCTCGTCGAGCAACGCATGCCGTAGGCGGCCAGTTTGCGCTGGAACTCGTGACTCGCATACTGGTTGCCGCGGTCGGAGTGGCACAGTGCGCCCGGCGCGGGTCGGCGGCGAAACCAAGCCATCGTCAGCGCGTCCGTCACGAGATCCGCCGTCATGCGCGGCTTGATCGACCAGCCCACCACCTCCCGGTTGAACAGATCGAGCACCGCGGCCACGTACAGCCAGCCCTCGTCGGTCCAGATGTACGTGATGTCCGAACTGAACACCTGATTCGGCTCGGCGGACATGAACTCGCGATTCAACAGATTCGGCGCTACCGGCAGTTTGTGCTTCGAATCGGTCGTCATCCGTTAGCGGCGTTTGTGTCGGGCTCGGATACCGTTCTCACGCATCAGCCATTCCACACGCTCCTTGCTGGCCGGAAAGCCGCGCTCGCGGATTTCCTCGGTCATGCGCGGCGAACCGTATGCACCCTTGAACTCGGCGTGCACCGTCCGGATCATCGTCAGCAGTTGCGTGTCCGTCAGTCGCGTTCGTCCCGGCGTACCGCCGCGTTTCCACGCGCGATAGCTGCTCACGCTGACCGATAGCACGCAGCACAGCGACCGCAGCGGATATTGCCCGACCTGCCGGTCGACCCAGGCATACCTCACAGCAGGTCCTTCGCGAAGGATGCTGCTTTTTTGTGATCTCAAGCTCCATCTGCAGGCGCTTGTTCTCCGCTCGCAGTCAAGACAGTTCCATCTGCTCCGGCGTGACCGGCTTCGCTCCGGCACCGCTGAGCTTGCCCGACGCCTCAGCCTTCACCCAGTTGCGAAGCGTCTGTTCAGAAATGCCCAGCTCGCGGGCCACCACGGTCACTCCTTGGCCATCCTCGCCCCGCTGTACGGCGGCCAGCTTGAACTCCGCCGTGTACACCTGTTTCGGTACCTTGAACATGCCTGATTTCCTTCCTTTCCGTCGAGTTTATACACGACCTCTTGGAAGGCGAAATTTCAGGGGAAGCTCACCGGCCCCGATCCTGCGATTGAGCACGCCATCAATTTCATGGGGGTACAAATATTCCTTGTGTTTCCAATTTTTTGGGGGACATTTATTGTCATGGACATTACCTACGACCCAAATAAGAGCGAAAGGAACATTGTCGAGCGTGGACTTTCGTTTGAGCTGGCGCGTGAATTTGAGATGGCGGGCGCGCTGATCGTGGAAGATGTTCGGATGATGTACCCGGAACGCCGCTTTCAGGCGCTCGTCCACATCGGCGATCGCCTTCGTATGCTGGTGTTCACGCCGCGCGACGGCATGGTTCACGTTATCAGCCTGCGCAAGGCTAACTCCCGCGAGGTGAAAGGATATGAGCAAGCGAAAAGTACGTAATCCAGTTGACGAGAATCCGGAATGGACCGACGCCGACTTCGTGCGTGCGCGTCCGGCCGAGGAGGTGTTGACTGAACTGCTCGGCAAGGATGTTGCAGCCAAACTGACGAAACCGTGTGGTCGGCCGAAGTCGGCCAATCCCAAGACCCCGCTTAAGCTGCGGATCGATCCTGACATTGTGAGCGCCTACAAAGCGCAGGGCGAAGGATGGCAAACGCGCATGAACGATGCGCTACGGGACTACGCGAAGTCACACAGCATGATGTGATTGGGCGGCGGTTGCCCATGCATCCGCACGCTTGGACGATTCGGGCTCGCAGCGCGTCCCTATGAGCCGACAGACGGGACGCGTCCACACTTCGTCGGTAGGTGCACGCTGTAAAACACAAAGCGATGGTGGCCGTTGATCGCGCGTAGCTCGGCGAGCACGTCGAGCGCCTGACGTGATAGAGGCACGATATGCGGGTCACGCATCTTCATGCGTTCCGCCGGTACGCGCCATTCGGCGGCGTCTTCGTTAAACTCCTGCCATTCCGCACGAATCATTTCTGCCGTGCGTACGAAGGTCCGACAGAATTCACATTTCGCCGTGAGAGGCTTGTGTATAAGTGGTCAGGGGTTGTGCGCTTGTTGAATATACCCCCAAAAATACCCCCGAACGACGCTCGCTACCCCTGTTCGGTGCTCTAGCGTCGAGCGCTCGCAAGCTGTTCACACTCCTTTTGCGCGGCTTCGCGACGCGCATCGAGATAGTCGGCGAGGTCTTGCAGGTGTACGCCCTTGGCACACTTCTGCGACGGCTCGACACGAATCAACGGAAGTCGGATTTCGCCGAGCGACACCTTGCGAATCGTCTTGTCGGTCGACAGGTGCGGAAAGAAGTCCCGGCATACTTCGTCGATCGGGATCACCGTCCGCGTGTTGTACTGCGCCATAAGCAAAAATGCCGTGTTCAAGTTCGTTTTCTCCATCGTCTCAGGCTCAAATGTCGGTGGAGGAAGAAAAAAGCCCCACGTAGCATAACTAGGCGGGGTTTTCTGAAACTTTGGGGGATTTCGCCGGACTACTTCGGAATCATCGGATGGTCCCCCCGACAGGAATCGAACCTGTATCTAGCGCTTAGGAGGCGCTTGTTCTATCCATTGAACTACGGGGGGCGGATAGGAATCGCCGGGATCGTCGGAAGCATCGCGTATCGACTGCTGACCGCTTCCAAACCTTGTCCCGCCGAGCTTTGCGATTTTAACGAATTCGCGTGAGATGCGGTGCCACTGAGCACGAAGTGCGTACGTCCCGCTTCGACCGGTCGATTGCCGTTCCCGGTCGTGCGATTCGGATGACTCAGCAACCTTCGCCGGCTCGATCACGCTCGAATCCGGCCTCGAGTCCGCCGATCGGAGAGGGCAGCGAGGGCAGAGTATAGCAAAGACGTTCCGAGCGAAGATCGTCATCGATAACGTTGCTGCGTGGCCGCCGCGTGAGGCGACGCGCAAGTCGTCCGCGTCGCGCGTGCCGCCGCAGTCTCCGGCATATCGCTCGGCTCATGCCGTTGCCGTTGCCGACGCCGCACAAGCCCGTTGCCGGGCGCATTGGCGGTAGGCCGGCCGCCGCGCACCGCCTTGCCGCGTGAATCAGAACTCCACGACGACGAAATCTTCCTTGCCGACGTCGCACAGCGGGCAGCGCCAGTTGTCCGGAATGTCGGCGAAGCGGGTGCCGGCCGCGATGCCTTCATCCGGCAAACCGTCCTCTTCGTTATAGATCCAGCCGCAAATCAGACAGACCCAGCTCTTGTATTCGACCACTTCGCTCATGTTGCACTCTTGAAGAACCGTTGCATTCGACGTCGCCTGATCGCGCGAACGCGGCGCATCGGGCGGCGAAAGGCGCAATGGTACCGGATTTGTCGCGCGCGGCCGTCGGAGCGCGGCGCGGACCGGGCGCGCCCGCTTCCCGTTCGCGCGCGGCGCGAGCCCGGCCGCAGACCATGCGGCGCGCGTCGCCCGCGCGCCCGAGCCGGCCCCAAACAGCCGGCCCCAAACCCGCGACGCGCCCGCCGGTCGCGGTGTATCCTTCGATGGCCTTTCAACCCAAAAGGAGAGAGCGATGCTCAACAACAAATGGCTGGCCGGCGCGTTCACCGCGGCCGCGCTGTTCGCGTCCGCCTCGGCGCACGCGGAAGCGAGGGTGTTTTTCGTCGAGCCGACCGACGGTGCGGCCGTCACGAATCCCGTCCACGTGAAATTCGGTCTCGAAGGCGACATCGTGCTTCGGCCCGCGGGCGACATGACGCCTCACACCGGCCACCATCATCTGCTGATCGACGGCAAGCCGGTACCGAGAGGCGAGGTGATCCCGGTCAGCGATCACTCGTTGCACTTCGGCAAGCCCCAGACCGAGACCGACGTGCGGCTGCCGCCCGGCCAGCACACGCTGACGATGCAGTTCGGCGACGGCGCGCACCGCTCGTACGGTCCCGAAATGAGCCAGACGATCACGGTCAACGTCAAGTAAGATAAGCCGTTCGGCCGTCCGGGATGCGAGGGCCGCGCCCGGTCCTCGCAGCCACCGGCGCCGACGGTCGCGTCGCGCGGCCCACAGCGCTAGGCCGTTGTGCCATGTCGGCGCGGCGCGCCGCCCCCGGTACAATGTGCGCTTCCGATTCTTCTCCGCCGTCTTCCCCATGTCGCTTTATTCCATTACCGGCGCGCAACTCGCGTTCGGTCACGTTGCGCTGCTCGATCACGCGGACTTCTCGCTCGAAGCCGGCGAACGCGTCGGGCTCATCGGCCGCAACGGCGCCGGCAAGTCGTCGCTGCTCAAGATCGTCGCCGACCTCGCGAGGCCCGACGACGGGCTCGTCACGCGACAGCAGAGCCTCGTGACGGTCTACGTGCCGCAGGAGCCCGAATTCGAAGCCGGGCAGACGGTGTTCGACGCGGTTGCGTCGGGGCTGACCGAGACGCGCACGCTCCTCGCCGAGTACGACGAGATCGCGCATCGGCTCGCGGACACGCCCGAAGGCGCGGAGCACGACGCATTGCTTGCGCGGATGAACGCGCTGCAATCGTCACTCGATGCGACGGATGCATGGAGCTGGCGCACGCGGGTCGCGACGACGCTCGCGCAAATCGGGCTCGACGGCGACACGCGGGTCGATGCGCTGTCGGGCGGGATGCAGAAGCGCGCGGCGCTCGCGCGCGCGCTCGTCGTGCAGCCAGACGTGCTGCTCCTCGACGAGCCGACCAACCACCTCGACTTCGACGGCATCCGCTGGCTGGAGGAACTGCTCGTCACGCAGCGCGCGGGCCTGTTGTTCATCACGCACGACCGTGCGTTCCTCGATCGCGTCGCGACGCGCATCGTCGAGCTCGACCGTGGCCGCCTGCTGTCGTATCCGGGCAACTTCTCCGCGTATCAGACTCGCAAGGCGCAGCAGCTCGAAGTCGAGCGCGTCGAGAACGAGAAGTTCGACAAACTGCTCGCGCAGGAAGAAGTCTGGATCCGCAAGGGCGTCGAGGCGCGGCGCACCCGCAGCGTCGGCCGCGTCGCGCGGCTCGAGCAGATGCGCCGCGAGCGCGCGGAGCGCCGCAACGCGCAGGGCAACGTGAAGCTCGACGTCGCGCAGGGCGAGAAGTCGGGCAAGATCGTCGCGGAGCTGACCGACGTGACGAAGCGCTACGGCGACCGCACGGTCGTCGACCGCTTCTCGACGACCGTGATGCGCGGCGACAAGATCGGTTTCGTCGGCCCGAACGGCGCCGGCAAGACGACGCTGCTCAAGCTGATCCTGGGCGAGCTTTCGCCCGACGCGGGCACGGTGCGCATCGGCACGAACCTGCAGGTCGCGTACTTCGACCAGATGCGCGCGCAGCTCGACCAGGAAAAGAGCCTGTCGGACACGATCAGCCCCGGCAGCGAGTGGGTCGAGATTGGCGGCGTGCGCAAGCACGTGATGAGCTATCTCGGCGATTTCCTGTTCGCGCCGGAACGCGCGCGTTCGCCCGTCAAGTCGCTGTCGGGCGGCGAGCGCAATCGTCTCCTGCTCGCGCGTCTCTTTGCGCGCCCGGCGAACGTGCTCGTGCTCGACGAGCCGACCAACGACCTCGACATCCCGACGCTCGAGCTGCTCGAAGAGCTGCTGACCGACTACGACGGCACGGTGCTGCTCGTCAGCCACGACCGCGCGTTCCTCGACAACGTCGTCACGTCGGTGATCGCGTCGGAAGGCAACGGGCAGTGGCGCGAATACGTCGGCGGCTTCACCGACTGGCAGATCCAGCGCGACCGCGCGCAGCGGATCGCCGACGAGGACGCGGCGAAGCGCGCTGCGAAGGAGCCTGCGAGCGCGAAGGACGACGCGCCGAAGAGCGCGGCGGGCCGCAACGCGCAGCGCACGGTCAAGCTGTCGTTCAACGAGCAGCGCGAGCTCGACGCGCTGCCGGAACAGATCGCCGGGCTCGAGGCCGAGCAGAAGGCGATCGGCGCGCAGCTCGAAGACGGCTCGATCTTCTCGAAGGACCCGCAGGAGGGCGCGCGCCTCACCGAGCGCTTCGCCGCGCTCGACGACGAACTGCTCGCGGCGCTCGAGCGCTGGGAGGCGCTCGAAGCGAAACGTAAGCCTTCATGAGTTCGCCGTTGCGGAACCAGTAAAATACGCCGCGTTCCGGGTGGGGCTCGCGCCGCCGTCGCGCGCGGCGCGCCGCCCGCTTTCGAAGCAATCCAAGCACGCTATTGTTTCGATTCGGATTTTTATCGAATTCAACGTTTTGTCCACGATGTTATCCACACGAGTTGGGGATAACGTCAAGGTGAATGACGAACCTGAGCTTCTATGTCTACGAAAAAGCCCGCAGCGGCGTATAGCGAAGCATCGATCAAGGTGCTGAAGGGCCTCGAGCCCGTCAAGCAGCGGCCCGGCATGTACACGCGCACCGAGAATCCGCTGCACATCATCCAGGAAGTGATCGACAATGCGTCCGACGAGGCGCTGGGCGGTTACGGCAAGCAGATCACGGTCACGCTGCATCCCGACCAGTCGGTGTCCGTCGAGGACGACGGGCGGGGCATCCCGTTCGGGCTGCATCCGGAAGAAAAGGTGCCCGTCGTCGAGATCGTGTTCACGCGGCTGCACGCGGGCGGCAAGTTCGACAAGGCCAAGGGCGGCGCGTATACGTTCTCGGGCGGTCTGCACGGCGTCGGCGTGTCGGTGACGAACGCGCTCGCGACGCGGCTCGACGTGACCGTCTGGCGCGACGGCAGGATCGCGCAACTCGGCTTTGCCGATGGCGACGTCGTCAAGCCGCTCGCGACGCAAGCGGCCGGCCGCGGCGAGAAGAAATCCGGCACACGCGTGACCGTGTGGCCGAATCCGAAATACTTCGATTCGCCGAACCTGCCGCTCGGCGAGTTGCAGCGGCTGTTGCGCTCGAAGGCGGTGCTGCTGCCGGGCGTCGAAGTCGTGCTCGCCAACGAGAAGACGGGCGAGCGCCAGAGCTGGCGGTACGAAGACGGCCTGCGCGGCTATCTGCTCGAAGGGATGAACGGCAGCGAGCTGCTGATTCCGCTCTTCGAGGGCGAGCGCTTCGCCGATTCGCGTTCCGGCGACGATACGTTCGCCGAGGGCGAGGGCGCGTCGTGGGTCGTCGCGTGGAGCGAGGAAGGCTCGCTCGTGCGCGAGTCGTACGTGAACCTGATTCCGACGCCCGCGGGCGGCACGCACGAATCCGGTTTGCGCGACGGTCTCTATCAGGCGGTGAAGAGCTTCGTCGAACTGCACAACCTGCAGCCGAAGGGCGTGAAGCTGCTCGCCGAGGACGTGTTCGCGCGTGTGTCGTTCGTGCTGTCGGCGAAGGTGCTCGATCCGCAGTTCCAGGGGCAGATCAAGGAGCGCCTGAACAGCCGCGACGCGGTGAAGCTCGTGTCGTCGTTCACGCGTCCCGCGCTCGAGCTGTGGCTCAACCAGCACGTCGAGCACGGCAAGAAGCTCGCCGAGCTCGTGATCAAGCAGGCGCAGGCGCGCACGCGCGCGGGCCAGAAGGTCGAGAAGAAGAAGAGCTCCGGCGTCGCGGTGCTGCCCGGCAAGCTGACCGATTGCGAAACCGAGGACATCGCGCGCAACGAGCTTTTTCTCGTCGAGGGTGATTCGGCGGGCGGCTCCGCGAAGATGGGCCGCGACAAGGAATACCAGGCGATCCTGCCGCTGCGCGGCAAGGTGCTCAACACGTGGGAGACCGAGCGCGATCGCCTGTTCGCGAACAACGAGGTGCACGACATCTCGGTCGCGATCGGCGTCGATCCGCACAGCCCGGACGAAAGCGTCGATCTGTCGAATCTGCGCTACGGCAAGATCTGCATCCTGTCGGACGCGGACGTCGACGGCGCGCACATCCAGGTGCTCCTGCTCACGCTCTTCTTCAAGCATTTTCCGCAGTTGATCGAGCGCGGCCATGTGTTCGTCGCGCGGCCGCCGCTCTTTCGCGTCGACGCGCCCGCGCGTGGCAAGAAGCCCGCGCAGAAGCTCTATGCGCTCGACGAAGGCGAGCTCGAGGCGATCCTCGACAAGCTGCGCAAGGACGGCGTGCGCGAAACGCAATGGAGCATCAGCCGCTTCAAGGGCTTGGGCGAAATGAGCGCCGAGCAGCTGTGGGACACGACGATGAATCCCGACACGCGGCGTCTGATGCCGATCGCGCTCGGCGACCTCGATTTCGAGGCGACCGTCGAGCGGATGACGATGCTGATGGGCAAGGGCGAGGCCGCCGCGCGCCGCAACTGGCTCGAGGAAAAGGGCAACGAAGTCGAAGCGGATATCTGAGCGAGGCTGGGCGCGCGCCCGGCTTCGCACGCATCGCATATACGGACACGAAATCTAGATGGACGACAACACTCCCGATCTTTTTGCCGAGCCGGCCGCGCCCGAGGGCGATTCGCTGACGCTCGGCCGCTATGCGGAGAGCGCGTATCTCAGCTATGCAGTGAGCGTCGTGAAGGGGCGCGCGCTGCCCGACGTCTGCGACGGCCAGAAGCCCGTGCAGCGGCGGATCCTCTTCGCGATGAACGAGATGGGCCTCGGCAACAATGCGAAGCCCGTGAAGTCCGCGCGCGTCGTCGGCGACGTGCTCGGCAAGTACCATCCGCACGGCGACCAGTCCGCGTACGACGCGCTCGTGCGTCTCGCGCAGGACTTCTCGATGCGCTATCCGCTGATCGACGGCCAGGGCAACTTCGGCTCGCGCGACGGCGACGGCGCGGCGGCGATGCGCTACACCGAAGCGCGCCTGACGCCGATCGCGCAGCTCCTCCTCGACGAGATCGGCGAGGGCACGGTCGATTTCATGCCGAACTACGACGGCTCGTTCGACGAGCCGAAGCTGTTGCCGGGGCGGCTGCCGTTCGTGCTACTGAACGGCGCGTCGGGGATCGCGGTCGGTCTCGCGACCGAGATCCCGTCGCACAACCTGCGTGAAGTCGCGGCGGCCGCGGTCGCGCTGATCCGCAATCCGAAGCTGCCGCACGCGGAACTGATGCAGTTCGTGCCGGGGCCGGATTTCCCGGGCGGCGGCCAGATCATCTCGAGCGATGCGGAGATTTCGGCCGCGTACGAAACCGGCCGCGGCAGCCTGAAGGTGCGCGCGCGCTGGAAGATCGAGGATCTCGCGCGCGGCCAGTGGCAGCTCGTCGTCACCGAGCTGCCGCCGAACACGTCGGGCCAGAAGGTGCTCGAGGAAATCGAGGAGCTGACGAACCCGAAGCTCAAGGCGGGCAAGAAGACGCTCACGCAGGAGCAGATCAACACGAAGAAGACGATGCTCGACCTGCTCGACGCGGTGCGCGACGAGTCGGGCAAGGACGCGCCCGTGCGGCTCGTGTTCGAGCCGAAGACGCGCGCGATCGACCAGAACGATTTCGTCAATTCGCTGCTTGCGCACACGAGCCTCGAATCGAATGCGCCGCTCAACCTCGTGATGATCGGCGAGGACGGCCGGCCCGCGCAGAAGGGGCTCGCGTCGATCCTCGGCGAGTGGGTGCGGTTTCGCCAGGGCACGGTCACGCGGCGCTGTCGCCACCGGCTCGGCAAGGTGAACGACCGGATCCACATCCTCGAAGGGCGGATGATCGTTTTCCTGAACATCGACGAGGTGATCCGCATCATCCGCGAGTCCGACGAGCCGAAGCAGGCGCTCATCGGCGCGTTCGGCCTGACCGAGCGGCAGGCCGAGGACATTCTCGAGATTCGTCTGCGCCAGTTGGCGCGGCTCGAAAAGATCAAGATCGAGAAGGAGCTCGAGGAACTGCGTGCGGAGAAGGCGAAGCTCGAAGAGCTGCTCGCGAACGAAAGCGCGATGAAGCGGCTGATGATCAAGGAGATCGAAGCCGACGCGAAGCAGTTCGGCGACGAGCGCCGCACGCTGATCCAACAGGAGAAGCGCGCGACGTTCGAGGCGAAGGTCGTCGACGAGCCGGTGACGGTCGTCGTGTCGCAGAAGGGCTGGGTGCGCGCGCTGAAGGGCCACGGCCTCGACCCGGCGAGCTTCTCGTTCAAGGCGGGCGATGGCCTGTACGCAGCGTTCCAGTGCCGCACGCCCGACATGCTGATCGCGTGGGGCAGCACGGGCCGCGTGTATTCGGTGTCCGTCCAGGTGCTGCCGGGCGGACGCGGCGACGGCGTGCCCGTCACGTCGCTGATCGAGCTCGAGTCGGGCTCGCATCTGCTGCATTACTTCGCGGCGCCGGCCGAGCAGCCGCTGTTGCTTGCGTCGAGCAACGGCTTCGGCTTCGTCGCGAAGGTGGGCGACATGGTGAGCCGCGTGAAGGCGGGCAAGTCGTTCATGACGATCGATACGGGCGTAGCGGGCGGCGCGGCGCCGCTCGCGCCGATGCCGGTGCTGCCGGATGCGTCGCAGGTCGCGTGCCTGTCGAGCGGCGGGCGTCTGCTCGTGTTCGGCATCGACGAGATGAAGACGCTCGGCGGCGGCGGGCGCGGCGTGATCCTGATGGCGCTCGATCCGAAGGAGACGCTCGTGCAGGCGCTCGCGATCGACGCGGCGGGCGTCGTGCTGACGGGCACGGGCCGCGGCGGCAAGGCGCAGGAAGAAACGCTCGCGGGGCGCGCGCTCGAGCCGCACGTCGGCAAGCGGGCGCGCAAGGGGCGCGCGCCGGATACGAAGCTGAAGGTGAGCGGGCTGCGTCCGGTGCTCGGCTGACGGGGCGCGTCGTCGTCGGTCCGGCTGGGGCCTCACGCGTGCCGACGCGCGGGGCCTCGGCGGCGAGGCCGCACGAAAGCGGCGCGTGGGATGCACGGTCGTGCCGATCACCGACTTGCGTCGTTCGTAATCCTTCGCTGACGAAACGCTCCGCGATGCGTCACGCGGCCGACAGGCAAACGCGCCGCCGGCACACGGATCGCGCGCGGCATCGCAACGCCGGTAGACAAACAGACAAACAATCGACAAACAAAACGCCGGCGCGCAGCCCGACTAGAGCGGGACGCCCAAAAAAGCACAACCCGCGCACATTCCGCTGAACCGCCGCGCGCCGCGGCTGTCGAATGCGCTCATCGTCTCGCGCGCCGTGCGTCCGCGCTGCGCGCCGGTCATCTGAAAACTAGAAAGGATCCCCGCATGTCTCACGCTATCACCGTCGCCTTGTTTCTCCATCTTCTGGCGGTTGCGGTGTGGGTCGGCGGCATGGTGTTCGCGAACTTCTGTCTGCGTCCCGCGCTGTCCGATCTGTCGCCGCAGTTGCGCCTGCCGCTCGTCGAAGCCGTGTTTGGCCGCTTTTTCAACTGGGTCGCGGGCGCGGTGATCGTGATCCTGCTCACGGGCGGCTTCCTGCTCACGCAATTCGGCGGCGCGCACGCGACGTGGCCGCTGCACGCGATGGCGGGGCTCGGCGTCGTGATGATGCTGATCTTCGGCCATATCCGCTTCGCGCTGTTCCCGCGCATCCGTCGCGCGGTGCAAGCGCAGAACTGGCCGGACGGCGCGCGCGCCGTCAATGCGGTGCGCCTTCTCGTGGTCGTCAATCTCGTGCTCGGCGTCGTGACGATCGGCGCCTCCGTGCTGTCGCGCGGTTTCTGATGTTTCCGTCGGCGCACACGCCGTGCGCCGACTTCTCCGATGCGCGCGCGTCACGCCGCGAGCATCGTCTCCAGCAGCCATGAGCCGGCCGGCCCGAGCGGCCGGTCGCGCGACCACACCGCATCCACCGGCACGCGCCGCGGCCAGCCGCGCGCATTGAGCTCGACGAGCCGCTCGCGCGCGAAGTGCTCGACCATCCAGCGCGGCAGCTCCGCCCAGCCGAAGCCCGCCACCGCCATTTCCAACAGCAGCAGATAGCTCGGCGCCGACCAGCAGCGCCGCCCGGCGACGAGCCCCGTTTCGATCCGCTCGCCGTGCGGCGCGACGTAGGTATTGAGGCGCAGCTCGCGCGCGTCGTGCAGCGCGGCGAGCGGCACTTCGGCATCGCCGTATGCGGCGAACGGATGCCGCAGGCCGACGTAGAGCCCGATCTCCGAACGTTCGGCGATGGTCGCCGCGCCGATGTCGGGCGGGTAGGTGCTGCGCGCCGCCATCAGCCCGAGTTGCGCGCGGCCTTGCTGGATCAGGTCGAGTACATCGTCGTGCTCGGCGATCTGGCATTCGAACTCGAGCGTCGGAAAGCGGCGGTCGAGCTCCGCGAGCGCCTCCTCGTATCGGCTCGATTGATAGGTGTCCGACACGACGAGCGTGAGCCGCGCCTCCTCGCCGCCCGCCAGACGCGCGGCGACCTGATCGATCGCCTCGCTCGCCTCGAGCACGCGCTGGACTTCGGGCAAGAGCGCGCGGGCGGCATCGGTCAGCGTCGGCTGGCGCGTCGAGCGGTCGAACAGCGCGACGCCCAGGTCGATCTCGAGGTTCGCGATCGCCTCGCTGATCGTCGACTGCCGCTTGCCGAGCTTGCGCGCGGCAGCCGAGAACGAGCCGAGGTTGGCCGCCTCGGCGAACGCGAGCAGTGCTTCGGGAGAATGGCGCATCGCGGGCGCTCCTTCTTTATATCGGAAAAACCGATAATAACAAACTGGATGATTACGGTTAATCCGATGAGAATGGCGTTATCTCATTCACTGATGGAGCTTTTCATGCAGATGCAAATGGCTAAGCACGTTCCGAGGAAGACGCTGACCGAGCGCCTCGTGCACGCGCTTACGTTCGAAGTGACCGCGATCGCGATCTGCGCGCCGTTCGTCAGCTGGCTGCTCGGCCTGTCGCTCGTCCACGTCGGCGCATTGACGGCCGCGGTGTCGGTGATCGCGATGGTGTGGAACATCACGTTCAACGCGCTCTTCGAGCGGATCGAGCGTCGCTATCGGTTGAAGCGTACGCTCGCGGTGCGCGCGGCTCACGCGATCGTGTTCGAACTTGGCCTCGTCGCGATGGCGCTGCCGCTCGCCGCGTGGTGGCTCGAAATCAGCCTGCTCGAGGCGCTGTTGCTCGACTTCGGCATCCTGCTGTTCTTTTTGCCGTACACGTTCCTGTTCAACCTCGGCTACGACCGTCTGCGTGCGCGCTGGATCGCGCAAAGGGTGGCGGCCTGACGATGAGCGCAATCCGAATCTCTCTCGACGATCCTTTTCGAAAGCCGGCATGACGCCGGCTTTTTCTTGGGTGCGCACGGCAGGGCGCACCTACTCGGAGGTGAAAATCCTCTATTGATGGTACACGGGGGGCGCGCGGTCGTTCGCTACCTTGCCGATAAAGATGATCCGTTCTCGGGCTGGCTTCGCCGTCTCCTGATGCGGCGGCACAAGAATATCGCCGTCGTGGCAGTCGCGAACCCCAATGCCCGGATCGTCTGGGCATTGCTGACACGAGGCAGTGCGTTCCGATCGGATTACGCGTCGTCTGGCGTCGCCGTGTAATCCGATCGGTTTGATAAGAACAGTTCTCCCCAGAGGTTGCTCAGGCAGTCACGACGTGATGACAAGATAGGTTGGACCGGGATCGAAAAACTCTGCCCTCCCACAGGCGCTTCGAGCGCGAGGTGGTGATTAGAGTCCGATCAGCAGATTCCATCAGGGGCAGAGGCAGCGTAACGCGCCTCGCAACAGTCCGGATGTATGGCCGCAATCTCGATCATCGAGCCGTCATCAACGAAGGCCTGGCAAAACGGGGGCGTCCATGTATGTCGGAGGGGGCGGGCCGCGAGGCTTGCCCCTAGCCAAATCGGCGACGGCGAGGCGCGATGCGATGGGCGATGCTGCGTGCGAAGCCTGCCGCGCATGTGCTGCTTGTCGTCCGACGGCGCTTGATTACGTGTCACGAGCGGGAGCGAGATCGCAGTGTCGATCCAAGCAGCGTTCGAGCGGCGACGATCAATCAGCGACGATCGAACCCGGCATCCGCATTCGCCTCCGACCTGCCGCCGCCACGCTCGAATATCGCAAGCACGCGCGACATCGGCCACGTCGACCGCCGGCCGTGCGTCGCGCGCCGTCGTCAGTCCTTGCCGACCATCTTCTCCGGCCGCACCCATTCGTCGAACTGCGCTTCGGTCACGTAGCCGAGCGCGAGCGCGGCGGCCTTGAGCGTCGTGCCTTCCTTGTGAGCCTTCTTCGCGATCTGTGCGGCCTTGTCGTAGCCGATGTGCGGATTGAGCGCCGTCACGAGCATCAGCGATTCGTTCAGAAGCGCGTCGATGCGCGGGCGATTCGGCTCGATGCCGACCGCGCAGTGATCGTTGAAGCTCTGCGCGCCGTCCGCCAGCAGCCGCACCGATTGCAGCACGTTGTGCGCGATCATCGGCCGGAACACGTTCAGCTCGAAATTGCCGCTCGCGCCGCCGAAGTTCACCGCGACATCGTTGCCGAACACCTGGCAGCACAGCATCGTCACCGCTTCGGACTGGGTCGGATTGACCTTGCCCGGCATGATCGAGCTGCCCGGCTCGTTCTCCGGGATCGACAGCTCGCCGAGCCCGCAGCGCGGGCCGCTCGCGAGCCAGCGGATGTCGTTGGCGATCTTCATCAGGCTCGCGGCGACGGTCTTCAACGCGCCGTGCGCGAACACGAGCGCGTCGGCCGCGGCCATCACTTCGAACTTGTTCGGCGCGCTGACGAACGGCAGCCCGGTGAGCCGGCCGATCTCGGCCGCGACGCCCGCGGCGAACCGCGGATGCGCGTTGAGCCCCGTGCCGACTGCCGTGCCGCCTTGCGCGAGCTCGTACAGATGCGGCAGCGCCGCTTCGGCGTGGCGGATCGCCTGATCGAGCTGCGCGACGTAGCCGGAGAACTCCTGGCCGAGCGTGAGCGGCGTCGCGTCCTGCAGGTGCGTTCGGCCGATCTTCACGATGTCCGCGAACGCGGTCGCCTTCGCGTCGAGCGTCGTGCGCAGCGTGCGCAGCGCGGGCAGCAGATGCGAAACGATCGCGCGCGCGGCGGCGATGTGCATCGCGGTCGGGAATACGTCGTTCGACGACTGGCCGCGATTGACGTCGTCGTTCGGATGCACCTTGCGGCTCTCGCCGCGTTCGCCGCCGAGCAGCTCGCTCGCGCGATTCGCGATCACTTCGTTCAGGTTCATGTTCGTCTGCGTGCCCGAACCCGTTTGCCAGACCGCGAGCGGAAATTCGTCGGGATGCCGGCCCGCGATGATTTCGTCGGCGGCGGCGATGATCGCGCTCGCCTTGTCTTGCGCGAGCACGCCGAGCTCGAGATTGACGGCGGCCGCCGCGCGCTTGATCAGCGCGAGCGCGTGAATCAGCTCGGGCGATTGCTTCTCGGTCGAGATCTTGAAGTTCTGCAGCGAGCGCTGCGTTTGCGCGCCCCATAGCCGGGCCGCCGGTACTGCGATTTCACCGAACGTGTCGCGTTCCATCCGTACTGCTTCGCTCATGATTGCTCCTTCGGAAGAGGGGGCGCCGCGTGGGCGCGACGCAATGCGCATGCGGGGACGGGGCCGTTCTCGCGACGGCGTCCTTAGATCGCAAAGCATAGCGCTGCGCGCGATTTCGTGCCGCGTCGCGCGTCATCGGCGGTCGATGCGTGGGGAAATCCGGGGAGCGCGGGGCGGTGCGCACGAGCGTCGCGACGTTCGCCATTGCGTGACGGACGCAAGCCGCGGCGCGTGCGGCGGAGGGTAGGCACGGTCGCGCCGCATGGCGCGGCACCAAGGGACGAACTTGACGCCCGGTGACGTCCACCGACTTTTCGACGCATACGCAATCCATCGTCACGACTCGATTCGATGGCGACGACGGGCGCGGGGCGCGCGTCGGTTTATCCGCGACGCGATGGCGTGCGATCGTCCCGCAACGTCCGACGAAACCGGCACACGACGGGACGGCTCGCCGCTTCGAACGACCGCTTGCGCGGTCCGTTGTCGTCGTGTTCGCCCACGCCGACGCCGAAGCGCGAACTTCAGACGCTCAAGCGCCCGCACGCGCGCCGAGTGCCGCGCTCTTCCGATGGAACCGCCACGTCATCAGCGCCGCGACGCTCGCAAGCCCGGCCGCGAGCCCCCACCACAGCCCGCGCGCGCCGAGGCCCGCGTGGAACGCGAACCAGTAGCCGGTCGGAAAGCCGATGCCCCAATAGCCGAGCGTCGCGGCGAGCATCGGCACGCGCGTGTCTTTCAGGCCGCGCAGGCAGCCGGAGCCGACCGTCTGCATCCCGTCGACGATCTGGAACACGGCGGCGATCCCGAGCAGCGACGTCGCGAGCGCGACCGTGTGCGCGTTCGCGGGATCGTCGAGCTTCAGATAGAGACCGACGATCGCATGCGGCGCGACGATCAGCGCGAGCCCCGACAGCGACATGAACGCGATGCCGAGCCCGAGCGCGACGAAGCCCGCGTGCCGCGCGGCGACGGGCGCGCCGGCACCCGCCCAGTAGCCGACGCGCACGTTCGCCGCCTGACCGATCGCGAGCGGCACCATGAACGCGACCGACGCGACGTTGAGCGCGATCTGGTGCGCGGCGAGCGACGACTCGCCGAGCACGCCGACCGTCAAGCCGGTCGCGAGGAAGAGCGTCGACTCGACGCCGTACGTGATCGCGACCGGCCAGCCGATGCCGAACAGCTCGCCCATCAGCGGCAGCCGCGGCCGCGTGGCGGCGACGAAGTGCTTGAACGTCGGCCGTCCGTGCAGCAGCGCGACGAGCGTGAGCGCGGTGAGCCAGATCGTGATCGACGTCGCGGTCGCGGAGCCGAGGAAGCCGAGCCGCGGCAGCCCAAATGCGCCGTGAATGAGGCCGTAGTTGAGGAACGCGTTGATGCCGACGCCCGCGAGCGACACCCACAGCAGCCGCTTTGCGGCGCCGATCGCGGGCAGGAACGAGCGCATCAGCCCGACGCCGATCAGGCTGCCGGGCGCCGCGAAGCGCAGCACGGCCGCGTATTCGCCGACGTTGCGCGCGAGCGTCGCAGGCTCGCCGAACGCGCGCAGTAGCGGTTCCGCGAACGACAGCAGCACGAACGCCGGAAGCGCGAGCAGCAGCGACAGTGCGAAGCCCGTCCAGTAGATGTGCGGCACGCGATGCTCGGCCTTCGCGCCGCGCGCGTGCGCGACGCTCACGCTGACCGACGTCAGCACGCCTTGCAGCAGCGTGACGACGACGAAGAACAGATTCGCGCCGAGGCCGCCCGCCGCGAGCGCGTCGGGGCCGAGCGAGCCGAGCAGTACGGTGTCGGTGACGCTCATCGCCATTTGCGAGAGTTGCGCGATCGCGAGCGGCGCGGCGAGGCGCGCCGTATCGGCGGCATGACGGGACAGGGTGGGAGACGGCGCGGCGGCCGCTCGCGTGAAACCGGTAGGCGACATGGGACGCGTTCGCACGGGCGGCCTGCCCGCGCATTGCTTATTTTTGTAAAACGATCAGCTTACGAGTTTCCGTGCGCGTTGTCGATGAGGCTCGCCGATGGCCTTACGGCCGACAGGGGCTCGCTACGGCGCGTCGTGCACGGCGATGCGCGTGTCGCCGAACAGTACGACCTGGCCCGCGCGGATCTTGCAGGTCTTGCGCAGCTCGACCGCGCCGTCGACCGTCACGGCGCCCGATGCGACGAGCATCTTCGCCGAGCCGCCGCTGTCCGCGAGTCCGGTGAGCTTGAGCAGATTATGCAGTTCGACGAATTCGCCGGTCAGCGTGAAATCCAGATTGGGCATGGCAATGAAAACGGGAAAAGAGAGCGCGCCGCTCGACGGCGGCATCGCATCATAAGCGAAGCGCGGCGCCCGCGGTGTAAGGTCGGCGTCAAATGTTTTCGGGGTTTCGCGCGTGCGAAGCCGTCGCATGTAAGCGAGTGTGTCGAACTCGTCAGCAATTGAAACGGTGGGTAACAGTTGTCGAGAACGGCGAACCGCGAACGAAATCGGCCGGTCTGTACACGGACTCGCTGCATGTTGCGGCGGGCCCATAGCGGCGACCTTCGAAGGTGAGCCGTTCCAACGACTTTGTTGAGGAGAATTGCGATGTCCAAGATTCGTGCAATGCTGATCGGTGCCGCGGTGGCGGCGATGGCGACGACCGCTTTCGCGCAGACGGCCGGCGTGGAGACGCAAGGTTCGGTCGGCGGCTCGGCCGGCGTGCTCGGCCAGCAGGCAGGCGCAAGCGCACAGCTGAACGCGGGCGGCAACGTGGCTGCATCGCCGGAAGCGGCGGCGAACGCCGCCAAGCATTCGGCGAAGAAGCACGTGAAGCACGCGAAAGCCAAGGCCAAGGCGAAGGCTGACGAAGCGGCCGAAGTCGGCGCAGACGCGAAGACGAAGGCGAGCGGCATGGTCGACGATGCGACGGGCACGGCGGGCAATGTCGTCAATGGCACGACGAGCGCAGCGGGCAATGTCGTGAACGGCGCGACGAGCGCGGCCGGCAATGCGGTCGGCGGCGTTACGGGTGCGGCGGGCGGTCTCGCCAAGGGCGTCGCGGGCGGTGCGAACGGCTCGCTGTCCGTCAACGGCGGCGTGAAGGCCGGCGCGAGCCAGTAAGCAAGCGCCGTCGGCTGGCGTGCGGGCGGTTCGCCCCGGAAGGCCCGCCTGACCGCCAAGCATTGACCGATGGACGACGGCCCGGACCGCATGATGCGGTCCGGGCCGTTTCCTTTGTCCGGTTCGTTTTCGTTGCGCGCACGCGAATCTGCGCGACTCGGCGAGCGCGCCGCGCGCTATGGGCGGCGCCGGCCCGGTGGCTGCGACGCACTCTGTGCGCCGCGCGCGGGCGCCGCGACCATGAACACGCTGCGCAGCCATGCGGCGATCCGCGTGAAAACGTCGTACGGCTCCTCGACGAAGATCTCGGGCTTCAGCAGCCGCAGGTATTCCATGATCTGCTGCGCTTCCTGCTTCTGGAACGAGCCGTGCGCGATGCCGAGCCTGAGCAGTCCGCGCAGTTCGCCGAGCTTTTCGCGCGCGACGCTGCCGACGCTCATCTCGCACGCGAGCTTCGCTTCGTACACGCGTTGCCGCAGCGATTCGGCGAGCCGCCACGCGGGCGTCTGCATCCGCTCCTCGAGCGTCTGAATGTCGGTGACGGCCGCCTTGATCTGTGCGGCGAGCGGATCGACGAGCGCCGCGTCGCCCTGCGCGCCGGACACGACGGCGGCCGCCCAGTCGCGGCATGCTTTCGCGAGCTCGTCAGGTGTCCATTCGGAACGCGACGCGACGCCGAAGCCGAATTCGCCCGCCTGCCGGATCAGGATCGCGAGGACGTCCGGAAATTCCTTGTCGAGGGTGCGCTTCGCCCACGCATATTGACCGCCTTGCAGCAGCCGCTGCACCGCGTGCTCGGTAAGCGGCACCATGCTGTCGAGCAGCTTCGCGCGCAGGAAATCCTCGAACGAAGGCGTGACGAATTGCGGATCGAGCTTGAGCGACACGCGCACGAACGCGTCGAAGTCTTTGCGCAAGGAAGCGACGGTGTCGTCTTTCAGGGTGAGAGTGATCTGGCCCATGTCTATCTCGATGCTCGATGCCGGTCGGTTTGACCGGCGCTTTCGCCCGCGCACCGCCGACGTGGGCAGGCCGCGTGTCGGCGCTGCGGATCGGCCGGCGGGCGGGCCGTCGGTCGTCGCGCCGCATCGGTGGACCGGATCGCGTCGCCGGGCGCAGGGCTTCATCCTCTTAACGGCTGCCCGCGCGAGAACTTGAGGCCTGTGTGCGCGATGTCGCGCCCGGCGATGGAGAGGGGCTCAGCCGGGCAGCCAGCCGTGCGGCAGCACGATTTCCTGCCAGAAGAAGAACACCGCGAGACCGGCAGCGATCGTGACGAGCGGCCGGCGCGTCGCGGCGGACACGAGCGCCGCGCCGACGCCGCCGACGAGTTGGGGATTGCGCCAGGTCAGCTCCGCGTCGCCGCCGTGCGGCGCGATCGTCATCGGCACGACGATCGCGGTCAGCACCGTCACCGGCACGAAGCGCAGCGCGGCGAGCAAAAGCGGCGGGAAGACGAGGCGGTCGCCGAACAGGAACAGCGTCGTGCGGATCGCGTACGTGAGCGCCGCCATGCCGACGATCAGCAGCGCGTAGCTCATGCGGCCTCCGCGCGCCGGCGAGCACGCTGGCCGTTCAGCCAGGTCAGCGCGACGCCGATCGCGACACCCGCCGCGACGGCCGCGAGCAGCCCGAGTTTGTAAGGCCACGCGCGGCAGAAGAACGCGACGGCGCCGGCCGTCGCGGCGGCGGCGAGGTAGCGTAGCGCGGCAAGTTGCGGCACGACGATCGCGATGAACGTCGCCGCCATCGCGAAGTCGAGACCGAGCGACTGCAGGCGCGGGAACGCGGCGCCGAACAGCAGGCCCGCGATCGTCCAGATCTGCCAGTTCACGTACATCGCGACGCCCGAACCGAAGAAGTGATACGGCCCCGTCGCGCCGGGCTCGGCATGGCGGTAATGCGCGTACGCGACGGCGAACACCTCGTCCGTCATCAGCGCGCCGAGCGCCGCCCGCCAGCGCAGCGGCAGGTGCGCGACGTATGGCGCGAGCGTCGCGCTATAGAGCAGATGACGCAGGTTGACGACGAACGTCGTCGCGAGCACGACGGCGTAGCTCGCGCCGCCCGCGATCAGGCCGAGCGCGATGAACTGCGCGGAGCCGGCGAACAGCGCGAGCGACATCAGCTCGCCGTGCCACTGCGCGAGCGGGCCGGTCGTGACGAGCGTGCCGAAGATCACGCCGAAGGGGGCGGCGCCCATCATCATCGGGATAGTGTCGCGCACGCCGGCGGCGAATTCGCCGAGCCGGCCAGGCGGGGAATGGGTGGGGCGGGACTGGGACAAGACGGCTACCTCCTATACGGGGGAGGATAGTCGGGCCGGCCGCGCGCCCGCTTGTACGTTCTTGCTTCGCCGCTGCGTGCCTGCCGTTACCGCGCGATGGCGCTACGACGGCTGCCAGCGGCCGGGCGGCACGCCGAACATCCGTTTGAAATGGCGGGTGAAGTGGCTTTGATCGGTGAAGCCGCACGCGGCGGCGACGTCGGCGACGCTCGCGCCGGCGCGCAGCGGCGCGAGCGAGCGCTGCAGGCGTAACTGGTTGCGCCACGCGTGCGGCGGCATGCCGGTCGCGCGCGAGAACAGGCGCGCTGCATGAAACGGCGACAGTCCGGCCGCTCGTGCGACGTCCGACAGCGTCACGGTTTCGGACAGATCGGCGGCGAGCCGCTCGCGCATCGCATCGACGCACCGATGGTCGGCCGCCACGTCGCGCGGCGTGCTGCGATTGCCCGCATGGCGGGCGATCAGCGTCGAGTAGGCGTCGAGCATCGCGGTTTCGGCCGACAGCGGATCGCCGTCCGGCGAGATCGCGCCCCACGGCGGACCGCCCGCGACGTGCGAAGCCGAAGCGCCGCCGCCGGCCGGCGCAAGGTCTGCTCCAAGCCACGCGCGATTCGCACGATCGGCCGCCGCGTGCGGCGCCGTCGTGCCGCTTGCCTCCATCAGCCGGTGCGCGACGACGAGCCGCGCGGCAAGATCCGCGTCGTGGATGACGTCGAGCCTGAACCAAGGCGCGGACTGCGGCTTGCCGGCGATTTCGTCGGCGAGCGCGCGGATGAAGTCGACGGGCACGTAGCTCACGCGATAGCGCCAACCGTCTTCGGCTGCGCGCGAGCCGGTATGGATTTCGCCCGGATTGATGACGGGGATCGAGCCCGTGTCGGCGACGTAGGCGCCGCCGCGGCACGTGTAGCGCTCGGCGCCCGCCTCGATGACAGGAATCGTGTAGGCGTCGTGCCAGTGCGGCGCGAACGCGTGGTCGCGATAGGTCGCCGTGACGAAATCCGCATCCGCCAGCAGCGGCGTGCGCCAGTAGCGGACATGCTCGCGCGGGTATTCGGGGCGCATGACGGCGGCGGACGGTCGGCCGAAGCGGGCGCGCCCGTTATCTGACCGGAATCGGCGTGTCGGCCGGCACGGGCACTGCGGTCACGCTGTTCTTCGGGCTGCCCGTCGCGATCCGGTCGCTGTAGGTCAGATAGACGAGCGTGTTGCGCTTCTTATCGACGACGCGCACGACGTGCAGCGTCTTGAAGACGAACGACATCCGCTCGCTGAACACGTCGGTTTGCTGCCTGAGCGGCTCGGTGAAGCGGATCGGGCCGACCTGCCGGCACGCGATCGACGCCTCGGTCGGATCTTCGGCGAGGCCGAGGGTGCCCTTGATGCCGCCCGTGCGGGCGCGCGACACGTAGCAGGTGACGCCGTTGACGAGCGGGTCGTCGTACGCCTCGACGACGACGCGGTCGGAACCCGTCAGGCGGAAATTGGTGTTGACGCTCGCGATTTCCTCGCCGCGCGCGGCCGACGAGGCGATCGAGAAGAGGGCGGCGCAGGTCGCGAGGACAGCGAAGTCACGGTTTTTCATCGGCGGCGAATCTGGGGACGTGGCGAGAAGCAGAGCACGACTCTAGCATGCCGGGGCCGGCGCGACGGTGCGCGGCGCGACGAAAAACCCGGAAGAGAAAAGCAAAAAGGCCCGTCGCGAACGACGGGCCTTCGAAGCTGGCTCCCCGACCTGGGCTCGAACCAGGGACCTACGGATTAACAGTCCGGCGCTCTACCGACTGAGCTATCGGGGAATAAGACGATTCGGCATGCTTGACGCCCGGGACAGCAAAATGATGGCGGCCATGAAAAAGCCCGTATGCAACGGGCCTTTGCAATTCTTGGCTCCCCGACCTGGGCTCGAACCAGGGACCTACGGATTAACAGTCCGGCGCTCTACCGACTGAGCTATCGGGGAACAAACAGCAGAGAAATGGAATTCTATGAGGCGCTTGCCGATCTGTCAATACCTTTGAGACATACCTTCGAGCATCGGCGTGCGTCGTGCGGTGCCGGGCCGCGTCCCGGTAGCGCTTGCGATCAGCGCTCGAGCAGGTGCAGCTTGTCCTGCACGTCCTTCCACTCGTCGGCGTCGGCGGGCGCGGGCTTCGTCTTCGTGATCGACGGCCAGACCTTCGCGAGGTCGGCGTTCAGTTCGGTGAACTGCTGCTGGTCGCCCGGCACGTCTTCTTCCGCGTAGATTGCGTTGGTCGGGCATTCAGCGACGCACACCGCGCAGTCGATGCACTCGTCCGGATCGATCGCGAGGAAGTTCGGGCCTTCACGGAAGCAGTCCACAGGGCATACATCGACGCAATCCGTGTATTTGCACTTGATGCACGCTTCAGTCACAACGTGGGTCATTCAAAACGCTCCTGCGGCGGTATCTAGGTATGTATGGGGCGGCGAGTGGCGCCAAAAGCGGCATTGTAACTGATGCGTCAAACCCGCATCGCGCGCTCGACTTTCCCGCTTATACCGTTTCGTGATTAGTTTATGGCGGATCGCGCGGTGTGCCGGGCGTTTCGGCACGGATTCGCGCCGCATTCGGGTAACATGCGTCAACCCGGCGGGCGGGCGCGCAGGGCGCGCAAACGCTCGGGCTCCGTCTCGATTTTGGCAGTCTGGAATCATGATCATCACTTCGCTGCTCGATACCGATCTGTACAAATTCACGATGATGCAGGTCGTCCTGCATCATTTTCCCGCCGCAAGCGTCGAATACCGGTTCAAGTGCCGGACGTCCGGCGTCGACCTCGTTCCGTACATCGACGAGATCCGCGCCGAGGTCCGCTCGCTGTGCGAGCTGCGCTTCACCGACCCCGAGCTCGACTACCTGCGCCGGCTGCGCTTCATCAAGAGCGATTTCGTCGATTTCCTCGCGCTCTTTCATCTGAACGAGAAGTACATCTCGATCGCGCCGTCGCCGAAGGGCGGCGGCGAAATCGACATCGAGATCAAGGGGCCGTGGCTGCATACGATCCTCTTCGAGATCCCGGTGCTCGCGATCGTCAACGAGGTGTACTTCCGCAACACACAGCGCAGCCCGGACTACCGCGAAGGGCGCGATCGGCTGCGTGAGAAGATCCAGCGGCTCGGCGCGAAACCCGAATTTGCCGACTGCAAGATCGCCGACTACGGCACGCGCCGCCGCTTCTCGAAGGTCTGGCACGAGGAAGTGCTGCGCACGCTGCGGGACGGGCTCGGTGCGCAATTCGCCGGCACGAGCAACGTCTATTACGCGATGACGCACGAGATCACGCCGCTTGGCACGATGGCGCACGAGTATCTGCAGGCGTGCCAGGCGCTCGGCCCGCGGCTGCGCGATTCGCAGACATACGGTTTGGAGATGTGGGCGAAGGAATACCGCGGCGACCTCGGGATCGCGCTGTCCGACGTCTACGGGATGGACGCGTTCCTGAACGACTTCGACATGTACTTCTGCAAGCTCTTCGACGGCGCGCGCCACGACTCGGGCGATCCGTTCGAGTGGGGCGAGCGGCTCGTCAAGCATTACGAGGCGAACCGCTGCGATCCGCGCACGAAGGTGCTCGTGTTCTCCGACGCGCTCGACGTCCCGAAGGTCATGCAGCTGTACGAACGATTTCGCGGCCGCTGCAAGCTCGCGTTCGGCGTCGGCACGAACCTGACCAACGATCTCGGCTACCAGCCGCTGCAGATCGTCATCAAGATGGTGCGCTGCAACGGTCAGCCGGTCGCGAAGCTGTCCGATTCGCCGGGCAAGAGCATGTGCGACGACAAGGCGTATCTCGCGTATCTGCGCCAGGTGTTCGGGATTACGCAGCCGCCCGACGACGACGCGGGCAAGTGACGCCGCCGCGCGGCGGCGCGCGAGCGCGGCCGCATCGACATCGGGACGGAACGCACGCAGGCCGCGCGGGCCGTCCCCGGCCCGCATTTTTCGTATCCGCCGCCACGGGCGCGCGCCGCATCGGCCGGTATAATCGGGCCGGTATCGAAGGCCATCGTCACGAGGACCGTCCATGGACACATCGGCTGCCCGCCGCAACATCCTCGCGCGCGTCCGCGCGGCGCAGGGCCGTCCGGCCGAGCTGGCCGAGGTGGAGCGCGAGCATGCGGCCGATTACGTCGCGCGCCATCCGGCGGGGCCGCGCCCGCCGCCGCTCGAGGGCGATCTCGTCGCCCGCTTCGTCGACGAGGCGCTGCGGCTCGCGACGACTGCCGACACCGTCGCGTCGATGCATGACGCGCCCGCCGCGGCGGCCGCTTATCTGCGCCGGATGGGGCTCGGCACGCAAGCGATCGCGTGGCCGGCGCTCGACGGGCTCGACTGGGCGGGCGCGGGGCTCGCGGTCGAATTCCGCAAGCCGGTCGACGGCGATCGCGTCGGCATCACCGGCTGTTTTTGCGCGACGGCGGAAACCGGTTCGCTGGTTCTGCTGTCTAGTCCGAAGACGTGTTCGTCCGCCGCGCTGCTGCCGGAAACCCATATTGCGCTCGTGCCCGCGTCGCGGATCGTCGCGGGGCACGAGGATGCGTTCGCGCTGATCCGCGCAGAGCGCGGCGTATTGCCGCGCGCGGTGAACTTCGTGTCGGGGCCGTCGCGCACCGGCGACATCGAGCAGACGATCGTGCTCGGCGCGCACGGCCCGTATCGCGTGCACGCGATCGTCGTGCGCGACGCGTGACGCCGTCGCCGCCTTTGCCGCCGTTGCGTCACGCGCCGTATTCCACCCGTATTTCAAGAGGAAATCACATGAAACGACATGCCGCCTGGGCGGGCATGGCGCTGGGAGGCGCGTTAGGCGCCGCTCCCGCGCTCGCATCGGCCGCAACGCTCGACGGTGCCGCGCTTTCCGCGTTCTGGGCGATCCCGTTCGCGGGCATCCTGTTGTCGATCGCGCTCTTCCCGCTGATCGCGCCGGTGTTCTGGCATCACCATTTCGGCAAGATCGCCGCGGCCTGGGCGGTCGCGTTCCTGATCCCGTTCGCCGCGACGTTCGGCTTCGGCACCGCGTTCGGCACATTGATGCACGCGCTCTTCGAGGAGTACATCCCGTTCATCGTGCTGCTGACGTCGCTCTATACGGTCGCGGGGGGCATCTGCGTGCGCGGCAACCTGCACGGCACGCCGAAGCTCAACACCGGCATCCTCGCGCTCGGCACCGTGCTCGCGAGCGTGATGGGCACGACGGGCGCCGCGATGCTGCTGATTCGGCCGCTCCTGCGTGCGAACGACAACCGCAAGCACGTCGTGCATGTGGTCGTGTTCTTCATCTTTCTCGTCGCGAACGCGGGCGGCTCGCTGTCGCCGCTCGGCGATCCGCCGCTCTTCCTCGGCTTCCTGAACGGCGTCGATTTCTTCTGGACGACGACCCATCTCGCGCTGCCGATGCTCTTCATCTGCGGAATCCTGCTCACGCTCTTCTTCGTGGTCGATACGTACTTCTATCGAAAGGGCGGCGAGGAGAGGAAGCCGTTCCTCGATCCGACACCTGATTCGCACGGCGTGTCGATCGAGGGCAAGATCAACTTCGTGCTGCTCGGCGCAGTGATCGCGCTCGTGCTGATGAGCGGCCTCTGGAAGCCCGGCGTCACGTTCGACTTGTTCGGCACGCACGTGGCGCTGCAAAACGCGGTGCGCGACGTCGCGCTCGCCGTCGTCGCGCTTGTATCGCTCGCGATCACGCCGCGCTCGGCGCGCGAGGGCAACGCGTTCAACTGGGCGCCGATCGAGGAGGTCGCGAAGCTGTTCGCGGGCATCTTCGTGACGATCGCGCCGGTGATCGTGATCCTGCGCGCGGGCGGCGACGGCGTGTTCGCGCCGATCGTCCATCTCGTCACGGATGCCGACGGCAAGCCGATCGACGCGATGTATTTCTGGGCGACGGGCGTGCTGTCGTCGTTCCTCGACAATGCGCCGACCTATCTCGTGTTCTTCAATCTCGCGGGCGGCGACGCGCAGGCGCTGATGACGACCGGCGCGACGACGCTCGCGGCGATCTCGGCGGGCGCCGTGTTCATGGGCGCGAACAGCTACATCGGCAACGCGCCGAATTTCATGGTGAAGGCGATCGCCGAGTCGCGCGGCGTGAGGATGCCGAGCTTCTTCGCGTACCTCGGTTGGGCGCTCGCGATCCTCGTGCCGGTGTTCTTGCTGACGACGTGGGTGTTCTTCAGCGGTCAGGCAGGGTGACGATAACGGCCGCGAGGGCGGCGGGCGGCGCGATGCGCGCGTTCGCCGCCCGCGCGGCATGACGGAGACGGCAATGCAGAAAATCCTGGTCGCGCGCTCGATCTTTCCGGACGTGATCGAGCGGCTCAAGCAGTATTTCGACGTCGACTGGAACGACGTCGACGCGCTCCCACCCGACGCGCTCAAGGCGCGTCTTTCGGACAAGGACGGCGCGCTGACGGCGGGCGACGTGATCGACGCGTCGGTGCTCGCGGCCGCGCCGCGGCTGCGCGTCGTGTCGAACATGGCGGTCGGCTATAACAATTTCGACATCGGCGCGTTCAACGCCGCGCACGTGCTCGGCACCAACACGCCCGACGTGCTGAACGAGACGACGGCCGACTTCGGCTGGGCGCTGATGATGGCGGCCGCGCGGCGGATCGCCGAATCCGAGCACTGGCTGCGCGCGGGCCAATGGCGCAAGTGGTCGTACGACGGCTTCCTCGGCGCGGACATCCACGGCGCGACGCTCGGCGTGATCGGCATGGGCCGCATCGGCCAGGCAATCGCACGCCGCGCGCGCGGCTTCGACATGCGCGTGATCTACCACAACCGCTCGCGCGTCGCGCCCGAGATCGAGGCGGAGCTGAACGCCGAGTACGTGTCGAAGGCGGCGCTCCTCGCGCAGGCCGATCACGTCGTGCTCGTGCTGCCGTACTCGGCCGAGAGCCGCCATACGATCGGCGCGGCCGAGCTCGCGCTGATGAAGCCGACCGCGACGCTCACGAACATCGCGCGCGGCGGCATCGTCGACGACGCGGCGCTCGCCGACGCGCTGCGCGACAAGCGGATCGCCGCAGCCGGCCTCGACGTGTTCGAAGGCGAGCCGGGCGTGCATCCGGCGTTGCTCGAGGTGCCGAACGTCGTGCTGACGCCGCACATTGCGAGCGCGAGCGAAGGCACGCGGCGCGCGATGGCGAATCTCGCCGCGGACAACCTGATCGCGGCGTTGGGCGAAGGGCCGCGTGCGGGCCTTCCGCCGAATCCGATCAATCCCGGCGTGTTGGGAAAGGCTCGCATATGACCGAAACGCTGTGGTTGGCCGCCGTCGTCGCGCTGGCGGTGGCGCTCGTCGTCGCGCTCGTCGTGCTGTTGCGCGGCGGCTCGCGCGGCGACGGCGTCGAGCGGCTCGCCGAGCAGATCGACGACGCGAACGACGCGCATGCGCACGCGGCCGAGCGCCTCGAGCGCGAACTGCGCGCGGAGATCGTCGACGGCGCGCGCCACTCGCGCACCGAGCTCGCCGGCAACTTCGCACAATTGCAGCAGACGCTCGCCGCGCAGCTCTCGAGTGTCGCGACCGTGCAGAACAACCAGATCGACGGCTTCGCACAGCAGCTCGTGAAGCTCGTCGCGGGCAACACGCAGCAGTTCGACGCGATGCGCGAGACGCTGCAGCGGCAGTCGCAGCTCGCGCGCGATGAGCAGGGCGCGGCGCTGCGGCATTTCGGCGACACGCTCAACCAGCAGTTGACGCAACTGACGGAAGCGAACGATCGACGGATCGGCGAGGTGCGCGCGACGCTCGAGACGCGGCTGAAGGAGATCGAGGCGAACAACGCGGCGAAGCTCGAGGAGATGCGGCGCACCGTCGACGAGAAGCTGCACGCGACGCTCGAGCAGCGTCTCGGCGAATCGTTCAAGCTCGTGTCGGATCGCCTCGAGCAGGTGCATCGCGGGCTCGGCGAGATGCAGACGCTCGCGGCGGGCGTCGGCGACCTGAAGAAGGTGCTGACGAACGTGAAGACGCGCGGCACCTGGGGCGAAGTGCAGCTCGAGGCGCTGCTCGAGCAGATGCTGACGCCGGATCAATACGCGAAGAACGTCGCAACGGTGCCGAAGAGCAGCGAGCGCGTCGAGTTCGCGATCCGCCTGCCGGGGCGGCACGGCGCGAACGAGACGGGCGGCGCGCAGCCGGTTTGGCTGCCGATCGATGCCAAATTCCCGCGCGAGGACTACGAGCGCCTGATCGACGCGCAGGAGCGCGCGGACGTGGCGGCCGTCGAGGAAGCGGCGCGCGCGCTCGAGGCGCGGATTCGCGCGGAGGCGCGCACGATCGCCGAGAAATACGTCGCGCCGCCGCATACGACCGATTTCGCGCTGCTGTTCCTGCCGACCGAAGGGCTCTATGCGGAGATCCTGCGCCGCCCGGGCCTGACCGATCTTTTGCAGCGCGACTATCGCGTGACGATCGCCGGTCCGACGACGCTGACCGCGCTCCTGAACAGCCTGCAGATGGGCTTTCGCACGCTCGCGATCGAGAAGCGATCGAGCGAGGTGTGGCAGGTGCTCGGTGCGGTGAAGACCGAGTTCGGCAAGTTCGGCGACGTGCTCGCGCGGACGAAGTCGCAGCTCGAGACGGTCACGCGCTCGATCGAAGCGGCCGAGCAGCGCACGCGCGTGATGAACCGCAAGCTGAAGGAGGTCGAGGCGCTGCCGGGCGAGGCCGCGAGCGGTCTGTTGGGCGCCGATGGAGCGGAGGCGGACGAGCGCTGAGGTGCGCGTCGCGCGAAAGGCGGACGGATTGCCGAGCGCGCATGCAAAATGAAAAACGGGGCGCCGCGTGCGCCCCGTTTGCTTGGCCGGTTCGATCGAGTGTCGGCGGTTTTGTCCGGCCTCGACCGAGCGGCCCGTCGTTCATCGCCTCGCGCGACGATTGGGCGTCAATGCCAGCCGCCAGCCACGTTACCGTGTGCCGTCCGGCAGCCGCGCCGCGCCTGCGCTAAGCGGCGCCGTTCGCGAGCTGCGCGAGCGCGTCGCCCGTCACGCGCACGACGCGCCAGTCGGACAGCACGTCCGCGCCCATCTTCCGATAGAAGTCGATCGCCGGCTGGTTCCAGTCGAGCACGGTCCACTCGAAGCGCCCGCAGCGGCGCTCGACCGCGATCGCCGCGAGCCGCCGCAGCAGTCGCGTGCCGAGCCCCGTGCCGCGTTGCGACGGCTGCACGTACAGGTCTTCGAGATACAGGCCCCGGCGGCCGATGAACGTCGAATAGTTGTGAAAGTAGAGCGCATAGCCAACGATCGCGCCGCCGTGCACCGCGACGAGCGCCTCGGCCGACGGCCGTGCGCCGAAAAGGGCGTCGGCGAGATCGGTTTCGGTTGCGACGAACAGATGCGTGAGCTTCTCGAACGCCGCGAGCTCGCGCATCAGCGAGAGCATCGCGGAGACGTCGGCGGGCGCTGCCGCGCGGATCGAGATCGTCTCGTTCGCCGTGGCGCTCATGCTTCCTCCGGCGCGTCCGACAGCACGATCTCGATGCCGCCGAAGCGCGATGCGACCCAGTTGTACGCGTGGCACGCAATCCACAGCAGCACGAAGCCGAGGATCGCGTTCAAGAGCAGCGCGCTGAAGATCGTGCTCAGCTCGACGCGCCCGTAGCGCACGAACGCGACGAGAATGCCAAGCAGCACGATCGGCACGCTGAACGTCAGATAGACGAGGATCAGCGCTTTCGCGGTCTGCCCCGGCGCGATCGAAGAGATTTGTTTTTTCATATGCGAGTTGCCCCGTGGAAGTGCTGAGAACGGATTCAGATGGCGCCGTCGAACGGCAGGATGTCGACCGTCGCGCCGGCGTCGACGCGCGCGGCGTCGTGCGCGAGCACGATGAAGCAGTTTGCGTCGCTCAGGCTCTTGAGCGACGCCGAGCTTTGCGAGCCGGCGGGCGTTACGTGCCAGACGCCGCCCGCGTCGCGCGCCGCGTGGCCGCGCAGGTATTCGGTGCGGCCCGCGCGCTTCTTGAGCGGCGCGCTGCAGACGGCCGGATAGCAGGGAAGCGGCTTCGCGTCGGCGCCCATCATCGCGAAGAGCGCGTCTCGCACGATCACGAGGAACGTCGCCGCGACCGCGACCGGATTGCCCGGCAGGCCGAAGAAGAGCGCAGGCCGTCCGTCGCGCCCGCTCGCCCAAATGCGGCCGCAAGCGAGCGGCCGGCCCGGGCGCATCGCGACGCTCGCGAACGTGACGTCGCCGAGCTTGTCGAGCAGCGCGCGCGTGAAATCCGCGTCGCCGACCGACACCCCGCCCGACGTGATCACCGCGTCCGCCTGCGCGGCCGCAGTCTGCAGCACTTGCTCGAGTGCGACGGGATCGTCGCGGACGATGCCGAGATCGATCGTGTCGACGCCGATACGCGCGAGCATCCCGGCTAGCGTCGCGCGGTTGCTGTCGTAGAGACCGCCGTCGCGCAGCGGCTCGCCCGGCACGCGCAGCTCGTCGCCCGTCGAGAAGAACGCGACGCGCACGCGGCGGCGCACCGCGACGTCGGCGATGCCGAGCGATGCGAGCAGGCCGAGATCGGTCGCGCGCACGACGCGGCCGGCGGCGAGCGCGCTCGCGCCGCGTGCGAGGTCTTCGCCCGCGCGCCGGCAGTGGTCGCCGCGCGCGACGGCCGATGCCGGAAAGCGCACGACATCGCCCATCGTTTCGACTTTTTCCTGCGGGATCACGGTGTCGCAGCCCGTGGGCACCTGCGCGCCCGTCATGATCCGCACGCATGCGCGTGGTGCGACGCGCGGGCCGTCGAACGGATGGCCCGCGAGCGCGCGGCCGGCGATCGCGAGCTCGAGCGTGCCGCCGGCGGCCGGCGCGGCGAGCGCCGCACCGTCGAACGCATAGCCGTCCATCGCGGCGTTGTCGTAGGCGGGGATGTCGAACGGCGATGCGACCTCATCGGCGAGCACGCGGCCGAGCGCATCGCGCAGCGCGACGCGCTCGACTTGCGTCACTGGCTCGGCGAAGCGCAACGCGAGCGCGCGCGCTTCGTCGACGGTCAGCGCGACGGCGTTCTCGGACGTGGAGGATGGCGTAGGCGTGGTGTGCGTGGTCATCGATGACGAGGCGCCGCTAGGCGGATTGTATTCGGGGCCGGCGTCCCGGCCGCCGCGCTGTGAAACGCACGCGTCGTGAGCGGCGGGCGGCGCGCGGAACGACGTGCGGCCCGTCATGGACGTTCGAGGCCGGCTAAGTCCCGCAAAGAGTTTGCATTGTAAAACGCCCGCTCGTTGTCAAACGGCACTTCGACCGTCTTGTGGCGTGCGTACCACGCGCGCATCTTGCGCTCGCCGGACGCGAGATATGCGGCGAGATCGTCGGCGAGCGCGGTGTTCACGAGCGCGAAGACCGGCTGCGGAGAGACGTCGCCATGCGCGTCGACGGTCGTCGCGAACGCGATTTCCGCGTGCTGCGCGTCGAGCGCGGCGGCAAGACGCGCGGCGAGATCGGCGGGCAGGAACGGCGAGTCGCACGGCGTGCACAGGACGAGCGGCGTGTCGGCCGCGCGCATGCCGGCGGCGAGCCCGGCGAGCGGGCCGGCGAAGTCCGCATGCGTATCCGCGACGACACGCGCATCAAACGGCGCGCCGAGCGACGCGTACTTATCGAGATGACGATTCGCGCTGATGACGAGCGCGTCCACCTGCGGCGCGAGCCGGCGCAGCACGTGCAGCGCGAGCGGTTTGCCGTGGAGCGGCTGCAGCCCCTTGTCGACGCCGCCCATCCGCGCGCCGCGTCCGCCCGCGAGCAGCAGGCCGGTGATCGTGGAAGAGGGGGCGGCGTGCGGCGGCATCGCGAAAGCGGCGAGCGCGTGAAGCGGGCGGCGCGCCTAGCCGCCGATGTAGGACATTTCGACGCGCTTCGCTTCGCCCGCCGCTTCTTCTCCCGCTTGCGCGCTGCCGCGCAGTTGCGAGTAGCGGTCGGTGCGCGCCTGCCAGACGTGGCCGATCACGGTGGCGATCTGCTCGTCGGTCGCGCCGCCGCGCACGAGACTGCGCAGGTCGTGGCCGGACGATGCGAAGAGGCACAGGTACAGCTTGCCTTCCGTCGACAGCCGCGCGCGCGTGCAGTCGCCGCAGAACGCGCGCGTGACGCTCGAGATCACGCCGATCTCGCCGCTGCCGTCCGCGTAGCCCCAGCGCTGCGCGGTTTCGGACGGTGTGTGCCGTTCGAGCGGCACGAGCGGGAAGTGCTCGGCGACGCGCGCGATCACGTCTGCGGACGGCAGCACCTCGGCCATGTTCCAGCCGTTCGACGTGCCGACGTCCATGTATTCGATGAAGCGAAGTACGACGCCCGTGCCTTTGAAGCGGCGCGCCATCTGCACGATCTCGGCGTCGTTCGTGCCGCGCTTGACGACCATGTTGACCTTCACGGGCGTGAGGCCCGCCGCCCGGGCGGCGAAGATGCCGTCGAGCACGTCGGCGCTTGCGAAGTCGGCGTCGTTCATCCGCTTGAAGAGCGCATCGTCGAGCGCGTCGAGGCTGACCGTCACGCGCGACAGCCCCGCATCCCGCAGGCTTTTCGCCTTGCGCGCGAGGAGCGAGCCGTTGGTCGTGAGCGTAAGGTCGAGCGGCCGGCCCGCGACGGTCGTCATTTGCGCGAGGCGCTCGATCAGGAATTCGATGTTCTTGCGCAAGAGCGGCTCGCCGCCCGTAATGCGGATTTTCTCGACGCCGTGTGCGACGAAAAGCCGCGCGAGACGCTCGATTTCCTCGAGTGTCAGGAGCGCGCTGTGCGGCAGGAACGGATAGTCCTTGCCGAACACGGTGCGCGGCATGCAGTACACGCATCGGAAGTTGCAGCGGTCCGTGACCGAGATGCGCAGGTCGCGCAACGGGCGCGCCAAGGCGTCGCGCAGTGTGCCGCTCGGCGCGAGCAGGGCGCCGGACAGATCGGGCGCTGCGCTGACCGGGGTCACGGGAATGATGCGTCGGGACATGAGCGTTGCAAGATGAGCTAGACCTCCATTCTAGCTGGAAGCGGCAGGCGGGGCCGGGCATGGAAACCCGCAGAATCCGAGCACAGACAAAAAAGCCCGCCTTTTCGGGGCGGGCTTTTTCGTGCGATGGACGACCGAATCAGCGGTGCGTCGTCTCGACTTGCTGCATCGGCGCCGTTTCGACGGGCGGCAGCGGCTTGCGTTCGCGCGGCGCACGGACGGGCGGCGCGATCTGCGCGGCGGCGGCTTGCGCCGCGCGCAGCTTGTCCGTGTCCGTGTTGACCCAGACGAGTCCGGCGGATTCGAGCACCGTTTCGAGGCTCGCGCTCGGGGCTGCTACCGCAGCCGGTGCGACGGCCTCGGCGACGGCCGCCGACGGTGCTTGTGTCTCGGCGACGGTGGCCGGCTCGTGCGCGACGCTTGCCTCGGCAGGGGCGACTGCGGCGGGCGCGGGCTGCGGCTCGACGACTGCCGGGGCCGGCTTGGCGATCGGGGTCGGAGCAACCGCCGGGGCGGTGGCTTCGGACGCTTCCGCGGCAGGCGCTTCGGCCGGCGTGGCTTCAGCGGGAGCAGCGTTGGCCGGAGCGGCTTGCTCGTGCGTGCTTTCGACCGGAGCCGGTTCGGCATGCGTCGCAGCCGGCGCGGCTTCCGCAGGTGCTTCGACGGCACGAGCCGGCGCTGCGGCGATCGGCTCGGCCGAAACGGCAGGCGCTTCGGCGGCCGCTTGCGCCTCGACCTTCACGCCGCGCTCGACGTGAGCGATCGCTTCCGTGGCGACTGCCGCGGCCGCAACCGCCGCCACGCCTGCACCCGCTTGTCCGGCGTGCTGCGGCTCGTGGTCGGCGATTGGCGCGAAGCCTTGCGGCGCTTCGGCTGCGTATGCGGCCGTTTCGGCCGTCGCGCCTTCGCTGGCTTCCGCCGCTTGTGCTGCGCCTGCGGTTTCGTCTTCACGCTCGCGGCGGCCACCGCGGCGACCGCGGCGGCGACGGCGGCGTTCCTCGCCGTCGCGGGCGTTCGAATCCGCTTCGACGCCGGCTTCCGCGCCGGGCGCATGAGCCGGCTGCTCGATCGGCTCCGCGTGGGCGCTTTCGCCGCGGTTCACGGTTTCGAGCGTTGCGACGTGCGGGACCGGCTTGCGGCGCTCGCCGCGTTCACGGCGCTCGCTGCGCGGCGCTTCAGCGGCATCGGCTGTCTCCGCGCGCTCACGCGGCTCACGCGGCTCACGTTGCTCGCGCGGCTCACGGGTTTCGCGTGCTTCGCGGCCTTCGCGGCCTTCGCGATTGTCCCGGCCGCCGCGTGCTTCACGACCTTCACGACCTTCTCGGGCCTCGCGGCCTTCGCGCGGTTCGCGGGTTTCCTTGGCTTCGCGCTCGGCGCGCGGGGCCTGACCGCGTCCGCCGCCTGCAGCGGCCTGGTCGCGTCCGCCTGCCTGCTGCGCGCCGCCACTGCCGCGACGGTTGCGGTTGCGATCGCCGCCGCGCTCGGCCTTCTCACCGCGCTCACCGCGCTCGCGCGCCGGACGCGCGGCCGGTTCCTTGACAGCGGGCGCCGGTGCGGGCGCCACGGCCGGCTGCATGCCGAACAGGTTCTTCAGCCACTTGACGAAGCCGCCACTTGCTGGCGCGACGGCCACGGGCGCCGCCTCCGGTGCGGGCTGGCGCTGTGGCGCGGGGCTCGGTGCGGGGCGTTCGGGCGTGATGCCCTTGACGGCCGCTTCCTGGCGCGGCTTCGTTTCCTCGGCGCGCTTGCTGTAGCCGGTTTCCGCCTCGAGCTCGCGGGCGGCTTCCTCGGCCATCTTCCACGAGGCGCGCGGATCGTCGAGGCGCGCATCGTCGTGACGCAGGCGCTCGAGCTTGTAGTGCGGCGTATCGAGATGCTTGTTCGGGATCAGCACGACGCCGACCTTGAAGCGCGACTCGATCTTGTTGATTTCCTGACGCTTTTCGTTGAGCAGGAAGGCGGTCACCTCGACGGGCACCTGACAGTGGATCGCCGCGGTGTTCTCCTTCATCGCCTCTTCCTGAATGATCCGCAGCACTTGCAGCGCGGACGATTCGGTGTCGCGGATGTGGCCCGTGCCGTTGCAGCGCGGGCAGGTGACGTGGCTGCCTTCGGACAGCGCCGGGCGCAGGCGCTGGCGCGACAGCTCCATCAGGCCGAAGCGCGAGATCTTGCCCATCTGCACGCGCGCACGGTCGTGCTTGAGCGCGTCCTTCAGACGCTGCTCGACTTCACGCTGGCTCTTCGCCGACTCCATGTCGATGAAGTCGATCACGATGAGGCCGCCCAGGTCGCGCAGACGGAGCTGGCGCGCGACTTCGTCGGCCGCTTCGAGGTTCGTGCGGGTCGCCGTCTCCTCGATGTCCGCGCCCTTCGTCGCGCGCGCCGAGTTCACGTCGATCGCGACGAGCGCCTCGGTGTGATCGATCACGATCGCGCCGCCCGACGGCAGCGGCACCGTGCGCGAGTACGCGGTCTCGATCTGGTGCTCGATCTGGAAGCGCGAGAAGAGGGGGACGTCGTCGTGATAGCGCTTCACCTTGCCGACGTTGTCGGGCATCACGATGTCCATGAATGCGCGGGCCTGATCGTAGATCTCTGTCGTGTCGATCAGGATTTCGCCGATGTCCGGCTGGAAATAGTCCCGGATCGCGCGGATCACGAGGCTCGATTCGAGGTAGATCAGCATCGGCTGGCCGGGATGGCCGCTTTGCGACGCCGCCTCGATCGCGTGCCAGAGCTGCAGCAGGTAGTTCAGGTCCCATTGCAGTTCCTCGGCGCTGCGGCCGATGCCCGCCGTGCGGGCGATCATGCTCATGCCGTCGGGGATCTGAAGCTGCGCCATCGTCTCGCGCAGCTCCTGGCGCTCGTCGCCCTCGATGCGGCGCGACACGCCGCCGCCGCGCGGGTTGTTCGGCATCAGCACGAGGTAGCGGCCGGCGAGCGAGATGAACGTGGTGAGCGCCGCGCCCTTGTTGCCGCGCTCCTCCTTTTCGACCTGGACGATCAGCTCCTGGCCTTCGCGCAGTGCGTCCTGGATGCGCGCGGAGCGCATGTCGACGCCTTCCTTGAAGTACTGGCGGGCGACTTCCTTGAACGGCAGGAAGCCGTGGCGGTCTTCGCCGTAGTTGACGAAGCAGGCTTCGAGCGACGGTTCGATGCGGGTGACGACGCCCTTGTAGATATTGCCTTTGCGTTGTTCGCGTCCGGCGGTTTCGATGTCGATGTCGATGAGCTTCTGCCCATCGACGATGGCGACGCGCAGTTCTTCCTGCTGCGTCGCATTGAACAGCATGCGTTTCATTGAACGACTCCAGGCGGTTCTGTCGGCGGCGCGCTCCGCTTGTCATGCGGAACGCGGGACGACGGCAGGCCGCGCCTTGTTGTGTTGTCACAAGCACGCTGGAGCGGGAACGATGGCGGGAGAATGGCCTGACGAGGCGCGCGCCCATACGACGGGGCGGCGGCCAGAGGGCGCCTGCGAACACGGCTTCAAAGCACACGGCGTCGACACTCCGCGCGCCACTGGGCGCGCTAAGCCTCTGACCGGGCACAGCCGCAGGGCGCGGCGCAAAGTGCGCGCGGCGCCGGATGACGGCATGTACTGCGGCTCGGCCGCAGCGGGGAGTATCGAATCCAGCCCGACTTTCCCGCCTGGGGTGTCCTTCCTTGGTTTTGACGTCGCCAAGTTCCGCGCTATGGCGGAACCACATCGGGCGCACGCCGTTCTATTCGCAACAGGGAGCTGCGTTGGGCTTACATCGCGCCGCGCCGCAGCTTCCTACAAATTCTTTTTGTCCAACATTCCGTTACCGCGGCACGGCTCGGACCGAATCCGCCTGTGGGCGCGATCCCTGCCTGAGCGGGGTGCCGTGCGTGCAACTTGCTGCTTTCATTCATGAGGACGAGCAGCGCGCCCCGGGCGCAAGTAAAATAACAGTTTGCGCTTGCGCCTCGCGCAGTCCGCCCGAAAACCGGCCGATCAGGCCGCTTCGCTACGGAAGGCTGCGCAAAATTATATTCAGTATGAATGAGTTAGGCAAAAAATCCCATAATTCGGTCGCAAGCGGTCAGGTTTCGCTCATCGAGATCGACGACGGCGCCGCCGGTCAGCGCATCGACAACTTCCTCTTGCGTGTCTGCAAAGGCGTGCCGAAGAGTCATATTTACCGGATCCTCCGCAGCGGCGAAGTCCGCGTGAACAAGGGCCGGGTCGACGCGCAATACCGGCTTGCGCACGGCGACGTCGTGCGCGTGCCGCCCGTGCGCGTCGCGGCGGCCGACCTCGCGCGCGCGGCCGGGCCTGGGCCCGTGCCCGCCGCGGAATTCGAGATCCTGTTCGAGGACGACGCGATCATCGCGCTCAACAAGCCGGCGGGCGTCGCCGTGCACGGCGGCAGCGGGGTCGCGTTCGGCGTGATCGAGCAGATGCGTCATGCGCGGCCGCACGCGAAATTCCTGGAACTCGTGCACCGGCTCGACCGCGAGACGTCGGGCATCCTGATGCTCGCGAAGAAGCGTTCGGCGCTCGTCGGACTGCACGAGCAGATCCGCGAAAACCGGATGGACAAGCGCTACTTCGCGTGCGTGCACGGCGAGTGGGCGCCCGACTGGGGCCGCCGCCGCGCGGTGAAGGTGCCTCTGTTCAAGTACTCGACGCCCGACGGCGAGCGGCGCGTGCGGGTTCAGGAAGACGGACTGCCGTCGCATACGGTGTTCAATCTCGTCAACTGCTGGCCGGGCTACGCGCTCGTCGAAGCGGAACTCAAAACGGGGCGGACCCATCAGATTCGCGTGCACCTCGCTCATCTCGGCCTGCCGATCGTCGGCGACGCGAAATACGGCGATTTCGCGCTGAACAAGGCGCTCGCCCGCGCGAACGCGGTGCCGTCGCTCAAGCGGATGTTCCTGCATGCGCACCGGCTGCGCCTCGCGCATCCGCTGACGGGCGAGCCGCTGCAGTTCGACGCGCCGCTGCCCGCCGAGTGCCGGCACTTTCTCGATCAACTCACCGACTTGCGCGATTCCGCGTGACACGCATGGCCCGACAGCAATTTGATCTGATCGTCTTCGACTGGGACGGCACACTGATGGATTCGACCGCGCACATCGCGCAGTCCATCCAGGCCGCGTGCCGCGATCTCGGCTTGCCTGCGCCGTCCGACGAGGCTGCCCGCTACGTGATCGGGCTCGGCCTGCGCGACGCGCTCGCCGTCACCGCGCCGAGCCTCGACCCCGTCGATTATCCGCGGCTCGCCGAGCGCTACCGCTTCCACTATCTCGTCAAGGATCAGCGGATCGAGCTTTTCGCCGGCGTGCGCGAGATGCTCGACGAGCTGCGCGACACCGGTTATCTGCTCGCCGTCGCGACGGGGAAGGGGCGCGTCGGCCTGAACCGCGCGCTCGACCAGGCGAAGCTGACGAGCCTTTTCGACGGCACGCGCTGCGCGGACGAGACCTTTTCGAAGCCGCACCCGGCGATGCTGCAGGAGTTGTCGCGCGAATTAGGGCAGGATCTGGCGCGCACCGTGATGATCGGCGATACGACGCACGACCTGCAGATGGCCGCGAGCGCGGGCGCGGCGGGCGTCGGCGTCGCGTACGGCGCGCATCCGGCCGATGCGCTCGCGGCGCTGTCGCCGCGTTTCGTCGCGCCGGACGTCGCGTCGCTTGCCGGCTGGCTGCGGGAGCACGCATGACAGGCGGCGACGACGCCCGCTTCGTGTGCGCGGCCGACGCGCTCGTCGACGGCGGCGCGGGCGTGCGGCTCGACGCGACGCTGCGCGGCGAGCCCGTCGTCGTGTTCTTCGTTCGCTACGAGGGGCGCGCGTACGGTTACCTGAACCGCTGCGCGCACGTGCCGATGGAACTAGACTGGGCAGAGGGACAGTTCTTCGAATCGTCGGGTTTATACTTGATGTGCGCGACGCACGGCGCGATTTATACGCCGGACACCGGCAAATGCGTCGGCGGCCCGTGCCGCGGTGCGCGGCTGCGCGCCGTTCAGGTCGACGAGCGGGACACGCCCGACGGCCGCGCGGTGTTTTGGCTGCCCGACGGCGAACTGCGCCCGGCCTTCTCTGACCACTGATTTTCACGCATGTCCGATCAAATCAACCCTCCCGATTCGTCATCCCAATCCGCGGCGCGCGCCGCCGCCCGTGAACCGAACTGGGAGCGCGCCGCGCTCGAGCGCATCGCGCTCGCGGCGATCAAGGAGCAGCGCGCGGCGCGGCGCTGGAAGATCTTCTTCCGATTCGCGTTTCTGTTCGTGCTCGCCGCGCTCGTCTTTGCATTTTTCAGCTTGTCCGGCGACGGCGGCAAGCTCGCGAGCGGCCGCCACACGGCGGTCGTGACGATCGACGGCGAGATCGCCGCGAGCACCAACGCGAATGCCGAGGACATCAATTCCGCGCTCGACAGCGCGTTCGAGGATTCAGGCACGGCAGGCGTCGTGCTGCGTATCAACAGCCCGGGCGGCAGCCCGGTGCAGGCGGGCATCGTCTACGACGAGATCCGTCGGCTGCGCAAGAAATATCCGGCGAAGCCGCTCTACGTCGTCGTCACCGACATGTGCGCGTCGGGCGGCTACTACATCGCGTCGGCGGCGGACAAGATCTACGTCGACAAGGCGAGCATCGTCGGCTCGATCGGCGTGCTGATGGACGGCTTCGGCTTCACCGGGCTGATGGGCAAGCTCGGCGTCGATCGGCGCCTGCACACGTCGGGCGAGAACAAGGGCTTCTTCGATCCGTTCTCGCCGGAGACGCCGAAGATGGACGCGCACGCGCAGGAGATGCTCGACGAGATCCACGCGCAGTTCATCAAGGCGGTGAAGGACGGCCGCGGCGCACGGCTGCACGACTCGCCGGACATCTTCTCGGGGCTCTTCTGGACGGGCGCGAAGAGCATCGAGCTCGGCCTCGCCGACGATTACGGGACGACCGACACCGTCGCGCGCGACGTGCTGAAGGCGCCCGACCTCGTCGACTACACGGTCAAGGAAAGCCTGACCAACCGCGTCGCGCGCCGGTTCGGCGCGGCGGTCGGCAGCGCCGCGCTGAAGGCGGCCGTCGCCGGCAGCGAGCTGAAGCTGCGCTGACAGCGCGGCTCGCTCACGCTCAATTCGCGAGCAGCAGGAAAATCGCCGGGCGCTTGTGCAGATCGGGCACAGGCGCTTTTTTCCATGCTCCGGCCGGCCGGCTCGCGATCGTCTCGGTCGGCAGCGTCAGGTCGGCCGCGACGCACACGAGCGTCGACGGCGCGCACGTCGCGACGAGCGTATCGAGCATCGCGTGATTGCGATATGGCGTCTCGATGAATATCTGCGTCTGCCTCGCCTTGCGCGACTGCTGCTCGAGCTCGCGCAGGCGCTTCGCGCGCGCGGCGGCGTCGACGGGCAGGTAGCCGTGAAACGCGAAGCTCTGGCCGTTCAGGCCGGACGCCATCAGCGCGAGCAGGATCGAGCTCGGCCCGACGAGCGGCACGACCTTCACGCCGCGCTCGTGCGCACGCCGCACGAGAAGCGCGCCGGGATCGGCGACGGCCGGGCAGCCGGCTTCCGACACGAGCCCCGCGTCGGCGCCCGCGAGCACCGGCGCGAGCAGCTTGTCGATCTCGCCTGCGGGTGTCTTCACGTTCAGCTCGCGGATCTCGATTTCCTGGATCGGCCGTTCGGCGCCGACTTTCTTCAGGAACGCGCGGGTCGTCTTCGCGTTCTCGCCGATGTAATAGCCGAGCGATGCGGCGCGCGCCTGCACGGCGGCGGGCAGTACGGCCGCCAGCATCGCGGCGTCGCCTTCGCCGAGCGTGTTCGGAATCAGATAGAGGGTGCCTGCCGTCATCGTCCGTCCGCTCCTGTGGCAGCCGGCGCCGGCGCGCCGAAGAGCGGGTAGCCGGCCGCGCGCAGCATCCGCGTGAGCGCGATGAGCGGCAGGCCGACGAGCGCGGTCGGATCGTCGGAATCGATCGCGTCGAGGAGCGCGATGCCGAGCCCTTCCGATTTCGCGCTGCCCGCGACGTCGTACGGCGTCTCCGCGTGCAAATAGGCGTCGAGTTCGGCGTCGGTCAGCGTGCGGAATCGCACGCGCGTCACGATGTCCTCGACTTGCGTCGCGCCGGAGCGGCTGTCGTACAGGCAGAGCGCACTGTGGAATTCGACTTCGCGGCCGCGCATCGCCTGCAACTGCGCGAGCGCGCGCGCGTGCGAGCCCGGCTTGCCGATCTGCAGCCCGTCGAAGGTCGCGACCTGGTCGGAGCCGATCACGAGCGCGCCGTGCGGCGAATTCGCGCGTTCGGCGGCGGCGCGCGCCTTCGCGGCGGCGAGCCGCAGTGCGGTCGCGGACGGCGTTTCGTCCGGCAACGGTGTTTCGTCGACAGCGGGCGTGACGACGTCGAACGGCACGCGCAGGCGTTCGAGGAGCTCGCGCCGGTAGCGCGAGCTGGAGGCGAGAATCAGCCGCGGCGGACTGGAAAGGTTGTCCTGCATGATGGTGTCGGGTGTCGGTCGGTTCGAAAGATCCGGGGTGGAGGGATCGCCGTTGCCGCGCGGCACGCGGGCGCGTCGCGGCGTCGTGTCAGGCGAAGTCTTAAGTGTTTGACTCGAAAAGATAAAACAGGTATGCTCTTGCGCTTTTCATCGGCAGGGGTTTTGCGAGCGCCCAACGCGCCAACGGCGGCGCCGGATGCGTCAGGCATCGGCGCGCGGGACGCGGGGTTGCGCAGGCTGCCTGCACGAACGAGTTGTACCGAGGGTTGATACGGCAGATACGGCAGGAGCGCACATGAACCCGTCCTCAAGCAAGCCCGCGGTTTCGCTCGATCCACACGCGATCGATCTGTTCGAATTTGCACGCAGCGCTCGGCAGGCGGCGGGTGCCGTCCGGCTCTCGCAGTTGCCGCGCATGTTAAACGAAGTGCCGGAGGACGCGCCAGACCGCGACACGGTATTTACCTGGCAGGCGGAGGGCTCGACGCAGCCCGAGCTGCAGGACGACGGCACCGAGGGGGCGCAGCCTTATCTGCGTCTCGCGCTGCATGGCGCCGCGTGGCTCGAGTGCCAGCGCTGCGTGACGCCGTACCAGCAGTCGTTCGATATCGACGTCGTGTACCGGATCGTCGCCACCGAAGAAGAGGCGGACGAATTCCCGCTCGACGAAGATGAAGTCGACGTGATTGTCGGTTCGCGCCAGTTCGATCTCGTGGGCTTGATCGAAGATGAGTTGCTGCTTTCGCTGCCGCTCGTGCCGAGGCACGATGTCTGTCCGGCGGTGCACGAAAGCCTCGTATCGGGCGCGAGCGGTCCCGCGGCCGATACGGACGATACGTCCGACGAAGCGGCGGGCGAAGGCGGCAGGCCGAATCCATTCGCGGCGCTCGAAGCGCTCAAAAAGGGCGGGGACGGCAACAAACACTAGGCAGTTGGGTTGGGGCGCGGGAAGGCGTGAGGCCGCAGGGCCGGGGTAGCAAGCGCCGGATCGGGCTGTGTTAGAATTCGGAAAATTTTTAGGAGTTAGTCATGGCAGTTCAACAAAACAAGAAGTCGCCGTCGAAGCGCGGCATGCACCGTTCGCACGATTTCCTGACCACCACGCCGCTCGCCGTCGAGCCGAGCACGGGTGAAGTGCATCTGCGTCACCACATCAGCCCGAACGGCTACTATCGCGGCAAGAAAGTCGTCAAGACGAAGAACGACTAAGCGTTTCCGTCTCCGTGGCGCGCGTCTGATGGTCATTCAGGCTTCGCGCGCGACAACCGGTTCGCTTGACACTTTCCTGGCTCAACAAAAAGGCGGCATTCAACTGCCGCTTTTTTGTGCCTGAAATTCGTCGCATTCCATGACTGTAAAGCTCACAATCGATTGCATGGGAGGCGACCACGGCCCGTCCGTGACCGTTCCCGCGGCAGTCAAGTTCGTTCGCTCGCATCCCGACGCGCAATTGATGCTCGTCGGCATCGAAAGCGCGATCCGTGCGCAGCTCAAGAAGTGCAAGGCGCTCGACGAGCCTGCGCTGTCCGTCGTGCCGGCCACCGAAGTGGTCGCGATGGACGACCCCGTCGAAGTGGCGCTGCGCAAGAAGAAGGACTCTTCAATGCGCGTCGCCCTCAATCACGTGAAGGAAGGCGAGGCGCAGGCGTGCATCTCCGCCGGCAACACCGGCGCGCTGATGGCGGTGTCGCGCTACGTGCTGAAGACGCTGCCCGGCATCGAGCGGCCCGCGATCGCGTTCGCGCTGCCGAATCCGACGGGCTACACGATGATGCTCGACCTCGGCGCGAACGTCGACTGCGAGCCGCAGCATCTGCTGCAGTTCGCCGAAATGGGGCACGCGCTCGTCGCGGCGCTCGAGGGCAAGGAGCGGCCGACGATCGGTCTTCTCAACATCGGCGAGGAGATCATCAAGGGGAACGAAACAATCAGGCGCGCGGGCGAGCTATTGCGTGCGAGCACGTTGAATTTCCGCGGCAACGTCGAAGGCAACGACATCTACAAGGGCACCGTCGACGTGATCGTCTGCGATGGCTTCGTTGGCAACGTTGCATTGAAGACGTCCGAGGGCCTCGCGCAGATGCTCGCGGACATCATCAAGGAAGAGTTCAGCCGCTCGCTGCTGTCGAAGCTGATGGCGCTCCTCGCGCTGCCCGTGCTGCTGCGCTTCAAGAAGCGCGTCGATCATCGCCAGTACAACGGCGCGGCGCTGCTCGGGCTGCGCAGCCTCGTCATCAAGAGCCATGGCTCCGCGGACGCGTACGCGTTTGAGTGGGCGATCAAACGCGGGTATGATGCCGTCAAAAATGGTGTGCTGGAGCGCCTTTCGCGAGCGATGGCGGAGAACGCCGCGCCGCTCGGCGAAAGCGGGCGCGACGCGGACGGGGCGGGGCAGGCGAGCCCGTCCGCAGGCCAGCCAGCCGAGCCCTCCGCCGCGCTTTCCTCGAAGACATAATGGCCCAATCGACCCTCTATTCCCGCGTGCTCGGCACGGGTAGCTACCTGCCGCCCGACCGCGTCACGAATCAAGACCTTGCCGACCGGCTCGCGAAGGACGGCATCGAGACGAGCGACGAGTGGATCGTCGCGCGTACGGGCATTCACGCGCGGCACTTCGCCGCGCCCGACGTCACGACGAGCGATCTCGCGCTCGTCGCGGCGCAGCGCGCGATCGAAGCGGCCGACGTCGATCCTCAGTCGATCGACCTCATCATCGTCGCGACGTCGACCCCCGATTTTGTGTTCCCGAGCACGGCCTGCCTGCTGCAGAACAAGCTCGGCATCAAGAACAACGGCGCCGCGTTCGACGTGCAGGCGGTGTGCGCCGGCTTCGCGTACGCGCTCACCATTGCCGACACGCTCATTCGGGCCGGCCAGCACCGCACGGCGCTCGTCGTCGGCGCGGAGACGTTCTCGCGCATCCTCGATTTCAAGGACCGCACGACCTGCGTGCTGTTCGGCGACGGCGCGGGCGCCGTCGTGCTGTCGGCGTCCGAAGCGCCGGGCATCCTCGGCAGCGCGCTGCACGCGGACGGCAGCTACTCGAATATTCTCTGCACGCCGGGCAACGTGAACCGCGGCGTCGTCGCGGGCAGCGCGTTCCTGCACATGGACGGCCAGGCCGTCTTCAAGCTCGCCGTGAACGTGCTCGAGAAGGTCGCGGTCGAAGCGCTGTCGAAGGCCGATCTTGCGCCGGAACAGGTCGATTGGCTGATTCCGCACCAGGCCAATATCCGTATCATGACAAGCACGTGCCGCAAGCTCGGCCTGCCGCAGGAGCGCATGATCGTCACCGTCGACGAGCACGGCAACACGTCCGCCGCGTCGATCCCGCTCGCACTCGACGTCGCGGTGCGCGACGGCCGCATCAGGCGCGGCCAGCACGTGCTGATCGAAGGCGTCGGTGGCGGCTTCACGTGGGGCGCCTCGGTCTTCCGCTTCTGATCGGCTCTTCTCCGCATCCCATCGGCGCGCACGGTCCGTGCGCGCCGCTCGAATCGATTCAATTGGGGACGATATGAAATTTGCATTCGTTTTTCCGGGCCAGGGCTCGCAATCGGTCGGCATGCTCAATGCATTCGCCGACGTCGCCGTCGTGCGCGAGACGCTCGACGAAGCGTCCGACGCGCTGGGTCAGGACATCGGCAGGCTGATCGCCGACGGCCCGGCTGACGAACTCAATCTGACGACGAATACGCAACCCGTGATGCTGACGGCCGCGTATGCGTGCTACCGCGCGTGGCAGCATGCAGGCGGCGAGCGGCCGTCGATCGTCGCCGGCCACAGCCTCGGCGAATACACGGCGCTCGTCGCCGCCGGCGCGATCGCGTTCCGCGATGCGCTGCCGCTCGTGCGCTTCCGCGCGCAGGCGATGCAGACGGCCGTGCCCGTGGGTGAGGGCGGTATGGCGGCGATTCTCGGTTTGGACGACGACACGGTGCGCGCGGTGTGCGCCGAGGCGTCGGCGGCCGGCGTCGTCGAAGCGGTGAATTTCAATGCGCCCGCGCAGGTCGTGATCGCCGGGACGAAGGTGGGCATCGAGAAAGCCTGCGAGATCGCGAAGGCGAAGGGCGCGAAGCGCGCGCTGCCGCTGCAGGTGTCGGCGCCGTTCCATTCGTCGCTGCTGAAGCCCGCGTCCGACAAACTGCGCGAATACCTCGCGAACGTCGACGTGAAGGCGCCGCAGATTCCCGTCGTCAACAATATCGACGTCGCGGTGGCGTCCGATCCCGCGGCGATCAAGGATGCGCTCGTGCGCCAGGCGGCGGGTCCCGTGCGCTGGGTCGAATGCGTGCAGCACATCGCCGGGCAGGGCGTGACGCACGTGATCGAGTGCGGTCCGGGCAAGGTGCTGGCCGGCCTCACGAAGCGTATCGACGCCAATCTGGTCGGCGCGTCGGTGTTCGATCCGGCGTCGCTCGACGAAGCGCTCAAGCTCGTCGCCGCTTGAATTCAAGTCAAGCGCGCAAGCTTGCCGATTCACCTGAAACACGGAACCACTGCATGGACAAGACTCTCGACAAACAAGTCGCGATCGTCACCGGCGCGTCGCGCGGGATCGGTCGCGCGATCGCGCTCGAGCTCGCACGTCGCGGCGCGACGGTGATCGGCACCGCGACGACCGAAGCCGGTGCCGAGGGCATCTCCGCCGCATTCAAGGAAGCCGGGCTCGAAGGCCGCGGCGCCGTGCTGAACGTCAACGACGCGTCGGCGGTGGACACGCTCGTCGAATCGACGCTCAAGGAGTTCGGTGCGCTGAACGTGCTCGTCAACAACGCCGGCATCACGCAGGATCAGCTCGCGATGCGGATGAAGGACGACGAGTGGGATGCCGTGATCGACACGAACCTGAAGGCGGTGTTCCGTCTGTCGCGTGCGGTGCTGCGCCCGATGATGAAGGCGCGCGGCGGACGCATCGTCAACATCACGTCGGTGGTCGGCTCCGCGGGCAATCCGGGGCAGATCAACTACGCGGCGGCGAAGGCGGGCGTGGCGGGGATGACGCGTGCGCTCGCGCGCGAGATCGGCAGTCGTGGCGTCACCGTGAACTGCGTCGCGCCGGGCTTCATCGACACCGACATGACGAAGGTGCTGCCGGAAGAGCAGCAGACCGCGCTGAAGACGCAGATCCCGCTCGGCCGCCTCGGCAGCCCGGAGGACATTGCACACGCGGTCGCGTTCCTCGCGTCGCCGCAGGCCGGCTACATCACGGGTACGACGCTGCACGTGAACGGCGGCATGTACATGTCGTAACGGAATTCGTTTACCATCCGCGCCGTGCATGCGTAACAGCGCATCGGGCGCTTGTTTGGCCGCAAAGCCGGCGCGCATTTTGGGCAGCATCAAACCTGTTAAAATGCGCGCACTTGTAAATCTGAACTTTCCCTCGGAGGGGTAATGGACAACATCGAACAACGCGTCAAGAAGATCGTCGCCGAACAACTGGGCGTCGCCGAAGCTGAAATCAAGAACGAAGCGTCGTTCGTGAACGACCTCGGCGCAGATTCGCTCGACACGGTCGAGCTGGTGATGGCGCTCGAAGACGAGTTCGGCATGGAAATCCCGGATGAAGAAGCCGAGAAGATCACGACCGTTCAGCAAGCAATCGACTACGCTCGCGCGAACGTCAAGGCGTAACACGCGCGTCGCCTGCAAGTTTTTGCACACGCTGCGCTGGATGCGCGATCGCGTCGGCGTCCTTGCCGGCCGAGCTAACAGCCACAGGGCTCGCAGGGGTGGTTCCTGTGGCCGCTGTGGCTTTTGTTTTTGTCATTCAATGGAAAAGAGGTTACCGTGAGCCGCCGTCGTGTTGTTGTTACAGGCCTTGGGCTGATTTCGCCTGTTGGCAATAATGTTGCCGACGGCTGGGCCAATCTCGTGGCCGGCAAGTCCGGCATCGTCAATATCACGAAGTTCGACGCGACGAACTTCTCGACCCGCTTCGCAGGCGAGGTGAAGGGCTTCAACGTCGAGGACTACATCCCGGCGAAGGAAGCGCGCCACATGGATACGTTCATCCATTACGGGATCGCGGCCGGCATGCAGGCAATGCAGGACAGCGGCTTCGAGGTCACCGACGAGAACGCGGAGCGCGTCGGCGTCGTCGTCGGCTCGGGCATCGGCGGGCTGCCGATGATCGAAGTCACGCAGACCGAGCTGCTCAACCGCGGCCCGCGCCGGATCTCGCCGTTCTTTGTGCCGGCGTCGATCATCAACATGATCTCGGGTCACCTGTCGATCAAGTTCGGCATCAAGGGACCGAATCTCGCGATCGTCACCGCGTGCACGACCGGTCTGCACTGCATCGGCGAGGCGGCGCGCCTCATCGAGTACGGCGACGCCGACGTGATGATCGCGGGCGGTGCGGAAGCGACCGTGTCGCCGCTCGGCATCGGCGGCTTCGCGGCCGCGCGGGCGCTGTCACAGCGCAACGACGATCCGGAGACGGCGAGCCGCCCGTGGGACAAGGACCGCGACGGCTTCGTGCTAGGCGAAGGTGCAGGCGTTATGGTGCTCGAGGAGTATGAGCACGCGAAGGCGCGCGGCGCGAAGATTTACGCCGAGGTCGCGGGCTACGGGATGAGCGGCGACGCCCATCACATGACCGCACCGCTCGAAGACGGCGACGGCGCCCGCCGCTGCATGCTGGCCGCGCTGCGCAACGCCGGCATCGGCGCCGAGCAGGTGAGCTATCTGAACGCGCACGGCACGTCAACGCCGCTCGGCGACGTTGCCGAAACCGTCGCGATCAAGCGTGCGTTCGGTGATCACGCGAAGCGCATCGTCGTCAACTCGACCAAGTCGATGACGGGCCACCTGCTCGGCGGTTCGGGCGGGCTGGAATCGGTGTTCACGGCGCTCGCCGTCCATAACCAGGTGTCGCCGCCGACGATGAACATCTTCAACCAGGACCCCGAGTGCGATCTCGACTATTGCGCGAACGAAGCGCGCGAAATGAAGATCGACGTCGCGCTGAAGAACTCCTTCGGCTTCGGCGGGACTAACGGCACGCTGGTCTTCAAGCGCGTCTGACGCGGGGTCGCTTGACGGAGCCGTTCCAAGCCGCATCGGCAGGCGCGCAGCACGTCGTGCTGCGCGCGTCGGTGTGGCTGCGCGTCGCGTGCACGCTGTTCGTGCCCGCCGTCGGCGCGGCGGTCCACGCCGGCGCCGAGGCGGTCGTCGGCGGTGGCGGGGCGGCGGTGCTTGCCGTGCTGGTCGCCGCGCTCGTCGCGCTGCGTGCACGGGCCGCTTGCGGACGGTGCCAGCCAGCGGCGCTGCGGATCGACGTCGGTGCGGGCATGCTTGCCGCGTTCGGTCGCGACGGGCGGCTGCTCGCGCACGGCCAGATCGCCGGCTGCACGCAATGGAGCGATCTGCTCGTCGTGCTGACGGTGCAAGGCCGCAGCCGGCGCGCGACATCGCTCGTGATCCTAGCGGACGCGGTCGACGCGCCCGTGTTCCGCGCGCTCTGTGCGCTGGGCCGGCGCGCCGCGCGCGGGACGCTCGCGGCGGCATGACCGTTTCCGATCGCAAACGCTCATGAGCGGCTCGAGCGGGAACGTTACAATAACGCTCCGCGTTGCTTCCCTCGTTTACGGATTTGTCAGGTGAGTGAAAAAGAAATCGATCAGGTACTGGTCGAACGCGTACAGAATGGCGACAAGGCGGCGTTCGAACTCCTGGTCGCCAAATACCACCGCAAGATCATCAGGCTGATCTCGCGTCTCGTGCGAGATCCCGCGGAGGTCGAGGACGTGGCCCAGGACGCGTTCATCAAGGCGTATCGCGCGTTGCCGCAGTTTCGCGGCGAGTCGGCGTTCTACACGTGGTTGTACCGGATTGCCGTCAATACGGCGAAGAACTACCTTGCGACCCAGGGCCGCCGGGCGCCCACGTCCACCGACGCGGATGCCGAAGAGGCTGAAACTTTCTCCGACGCCGACCAACTAAGGGATATCAACACGCCGGAATCGATGTTGATGAGCAAGCAGATCGCCCAAACGGTCAACGCCGCGATGGCGTTGCTGCCGGAGGAACTGCGAACGGCCATCACGCTGCGCGAGATCGAAGGTTTGAGCTACGAGGAGATCGCGGAGATGATGGGATGCCCGATCGGCACCGTCCGCTCGCGAATCTTTCGTGCCCGCGAGGCGATCGCGGCAAAATTGCGGCCGCTGCTCGATACGCCGGAGGGTAAGCGCTGGTAAGCGCTCGCGGCGGGTCGGAGCGGGTTGGGGTCTAGTTACGGAGTCGTGTATCACGACGGGGTGTGTGCAAGATGGGGAGCATCATGGGGTCGGTCTCTACGCAGTCGCAGGCGTGCTCGCAACGCGAGCGCGTGTCCGCTCTGGTCGACGGCGAAGCGCCTGAAGGCCTTTCGCTGAAACAGATTCTCGCGGGGCTGGGCGACGCCGAGCGCGCGACGTGGGCGCATTATCACGTGATCGGCGATGCGCTGCGATCCGACGAACTCGCGTTCGAGCCCGCCGAGAGCGGCGCGTTCATGGCCCGCCTCTCGGCGAGCCTCGCGGCCGAGCCGCATCTGCTCGCGCCCGCCGCCGCGCCTGTCGCGCGCCGGCTGCTGGCGCTGCGCCGCCGAGCCGTGCCCGCGTTCGCGGTCGCGGCCGCCGCGGCGACACTGACTTGGATCGTCGTGCCGCAGATGCAGGGCGTCGGCGCGCCGGGCGGCGTCCAGGTCGCGTCGGTGAGCCCCGCGCAGCAAGGCGCGCTGCAACGCGTGACGGCCGCCCAGCCGAGCGCGCAGCCCGCGCTGCAGGACGCAAACATCATTCGCGACGCGAGCCTCGATCAATATCTCGAAGCGCATCAACAGTTCGCGCAGCAGCCCGTCGTGACGGGTTCGATGCCGGTCATTCGCACAGCCGTCACCACGCAAGGCCAATAAACTCGATGCGGACGTTGCAGTTGAATCAAGCCATCCTCGGATGGAGACGGCTGCCGGCGCTTTTGCTGTGCGCGGCAGCGCTGTTGTCCGTCCAATCCGCCGCCTTCGCGCAGCAGCCCGACGACCCCGTGGCCACCCCGCGCTCCGCCGCCGAGTGGCTCGATCGCATCCAGCAGGCCGCGCAGCAGCAGAACTACGAAGGGACGTTCGTCTATCAGCGCGGCGCGTACGTGCAATCGTCGCGAATCGTCCATCTTGCGTCGAAGGGCGACGGCGAATACGAGCGGGTCGAAAGCCTCGACGGCAAGCCGCGCACGCTGCTGCGCCACAACGACGATCTCTACACGTTCGTGCCCGAGCGGCGGCTTTGCGTCGTCGAGCGCCGCCAGAACAAGGATTCGTTCCCCGCGCTGCTTGGCGCGAGCGGCGAGCAGGTCCTGTCGGTCTACGAGCCGAAGTCGCTCGGCCGCGACCGCGTCGCGGGCCTCGACGCGCAGGTCGTCGAGCTCGTGCCGAAGGATGCGTACCGCTTCGCGTACAAGCTGTGGACCGACGCGAAGACGGGGCTTCTGCTGCGTTCGCAGACGCTCGACGCCGACGATCACGTGCTCGAGCAGATCGCATTTTCGCAATTGCAGCTCGGCGCCGCGGCGCCGAGCCAGAAGACTGCGATCGCGGCCGGCATGCGCAATCTCGGCGGCTGGACCGTCGTTCGGCCGCCCGTCGCGCCGATCGACATCGAGGCGCAGGGCTGGCAGATCGCGCCGACCGTCGCGGGCTTCCGAAAGATCCGCGAGGTGCGCCGCCCGATGGCCGCGCGCGACGCGAGTGATCCGCCGATTCCCGTCGATCAGGCCGTCTTCACCGACGGTCTCGCGACGATTTCGGTCTTCATCGAGCCCGCCGAAAAGAACAGCCGCAAGGAAGGGGCGGGCAGCACGGGCGCGACGCACGTGCTCGTCAAGCGCCGCGGCGATTTCTGGATCACCGTTCTTGGCGAGGCGCCGCCCGCGACGTTGCAGCAGTTCGCATCTGCCATAGAATACAAGGCTTCCAAGTAACCCTTCGGCTTCCGACATGATGAAACTCTCGCTGCGCACCTGGCTCGTCGCCGCAGCGGTGGCGGCCTCTGCGCCGTTTGCCGCGCAATCGGCGACGGCGGCTCCGAATGCTACGACCGCGCCCGCCGCAACGGGCGCCGCGCCCGCGCCGCGCGCGGGGTTGCCCGATTTCGCGGACCTCGTCGAGAAAGTCGGCCCGGCGGTCGTCAACATCCGGACCACGGCGAACGTGCCGGCCGATACGCGCGGCGCGCTGCCGCCCGGCCTCGACAACGGTGACATGTCGGAATTCTTTCGCCGCTTCTTCGGCATCCCGCTGCCGCAGCCGCCCGGCGGGCAGAAGAACGCGCCGAGCACGCCCGATGCGCCCGACACGGAGCAGAACCGAGGCGTCGGCTCTGGCTTCATCCTGTCGGCCGACGGCTACGTGATGACGAATGCGCACGTTGTCGACGACGCGGACACGATCTACGTGACGCTCACCGACAAGCGCGAGTTCAAGGCGAAGCTGATCGGTGTCGACGAGCGCACGGACGTCGCGATCGTGAAGATCAGTGCGTCGAACCTGCCGACCGTCGCGATCGGCGATTCGAACAAGGTGCGCGTCGGCGAATGGGTCGTCGCGATCGGTTCGCCGTTCGGCCTCGACAACACGGTGACGGCCGGCATCGTCAGCGCGAAGGGCCGCAACACCGGTGATTACCTGCCGTTCATCCAGACCGACGTCGCCGTCAACCCCGGCAATTCGGGCGGCCCGCTTATCAACATGCAGGGCGAGGTGATCGGCATCAACTCGCAGATCTACAGCCGCACGGGCGGCTTCATGGGCATCTCGTTCGCGATTCCGATCGACGAGGCGATGCGCGTCGCCGACCAGTTGAAGGCGTCGGGCAAGGTGACGCGCGGCCGGATCGCGGTCGCGATCGGCGAGGTGACGAAGGAGGTCGCCGACTCGATCGGCTTGCCGAAGGCGGAGGGCGCGCTGGTGAGCAGCGTCGAGCCGGGCGGTCCCGCGGATCGCGCGGGCCTGCAGCCGGGCGACATCATCCTGAAGTTCAACGGCCGTCCGGTCGAAACGGCGTCGGATCTGCCGCGGATGGTCGGCGACACAAAGCCGGGTGCGAAGGCGACGGTGACGGTATGGCGAAAGGGGCAGTCGCGCGATCTGCCGATCACAATCGCCGAATTCCCGACTGACAAGGCCGCGAAGACCGACAGCCGCCAGGCGCCGCAGCAGAAGCCGCGCAGCAACGCACTCGGCCTGACGGTCAGCGACCTGTTGCCCGACCAGTTGAAGACGCTCAAGCTGCGCAACGGCGTGCAGATCGATGCGGTCGACGGCCCGGCCGCACGCGCGGGCCTGCAGCGCGGCGACATCGTGCTGCGCGTAGGCGACGTCGATATCACGAGCGCGAAGCAGTTCGTCGACGTGACGTCGAAGCTCGATCCGCAGCGCGCGGTCGCGGTGCTCGTGCGGCGCGGCGACAACACGCAGTTCATCCCGATCCGGCCGCGCCAGAAGTGAGCTCCACCGCGCGCTTCACGCTGTACGGCCGCGGCTGGTGCCATTTGTGCGACGACATGCGCGACGCGCTCGCGCCCGTCGCGGCCGAATGCTCGGCAGGCGTCGACTACGTCGACATCGACGCGGATCCGGCGCTCGTCGCGCGCTATGACGAGGACGTGCCGGTGCTGCTGCTCGACGGCGTCGAGGTGTGCCGGCATCGCTTCGACGATGCTCGGGTCAGGGCGGCGCTCGCGTGGCGTGGGCGCTGAACGAAAAACGGCGCGCCGCTCGCACCGGCGCAAGCCTGTGGCTTCCCACGGCCGTTGAGCGGCCGAGCCGCGCCGGGTGGGCCACGGCACGCCCGAGCGTCCAAAATGCCGCCCCTGACGGGGCTTTTCGGCTAAAATAGGCCGTTTTTTCACCGACTTACAAGGCGTGCTCCGCAGTCGTCGAGCGCGCCTTTTTCGCTTGATCGGCACTGAATGGATCATATTCGCAATTTCTCGATCATCGCGCACATCGACCACGGCAAGTCGACGCTCGCGGATCGCATCATCCAGCTTTGCGGCGGCTTGTCCGACCGCGAGATGGAAGCGCAGGTGCTCGACTCGATGGATCTCGAGCGCGAGCGCGGCATCACGATCAAGGCGCAGACCGCCGCGCTCACGTATCGCGCGCGCGACGGCAAGGTCTACAATCTGAACCTCATCGACACGCCGGGGCACGTCGACTTCTCGTACGAGGTGAGCCGCTCGCTGTCCGCGTGCGAGGGCGCGCTTCTTGTCGTCGACGCGAGCCAGGGCGTCGAGGCGCAGACGGTCGCGAACTGCTACACGGCGATCGAGCTCGGCGTCGAAGTGGTGCCCGTGCTCAACAAGATCGACCTGCCCGCCGCGAACCCGGAGAGTGCGATCGGGGAGATCGAGGACGTGATCGGCATCGACGCGACCGACGCGGTGCGCTGCAGCGCGAAGACGGGCCTGGGTGTCGAGGACGTGCTCGAGTCGCTGATCGCGAAGGTGCCGCCGCCGAAAGGCGACGCCGACGCGCCGCTGCAGGCGCTCGTCATCGATTCGTGGTTCGACAACTACGTCGGCGTCGTGATGCTCGTGCGGATCGTCAACGGCACGCTGCGTCCGAAGGACAAGATCAAGATGATGGCGACGGGCGCGCAGTATCCCGTCGAGCACGTCGGCGTGTTCACGCCGAAATCGCGCGATCTCGACTCGCTGTCAGCGGGGCAGGTGGGCTTCATCATCGCCGGCATCAAGGAGCTGACGGCCGCAAAGGTGGGCGACACCGTCACGCTTGCGAACAAGCCGGCTCCGGAACCGCTGCCGGGCTTCAAGGAGGTGAAGCCGCAGGTGTTCGCGGGCTTGTATCCCGTCGAGGCGAACCAGTACGACGCGCTGCGCGAGTCGCTCGAGAAGCTGAAGCTCAACGACGCGTCGCTGCAGTACGAGCCGGAAGTGTCGCAGGCGCTCGGCTTCGGCTTTCGCTGCGGCTTCCTCGGCCTCTTGCACATGGAAATCGTGCAGGAGCGGCTCGAGCGCGAGTTCGACATGGATCTCATCACGACCGCGCCGACGGTCGTCTACGAGGTCGTGCAAAGCGACGGCTCGACGATCATGGTAGAAAACCCGGCGAAGATGCCGGAGCCCGCGAGGATCATGGAAATCCGCGAGCCGATCGTCACCGTGAATCTCTACATGCCGCAGGACTACGTCGGCTCGGTGATCACGCTGTGCACGCAAAAGCGCGGCTCGCAGATCAACATGCAGTATCACGGCCGCCAAGTGCAGCTCACGTACGAGATCCCGATGGCCGAGATCGTGCTCGATTTCTTCGACCGCCTGAAGTCGGTGTCGCGCGGCTATGCGTCGATGGACTACGAGTTCAAGGAATACCGCGCGTCCGACGTCGTGAAGGTCGACATGCTGATCAACGGCGACAAGGTCGACGCGCTGTCGGTGATCGTGCATCGCTCGCAGTCGCAGTATCGCGGCCGCGAGGTCGCGGCGAAGATGCGCGAGATCATCCCGCGCCAGATGTACGACGTCGCGATCCAGGCAGCGATCGGTGCGCACATCATCGCGCGCGAGAACATCAAGGCGCTGCGCAAGAACGTGCTCGCGAAGTGCTACGGCGGCGACATCACGCGCAAGAAGAAACTGCTCGAAAAGCAGAAAGAAGGTAAGAAACGAATGAAGCAGGTGGGTTCGGTCGAGATCCCGCAGGAGGCGTTCCTGGCGATCTTGCGAGTCGAAGACAAATAACAGGACTGATCCTTTATGAATTTTGCGCTGATTCTTTTTGTGCTCGTCGTTTTGACGGGCATTGCGTGGGTGTTGGACAAGCTGTTTTTCCTGCCGCAGCGGAAGAAGGCGGCGGACGCGGCGGTCGCCGAGTTCGAGCGCCAGCAGGAGCGGATCGGCGAGCGCTTCGCCGACGAGAACGCGCCGCAGACGCGTGCGCGTCTGCGTGAAGAGAAACTGCGCCAGCCATGGTGGCTCGAATACACCGCGAGCTTCTTCCCGGTGATCCTCGTCGTGTTCGTCGTACGCTCGTTCATCGTCGAGCCGTTCAAGATTCCGTCGGGCTCGATGGTGCCGACGCTCCTCGTCGGCGATTTCATCCTCGTCAACAAGTTCGACTACGGCCTGCGCCTGCCGATCACGAATCAGAAGATCACCGAAGGCCGTCCGCTCCAGCGCGGCGACGTCGTCGTGTTCCGCTATCCGAAGGACGAATCGGTCGATTACATCAAGCGCGTGATCGGCCTGCCGGGCGACACGGTCGCGTATCAGGACAAGAAGCTGACGATCAACGGCCAGCCGGTGCCCGAGGCGCAGCTGCCCGACTACTTCGACGAAGAGCGGATGAACTATGCGAAGCAGTTCGAGGAAACGCTCGGCGCGCGCAAGAACGCGATCCTGAACAATCCGGCGGTGCCGCCGTTCGTGATGGGCGCGGACGATTATCCGTATCGCGACAACTGCCAGTACGACAGCCGCGGCGTCGTCTGCAAGGTGCCGCCCGGCCACTACTTCATGATGGGTGACAACCGCGACAACAGTGCCGACAGCCGCTATTGGGGCTTCGTGCCGGACAAGAACATCGTCGGTCGCGCGTTCTTCATCTGGATGAACTTCAGCGAACTGAAACGCATCGGCTCGTTCAACTAGGCCGTGCTTCGAACGTTGCAACACGCCGCGCGCGGGCTGCGCGGCGTGTTGCCGAATGACTTCAAGAGCCGGCGGCAACACCGCCTCGTCACGCCTTTTCGCGCCCGGCTGCGTTTCCCGGCCGAAGCGGCGCCCGCGTTATACTCCTGTCCATGCCCTTATCCCAGTTGGAAAGCCGGCTGCGCTACGAATTTCGCAATGCGGAATTATTGCGCCAGGCTTTGACCCATCGTAGTCATAGCGCCACGCATAACGAACGGCTCGAGTTTCTCGGCGATTCCGTTCTGAATTGCGCGGTGGCTGCCCTTTTGTTTCAGCGCTTCAGCAAGTTGGACGAGGGCGACTTGTCGCGCGTGCGGGCGAACCTCGTCAAGCAGCAGTCGCTCTACGAAATTGCTCAGGCCCTCAATATCTCCGACGGCTTGCGGCTCGGCGAGGGCGAACTGCGCAGCGGCGGGTTCCGAAGACCGTCGATCCTCGCGGACGCATTCGAAGCCATCATCGGGGCGGTGTTCCTCGATGGCGGCTTCGAAGCCGCCCAAGGGGTCATCAAGCGGCTCTACATCCCGATTCTCGACCATATCGATCCGCGAACGCTCGGCAAGGACGCGAAGACGCTGCTGCAGGAGTATTTGCAGGGCCACAAGATCGCGCTGCCGACCTATACCGTCGTCGCGACGCATGGTGCGGCGCACAATCAGCAATTCGAAGTCGAATGCACGGTGCCGAAGCTGGACGTGAAGGTGTCCGGCTCCGGCGCGAGCCGCCGCGCGGCCGAGCAGGCCGCCGCGAAGAAGGCGCTCGACGAGGTGCTGGCAGCTGCGCCGATGCTCGCCGCAAAGCCGAAGCGCTCGAAGAGCGCGCGCGGCGCGAAGCATGTGGAGCCGGAGATCGTGCCGGGCGTGAAGGGCGTGCAGGAGGCGCTCGATTTGCGTTCGCCGGATCGCAAGGAACGCGGCGCGAACCGCGTGGCGAGCGAGGAAGCGAAGGGAGCGGACCCGAAAGCCGTCGACGCGAAGCCGGGCGACGCAAGACCGGCCGACGTGAATGCGGCCGAGTCGAAGCCGGAGGATCCGAAGGCCGTCGAAGCGCGCTCCATCGAAGCGAAAGTGCCTGCCGAGTCGAAATCTGCCGAGATGAAAACCGTCGAAGCGAGGTCCGGTGCGCATGCGAGCGCCGCTTCGTCCGACGGGCCCGCGCAGGCTGACGATGCGGCCGCTCGTGCGCCCGCTGCTGCGCCCGTCGCGGTCATCCGCGCGGCGCATGTCGAGCACTCGGCCGACAAGGCCGAGCCGCGCGCGGCAAAGTCGGCCGACAAGCCCGCTTCGGCAGCGGACAAAGCGGACAAGCCCTTGTCGGACAAGGCGCCGGAAAAAGGCCCGGACAAGGCGCAGGCACTGGACAAGGCGCAGGTCCAGGAACCCGAGCAGGCGCAGGACAAGTCGTCCGATCCTGTTTCTGCGAAGGCGTCCGACAAGGCGCTGGATAAGCCCGACGCCGCCGCGGGGCTGGCCGACCGGTCGCCGCGCGCCCGCGACGCATCGCTCGCGCCGCCGTCCGCAGCCGAGCCCGATCTGGCCGCCGCGCCCGTGCGCGTCGCCGATGCAGGTCATTGACATCGTCCCAATCGACATCGCGGCCGCGCACGGATGTGCGGCCGCTTCCGAACCCAGCAGCAACCTGATATGAACGCACCCGCTCCCACCGGTTTCCGTTGCGGCATGATCGCGATCGTCGGTCGTCCGAACGTTGGCAAGTCGACGCTGATGAACGCGCTCGTCGGCCAGAAGATCAGCATCACGTCGCGCAAGGCGCAGACGACCCGCCACCGGATCACCGGTATCCGTACGCTCGACGACGCGCAGTACATCTTCGTCGACACGCCCGGCTTCCAGACGCGCCACAGCACGGCGCTCAACCGGTCGCTGAACCGCGCGGTGACGTCGACGCTGACGTCGGTCGACGCGATCCTGTTCGTGATCGAGGCGGGCCGCTTCGGCCCCGACGACCAGAAGGTGCTCGACCTGATTCCGCCCGGCACGCCGACGCTCCTCGTCGCAAACAAGCTCGACCGCGTGTCGGACAAGGACACGCTGTATCCGTTCTTCCAGAAGATGGGCGCGCTGCGCGAGTTCGCGGAGATCGTGCCGCTGTCCGCGAAGCATCCGGAAGACATCCTCCGGCTGACGGACACGATCAAGCCGTATCTGCCGGAAGGCGAGCCGATCTACGGCGAAGACGACCTGACCGACCGCAGCTCGCGTTTCCTCGCGGCCGAGATCCTGCGTGAGAAGGTGTTCCGCTGGACGGGCGACGAGCTGCCGTACACGAGCACCGTCGTCATCGACAAGTTCGAGGAGGAGGGGCGCCTCACGCGCGTGTTCGCGACGATCCTCGTCGAGCGCGATTCGCACAAGGCGATGGTGATCGGCAAGAAGGGCGCGAAGCTCAAGCAGATCAGCACCGAGGCGCGGCAGGACATGGAGAAGCTGTTCGACGGCCCCGTCTATCTCGAGACCTTCGTCAAGGTGAGGAGCGGCTGGGCCGACAACGAAGCGGGGCTGCGCGCCTATGGGTACGAATGACGGAACGTCCGATGTCGGGATGACCGACGAGGTCGACGCCGACCCGCAACCGCCGGCCGCGCAGCCCGTGCCGGCCACCGACAAGCCGCTGCGCAAGCCGCGCCGCGCCGCCGCGCGTACCTCCGAGTTCCGGATCGCCGAGCAGCCGGCGTTCGTGCTGCACAGCCATCCGTATCGCGAGACGAGCCTCGTCGTCGACGTGCTGACGCGCGATCACGGCCGCATCGCGCTCGTCGCGAAGGGCGCGAAGCGCCCGCATTCGGCGCTGCGCGGCGTGCTGCAGACGTTCCAGCCGCTGTCGCTGTCGTGGTCCGGCAAGTCCGAGCTGCGCACGCTGACGGGCGCCGAATGGGTGGGCGGCATGCTGCCCCTCGCGGGCGACGCGCTGTTGTGCGGCTTCTACGTGAACGAGCTGCTCGTCAAGTTCTGCGCGCGCGAGGATCCGCATCCTCCGCTCTTCAAGCACTATCTCGTCACGCTCACGCGCCTCGCGCACGGCGAGCCGCCCGTGCAGGTGTTGCGTTCGTTCGAGCGCGTGCTGCTGCGCGAGACGGGCTATGCGATGTCGCTCAAGCGCACGGTCGCGCGGCGCTCGGTCGAGCCCGACAAGCTCTACGTGTTCGATCCGGAGCGCGGCGTGCGCGACGCGGGCGACGACATACCGTCGCACTGGCCGGTGATCGCGGGCCAGACGTTGCTCGACATGGAAGAGGACGATTACCATCGGGCGCAGACCGTCGCGCAAAGCAAGACGCTGATGCGCTTCCTGCTCAACACCTATCTGGGCGGCACGCCGCTCGCCACGCGTCAGATCCTGATCGACCTGCAAAACCTATGAGCTTCTTCCTGACCTCGCCGACCGCCATCGAACTGGGCGTCAACATCGACCACGTCGCGACGCTGCGCAACGCGCGCGGCACCGCGTATCCGGATCCCGTGCGCGCGGCGCTCGCCGCCGAGGACGCGGGCGCCGACGCGATCACGCTGCATCTGCGCGAAGACCGCCGGCACATCGTCGACGCGGACGTGCGCATGCTGCGTCCGCTCCTGAAGACGCGGATGAACCTCGAATGCGCGGTGACGCCGGAGATGCTCGACATCGCGTGCGAGATCCGTCCGCACGACGCGTGCCTTGTGCCGGAGAAGCGCTCGGAGCTGACGACGGAAGGCGGCCTCGACGTCGTCGGCCATTTCGATGCGGTGCGTGCCGCATGCAAGCAGCTCGCGGACGTCGGCGTGCGCGTGTCGCTCTTCATCGATCCGGACGACGCGCAGATCCGCGCCGCGCACGAGACGGGCGCGCCCGTGATCGAGCTGCACACGGGGCGCTACGCGGACGCGCACGACGAGGCCGAGCAGCAGCGCGAGTTCGAGCGGATCGCGGCGAGTGTCGACGCGGGCATCGCGCTCGGGCTGAAGGTGAACGCGGGCCACGGGCTCCACTACACGAACGTGCAGGCGATCGCCGCGCTGCCCGGCATCGCCGAGCTGAACATCGGCCACGCTATCGTCGCGCACGCGGTGTTCGCCGGCTGGGACAACGCGGTGCGCGAGATGAAGGCGATCATGGTCGCGGCGCGCGTCGCCGCGCTGCACGGCGGCCGCTGACGCGCATGGCGATCTACGGCATCGGCACCGACCTCGTTCAGGTGAGCCGCGTCGCCGCCGTGCTCGAGCGCACGGACGGCCGCTTTGCCGAGAAGGTGCTCGGCCCCGACGAGCTGCATGTCTTTCATGCACGGCGCGCGCGCTCGGAGGCGCGCGGCATCGCGTTTCTCGCGACGCGCTTTTCCGCGAAGGAAGCATTTTCGAAGGCGATTGGCCTCGGCATGCACTGGCCGATGACGTGGCGCGCGCTGCAAACGCTCAACAGGCCGAGCGGCGAGCCGTACGTCGTCGCGTCGGGCGAGCTCGCCGCATGGCTCGACGCGCGCCGCATCACCGCGCGCGTGACGGTCAGCGACGAGCGCGACTACGCGGTGACGTTCGTCGTCGCCGAGGCGCCCGACGATGTCGTCGCCGCGCGCTCGGGCGCCGCTTCCTGATCCATTCTCCGCAAGGACGCTGATTCGATGAAACTGACCCCCGGTCCGGTAATGCTCGACGTCGCCGGCACGACGCTCACGCGCGACGACGCGCGCCGTCTCGCGCACCCGCAAACGGGTGGCGTGATCCTGTTCGCGCGCCACTTCGAGAGCCGCGCGCAGCTCGTCGCGCTGACCGACGCGATCCGCTCGATCCGCGACGACATCCTGATCGCGGTCGACCAAGAAGGCGGGCGCGTGCAGCGCTTTCGCACCGACGGCTTCACGGTGTTGCCGGCGATGCGCCGGCTCGGCGAGCTATGGGACAAGGACGTGCTGCACGCGACGAAGGCGGCGACCGCGGTCGGCTACGTGCTCGCGTCCGAGCTGCGTGCGTGCGGCGTCGACATGAGCTTCACGCCCGTGCTCGATCTCGATTACGGCCGCTCGAAGGTGATCGGCGATCGCGCGTTCCATCGCGATCCGCGCGTCGTCGCGCTGCTCGCGAAGAGCCTCAACCACGGGCTCGCGCTCGCCGGAATGGCGAACTGCGGCAAGCATTTTCCCGGCCACGGTCATGCGGAAGCCGACTCGCACGTTGCACTGCCGACCGATGACCGTCCGCTCGACGAGATCCTCGCGAACGACGTCGCGCCGTACGACTGGCTCGGGCTGTCGCTCGCGGCCGTCATTCCGGCGCACGTGATCTACACGCAGGTCGATTCGAAGCCGGCGGGCTTTTCGCGCGTGTGGCTGCAGGACGTGCTGCGCGGCCGGCTGCGCTTTCCGGGCGCGGTGTTCAGCGACGATCTGTCGATGGAGGCGGCGCGCGAAGGCGGCACGCTCGCGCAGGCGGCGCAGGCTGCGCTCGAAGCGGGCTGCGACATGGTGCTGATCTGCAATCAGCCGGACGCCGCGGAACGTGTGCTGGACGAACTGCGTGCGACGACGTCGCGCGAATCGCTGCAGCGGATCAAACAAATGCGGCCGCGCGGCAAGGCGCTCGAGTGGAGCAGGCTGATGCGCGAGCCGCGCTATCTGCGCGCGCAGGAACTCCTGCGCAGCACGTTCGCGTAACGCGGACGGGCGAGGAGGGCGGCGCGCAGCCGCCCTCGCGTCGACGTCAACTGATCTTCATGCGCTGCAGCTTGTTGTAGAGCGTCTTCGGGCTGATGCCGAGGAGCGTCGCCGCGCGGTGGCGTGTGCCGCCGACCGCATCGAGGGTCGCGCGGATCAGCAGATCCTCGACGTCGGCGAGCGGCGTGCCCACGCGCACCTGCACGCTGCTGCCGTTCAGCGCCGTGCCGGGCTGCGGGTATGTGTCGCCCGCGCGCAGCGTCTCGATGAAATCGCCCGACTGGTCGTACGCGAGCCGTATGCGCTCATGCAACTCGCGCACGTTGCCCGGCCAGTCGTATGCGAGGCATTCGCGGACGAAGCCGGGCGCGATGCGCTTGTCGGTGATGTTCAGGCCGGTGGCGCGTGCGTCGCGGTTCAGGTCGTCGACGAATGCCTCGGCAATCCTGATCACGTCGTCATCGCGCTCGCGCAGCGGCGGCAGGCCGATCGAGGCGGCGTCGAGGCGCAGCCACAGATCCTCGCGCAGCGTGCCGTTCGCGACCGCTTCGCGCGCCGGGCGGCGAGTCGTCGCGATCAGCCGGAAGTCGCTCGCGATCTCGGTCGTGCCGCCGATGCGCATGAAGTTCTGCGAATCGAGCGCGCGCAGCAGCGCCTCCTGTAGCGAAAGCGGCAGCGTGGTGATTTCCTCGAGGAACAGCGTGCCGCCGCTTGCCTGCTCGAACAGGCCGGGATCGCGGCGCTCGACGCCCGTGTATGCACCGCGCTCGCGACCGAGCAGCATGCTCTCGATCGCGCGGCCGTTGGTTTCGATGTTGCGCGGCGACTGAACGGCCGCGCGGCAGTCGAACGCGACGAACGGGCCCTTGCGGCGGCGGCTCAGGTCGTGCAGCGTGCGCGCGGCCGTCTCCTTGCCCGTGCCGGGCTCGCCCCACAACAGCACCGCGGTTTCGGTGCGCGCGTTGTGCTCGATCATGTCGTAGGCGTGCTGGATCGCGTCGCTGCGCCCGACGAGCGAGCCGAAGCGGCCGAGGCGGCGCAGCGACGCGCGCAGCGCCTGCACTTCCTCGATCAGTTCGTACGGGCGTGGGATCCGCGCGAGCAGGCTGCGCAGCCGCGGGATGTTGACGGGCTTCAGCAGATAATCCCAGACGCCATGCCGCAACCCCTCGATCGCGCTTTCGACGGTCGCGTTGCCGGTCAGGATGATCACCGGCAGCGAGCCGTTCGGCTGTTGCTGCGGCAGGTTCTGCAGCAAGTCGAAGCCGCTGCCGTCGGGCAGGTTCAAGTCGACGAGGACGACATCGGGAATCGAGCGGGCGAGTGCGCCGCGCGCCTCGGCGAGCGATGTCGCCGTATCGACCGAGAACCCGTCCGCGGCGAGGAGCGCGGTCAGGCCGGATAAGCTATTGGGATCGTCTTCGACAATCAGGGCGTGTGGCATGGTGTGCGCGAGTTGAAAAGCCGGGCCATCGGCCGGACCGGCATACAGCCCCCATTTCGGGATGAGAAATGAATTTTATGCCCCATCGCGCACTTGGCGTACGGTATTTGTTATCGACTATAAAACAGTTACGGATGATACAAATTGAATCCCGTCAGGGTTTCTTCAAAGCATTGTTTATGATGTGGCGCCTTTATGCAATAAGCGGCGTCGAATAAACAAAAAGCGCCCCGAAGGGCGCTTTGTTCGGCCTGCTCGCGCAAACGTTTCTTATGCGCGGCTGCGATACTCGTTCGTACGCGTGTCGATTTCGATCTTGTCGCCGGTATTGCAGAAGAGCGGCACCTGCAGCTCGAAGCCCGTCGAGATCTTCGCGTTCTTCAGCACCTTGCCCGACGACGTATCGCCCTTGACGGCCGGCTCCGTGTACGTGATCTCGCGCACGAGGATCGTCGGCAGTTCGACCGAGATCGCCTTCTCGTTGTAGAACACGACTTCGCACGCCATGCCGTCTTCGAGGTAATTGAGCGCGTCGCCCATCATTTCCGCTTCGACTTCGAACTGGTTGTAGTCGGCGTCCATGAACACGTACATCGGGTCGGCGAAGTACGAGTAGGTCACTTCCTTGCGGTCGAGCACGACGACGTCGAACTTGTCGTCCGCCTTGTAGACCGATTCCTGGCCCGCGTTGGTCAGCAGGTTCTTCAGCTTCATCTTGACGACGGCGGAGTTGCGGCCCGACTTGTTGTATTCGGCCTTCGAGACGACCCATGCGTCGTTGCCGACCATCACGACGTTGCCTACGCGGAGTTCCTGTGCGGTTTTCATAACTAAAACTATCCTGAACGAGAGAAATTTCCTGAGCGTTGCTCAACGGCTAACGGCGCAAGCGGACTCGACCCGGCAGCCTGGGCGACCGCGTGTGCGATCCGCCGTGGCCGGAACTGGCGGCCCCTTTATCCTGGAGCGTCGCGCCGAAAACGGACGCGCTTGCGCGCGTCATCCGTTGGATAACTGTTTATTTTAACTGAGTTTTTGCAAAATTCGCCAGATTTCCGGCGAGGTCGCCGACGGTCGCGAGCTCGTCCGCCCAACTCGCCGCGCGCGCGGCGAGCGCCGCGCGGTGCTGCCAGAAGTCGGCCCAATCGGGCGTGCCGGAACCGTTCCAGGCGTGCCAGAAGCGCTCGGTCGCCGCGCGCGTCGCGTGATCGACGCGCGCGGTGAAGTGCGCGAGCGCCGCGTCGAGCTTCGGCAGGTGCGCGTCGTCGGCCTGCGGGTAGATCTGCCAGACGAACGGCCGGCGCGCCCATTGCGCGCGGACGAACGAATCCTCGCCGCGCACGAAGTTCACGTCGCTCGCCCATAGCAGCAGGTCGTAGTCGGGCTGAGCGACGAATGCGAGGCCATGCGCGGCGACGCTGCCGCACTCCGCGTGCGTGCCTGCGTCGAATGCGCCGACGCCGAAGAAGCGCGCGACGCTCGCCGAGATGCGGCCCTCCGGCACCAGCAGCACGATCGGCTCGCGGCCGTCGCGCCATTGCTCGAGCAGCGCGTCGAGCGCCGGATTCTCGTATGCGAAGAGCGACGCGACCGTCGCGTCCGGGCCCGGCATCGGCGCGTCCGCGACGTTTTGCCACCACGTGCGGCGTGCGTCGTCGTTCGCTTCGAACGCGAGCCGGCGCGCGTCGAGGTCGCGCTCCTTCAGCACGCCGCCCGTGCCAGGCCCGAGGCCGGGGAAGTAGAACGTCTTCGTCAGCGGATAGCGCGGGTGCGGCGACGGCCGCAGATGGAAGTCGCAGACCCAATCCTCGGCGCTCAGGTATTCGAGATTGATCCATACGGGCGGCCGCGCGCGGCGCGCCATCGCGGCGACGTACGCGCCCGGCAGCTCGCACGCGAACGCCTCGATCACGACGTCGGCGATCTCGAGCGTATCGCCCGCATGCGCGGGCGCGCGCCAGTGCTCGACGACGATGCCGTCGATGGTCTGGCGCGCGGCGTCAGGCCGTGCGGCCGGCTGCAGCCGCGCGAGCGTCGTGAGATCGTCGACGAAGATCCGCACCTGCCAGCCGTGCTCGGCCGCGAGCTGGCGCGCGAGACGCCAGCACACGCCGATGTCGCCGAAGTTGTCGACGACCGCGCAGAAGATATCGCACGCGATCGGGCCCGACACGTCTTGCGGCGGGCGAACGGCGGCGGTGGCGGAAGCGGGCGGCGCGAGCGGGGCGGACGACGTCATCGGAGCTGTGAAAGCAGGGCGAGATGGGAGCAAACCGGAAAGCAAACGGGGCGCGGCAGGGCTGCCGCGGCGATCGCGCCGCGAACGCGCGCGGCGAATGCTCTAAACTGGCGATTCTAAATGACCTTGTTCGCGCGCGCCGCTCGCGCCCGGATTGAGCATGACATCCCCCGACGCACCCGAATCTCCTTTCGAACCCAAGCCGATCCTCGCCCAACTGCCGCACCTGCCGGGCGTCTACCGTTACTACGACACGCAAGGCGCGGTACTGTACGTCGGCAAGGCGCGCGATCTGAAGAAACGCGTGTCGAGCTACTTCACGAAAACGCAGCTATCGCCGCGGATCGCGATGATGGTCACGCGCATCGCGCGCATCGAGACCACGGTCACGCGTTCGGAAGCCGAGGCGCTGCTGCTCGAGAACAACCTGATCAAGGCGCTCGCGCCGCGCTACAACATCCTGTTTCGCGACGACAAGTCGTATCCGTACCTGAAGCTGACGGGCCACACGTTCCCGCGAATGGCGTACTACCGCGGCGCGGTCGACAAGAAGAACCAGTACTTCGGGCCGTTTCCGAGCGCTTGGGCGGTGCGCGAAAGCATCCAGATCCTGCAGCGCGTGTTCCAGCTTCGGACCTGCGAGGACTCGGTGTTCAACAATCGCACGCGTCCGTGCCTGCTGCACCAGATCGGCCGCTGCTCGGCGCCGTGCGTCGGCGCGATCGGCGAAGAGGACTACGCGCGCGACGTCGACAACGCGTCGCGCTTCCTGCTCGGCCGGCAAGGCGAGGTGATGGGCGAGCTCGAACGGAAGATGCACGCGTTCGCGGCCGAGCTGAAGTTCGAGCAGGCGGCGCTCGTGCGCAACCAGATGAGCTCGCTCGCGAAGGTGCTGCATCAGCAGGCGATCGACGTCGGCGGCGACAGCGACGTCGACATCCTCGCCGTCGTCGCGCTGGGCGGCCGCGTGTGCGTGAATCTAGCGATGGTGCGCGGCGGGCGGCATCTCGGCGACAAGGCGTATTTCCCGACGCACGTCGAGAGCGCGCTTGCGCTCGCCGGCGAGGCGGGCACGGAAGCGGACATTGACGCGGGCGGGGAAGCGGACGGTGGAGCGCACACCGAAGCGGACGCGCAGGCCCGGCTCGCCGGCGAAACGGCGGCGGCCGCCGAGCGCGCGGGCGGCGGCGCGGCAGCGCATGCCGGCGCGAGCGCGGGCGAGAACATCGACGAAAACACCGAAGGAAGCGCGGAAGCGGACATCGAAGCGGCGAATGCCTTCGACGCCGCTGCACCGTCCGAAATCGACGACGGCGCCGCGTCGCAGGAAGCCGAGCCCGGCGCCGCGCCGCTCGAAACCGAAGTGCTCGAAGCGTTCATCGCGCAGCACTATCTCGGCAACCGGGTGCCGCCGATTCTCGTCGTGAGCCACGCGCCCGCGAACCGCGAGCTGATCGATCTGCTCATCGAGCAGGTGGGGCACAAGGTAGCGGTCGTGCGGCAGCCGCAGGGTCAAAAGCGCGCGTGGCTCACGATGGCCGAGCAAAACGCGCGCCTCGCCCTCGCGCGGCTGTTGTCCGAGCAGGGCTCGCAGCAGGCGCGCACGCGCTCGCTCGCCGACGTGCTCGGCTACGAGAGCGACGATCTCGCGCTGCTGCGGATCGAATGCTTCGACATCAGCCACACGATGGGCGAGGCGACGCAGGCGTCGTGCGTCGTCTATCACCACCACAAGATGCAGTCGTCCGAGTACCGCCGCTACAACATCACGGGCATCACGCCCGGCGACGACTACGCGGCGATGCGCCAGGTGCTCACGCGCCGCTACGAGAAGATGGTCGAGGAGGCGGCCGCAGAAGCGTCGGCCGACGCGGCAGCCGGCATCGACGGCAACGCGGTGCATGCGGCCGCGTCGGCCGGGGGGCTGCCGAACATCGTGCTGATCGACGGCGGCCGCGGTCAGGTCGAGATCGCTCGGCAGGTGTTCTCCGAGCTCGGGCTCGACATCTCGATGCTCGTCGGCGTCGCGAAAGGCGAGGGGCGCAAGGTCGGGCTCGAGACGCTGATCTTCGCCGACGGCCGCGCGCCGCTCGAGCTCGGCAAGGAGAGCGCCGCGCTGATGCTCGTCGCGCAGATCCGCGACGAGGCGCACCGCTTCGCGATCACCGGCATGCGTGCGAAGCGCGCGAAGACGCGCCAGACGTCGCGGCTCGAAGAGCTCGAAGGCGTCGGCGCGAAACGCCGGCAGCGGCTGCTCGCGCGCTTCGGGGGCTTGCGCGGCGTCGTCGCGGCGAGCGTCGACGAGCTCGCGAGCGTCGACGGCATCTCGCGCGCGCTCGCCGAGCAGATCTACCGACAGCTACACTGAGCGTCGGGCCATCCGCGCCGCCTCGGCCGGCAAGCCGGGCGGCGCGGCCCGCGCCGGGCGCTTCGCTTGTGGCGGCGCGGGTGACGCGGCACAATGGCAAATCCCTCAACCGTGTCGCGTGCCATGCCGTTCAACTTCCCGATTTTCCTGACGTGGGTGCGAATCGTGCTGATTCCGCTCGTCGTCGGCGTGTTCTATTTGCCGGACGCGATGCTGAGCGCCGACCACCGCAATATGGCGGCGGCGGTGATCTTCATTCTCGCCGCGCTGACCGATTGGTTCGACGGCTATCTCGCGCGCAAGTGGAACCAGACGTCGGCGTTCGGCGCGTTTCTCGATCCCGTCGCCGACAAGCTGATGGTGACGGCGGCGCTCCTGATGCTCGTGCAGCTCGCGCGCATCGACGCGGCGATCGCGCTCGTGATCGTCGGCCGCGAAATCGCGATCTCGGCGCTGCGCGAATGGATGGCGCAGATCGGCGCGTCGAAGAGCGTCGCGGTGAATTCGCTCGGCAAGTTCAAGACCGCGTGCCAGATGGTCGCGATTCCGATGCTGCTGTACTACGGGCGGCTGCCGTTCGGCGGCGGCGTCGCGATCGACACGCGCGTATGGGGCGAATGGCTCATGTATCTCGCGGCCGTGCTGACGATCTGGTCGATGCTCTACTACATGAAGCTCGCGTGGCCGCAGATTCGCGAGCGCGGCGGTGCGGCGTGAACGCGTGAAACGCGCGCCCGGATCGCGCGTCGAAGCGGGCGATGACGCGATCGAAGAAAAAGGGTGCGAAAAACGCTTGACACATAAATCCAGTTTCACCATAATCTCGTTTCTCCGCTGCACGGCGACTGACGCAGTGCGGTGGGTGAAGCAAAACGCGGGAGTAGCTCAGTTGGTAGAGCGCAACCTTGCCAAGGTTGAGGTCGCGAGTTCGAGACTCGTCTCCCGCTCCAGGTTTGAAGGCAGCGTTTTGCTTGACGTGTTGTTCGGCAAACCTGCAGATGCAGGACGATGCGGGAGTAGCTCAGTTGGTAGAGCGCAACCTTGCCAAGGTTGAGGTCGCGAGTTCGAGACTCGTCTCCCGCTCCAGAACAAGGGGAAGCCGAGCTTCCCTTTTTGTTTGATAGGCCCGACGGCCTTCAATCAAAATCTGTTGATCGTTGCAAGCCGGCCGGTTTCGCGACGTTTGGCAGTCCGCTTACGGCGCGATAGCAAAGCGGTTATGCAGCGGCCTGCAAAGCCGTTTAGGCCGGTTCGACTCCGGCTCGCGCCTCCAAGTAAGAAGAGATAAAGCCCTGATTCGTCAGGGCTTTTCTTTTTTCTGCTCCACTCCATCCTTGTAAGACACTCGCTTGGAGTGGTACAAAGTCGCCTCTAACCAACTAAGAAGCACCGCCAACCACCCGTAGATTGGCTAATTGGCAATCGAGGCGAGCGGACCGCGCATGGCGAACAAACGACTGCGGCCGTCAGGCACGTGGGAATACACAATCAAACGAGCAAAGCTTCTACCAAAGCCACTTTCGCGGATGTTCCAATCCGAGGAGGAGGGTGACGCATACGTTGTCCATTTCAACTTCGAGCGGGAGCGCACTTGGAGCCGATCCATTCGAATTCGCCCGCGTCGTCGGGCGGCGCGTCGACGTCGGCATCGGCCAGACGACGCGGTGGCCGTTTGCGCCGGATCTTCTTCGGCCATGACGGCTTGCGCGCGCCGTGGGGCGTATTGCTGTTCGTCGCGATTTTCGTCGGCGCGATTGCAGGATTCGCGTACGTCTCGCACCGGCTGTTGCCATCGCCCGCCGACGACCAGGCGCTGCCCGTCGCAAACGGCGCGGTCATGGAAACCATGCAACTCGTGTCGGTTGCGCTCGCAACCATCGTGCTCGCTTGGATCGAGCGCCGCTCGCCGTTTTCCTACGGGCTGCAAGGCCGCGCGCGTGCGTCGCGCTTCGCGGCTGGCATCGCGTGCGGCTTCGCGGCGATTTCGGCGCTGGTATTCGTGTTGTCGCAAGCCGGACTGCTGCGCTTCGACGCGCCGGCGATCCACGGCATCCGCGCGTGGGAATACGCGGCCGTCTGGGCCGTGATGTTCCTGATGACCGGGATCTTCGAGGAGTCGCTGCTGCGCGGCTACCTGCTCTATACGCTCGCGCGCTGGCTCGGCTTCTGGTGGGGCGCCGTGTTGCTGTCGGCGCTCTTCGGCGTGCTGCATGTCGTCAGCCCGGACGAGTCGATCATGGGGCTCGCGTCGGCGATGCTGTTCGGTCTCGTCTTCTGTCTGTCACTCTGGTACACGGGGTCGCTCTGGTGGGCGATCGGCTTTCATGCGGCGTGGGATTGGGGCGAATCGTATTTCTACGGCGCGCCGGACAGCGGCCGGCTCGTCGAAGGCGTGCGGCTGACCGCGCATCCCGTCGGCCATACGCTGCTGAGCGGGGGGGCGGCCGGACCCGAAGGCAGCGTGCTGGTCGTGCCGCTGCTCGTCGTCATCGTGCTTGCGATGTGGCGATGGTGGGGGCGCGGTGAGCGAGCTTCGCGGTTCGAGCGGCGCAGCGTCGGTGGCCAGAAAGCGCAGCGATAGAGGCGGATGGCGGGATGCGCAGAACGCGAAGCGGCCGTCTTCAGCCGAATCGGCAGGCGTGCCGATCGTGTGCACGGCCCGCGCCGCGCTTGACCGACCGGGGCGCGAATCCGTCGACTGGCGCGTCTGTCGAAATTCGGTGCGGGTCCCGAGCGTGCCGCCGCGGTGACGGATGAATGCGCGCCTGGGTTCGGGCGTCGATCGTGCCGCTCGGCGGCGATACCGTCCGCAGTGCGTGCGGCCCGGCATCGTCCGGATGCCTGACTTACTTGCCGCGCCGCGCCGCGTTCTCCCACGCGATGTCGACGAACACCCGGCACAGCGCTTCCATGCCTTTTGTATCCTCTTCGTCGAAGCGGCCGATCAGCGGGCTGTCGACGTCCCACACGCCGATCAACGCGCCGTCGCGCGCGACGAGCGGCACGACGATCTCCGACTGCGAGGCCGAATCGCAAGCGATGTGGCCGGGAAACGCGTGCACGTCGTGCACGACCTGCGTGCTGCGCGTCTGCGCAGCCGTTCCGCACACGCCTTTGCCGAGCGGAATGCGCACGCATGCGGGCTTGCCCTGGAACGGGCCGACGACGAGCTCGCGGCCGTCGTAGAAATAGAAGCCGGCCCAGTTGAGGCCGTCGAGCGAGTGATAGACGAGCGACGAGAAATTCGCCGCATTGGCGACGACGTCGGTTTCCGTCTCGACGAGCGCGCGCGCTTGTGCGACGAGCGTTTCGTAGAGCGCGGGCTTCGACGACGGAAGGGCTTCGGGGAGCGCAAACATGAGCAATGTGACGTGACGGTTGAACGGCGGCCGCGCGCGGCCGTGGTGGCTTGCGCAGTCTACGGGAATTCGGCGTCGCGCGCGGCGTAACCGCGCGCGATCTGGGCTCGAATCGCGCGTCGCGTCGGACGCTCGCCCGCACGCCTAATCGGGCTCGAGCGCGGCGAAGCGCTGCGCGAGAAAGTCGAGCAGCGCGCGCACGGACGGCAGCAGCCCGCGGCGCGACGCGAACACCGCATGCACGATCTCGCGCCGCGGCGCCCAGCCGGGCAGTAACTGCCGCAGCTCGCCGCGCACGATCTGGTCGTGAACCATCATCGTCGGCAACTGGACGACGCCGACGCCCGCAACGGCGGCCGCGCGCACCGCGAACATCCCGCGCGTGACGAGCCGCGGCCGATGATGGATCGCCGCGTGCGCGCCGCCGGGGCCATGGAGATTCCACGTGTGCTCGTCCTGCGGCGCCCCGATCGCGAGGCTCGGCAGCGCGGCGAGGTCGGCAGGCACGTGCGGCACGCCGGTACGGTCGAGAAGCCGCGGGCTCGCGACAAGGCATTGTCCGCGTTCGGCGAGGACGCGCAGCACGAGATCGCTGTCCTCGAGCGGCGGCGGCCGCACGCGCAGCGCGACGTCGATTCCCTCGCCGACGACGTCGACGCGCCGATTGGTTTCCTCCAGGTGGATCTCGACGAGCGGACATTCGGCCATGAACGCCGCGATCATGTCGCCGACGAGCGTATCGAGTAGCGCGACGGGGCACGTCATCCGGACGATGCCGCGCGGCTCGGCGCGCATCAGCGCGACCGCTTCGTCGGCCGCATCCGCCTCGACAAGCATCGCGCGGCAATGCGTGTAATAGGTCTGCCCGACGTCCGTGACCGCGAAGCGGCGCGTCGAGCGCTGGATGAGGCGCATGCCGATTCGCTCTTCGAGGAGCGCGATCCGCCGGCTGAGCTTCGACTTCGGCATGTTGAGCGCGCGCCCGGCGGGCGCGAAGCCGCCGTGGTCGACGACCTGGACGAAGTAGTAGAGATCGTTCAGATCCCGCATGATTTATCGTTCTCCAGATGGAACGCTGAGTACGATTTGCGCAGACTACCGAAGTTATCGTTCCGATTCTATCTTCTATCCATCGATCGAAGCGATCGCTTCGACCATGAACGAAAGCGAAAGGAGAGGAAGATGAAGAAAATCGTCGGCGTGTACAGCGCGCCTCGCTCGCATTGGGTCGGCGACGGCTTTCCGGCGCGGTCCCTGTTCAGCTACGACAGCCACGGCGCGCATCTGAGCCCGTTCCTGCTGCTCGATTACGCCGGCCCCGCACGCTTCGAGCCGACGACCCGCCGGCGCGGCGTCGGCCGGCATCCGCACCGCGGATTCGAGACGGTGACGATCGTCTATCAGGGCGAAGTCGACCATCGCGACTCGACGGGCGCGGGCGGTCACATCGGTCCGGGCGACGTCCAGTGGATGACGGCGGCGGGCGGCATCCTGCACGAGGAATTCCATTCGGAGCAGTTCGCGCGCAACGGCGGCATGCTCGAGATGGTGCAGCTGTGGGTGAACCTGCCCGCGAAGGACAAGATGTCGGAGCCCGGCTATCAGACGCTGCTGAGCGACAGCATCCCGTCCGTCGAGCTGCCCGACGGCGCCGGCCGCGTGCGGGTGATCGCGGGCGAGTTCGACGGCCGTCGCGGGCCGGCGCGCACGCACACGCCGCTCGACGTGTGGGACGTGCGCCTCGAGCAAGGCGGCCGCGCGCGCTTTGGCGTCGACGAAGGCCGCACGCTCGCGCTCGTCGTGCTGCGCGGCACCGTGCTCGTGAACGGCGACGAAGTCGTGCGCGAAGCGCAGTTCGTGCAGTTCGCGCGGGACAGACGCGACGTCGAGATCGAGGCGAACAACGATACGACGCTGCTGTGGCTGAGCGGCGAACCGATCGACGAGCCGATCGTCGGCTACGGGCCGTTCGTGATGAATAGCGAAGCGGAGATCCGTCGGGCGGTCGACGATTTCAACAGCGGCCGCTTCGGCAAGATGAGCGCGTAAGCGCGGCGCCCCGCGACGAGCGGGGCTTTTTTCTATGCGCGGCTGTCGCGAACAAGCGCGCGTGTGCGGATGATGTCGCTGAGACGAGCGTCGGCATTGCATCGGCATCCGCATCCACATCCACATCCACATCCACATCCGCGTTCGCGGCCGCGAGCCCGTCCGAGGCATAATCGATCATTCCGCGCTTTGCAGCAGCGCCGCCATTCATTCGGAATTTCGATCATGTCTTCATCCACGACCGCCGCTTCGTCCGTTATCGCCGGGGAGCCGCCGGCATCGCTCGAATGGCGCTGGAAGCCGTTCGACGCGCTGACGCCACAGGAAATCTACACGATCCTCGCCGCGCGCAGCGACGTGTTCGTCGTCGAGCAGAACTGCGTGTACCGCGACATCGATCACGCCGATTCCGACGCGTGGCACCTCGGTGCATACGACGCGCAAGGCCGTCTCGCGTGCTATCTGCGCGTGCTGCTGCCCGACGCGGCGGAGCCGGATATCCGCATCGGCCGCGTGCTGACGACGCAGCCGTTTCGCGGAATGGGTCTTGGCAACGCGATGCTCGCGGCCGCGCTCGAGCGCATTCGCGCGCAATGGCCCGGCACGCCGGTCAGCCTGCACGCGCAGGCGCATTTGCAGAAGTTCTACGGCGCGTTCGGTTTCGCGCCCAGTTCGGACGTGCACGACGAAGACGGCATTCCGCACGTGTGGATGCGTTCGCCCGCGCGATGAACGCCGCGCCGAACCCGCCGATGCGGCATGCGGGTTCGGTGCGTATCGCGATCGTCAAGATGCCGAGCGGGCGGCGCGGGCGCGCGCGAGTTCGGCGCGCGCCGATCGCTCGTCGGCCAGCCGGCCGCGTGCGGACAGCCGCATCCAGTGCCGCAGCGCGATCAGCGCGCCGATCACGCTCATCATCGAGCCGGGAATCCACAGCAGCAGCCCGCCGATCTGCTGGTCGCGCAGCGGGCTCAGCCACGTGAACGCGCGTCCGCAGATCGAATAGATCGGATAGAGCTCGTGCGGCGTGAAGAAAATCAGCGCGCCGAGCAGGATCTGCGGCGGGATCGCCGCGACGGCGATCAGGATGCGGCGCCCCGGCGCGAGCCGCGCGGGCGGCGCGGGACGCGGATCGACGACGAGCCACCAGAACAGCAGTCCGTCGATCACCATGCTCCAGTTCATCACGCGATAAAGCCGCCAGTCGAGCATCGCGACGAAGTGGATCGGCGACAGCAGCCAGAAATAGATCAGGCCGACGAACAGCACGACCGCGACGACCGGATTGAACACGATGTCGAGTGTCGCGCGCACGATCGGCTGCGCGAGCGCGGGGCGCACGAAGCGGCGCCGCCACGCGAACGGGATGCCCGCGCGGATCGCCGCGCCGGGATACGACAGCGCAATGAAGAACGGCCCGAGGTGATGCAGCACCAGGTGCTGCGCGCGGTGCATGAAGAACTCGTGCTCGAAGAAGTAGTCGAGCCGCGTGTGCAGCGCGACGTAGAGCGCCGTCAGCCCGAGCCAGAACGAGAACTGCCGCAGCGGCGACACCTTCGCCTTGCGTGCGCCGCGCGCGAACAGCACGCCGGCGACGAGCACCGCGATCACGACGGTGGGCGACGGCTCCCACGGCTCGAGCCAGTACAGCAGGTTCATCGCGCGGGACTTACTTGGCGGTCGCGGGCGATTTCACGACGAACGGCGCGTCGAGCTTCTCGCCGTCGGAAAACTGCATGCGCAGATGCACGGTGTCGCCCGGCTTGATCGCGCGCTTCGGCGCTTCGAGCATGAAGTGATAGCCGCCCGGCGCGATGTCGACCTTGCCGCGCGCGGGGATCGTCAGCTTGTCGACCATCTCCATTTTCTGCGTCGAGCCGTTCGACACGGTCTGATGCAGCATCGTCATGCCGTACTCGGGACTCTCGACCTCGACGAGGTCGATCGGCTTGTCGCTCGCGTTGACGAGCGTCACGTAGCCCGCAGCGGGCAGCTTGTTCGGCAGCCAGCGCACCCATGCGTTCTGCGCGCTGATCGAAGCGGCGCCGGCGGCGTAGGCGTGCAGACTGAGCGAGAGGGCGGCGAGCGCGGCGAGGGATTTGAGTTTGAGCGTCATCGGTTAGGCGGTAAATGAGTTCCGGTTCAGGAACGGTTGACGATGATCCGGCGCAGATCGGCGGCGATCGCGTCGGGGGAATCCTGATCGGTCGCGAGCAGGCGCGCGCGGCCTTGTGCATCGAACACGTAGACGGCGGAGCTGTGCGTGACCTCGTAGTTGCCGTTCGGATCGCGCTTTTCCATCTGATACGCGACGCGGTAGCGCTTCGCGAGCGACTCGATCTGCCGCTCGCTGCCGGTGAGGCCGTACGCATGCTCGGCGTCGAATGCGCCGACGTAGTCGCGCATTGCGGCCGGCGTGTCGCGCGCCGGGTCGACCGACACGAACAGGATGCGCACGTCGTTGCGCGCGTCGGGACCCAGCAATGCGAGTACCTGCATCAGGCGTGCCATCGTCTCGGGGCACACGTCCGGGCAATGCGTGTAGCCGAAGTAGACGAGGGCGGCGCGGCCGCGGAACGCGGAGGCGTCGATCGGCTTGCCGTCTTCGCCCGTAAGCGAGAACGTCAGGTCGGGCAGATGGCCCGTCACGTTCGTGAGGCGCCAAGGTTCGCCGCGCGGCGTGCAGCCGGCGAGCGCGGCCGCCGCCGCGCACGCGGCGGCGAAGCGGATCACGCGCGTGCGGCGGGCGGAAGCCGGCGATGCGGCGCGCGTGCGCGCCGCGAAAAGGGGAAACGGCATCGGCGAATTCGGTTCGAAGCAATCGTGCGCGACGGCGACGCGCGGCAGTCTCGGGCTCGATCGCGGCGCGTGGCGCGGACGCCATGGATGTCGCATCGATCGCGCCGCGCCCGGCTGCGGGCCGCGAGCCGAGCGCCGCGGCGGATCGGCGTCGCGCTGTTTCTGTTAGCGGTTGCGACTGTAGCGCAATTTGATCGGGATCGTCTTTTCGAAACGCGCGCGGCGCACCGAACCGGGGCAAAATGTCGCAGCGATGCGCATGCGTCGGCCGCGCGTCGCAGGTCCGCGCTTTTGTTCATCCTGCACGAGGCGCGGTAAGATGCGCACATTCGCCCGGCGGGCGCGCCCGCCGGCAGCCATTCTCATCAGCGAATCGATGCAATCCATCCCGCTTTCCCTTCCTCTCACCCGCACCGCGTTCTTCTTCGATTTCGACGGCACGCTCGTCGACCTCGCACCGACGCCCGACGCGATCCAGGTGCCGCCCGACGTGCCCGCGCTCGTCGACGCGCTGCGGCGGCTGGCGCACGGCGCGGTCGCGATCGTGTCGGGGCGCGGCATCGACAGCATCGACGCGTTCCTCAAGCTGCCCGATCTGCCCGTGGCCGGCCTGCACGGCGCCGAACGGCGCGACGCCAACGGCGACACGCAGCGGATCGGCTTCGACGATCCGCGTCTGCTGCGCATCGAGCGCGAGCTCGCGGCGGTCGTCGACCGGCATCCGGGCATGCTGCTCGAGATCAAGGGCGCGGCGCTCGCGCTGCACTTTCGCAACGCGCCCGAGCGCGAAAGCGTCGCGCGTGCGGCGGCGGAGCGGCTCGTCGCAGACTATCCGGACGCGTACGTGCTGCAGCCGGGCAAGATGGTGTTCGAGATCAAGCCGAAGGGTGTCGACAAAGGGCGCGCGGTCGCCGCGTTCCTGAACGAGCCGCCGTTCGCCGGCCGCATGCCGGTGTTCGCCGGCGACGATCTGACCGACGAGCAGGGCTTCGCCGTCGTCAACGCGAACGGCGGGCTGTCGATCAAGGTCGGCGCGGGCGACACGACGGCGCGCACGCGCATCGATTCGGTCGCCGCGTTCCGCGAGCAGGTCGCGCGCTGGATCGACGCGGGGCGCGCGTCGGCATGAGTCGTCTCATCATCGTCTCGAATCGGGTCGCGCCGATCTCGGAGGGGGAGCCGGCCGCGGGCGGCCTCGCGATCGGCGTCTACGACGCGCTGAAGGAAACGGGCGGCATGTGGTTCGGCTGGAGCGGCGACGTGGTCGCGTCCGGCGCGCCGCAGATCCGCGTCGAAGAGCACGGCCCCGTCACGTTCGCGACGATCGGCCTGTCGCGCCGCGACTACGACCAGTACTACCGCGGTTTTTCGAACGCGACGCTGTGGCCCGCGTTCCATTACCGCGCGGACCTGATCCAGTTCGATCGCCACGAGTTCGAAGGCTACTCGCGCGTGAACGTGTGGCTCGCGCAGCAGCTCGTGCCGCTCTTGCGCGACGACGACGTGATCTGGGTGCACGACTATCACCTGATTCCGTTCGCGCAAGCGCTGCGCGCGGCGGGCGTGAAGAACCGGATCGGCTTCTTCCTGCACATTCCGTTTCCGGCCGCGCAGGTGCTCGTCAACGTGCCGCCGCATCGCGAGCTCGTCGAGGCGCTGTGCTCGTTCGACCTGCTCGGCTTCCAGACCGAAACCGATTTGCGCGCGTTCTTCGAGTACGTCGAATACGAAGCGGGCGGCGCCGTCGATCGCGCCGCGCATCCGGCGCGCGTCCACGCGTTCGGGCGCACGCTGCGCGCGGCCGCGTATCCGATCGGCGTCTATCCGGACGAGATCGCCGCGCTCGCGAAGGCGGGCGAGAACGGCCGCGCGGTGAAATCGCTCGCGGCGTCGCTGCGCGGCCGGCAACTCGTGATGAGCGTCGACCGGCTCGATTATTCGAAGGGACTCGTCGAGCGTTTTCGGGCGTTCGAGAAGCTGCTCGAGCACGAGACGTCGTTTCGCAATCACGTGTCGTTCCTGCAGATCGCGCCGTCGACGCGCGCCGACCTGCGCGCGTACCAGGACATCCGCCGGCAGCTCGAAGGCGAGTCGGGGCGCATCAACGGCCGTTTCGCGGAGCTCGACTGGGCGCCGATCCTCTACATCCACCGGCAGTACGAGCGCACGGTGCTCGCCGCGCTGTACCGGCTCGCGCGCGTCGGCTACGTGACGCCGCTGCGCGACGGGATGAACCTCGTCGCGAAGGAGTACGTGTCCGCGCAGGACCCGGACGATCCCGGCGTGCTCGTGCTGTCGCGCTTCGCGGGCGCCGCGTACGAATTGACGGGGGCGCTGATCGTCAATCCGATCGATATCGGCGGGATGGCCGACGCGTTGTCGCGTGCGCTGTCGATGCCGCTCGCCGAGCGGCGCGCGCGTCACGCCGACATGCTCGCCCGGCTGCGCGAGAACAACGTGTCGGTGTGGCGCGACAACTTTCTGCGGGATCTCGGGCGATAGGGCGCGGCGCAGGCTGGCTGCTGCTGCTTCCCGGTGTTCGGGGCAACGCGTTCGCGTGCGCAATGTGTGTCGAGATCTATATTTGCGAAGCCAGAGAGCCGGGACGCAACGTGCGAGACGCTAGACGCGAAAGGCTGGACATGGCGACTGCCGGGCGCCGCGCCAATCGTTCATGGCGCGTACAACGAAAAGGCCCGACCGGCATATGCCGGTCGGGCCTTTTTACTGTTGAGGCCCGTGCTGTCCACTTCGTGCCGATCGAGGCCGAGCAGTATCGACTGACACCGTCGCGCGCTGCGGCCCGCGAGGCGTGCCGCACGGCACGCGACGTTACGCGACGCGTTCGTCTCCCGCCGCCGACGAGTCTTCGCCGCCACGGCGCTCCGCCGGCGCGGGCAGGTGCCGGCCGCTGTGCTGTTTCGCGAGCAGGTCGCGATAGAGGCCCGGGCGGCTGCGCAGCACGTCGGGGCTGCCGTCGTCGATCACCTTGCCTGCGCTCATCACGATGATCCGGTCGAAGTTGCGCAGCGTCGACAGCCGGTGCGCGATCGCGATCACCGTGCGGCCCGTCATCAGCCGGTCGAGCGCCGCCTGGACCGCTTCCTCGGATGCGCTGTCGAGCGCCGACGTCGCCTCGTCGAGGAGCAGGATCGGCGCGTTCTTCAGGATCGCGCGCGCGATCGCGATCCGCTGACGCTGGCCGCCCGACAGCTTCACGCCGCGATCGCCGACGATCGTCTCGAAGCCTTCCGGCATCGCCTCGATGAACTCGGTGCAGCGCGCTTCGCGCGCGGCGGCGAGCACTTCCTCGTGCGTCGCGTCGGGGCGGCCGTACGCGATGTTCTCGTAGATCGACCGGTGAAAGAGCGAGATGTCCTGCGGCACGAGCGCGATCGACTGGCGCAGGCTCTCCTGCGTGATCGAGCCGAGGTCCTGGCCGTCGATCCGGATCGCCCCTTGCTGGATGTCGTAGAAGCGCTGCAGCAGCGCGAGCACCGTCGACTTGCCCGCGCCCGACCTGCCGATCAGGCCGACGCGCTGGCCGGGTTCGATGTGCAGGTCGAAGTGGTCGAGGATCGACCGGCGGTGCGGATACGCGAACGTCACGCGCTCGAAGTCGACGCGGCCGCCGCGCGGCGCGAGCGCGACGGCGTCCGAGCGGTCGGGCATCCCGTGCGGCTCGAGGAGCGTCTTCACCGCTTCGGCGAGGCGCGCGACGTGCTGCGTGACGTCGACGAGCGCGACGGCGAGGTCGCGCGTGCCGTGCAGGATCGTGAAGCCGAGCGAACTGACGAGGACGATGTCGCCTGACGTCGCGCGGCCCTGGTCCCACAGCCACAGCGCCCAGCCGAGGAGGCCCGCCGACAGCATCGCGGTGATCACCGCGTGCAGCAGACGCAGCTTCTCCAGATAGAGCAGGCTCTGCTGGCGCGCGTCCATTTCGGCCTTGACGGTCGCGCCGAAGCGCTTCTGCTCGCGCAGCGTCATGCCGAACGCGCGCACGAGGCCCATATTGCCGATTACGTCGACGAGCTCGCCGTCGACGGCCGCGGCCTTCGCGGCGAAGCGGTGGTGGCGCACCGAGCCGCGCCTCGCGAGCTTGAACAGCACGATCGCGAGCACGGCCGAGCACGACAGCAGGCCGAGCGCCATCAGCGGATTGACGACGATGATCATCAGGATCGCGCCCATCACCGCGATGCACGGCGGCAGCACGTTCCACGCCATCGTGTTCTCGGCCGTGTAGATCGCGTTCGACGTCGCCGTGATCCGGCTCGCGAGCGTGCCGGGCTGCTTCTCCGCGTAGTAGGTCTGCGAGTGGCCGCTCAGATACTGGAACAGGTCGCGGCGCAGGTCGCCCGTCACCGCGACGAACGTGTGCGCGGCGACCCAGCCGCCGACGCGCCACAGCAGGTTGTCCGCGGCGATGAGGCCGACGAGGAGCGCGAACGCGCCCCAGAGCGGGCCCGGATGATGGCGGCCGGCCGCGAGCACGTCGATCAGGTGCTTGATCGCATATTGCGAGCCGAGTGCGCAGCCGACCGCCGCGAGTACGCTCGCGAGCACGATGACGTGCGCGACGGGGTGCATCCGGATGTAGCGGAACAAAAACGCGAGCGGCCGATTGGCGTAGCTCGCGAGCTTCGCGTTGTAGACGTTGCGCTGGGCAGGGTTGAGAGCTTCCAAAATCAGTGCGTGTGGTGAAACGAGGGTTGAACGCCGCGTCCGAACGTCGCGCCGAGAAGCAGGCGAAAGCCGGCATTGTAATCAAGCCGGTGCGTCGCGCTGCGCCCGAGTTGCGTAACGCCGGGGTATGCGACTCATTTTGGGATAAAATTTTGCGTCTTGTGGCGCGTTCCTCTCGTCGTTCGACGAAACCGCCGCGCGCACGGCCTGTCCGCGCATGGAGCGGGGCAGACGCAACTACTCTAAGACGGTCTTCAGGTCAGGAGATTGGCAAAGTGTTGCGTCTTTGTAACAACGTAAAGACTTTGAAATGTTGTGCGCCGCACTGTCCGCGACACCCGATAATCGCCCTCGGGTTTGCCCTTAGGTGTTTTACTGGAACCTGTCAACGGATTCTCCGCTGAAACGTTAACTGCGCGTGCGGCGCGGCCTGCGAGGCAACGCAGCTTCAGTGTCGCGAGCCGGCTCGCCGGACGTCCAACCGACGTCGCGGCGGCGTTCGGCAGGCGGGCGATCGACCCGCTGCTTTATTTTTTGCCGATTTTTTAGGAGTTACACATGCGAATCGCTCAAATCGCTCCGTTGCACGAAGCGGTTCCCCCGAAACTGTACGGCGGTACCGAACGGGTGGTGTCCTATCTGACCGAGGCGCTCGTCGAGATGGGACATGACGTCACGCTCTTCGCAAGCGGCGATTCGCAGACCTCCGCCAAGCTCGAGGCCGTGTGGCCGCAGGCGCTGCGCCTGGATCCGACGATCCGCGACGTGATGGCGCCGCACATGCTGCTGCTCGAGGAAGTGCGCCGCCGCGCGGACGAATTCGACGTGCTGCACTTCCACATCGACTACTACCCGTTTCCGCTGTTCTCGCGCCAGCCAGTGCCGCATCTGACGACGCTGCACGGCCGCCTCGACCTGCCGGAACTGCAGCCGATCTTCAACACGTTCGACAACGTGCCCGTCGTGTCGATCTCCGACAACCAGCGTGTGCCGCTCCCGCAGGCGAACTGGCTGTCGACCGTCTATCACGGCCTGCCGGAAAACCTGCTGAAGCCGATCCCGGACGTGAAGCCGGGCTATCTCGCGTTCCTTGGCCGCATCTCGCCGGAGAAGCGCGTCGACACGGCGATCCGGATCGCCGAGCAGGCCGGCATGCCGATCAAGATCGCGGCGAAGCTCGACAAGGCCGACCGCGCGTACTACGAAGAGAAGATCAAGCCGCTCTTCTCGCTGCCGCACGTCGAGTACATCGGCGAGATCAGCGAAGCCGAGAAGGCCGAGTTCCTCGGCAACGCGCACGCGCTGCTGTTCCCGATCGATTGGCCGGAGCCGTTCGGCCTCGTAATGATCGAGGCGATGGCGTGCGGCACGCCCGTCATCGCGTTCAAGCGCGGCTCGGTGCCTGAAGTGATCGACAACGGCGTGTCGGGCTTCGTCGTCGAGGACGAGCTGTCGGCCGTCGCCGCCGTCAAGCGTCTGCACACGCTGCCGCGCGAGCGGGTGCGCGGCGCGTTCGACGCGCGCTTCACGTCGAAGGTGATGGCGCAGAACTACCTGAAGGGCTACGAAGAGTTGCTGCGCCAGAAGCGCCGCACCGTGCTGCGCGAAGTCAACGCAGGCTGACGCGTCGCGTCTTTCCCGCGCGCGAGGTCTGCGGGGATGTGCTTGCGCGCCGCACGCTTCATCGATGCCCCGCCCGGGCCCACCGGGCGGGGCATTTTGCATTCGGGGCCGGGAACCCGGCCGATCCGGGCGCGCGCGCCCGGCATCTGTTGTATCCGCGCCGCGCCGCCGCGCTCCGAAACGCCGCAAACCGGCGATTTGCGGCGCGGGGGCGTCAGCCGACCTAGTAATGTCCCTATAATGGCCGTGCCGTAAAATCAGGCCCCGGCAAGGCCGTCAAGAGGAGAGAGTTTTGGCGAGAACGAAAACCACGCGCGCGAATCCGGCTCCCGGCTCGGGCGTCATTTTCGCGTTGCGAGCCATCGGTCTCGTGCTGCTCGCCCGCTGGCTCTTCTCGATGTCTCTGATGGGCTATCGCGCGTCGCTGTCGGCGATGGCGTCGTCGCCGTGGGCATGCATCAACGTCGTCCTCATCTTCCTGCTGCTCGTGCTCCCCGGCGCGCAGGCGCGCGCCGAGCGGCCGTTCCATCCGCTTCCGCAGTGGCTGCGCCAGGCGCTGCGCTTCTTCGCGTTGCTCAGCTTCCTGTTCGCCGTATGGTCGGTCGGCGTGTTCGCATGGGCGGCCGGCTGGCGCCGCGCGCTGCACGCGCTGACGGTCAGCAACGGCTGGCTCGTCGCCGCGCCCGCGCTCTATGCGGCCGTCGTCTGGATGTGCCGGCCGCGCGCGCTGTGGCGCACGAACGTCGCCGCGCGCCGCTACGCGATCGGCCGCTATGCAATCTCGCTCGATACGCTGACGCGCACCGTCGTCGTCTGGATGGAAAGCCGCAAGGTCGGGCAATACGACGCGCGCGAGCTGTCGGTCCGCTGGCCGAAGGGCGCCGCGCCTCGGTCCGTCGAGCCGCGATCCGTCGCGCCCGCCGCAGCCGACGCGGCCGACGCCGACGCGCCCGCCGCATCGCTTTCTTCGCCGCGAACGGCAGCGTCCGCGCCGCCCGCGCAGGGGAACGGCCGGCGGTTCGCGCGACCGAAGATCGAGCTGCTGTGGGATTCGCCCGCCGCAGTCGGCCATAACCGCCAGATCGTGATGCGCGTGCCGCTCGCGACGGAAGGCGACCGCGTCGCGGCGCGCGCGCTCGACGCGTCGCTCAAGCAGATCGCGTGACGCGGGCGGGCCGGCTCGTGCCGCCGCGTTCGCTTCGCCGACACCAGGAGGACCGATGTTGACCGTTCGATGGTTGCTTGCAGCCGTCCATCTGCTCGCGTTCGGTTTCGCGTTCGCGTCGATCGCCGCGCGCAACCGCGCGCTGCGGCGCGTCGCTGCGTCGCGGCAGTCCGCCGATCTGCCCGCCGTGTTCAGGGCGGACGCGATCTGGGGCGTGTCCGCGCTTGTGCTGATCACGACGGGCATTGTCCGTGCGTTCGGCGGCTTCGAGAAGGGCGGCGAATACTATCTGCACGCGCCGCTCTTTCATCTGAAGATGGGCGCGCTCGCGCTGATCCTCGTGTTCGAACTGATTCCGATGATGGGGCTCATCCGCTGGCGCGTCACCGCGCGCCGCGGGATGCTGCCCGACCTCGCTCGCGCGCCCGCGTATGCGCGGATCGGCCATGTTCAGGCGGCGCTCGTCGTCGTGATCGTGTTTGCCGCGGCCGGGATGGCGCGCGGCGTAGGGCTCTGACGCACGCCGGGCATCGCGCGTGCGCGGCGGCTGTCGCGTGCGCGGGGCTCGCGTGTCGATGCGTCGCCGACGGCGAATGCACCGATGCGCGCGGCGATCGACGCGTCGCGCGTGCGTCGGCCCTTTCCATGTGCGCGACGGCGGCTGCCCGCAAGGCATTGCGGGCGCGGTTGCGTGCGCGAGCCGGACGTGCGTCGGCGCGTGACGACCCACGTCGCGTGACTGCCGCGCGCGCTTGCCGCTTCACACCTGGCCGCCCGCGCCGCGCGGGTTTCCTCCGTTAAACGACGTTCTTCTCGACGATCGGCCGGCCAGCCAGCACGCGCTCGAAGCCGAGCGGTGACAGGTCGAGCGACGCGTACCGTCCGTGCAGGATCAGCTCCGCGACGCCGCGCCCCGTCGCCGGCCCTTGCTGCAGCCCGTGCCCCGAGAAGCCGTTCGCGAAGATGCAGTTGTCGACGGCCGGATGCGGCCCGATGATCGCGTTCTGGTCGAGCACGTTGTACTCGTAGTAGCCCGACCAGCTGCGCACGACTCGCAGCGCCTCGAACTGCGGCACGCGATGTGCGAGCGTCGGCCAGATCAGGTCGTCGAAGAGCGCGTGGTCGACGTCGTCGAGCGGCAGATCGTCGAAGTCGCGCTCGGACGGCGGCGCCGCGCCGCAGATGAACGACGCGCCTTCCGGCCGGAAGTAGACGCCGCTCGGATCGACGACGAGCGGACAGCGCGGCAGCGCGGCCGGCGACGTCACGCTGAAGATGCTGCGGCGGCGCGCATGGACGGGCAGCTCGACGCCGACGAGCGCCGCGATCGTGCGCGCCCACGGTCCGGCCGCGTTGACCATCGCGTCGCAGTCGTATGCGTGGCCGTCGCTCGTCAGCAGCCGCGTCACGCGGCGTCCGTCGACGCGCGCGCCCGTCACGTCCGCGCTCACATACTGCGCGCCGAGCGCACGCGCTTTCTTGCGCAGCGCCTGCACGAGCCCGTAGCCGTCGAACCAGCCTTCGCCGCGCTCGCCGTAGCAGCCGGCCGCGAGATCGTCGGTGGAAAGCCACGGGAACGTCGCGGCGAGCGCGTCGCGGCTCAGATAGCGGATCTGCGCGCCGAGCGACGTCTGCAGCGCGTGGTTCTCGCGCAGCGTCGCGTCGCCTGCCGGCGTCGCGAGAAACAGATAGCCGCCTTCGTGCAGATCGATCGACGGATGCTCGCCGTCGATCGCGAGCCGCTCGCCGAGCGAGCGCAGGAACTCGATTCCGAAGAGCGACATCCGGATCGAGAGCGGCGTCGAGAACTGCTGGCGGATCGATGCCGCGGACAGCGCGGACGATGCGCGCGCATAGGTCGGATCGCGCTCGATGACGGTCACGGAGACGCCCGGATCCATCGTGCGCAGGAAATAGGCGGTTGCGCTGCCGATCACGCCGCCGCCGACGATGACGACTTTCGAATGCATCGAAACTCCATGGGATGGGCGCGATGCGCGCCGGTCGAGAGACGGGCCGCGCGCGTGCAGCGCGTCGCGTGCGGCCTGCGGAAATCAGGGATGGCCGATCAGCCTCCCTTCGTGACGATCGTCTGCCACGCGCCGTTCTTCACCTGGTAGAGCGTCGACATTCCGCTCTTCAGCGAGCCGTCGCCCGCGAACGCGATGCGGCCGGTGATGCCCTCGAAGTCGGCCTTCTTCAGCGTGGGCTGATAGGCGCCCGGATCGGTCGAGCCCGCCGCCTGCATCGCCTTGATCGCGGCCCACGTCGCGTCGTAGCCGAACTGCGCGTACGACAGCACGTCGACGCCGAATCGTTTCTTGAAGCGCGCCTCGAAGTCCTTGCCCTGCGGCAACTGGTCGAGCGGCCGGCCGTATTCCCACGCCATCGCGCCTTCCGCGGCGGGGCCGGCGATCTTGATGAACTCGGCGTCCTTCACGCCGCCGCCGCCGACGAACTGCGCGGTGAGGCCCAACTGCTTCATTTGCTTGATGAAGTTCGCGGCGAGCGAATCGAGGCCGCCGAAGAAGATCAGATCGACGTTCCTGCTCTTCAGGCTCGTGATCTGTGCGCGGAAATCGACGGCCTGGTTGCTCGTGTATTCGCGCGCGACGATCGCGCCGCCCGCGGCCTTCACGGCCTTGTCGAATTCGTCGGCTTCGCCCTGGCCGAACGCCGTGCGGTCGTCGACGATCGCGATCCGCTTCGCCTTCGACACGTCGACCGCATAGCGGCCCGCGTTGCCCGCGTTCTGGCCGTCGGTCGCGATCACCATGAACACGTGCGCGAGCCCGCGCGACGTGATGTCGGGATTCGTCGCGGCCGGATCGATGACGGGGATGCCCGCCTTGTCGTAGACGACCGACGCAGGAATCGTCGTGCCCGAATTGAAGTGGCCGACGACGACCGCCACCTTCTTGTCGACGAGGCTCTGCGCGGCCTGCACGCCGATCCGCGGATCGGCCTGGTCGTCCTCGACGACGAGCTCGAAGCGCGCGGGCTTGCCGGCGATCTTGATCTTCTGCGCGCGGGCGTCGTCGAGCGCGAGCTGCACGCCGTTTTGCAGATCCTTGCCGTAGCCCGCATTGACGCCCGTGAGCGGCGCGGCGAAACCAACCTTGACGGGGGTGTCGTCGGCGGCGCGCGCGGCGCCGGTTGCGCCGCACGCGAGCGCGGCGGCGAAGGCGAGGGAGGACAGTGATGGGCAGAGTCTCATGTTCATTCCTTGTAGCGATGCACGAACGGGACGCGAGAAGCGCGGATGCGAGATGCCGATGCCGCCGCCGGCTTGGCGGGAGCGGCGATGGCTATCCGATTTATAGAAGGCCAAATTGGACGAGTCTTGTTGATTTGCGGCGCATCGGATGCGGATTTGCGCATAGCCGTGCGGTGGCGCGAGAGGTCGGCGAGCGGCGGGGAAGCGTGGATTCTGCAGACTGTTGGCGAAGTTCGGCGTGCGCGTGCGCGAGCCTGTGTGTGGCGCATTGCAGCAGAAGTCGACGAAGCGATGTCGGGCGCTCGGAAGCGGTGGGGGAGGTTCGGACGGGCGGCGGCGGCTGGCTTCTCGCGGCGCAGGTGAGGCGGACGATGGACGGCCGGAGGGCCGCGTGTCCGGATGGCGGCGAGATAGCGAGATAGCGAGCGACGGGACGGCGCGCGCGTGACGTGCCGCGTAGCGAAGAGAGGACGGCGCGGTGCTTTCCTTTCACGCGAAGCGCCGATTTCGTATGACGGACCACCGGCGCGCGCCGGACCGATCGAAAAGTTGCGCGGCAAGTGCGCTGTGCTGCGCGCGTCTCGTCGCGCGTCCTGAAGAGCGGCCCGGCGGGCATCGATCAGTCATGCGGCTGCGCGACCGGGCGTCGCGCAGCCGGACGATCGCCTGCGTACGTCCTCGCGCGCGCCGCTTCAGGGGCGCGCGCAATCGCACGAGGCGACGCTCAGACCGTCGCGATCAGCGGATCGCTCGTGCTCGGCCGGCCGGTCTCGACGTGCCCCGCGAAGCGGCGCAGGAAGCCGTTCGGCGTGCCGTCGGAGACGGTCAGGTCGTACCAGCTTTGGCTGTCGCGCAGATCCCAGTAGTCGTTGATTCGCTGACCGGGCTTCAGCTCGTAGACACGCGGGCTGTCGTTGCCGTACGCGTTCGCCACCGTGAGCCGCACCGTCGCGCGGCCGCGGTTCGACAGGCGCAGCGTGAGGTTGCCGTTCGCGACGTCGTAGCCGTAGATCACCTCCGGGTTCGCGGCGACGCCGAGCGCCGCCGCGGTCGAGCCGCGGAACTGGCACAGGAAGCCGTTCGGACCGTACACGGTCAGGTCGTAGAGGCTCAGCGTGAGCGCCGTGCTCCATTCGTCCGACAGCCGCTTGCGCGCTTCGACCGTGTACGCCCACGGACCGTCGATGCGATTCGCGGCCGTCACCTGGAACGCCGCGCCCGCGCGGCCCGTGTTCGCGAACGTCAGCTTGAACTTGCCCGTCGACGTGTCGATGCGGCCGAACGCGAAGAGCTCGTACGGCAGCGCGCGAGCGGCGCGCAGGCCCGCTTCCTGTTTCGGCATCGACTGCACGACGGGCGGCACTGGCACGTAGCTCGGATGGCGGTTGCGATCGGGCGGCGCGTAGCCGCTCGTGTCGGGCAGTTGCGGCCAACTGCCGTCGGGGCTCGAGAAGTTGAACGCGGACGTGAGGTCGCCGCACACCGCGCGGCGCCACGGCGTCACGTTCGGCGCGCGCACCGTATAGCGGTCATTGAAGCGCGCTTCGATGAATTGCAGCAGCGACGTGTGATCGAACGTCTGCGAGCAGACCCAGCCGCCTTTCGTCCACGGCGACACGACGAGCATCGGCACGCGCGGCCCGAGCCCGTAGGGCCCGGCCATGTGCTTCGCGTCGCCCGGGAAGATCTCGCCCGCGGTCGATACCGTCGACAGCCCGTTGTCGCGCGATTGCGGCGCGAACGGCGGCGCGACGTGATCGAAGAAGCCGTCGTTCTCGTCGTACGTGATGAAGAGCGCGGTCTTGCTCCACACGTCCGGATTCGACGTCAGCGCCTTCAATACCTGCTCGACGTACCACGCGCCGTAGTTCGACGGCCAGTTCGGATGCTCGGAATACGCTTCCGGCGCGCAGATCCACGACACCTGCGGCAGCGTGCCGTTCTTCACGTCCTGCTGCAGCACGTCGAAGAGGGTGCCGCCCGCGCTCACGTTCGTGCCCGTGCGCGCCTTGTCGTACAGCGGGCTGCCCGGCTGCGCGTCGCGGTACTGGTTGAAGTAGAGCAGCGAGTTGTCGCCGTAGTTGCCGATGTACGGATTCTGCGTCCAGCCCCACCCGCCCGCGGCGTCGAGGCCCGTGCCGATGTCCTGATAGATCTTCCACGACACGCCCGCCTGCTCGAGCGTCTCCGGATACGTGCTCCAGCCGTAGCCGGCTTCCTCGTTGCCGAGCACGGGGCCGCCGCCCGCGCCGTCGTTGCCGACGTAGCCCGTCCACATGTAGTAGCGGTTCGGATCGGTCGAGCTCGGGATCGAACAGTGGTATGCGTCGCAGATCGTGAACGCGTCGGCGAGCTGGTAGTGGAACGGGATGTCGTTGCGCTCGAGGTACGCCATCGTCGTCGTCCCCTTGTTCGCGATCCAGCGGTCGCAGCGGCCCTTGTTCCAGGCGCCGTGCGTGTCCTGCCAGCCGTGCGGCAGGTCCTGCAGGAACTGCATGCCGAGATTGGACGCGTTCGGATGGAACGGCAGCAGCTCGGCCGGGCCCGCGAGCACCGGCTGATGAAACACCGACTTGCCGTTCTGCATCACGAGCGGGCGCGGATCGCCGAAGCCGCGCACGCCGCGCAGCTTGCCGAAGTAATGGTCGAACGAGCGGTTTTCCTGCATCAGGACCACGACGTGCTCGATGTCGCGGATCGTACCGGTGCGGCGGTTCGCGGGAATCGCGAGCGCTTCGCGGATCACGGGCGGAAAGAACTGCAAGGCGGCGGCGCCCGCCGTGCCGGCGGCGAGGCGCAGAAAGTCGCGGCGATTCTGTTTGGTCATGTTGTCGCTTCCTTGTTTGGAGTGGGGGCAAGACCGCCGGAGCGGCAGCGGCCGAATGGAAGTTGGTCGCGATACGTGATGCCGTTTTGCGCGGCAGCGCCGCCGCGCAACGTCGCCGGGAGGATATCGGGGAAACGGTGTCATTCGGATGAACGCGCGCCGATGCGCATACGGATGCCGGATCGCGCGCTCGAATGCGACGACGCGGGTCGGGATCGACGCGGCGGATGCGGCGACGGGCGGAGGGCGGTTCGGCGGCGCGGCGGCGCGGCGCGAGCGGGCCGGCGACGAGCGTGGCCGAGATCGTGAGGATGGAGATTGCGGCGGTGGCTGCGAGAACTGCGAGAACTGCGAGAACTGCGAGAACTGCGAGAACTGCGAGAACTGCGAGAACTGCGAGAACGTTCCGCGCCGCGGCGGCCGAAGGAGATGCGGGCGAAAGCGCGTGCGGATCAACACGCGGACGGGCGCGCGCGCCGCATCAATCCGCGCCCGTGACCCACGCGCCGAACCACTCGCTCGGCTGCGCGATCTCGTCCTGCGCGGCGACGAGTTCGAGCTCGTAGCGGCGCGCGTCGTAGGTCGCCTTGACGACCGCGTGCACGGCGGCGAGCGTGTGCTCGAACGCGGCGCGCACGCTGTCGCCGCGCAGTCGCCGCGCGACGAAGACCGCGCTCGTCAGGTCGCCGACGCCGACCGGATGCCGCGGAAACGCATACAGCGGACGCTGGCCGATCCACGCTTCGGTTCCGGTGACGACGAGCATGTTGAAACGGTCGGCGGGGCTGTTGCGGTCGTGAAGATGCTTGACGAGGATCACCTGCGGGCCGCGGCGGATGATCGAGCGGCATGCTTCGACAGCCTCGGCGACCGTCTCGATGCGCTGTCCCGCGAGCTTTTGCAGCTCGCTGTGATTGGGCGCCATGCCGTCCGCGAGCTCGGGCAGCTCGGCGACGATGAATTCTTCGACGCCGGGCTCGGGCCGGATGCCGCCCGTCTGTCCCATCGCGGGATCGCAGAAGTACCACGCATTCGGGTTCGTCGCCTTCACGGTGCGCACGATCTCGACGGCAGCGCGCGCCTGCGCGGGCGAGCCGAGGAAACCCGAGAGGACCGCGTCGCAGCGCTTCAACGCGCCGATCGCGGCGATGCCGTCGACGAGCTGCTCCATCTTCGCCGCGTCGATCGCGCTGCCCGCCCAATGGCCGTACTGCATGTGGTTCGACAACTGCACGGTGTTGAGCGGCCAGACGTTGACGCCGAGCCTTTGCATCGGAAACACTGCGGCGCTGTTGCCCGCATGGCCGTAGATGACGTGCGACTGGATGCTGAGGACGTTTTTCATGATCGAGTGTGCCTGCACGCGGCAGGCGCGTCGGACTACGTCGAAAGATACATGACTTTCCCGCATTGGCGGAAACATCTGGTAATACAGTATCGCGGGTGTCGTCAGCCCGTCGAAAGTAAAATTGTGCGCGGCTTGCGCGAATGTCTGGCTTGCCGTTTCCTCCTCTTTTTTCGGCTTCGACAATGTTCCGGATTCGCATAGAGTGGTTCGCGCGGCTCGCCGCGATATCTGCGGCCGCCGTCATGGCGACGACGATGCCGGAAGCGTCGGCGTTCGCGGGCTCGCCGGGCGTTGCGTCGTCGGCAGGGGCATCCATGCCGTCGGCTGCCGTTCCAGTTGTCGCTTCGGGCGTCGCTTCGACTGCCGCCGCGCCGCAGGCGAGCGCTTCGCCTGCCGTCGCCGCGCAGACGAGCGCGGGCATGCGCGCGAAGGCCGACGGCCCTGCGTACGGCGCGGAGCTCGAGGGCTTCGCATACGCGTATCCGGTGCATCGCTACGCGTTCACGTCGCAGCGGGAGACGCTGCAGATGGCGTACCTCGACGTGCGCCCCGAGCATCCGAACGGCCGTACTGTCGTCCTGCTGCACGGGAAAAACTTCTGCGCAGGCACGTGGGAGCAAACGATCGACGTGCTGACGAAGGCGGGCTACCGCGTCGTCGCGCCGGACCAGATCGGTTTCTGCAAGTCGACGAAGCCCGCGCGTTATCAGTACAGCTTCCAGCAGCTTGCGCACAACACGCACGCGCTTCTCGAATCGATCGGCGTGAAGGACGCGACGATCGTCGGCCATTCGACGGGCGGCATGCTCGCCGCGCGCTACGCGCTGATGTACCCGAAGGACACGCGGCAGCTCGTGCTCGTCAATCCGATCGGCCTCGAGGACTGGAAGGCGCTCGGCGTGCCGGCGCTGCCGGTCGACTACTGGTACGCGCGCGAGCTGAAGACGACCGCGGACGGCATTCGCCGCTACGAGCAGCGCACGTACTACGCGGGCGAGTGGTCGCCCGCGTACGAGCGCTGGGTGCAGATGCTCGCCGGCATGTATCGCGGGCCGGGGCGGGACATCGTCGCGTGGAATTCGGCGCTCGTCTACGACATGATCTTCACGCAGCCGGTGGTCTACGAGTTCGGCGCGATCAAGGTGCCGACGTTGCTCCTCATCGGCGACAAGGACACGACCGCGATCGGCAAGGACGTCGCGCCGCCCAACGTCCACGCGAAGCTCGGACGCTATCCGGCGCTCGCGAAGCGCACGCAGGCGGCGATTCCGGGCGCGGTGCTCTACGAATTCCCGTCGCTCGGCCACGCGCCGCAGATCCAGGATCCGGCGACGTTCCACACGGCGCTGCTCGACGGGCTCGCGGATGTGAAGCCCGTGCACGCGATGCACTCGGCGAGCGAGTAGGCGTCGCCGCGCCGGGCGCGGCGAGGTTCGGCGGGGCGGGGAGAGGCGCGCGTTCCCGCTTCGCGGCGGCGTCTTGAGTGTCCGGGCATCGCCGCGCAGTCGCTCATCGTCCGCTATGCGAGGGCTTTCACGCGGCGGCGTTCGTATTCCTGCACGACGTATCTTCGTACCGGCGTCGGCGTCGGCGTCGGCGTCGACATCGGCGTCGACATCGACATCGACATCGACATCGCCGTCATATCACGCCGGATTCGCGCCGCTACGGCGCGTCAATCCGCCACGCCGCCGCTTCCCCCGTCAACCCGCCGCTTCATCGCGCAGCTCGTCGCGCACCTGCGCGGCAATTTCATACGAACGCAGCCGCGCGCCGTGATCGTAGATCTGCGCGGCGACGATCAGCTCGTCCGCGCCCGTCTGCGCGATCAGCCGCCGCAGCCGCTCGCGCACGGTGTCGCGCGAACCGATCGCCGCGAACGACAGCGCGTGCGCGACGTTGGCGAGCTCCTGCTCGGTCGCGCCGAGCGCGTCGAGCGACTCGACGGGCGGCGGCAGCTGCCCGGGCGTGCCGCGCCGCAGCTTCAGGAACTGCTGCTGCAGCGACGTGAAGAGGCGCCGCGCTTCGTCGTCGGTGTCGGCGGCGAACACGTTCACGCCGACTATCGCATATGGCTTCGCGAGTTCGGCGGACGGCCGGAACTGCGCGCGGTACACGTCGAGCGCGCGCATCAGGTAGTCGGGTGCGAAGTGCGACGCGAACGCGAACGGCAGCCCGAGCATCGCGGCGAGCTGCGCGCTGAAGAGGCTCGAGCCGAGCAGCCAGATCGGCACGTCGAGCCCCGCTCCTGGCACCGCGCGCACGCGCTGGCCGGGGACGGGCGCGGCGAAGTAGCGCTGCAGCTCGACGACGTCGTCCGGAAACGAATCCGCGCTGCCGACCAGATCGCGCCGCAGCGCACGGGCCGTCGTCTGGTCGGTGCCGGGCGCGCGCCCGAGACCGAGATCGATGCGCCCGGGGTAGAGCGACGCGAGCGTGCCGAACTGCTCGGCGATCACGAGCGGCGCGTGGTTCGGCAGCATCACGCCGCCCGAGCCGACGCGAATCGTCTGCGTCGCGCCCGCGACGTGGCCGATCACGACCGCGGTCGCCGCGCTCGCGATGCCGGGCATGTTGTGGTGCTCGGCGAGCCAGTAGCGGCGATAGCCGAGGCGCTCGGCGTGCCGGGCGAGATCGACGGCGTGGCGAAACGCCAGTGCGGCGTCGGCGCCGGCGGGAATCGGCGCGAGGTCGAGAACGGAAAACGGAATCATGGCGAAGTGAAGACCGGTGGCATAGAGGACGGAACGCGGGCCGACGCGCATGCGGCGCGGCCTGCCGGTGATGCGTGTACGCAACAGGTGCGGTCGATTGTGCCAAAGCGTTCCGGATCGCGTCGGCGGCCGAAAGATATCCCTGCCGGCGACAGGGACGAGCGAAGGCGCCGACGTGACGCGGTGCGGCGCGAAAGATTGTTCTGTAATAGACTGTAATCGCGAGAAATACGATGAAATCTGAGCCGATTTGGCTCGAATATTTCATCTGGTACAAAAATCCACAGAAACCCTTACGTTTTGGACAGCGTGCGTCCTGCAAAGCGCTTACGTTAATACGAGGGCAATTGCGTGGAAATTGACTGCATCTGCGTGGATTTGCTGTTCAGAAACAGTGCTTTTCGGCGTGCGAGGCAAGCGTTGCCCGCGTGTCGCTGCTAAAATTCGCGGCCTACATACCAATCGCGCTCACGGATTCCGTTCTATTCCCCCTGCGCTTGCCGCGAAAAGTCGCACGAGGAGCCTCGGGATAGCGGCCGCACGGCCGGTTCCGGTGCGTTGCGCGTCGTTGAAAGTGCAAGTAAGAGGAGTTGGGATCGTGCTCGAAATCGTCCCCGCCAAAACACCGCGTTCCCGTTTTGTCTGCCGCCCGATCGTTCGGAGGCGCGCGGCATGACGGGATCGCTTTCCATCGTCGAATGGGCGTTGCTCGCGCTCACCTGCGCGTCGTGCGGCTATGCGGTGCTCGCCGCGTTCGCGCCCGCGCCGCGCGTGCCGCGCACGGCCGCACGCGACGGCTTCGAGCCCGTCAGCGTGCTGAAGCCGCTGTGCGGATCGGAGCCGCATCTCCATGAGAATCTCGCGACCTTCTGCGAGCAGCGGCACCCGCGCTACCAACTGCTGTTCGGCGTCGCGTCGGCCGCCGATCCGGCCGTCGCCGTCGTGCGCCGGCTGCAGGCCGACTATCCCGAGTGCGACATCGAGCTCGTGATCGACGCGCGCGTGTACGGCTCGAACCTGAAAGTCAGCAATCTCGTCAATCTCGCCGAGCATGCGCGCTACGACCGCCTCGTGATCGCCGACAGCGACATCGCGGTCGAACCCGATTATCTGACCCGCGTGACGGCGCCGCTCGCTGATCCGACGGTCGGTGTCGTCACTTGCCTGTATCATGCGCGCAGCGTCGGCGGCTTCTGGACGCGGATCGGCGCGCAATTCGTCGATGCGTGGTTCGCGCCGTCGGTCCGGATCACCCATCTCGGCGGGTCGAGCCGCTTCGGGTTCGGCGCGACGCTTGTGCTGACGCGCGCGACGCTCGATGCGATCGGCGGCTTCAAGGCGCTGAAGGACGAGCTCGCGGACGACTACTGGCTCGCCGAACTGCCGCGCCGCCTCGGGTTGCGCACGGTGCTGTCCGAGGTGAACGTGGCGACCGACGTCGCGGAGCCGTCGTTCGCGCCGCTGTGGCTGCGCGAGACGCGCTGGCTGCGCACGATCCGCTCGCTGAATCCGGCTGGGTTCGCATTCCTGTTCATCACGTTCACCGCGCCGTGGCTCGCTATCGGCGCGGCGCTCGCCGCGTGGCTCGGCCCGACGTCGGCGGCGGGTGCGACGGCCGGCGCGGCGGCCGCGATCGGCACGGTCGCGCGACTCGCGCTGCATGCGCGCAGCTCGGACGGTTGGCGCGCGTTCTGGAGCGATTTGCCGCTCGTGCTGGTGCGCGACGCGCTGCTCGCACTCGAGTGGCTCGCCGCCGCGTTCGGCACGCAGGTCGTGTGGCGCGGCGCGCGGATGACGGTCGTCGGCGGCGATGCGCGCGCGACGGTCGTGGAGGCGGGCGACGGGCGCTGAAGGGCGCCGGCACATACACGGGATGCGCGGGCGGCGACAGGCCGCCCGCGGTTTTCGAAACGAAACATTTGTACTCGAACGAATTGATATCTATGCAGCAGGCTACCGGAGCATTCATGAAAACGCTGTTCTTGCAGGCCCCTTCGTACGACGGCTTCGACGGCGGTGCGGGCTCCCGCTATCAGGCGAAGCGCGAGATCCGATCCTTCTGGTATCCGACGTGGCTCGCGCAGCCGGCCGCGCTCGTGCCGGGCAGCCGCGTCGTCGACGCGCCGGCCGACGGCCTGTCGGTCAAGGAGACGCTCGAGATCGCGAAAGACTACGATCTCGTGATCATCCACACGAGCACGCCGTCGTTCCCGACCGACGCGATGTTCGCGGAAGACCTGAAGAAGATGAAGCCGTCGATGCTGGTCGGCATGGTCGGCGCGAAGGTGGCGGTCGATCCGCACAACTCGCTGACGGCGACGGAAGCGATCGACTTCGTCTGCCGCGAGGAATTCGACTACACGTGCAAGGACATCGCGGCAGGCTTGCCGTTCGCCGAGATCCTCGGCATGAGCTACCGCGCGAAGGACGGCTCGATCGAGCACAACGGCCCGCGTCCGATGATCGAGAACATGGACGAGCTGCCGTTCGTCGCGCCCGTCTACAAGCGCGACCTGAAGATCGACAACTACTTCATCGGCTACCTGAACTATCCGTACGTGTCGATCTACACGGGCCGAGGCTGCCGCTCGAAGTGCACGTTCTGCCTGTGGCCGCAGACGGTCGGCGGCCACCGCTACCGCACGCGTTCGGTCGAGAGCGTGCTCGCGGAAGTGAAGTGGATCCGCGACAACATGCCGGAAGTGAAGGAGATCATGTTCGACGACGACACGTTCACCGACTTCAAGCCGCGCGTCGAGGAAATCGCGCGCGGGCTCGGCAAGCTCGGCGTCACGTGGTCGTGCAACGCGAAGGCGAACGTGCCGTACTCGACGCTCAAGATCATGAAGGAAAACGGCCTGCGCCTCCTGCTGGTCGGCTACGAGTCGGGCGACGACCAGATCCTGCTGAACATCAAGAAGGGCCTGCGCACCGACATCGCGCGCCGTTTCAACGAGGACTGCAGGAAGCTCGGCATCAAGATCCACGGCACCTTCATTCTCGGCCTGCCGGGCGAGACGAAGGACACGATCAAGAAGACGATCGAGTACGCGAAGGAAATCAACCCGCATACGATTCAGGTGTCGCTCGCCGCGCCGTACCCGGGCACGCGTCTCTACGAGCAAGCGATCGAGAACGGCTGGCTCACGGAGAACAAGACGATCAACCTCGTCAGCAAGGAAGGCGTGCAGCTCGCCGCGATCGGCTATCCGCACCTGTCGCGCGAGGAGATCTATCACCACCTCGAGCACTTCTATCGCGAGTTCTATTTCCGGCCGGCGAAGATCTGGGAAATCGTCCGCGAAATGCTGACGAGCTGGGACATGATGAAGCGCCGTCTGCGCGAAGGCGTCGAATTCTTCCGTTTCCTGCGCGCGCACGAGGCGTAACCGGTGGCGGGTCCCGACGCGGCGCCGCGCGCGCTGATCTTCACGGCGGACGACTTCGGCCTGCATCCGCGGGTCAATGCGGCCGTCGAGCGCGCGCACCGCGACGGTGTGCTCGCGGCCGCGAGCCTGATGGTCGGCGCGAGCGCCGTGCGTGATGCGGTCGAGCGTGCGAAGCGCCTGCCGTCGCTCGCGGTCGGCCTGCACATCGTGCTCGCCGACGGGCCCGCGACGCTGCCCGCAAGCGACATCCCGGCGCTCGTCGGTCCCGACGGCCGCTTCGGCGACGCGATGGCGAAGGACGGCTGCCGCTTCTTCTTCCTGCCGCACGTGCGTGCGCAACTGCGCCGCGAGATCCGTGCGCAGTTCGAAGCGTTCGCGGCGACCGGGCTCACGCTCGATCACGTGAACACGCACAAGCATTTCCATCTGCATCCGACCGTGCTGTCGATGATCATCGACATCGGCCGCGAATTCGGGCTGCGCGCGGTGCGGCTGCCGTACGAGCCGTCAACGCCGTTCTGGCTGAAGCCGTGGATCGGGCTCGTGCGCGCGCGGCTCGACCGCGCGGGGATCGCGCACAACGATTACGTGGTCGGCATCGAGCACACGGGCGCGATGGACGAAGCCGTGCTGCTCGACGCGCTCGCAAAGCTGCCGCCGGGCGTCGGCGAAATCTACTGCCATCCGGCGGAGCCGGGCGACGGGCCGATCACGCCTTCGATGCGCGACTACCGGCCGGCAGACGAGCTCGCTGCGCTGCTGTCGCCGCGCGTCGCGGCCGCGGTGGAGGCGGCGGGCGTCGCATGCGGCGGCTTCGCCGACGTGTTCGGCGGCGGCGCGCGTGCGCGCATGCCGCGCGGCGCGCGGATCACCGGAGCGCAGCCGTCATGACCCGCTGGATCAAATGGCTCGGCTGGCCGCTCGGGATCGCGATCCTGCTCGCGCTCGTCGTGCACGAGGGTGTCGGCGACGTCGTTCGCGTGATCGGCCAGGCCGGTTTCGCGCTGTTGTGGCTCGTGCCGTTCCACGGGCTGCCGCTCTTGCTCGACGCGCACGCGTGGCGCCTGCTGCTCGACAAGCGCGCGTCGCTGCCGTTCCTCTGGTGGATCGCGACCGTGCGCGAGGCGGTGAACCGGCTGCTGCCCGTCGTCGGCGTCGGCGGCGAGATCGTCGGCATCCGGCTCGCGCGCTGGCGCGTGCCCGACGCGAGCCGCGTGACGGCGTCGGTGATCGTCGAGGTGCTCGTGACGATCGCCGTCCAGTACGCGTTCGCCGCGCTCGGCCTCGTGCTGCTCCTGATCGCGACGCAGGAGAGCGTCGGCGCGAGGACGATCGGCGTCGCGCTCGTGCTGTCGCTGCCGATGCCGGTGCTCGCGTTCGTGCTGATGCGCCGCGGCGGCGTTTTCCACGCGATCGAGCGCTTCGCGAGCCGGCTGCTCGGCGATTCGCACCGGCTGCTGCAAGGCGTCGACGGCAAGCGCCTCGACGCCGACATCGACGCGCTGATGTCGCGCGCGGGCTTGCTGTTCCGTGCGTTCTTCTGGCAACTGGCGGGTTATGTCGTCGGCGCGCTCGAGATCTACTGGGCGCTCGCGCTGCTCGGCCATCCGGTGTCGATCGGCGGCGCGGTCGCGATCGAGGCGATGACGCAAGCGGTGCGCCACGCGGCATTCATGGTGCCGGGCGGTCTGGGCGTCCAGGAGGCGACCGTCGTGCTGCTCGCGCAGATGTTCGGCGTCGATCGCGAAACGGCGCTGTCGCTCGCGCTCGTCAAGCGCGTGCGCGAGCTGCTGTTCGGCGCGCTCGCGCTCGGCTCGTGGCAGCTCGTCGAGTTGTCGCGCACGCGGCGGCGGATTCGCAGCCACGCGCGGCGCGCGGCCCGTGTGGCGGCCGCCGTTGCGCAGCGCGAGGTCGAGTCGTTGCCGTGACGGCGCAGTCGGGCGGCGGGGCGCTTTTATTTCAGGATGTTGGCTTGCCGATCTATTGATCCGTTGATCTGGCGGCTCGAAGGCTCGAAGGCTCGAAGGCTCGAAGGCTCGAAGGCTCGAAGGCTCGAAGGCTCGAAGGCTCGAAGGCTCGAAGGCTCGAAGGCTCGAAGGCTCGAAGGCTCGAAGGCTCGAAGGGGCTGACCATGTGCCCGCCCGGCGGTTCGACCGGCGGCAGCCCGGCCGCGCGGCCGGGGCCATTCCGATTTTCTTTCCTTCGCGGCCCGGTTTCGGGCCGACCGTGGGCCGTTGCGCACCAAGTGCTTGCCGCACGACGCGGCGATACGGCGCGCATGCTTCGAGCGCTGCGTCGAGTTCCGCTTCGGCGTACGACAACCGTGGTGCGGTATGCTTGCGCGCGTGTTCGATGATGCGCGCAAGCCGCGCCGTTTCCCGATGACGATGTTCCGATTCCGTGTCCTTCCCGTCGCTTTGCTTGGCGCGGTGCTCGCGCTTGCCGGCTGCGACGATCAGCAAAGCGAGCAGACCGTGCAGCGATTCAAGGATTTCTTCAACGCGATCAAACCCGCGCCGCTGTTCCTCAAGGGACTCACGCCCGGCGTGACGACCGAGGCCGAGATCCGCAGCCAGATGGGGCGTCCCGAGACCGAGCGGGTCTACACGGACGGCTCGAAGCGGCTCGAATATCCGCGCGGCCCGATGGGCAACGAGACCTATATGGTCGACATCGACGCGAACGGCCGCTTCACCGCGGCGACGCAGGTGCTGACGGCCGCGAACTTCGCGAAGATCCGGCCGGGCATGACGGAGGACGAGGTGCGGCGGCTGCTCGGCAAGCCGACCGAGGTCGCGCGCTATCCGCTCAAGCCGGAGACGGTGTGGAGCTGGCGCTGGCTCGAGGACGGCGTCAATCAGGACGCGTTCTTCAACGTCCATTTCGGACCGGACGGGATTGTTTATACGACGTCGCGCTCGGACATCCTGAAGGGTCACTGAGCGGCGCAGCGAGGCGGGGTGCTCCGAAGGGCGGGTCACCGGGCGAGGCGCGTCATCCCGGCGGCGCGTTGGCGGTCGGTGCATCGGTGTGTATCCGTCGCGACGGCGAGCGCGTACGCGCGCTCAAATGCTTGCCACGTCTCACCGGTTCGGCTCCGTGCAACGATCAGCGGCTGATGCGCGAAGATTTCTGCCCGTCGCAGGCACCGCTCACAAGTGTTCTCGAACGCCTGTAGGCACTAGCCGTTATTCGCCGGCGCTCGCAAACAGCCTGCCATTATTGGCCTGCCGGCGCTCGCAGACGCGGGCCGGCCATCCATCTTTCCGCTTGGTTTTCGCACTGCGAGCGTTGCCTACGGCTGCGCTGCGCGGCCACCGGCCGCCGAAGCTGTTTCCGACCCTTTTCCTCCATCGTGCGCCGCCGCGAACCGCCCGCGGCCGCCGCTTACCGGTTGCCCATCGTCTCTATCGCAAAAGCGACTCGAAACTTGCAAAAAAAAACGGCGCACGGCCCGCGGCCGGCAACGTCCGGCACCGACGTTTCCCCCGCTAAAACAGTGCTGTGCGCGCGCCCCGCGCCACCGTCGGCGCGATATTGCAACGCAGCATTCCGCGCGACCGCCATTTGAGCCGATTTTTTTCGCTTGCGACTATCCGCGTCAAACCGGCGCAGCCGTCCGTGCGCCATTCCCATCACGATCACGGAGACAAGCGTGTTCCTATACGGCTTTGGTCCGCTCATCTGGGCCGGCACGGTGCAGACGATCGAGCTGTCGGTGCTGTCGCTCGCGGCCGCGATCGCGCTCGGCCTCATCGGCGCGGTGGCGAAGCTCTCGCACAATCGCGTGCTGCGCGCGATCGCGACGGGCTACACGACGCTCATCCGCTCGGTGCCTGATCTCGTGCTGATGCTGCTGCTCTTCTACAGCATCCAGATCTGGCTCAACCAGTTCACCGACCTGATGAACTGGGATCAGATCGACATCGATCCGTTCGTCGCGGGCGTGCTGACGCTCGGCTTCATCTACGGCGCGTACTTCACCGAGACGTTCCGCGGCGCGTTCCTGTCGGTGCCGCGCGGCCAGCTCGAAGCGGGCAGCGCGTACGGCATGAGCGGGATGCGCGTGTTCGCGAGGATCATGTTTCCTCAGATGATGCGCTTCGCGCTGCCCGGCATCGGCAACAATTGGCAGGTACTCGTGAAGGCCACGGCGCTCGTGTCGATCATCGGTCTGGCCGACGTCGTGAAAGCCGCGCAGGACGCGGGCAAGAGCACGTTCAACATGTTCTTCTTCATTCTCGTCGCGGCGCTCATTTATCTCGCGATCACGACGGTCTCCAATCTCGTGCTCAAGCAGCTCGAGAAGCGTTATTCCATCGGCGTGAGGCACGCGGAACTATGATCGAGATTCTCCAGGAATTCGGGCGCGCGTTCTTCTACTGGGACGGTCAGCGTATGTCGGGGCTTGCCGTCACGCTGTGGCTGCTCGTCGCGTCGCTTGCGATCGGCTTCGTCTGCGCGGTGCCGCTCGCGGTCGCGCGGGTGTCGAAGAATCGCTGGCTGTCGACGCCTGTGCGCTTCTACACGTACGTGTTTCGCGGCACGCCGCTCTACGTGCAGTTGCTCCTCATCTACACGGGGATGTACAGCCTCGCGTTCGTTCGCGATCATGCGTTCCTTGATGCGTTCTTCCGAAGCGGCTTCAACTGCGCGATCCTCGCGTTCGCGCTCAATACCTGCGCGTACACGACCGAGATCTTCGCGGGCGCGATCCGCGCGATTCCGCACGGCGAAGTCGAGGCGGCGCGCGCGTACGGGATGAGTCCGTTCACGATGTATCGCCGGGTGATCCTGCCGTCTTCGCTGCGCCGCGCCTTGCCGCTTTACAGCAACGAGGTGATCCTGATGCTGCATGCGACGACGGTTGCGTTCACGGCGACGGTGCCCGACATCCTGAAAGTCGCGCGCGACGCGAATTCGGCGACGTACATGGCGTTCCAGTCGTTCGGAACCGCCGCGCTGATCTATCTTGCGGTATCGTTCGCACTCGTCGCGGCCTTTCGCCGGGCGGAGCGCCACTGGCTCGCGTATCTCGCGGCCGGCCGTCATTGATTTCACTCCAGGGAGAGCCAGTTGGCAGAGACCACGACCACGAACGCCGCGTGCAAGCTCGAGGCGCGGGACATCCACAAGCGCTACGGCGACAACGAGGTGCTGAAGGGCGTGTCGCTGAACGCGAAGGCGGGTGACGTCATCAGCATCATCGGCGCGAGCGGCTCGGGCAAGAGCACGTTCCTGCGCTGCATCAACTTCCTCGAGCGGCCGAACGCGGGGCAGATCGTCGTCGACGGCGAGACGGTGCGCACGAAGGCCGATCGCGCGGGCAATCTCGAAGTCGCCGATCACAAGCAACTGCAGCGGATCCGGACGAAGCTCGCGATGGTGTTTCAGCACTTCAATCTGTGGGCGCACATGAACGTGCTCGAGAACGTGATGGAAGCGCCCGTGCATGTGCTCGGCATTCCGAAGCGCGAGGCCGAGGAGCGCGCGCGCGAATACCTCGAGAAAGTGGGGCTGGCGCCGCGCGTCGAGAAGCAATATCCATCGCACCTGTCGGGCGGCCAGCAACAGCGGGTCGCGATCGCGCGGGCGCTGGCGATGCATCCGGACGTGATGCTGTTCGACGAGCCGACGTCGGCGCTCGATCCGGAGCTCGTCGGCGAGGTGCTGAAGGTGATGCAGAAGCTCGCGGAGGAAGGACGGACGATGATCGTCGTCACGCACGAGATGGGTTTCGCGCGCAACGTATCGAACCATGTGATGTTCCTGCACCAGGGGCGCACCGAGGAAGAGGGCGATCCGGCCGACGTGCTCGCGCGCCCGCAGAGCGAGCGCCTGAAGCAGTTTCTGTCCGGCAGCCTCAAGTAACGGCCGACGCGGCAGGTCGTGATGTCCGTGAATCGTCCAGTCAGTCCCGCCCGCACGATACAGGTGGCGATCGTCGCGTTGCCGCCCGTGTCGATGTCGGGTGTCGGGCCGATCGTCGACGCACTGAATCTCGCGAACGAGATCGACGGGCGTTTGTTGTACCGCTGGCAGGTGTGCTCGTGGGACGGCCGTGCGGTGCCGCTCGCGGGCGGCGCGCAATGGCACGCGGACGCCGCGTTCAACGACGCGATCGTCTGCGACTGGCTGATCGTCGTCAGCGAGCGGTTCCAGCAGTTCGCCGACTACCGGCTCTTTCTCGCGAGTCTCGCGCGGGTCGGCCAGCGCACGCCGCTCGTGACGGGCATCCACCACGGCGTGTGGTGGCTTGCGATGGCGGGGCAACTGTCGGGCTACCGGGTGAGCGTGAACTGGGAGACGTACCAGCAGTTCGCCGAGCAGTTCGAGCGCTCGATCGTCACGCAGCAGATCTTCGAAATCGACCGTGATCGCGCGACGTGCGCGGGCGGCCAGGCGACCGTCGACTTCATGCTCGCGATGATCGGCCGCGATCACGGGCCGGAGCTGGCGGAGCGGATTGCGGACGCGCTCGGCACGGGGCCGCTTCGGAGCGGCGAGGCGCGCCAGCGGATTCCGTTCGTGACGGCGCCGGGCGAGCGACACCCGCGGCTGAACGATGCGCTGTTGCTGATGGAGGCAAACATCGAGGATCCGCTGACGACGGACGAGATCGCGGGGTTCGTCGGCGTGTCGAGGCGGCAACTCGAGCGACTCTTCAGACAGTATCTCGGCGCGATGCCGTCGAAGTACTACCTCAATTTGCGGCTGCTGAAGGCGCGCACGCAGTTGCAGCGTACGAGCAAATCCGTCGTGCAGGTCAGTCTCGCCTGCGGGTTTTCTTCGGCCGCGCATTTTTCGAATGCCTATCGGGAGCGGTTCGGCGTCACGCCGCGCGAGGATCGGCGAGCGTGGCTCGAGAAGCAGCACGGGAAGGGGGGCGCCGAGCCGCCTCGGGCGGGGGCTTTGGTGGAGCGGCCTTCTGTTGAGGACTGAGCGCTCCTTGGGGGCGCTTTGACTGGCACAGCCCCTAACGAGTCGCGTCGGATGAGAACGCGGAGTGGATCGCGCAGGGTCTGTGTCGTTGAATCGCTCACCGGAGCGGTATACCGTCCGCCAGCTCCATCCTCGCTGCGCTCGGATGATGAGCGCATCCAGAGGAGAGGCGAACGATGAGTGTCTGGTGTTCGAATAATTCGCATACCTTGCGATGAGTGATTAGCGGACATGCATCGTGCGAAGTGGGTTATGGAATAGAAGAATGGTGTGCAGCGAATCGCGCGGCGAAGCTGGCGCAGGAAAGGAGCGCAGCTCCCTTTGCTGTCCGCCCAAGGATGCGCCTTTCTTTTGGTCACTTTTCTTTGGCAAGACAAAGAAAAGTGACCCCCGCCCCGGGGAGGGGCGACGCTAATCGACCGCTAACATCACAGGTCATCCACGACACACCCGAAACAACCACCCGAAACAACCGACAAAAAACCGTCGCCCACCGGAAAGGGCATACCAAACCCCACCCTACCCGATAAATCCCGTCGCAATTCCGCAAGACGCCTCGCGCCACGTTGCCTAAACTTGAATCTGTTACCTCTTACGAAACGAAAGGAATCGTCATGAAGAGCCCGAACGTGTCCCGTCAGACTTTCGATGAAGTGATGGTGCCGGTGTTCGCCCCCGCGCCGTTCGTGCCCGATCGCGGCGAAGGCTCGCGCGTGTGGGACACGGAAGGCCGCGACTATGTCGACTTCGCGGGCGGCATCGCCGTCACCGCGCTGGGTCACGGCCATCCGGCGCTCCTCAAGGTGCTCGACGAGCAAAGCCGCAAGCTCTGGCACATCGGCAACGGCTACACGAACGAGCCTGTTCTGCGCCTCGCGAAGCGCCTCGAATCGCTCACGTTCGCCGATCGCGCATTCTTCGCGAACTCCGGCGCCGAAGCGAACGAGGCCGCCCTCAAGCTCGCGCGCCGCGTCGCGTTCGAACGGCACGGCGCCGACAAGTACGAGATCGTGTCGTTCCTCCAGTCGTTCCACGGCCGCACGTTCTTCACGGTCAGCGTCGGCGGACAACCGAAGTATTCCGAAGGCTTCGGCCCCGTGCCCGCAGGCATCCGGCATCTGCCGTTCAACGACATCGCCGCCGCCAAGGCCGCAATCGGCCCGAAGACCTGCGCCGTGATCGTCGAGCCGATCCAGGGCGAGGGCGGCGTCATTCCCGCCGATCCCGCATTCCTGAAGGCGCTGCGCGAAGCGTGCGACGCGCACGGCGCACTCCTCATCTTCGACGAGGTGCAGACGGGCGTCGGCCGCACCGGCCACTTCTACGCGTACATGGACACGGGCGTCACGCCCGACATCCTGACTACCGCGAAGGCGCTCGGCAATGGCTTCCCGATCGGCGCGATGCTCACGACGAAAGCACTCGCCGCGCACTTCAAGGTCGGCGTGCACGGCACGACGTACGGCGGCAACCCGCTCGCGTCGGCGATCGCCGAGAAGGTCGTCGAGCTCGTCAGCGATCCGGCGCTCCTCGAGGGCGTCAAGGAACGCAGCGAGCGGCTGAAGGCCACGCTCGACAAGATCAATGCGCGCTTCAAGCTCTTCAAGGAAGTCCGCGGCAAGGGCCTCCTGATCGGCGTCGAGCTCGTCGACGCGTTCGACGGCCGCGCGAAGGATTTCGTGTCGGCTGCGGCCGAGCACGGCGTCATCATGCTGATCGCGGGCCCGAACGTGCTGCGCTTCGCGCCGTCGCTCGTGATCCCGCTCGACGTGCTCGACGAAGGTCTCGCGCGCTTCGAGAAGGCGGTCGAGCAAGTGCTCGCCGCGCAAGCCGAAGCGGCCTCGCGCTAAGCCGCCCGTATCGCTGACGTAGACAGGAACGACGATGCTCTTCGTACGCCCCGGCAGACTCGCCGATCTCGACGCGCTCGCGCAGATGGCGCGCACCGCGCAACCCGTGCTGCATTCGCTGCCGCACGACCGCGCCGCGCTCGAAGCGCGCGTCGCGCTTTCCGAAGACTCGTTTCGCGCGGAAGTCGACTTCCCCGGCGAGGAGTTCTATCTGTTCGTGCTCGAGGACGGCGCGACGGGCAAATTGCTCGGCACCGCGAGCATCGTCGCCGCGGCCGGCTACGCGGAGCCGTTCTACGCGTTTCGCAACGACGCGCTGATCCACGCGTCGCGCGAGTTGCACGTGAACCGCAAGATCCACGCGCTCACGATGTCGCACGAATTGACGGGCAAGAGCCGGCTCGCCGGCTTCTACGTCGATCCGTCGCTGCGCGGCGACGCCGCCGCGCACCTGATCTCGCGCGCACGGATGATGTACGTCGCCGCGAACCGCAGCCGCTTCACGCCCGAGGTGTTCTCGCTGCTGCTCGGCGTCACCGACGAAACGGGCGCGTCGCCGTTCTGGGAGGCGGTCGGCCGCAAGTTCTTCGGCCGCGACTTCGCCGCGGTCGAGATCGAATCGGGCGGCCGAAGCCGCACGTTCATCGCCGAAGTGATGCCGACCTATCCGCTCTACGTGCCGCTCCTGCCCGAAGCCGCGCAGCGCGTGCTCGGCGAGCCGAACGAGCATGCGCTCCTCGCGTACGACATCCATCTCGAGGAAGGCTTCGAGCCAGACCGCTACGTCGACATCTTCGACGCCGGCCCCGTGCTGACCGCGCAGGTCGACCGCGCCGCGTGCGTGACGAAGAACGCGCAGCGCACGGTGCGCGAGGCGGCGCGCGCGCACGGCGACACCACGTATCTGCTGTCGAGCGGGCGCGGCGACGCGTTTCGCTGCGTGCTCGCGGACCTGCCCGACGACAGCGCCGACGCGCCGCTGCCCGCCGACGCGCGCGCGGCGCTCGGCGTCGCCGACGGCGACACGGTGCGCTGCGTGCCGCTGCATCAGCGCGACGGCCAACCGACGGACCAACCAGGAGACGCAGCATGATCGTCGTTCGGGTCGTACAAACGGGCGACGTGGACGCGCTCGTCGCGCTCGCGCAGGAAACCGGACCGGGCCTCACCACGTTCAAGCCGGATCGCGACGCGCTCGCCGCGCGCATCGAGCGCACGCGCCGCACGCTCGAGAATTGCGCGACGCCCGCCGAAGCCGGCTATTTCTTCGTGATGGAAGATTCGCAGTCGGGCGACATCGCCGGCGTATGCGGGATCGAGACCGAGGTCGGCCTCGCGCAGCCGTTCTACAACTATCGCGTGAGCACGGTCGTCCACGCGAGTCAGGATCTCGGCGTGTGGACGAAGATGTCGCTCCTGAACATCTCGCACGACCTGACGGGCTATGCGGAAGTGTGCTCGCTGTTCCTGAGCCCGCGCTACCGGACGGGCGGCTTCGGCGGCCTGTTGTCGCGCTCGCGCTTCATGTTCATCGCGCAGTTTCGCGAACGGTTTCCCGAGCGCATCTGTGCGGAGCTGCGCGGCCACTTCGACGAAGACGGCACGTCGCCGTTCTGGCGCGCGGTTGGTTCGCACTTCTATCAGATCGATTTCAACGCCGCGGACTACCTGAGCTCGCATGGCCGCAAGTCGTTCCTCGCGGAACTGATGCCGCGCTTTCCGGTTTACGTCGACCTGCTGCCGCAGGACGCGCAGGACTGCATCGGCGTCACGCACCGCGACACGCTGCCCGCGCGCAAGATGCTCGAGGCGGAAGGGCTGCGCTATCAGAACCACGTCGACATCTTCGACGCGGGCCCCGTGCTCGAATGCCACGTCTCGGATCTGCGCACGGTGCGCGAAAGTGTCGTCGCGCCGGTCGAGATCGGCGCGCCCGCCGCGCGCGCCGACGCGCCGCGCTCGCTCGTGTCGAACACGTCGCTGTCCGATTTCCGCGTCGGCGTCGCACCGGGGCTCGTCGTGAACGGCGCGTTCACGCTGTCGGCCGGCGATGCCGCCGCGCTGCGCGTGAGCGAGGGCGATTTCGTGCGCGTGCTGCCGCTCAAACCCAAACAGGGATAACGAACATGACTGAACTCTTCATCGACGGCGCCTGGGTCGACGGCGCCGGCCCCGTCTTCTCGTCGCGCAACCCGGGCACGAACGCACGCGTGTGGGAAGGCGCGAGCGCGTCGGCCGCCGACGTCGACCGCGCGGTCGCCAGCGCGCGGCGCGCGTTCGCCGGCTGGTCGGCGCTCGATCTCGACGCGCGCTGCGCGATCGCCAAGCGCTTCGCGGCGCTCCTCGTCGAGCGCAAGGAAGCGCTCGCGACGATGATCGGCCGGGAAACCGGCAAGCCGCTGTGGGAAGCGCGCACCGAAGTCGCGTCGATGGCGGCGAAGGTCGACATCTCGATCACCGCCTATCACGAGCGCACGGGCGAAAGGCGCGCGCCGATGGCCGACGGCGTCGCGGTGCTGCGGCACCGTCCGCATGGCGTCGTCGCGGTGTTTGGTCCCTACAACTTCCCGGGTCATTTGCCGAACGGGCACATCGTACCGGCGCTCATCGCAGGCAACACGGTCGTGTTCAAGCCATCGGAGCTCGCGCCCGGCGTCGCGCGCGCGACCGTCGAGATCTGGCGCGACGCGGGGCTGCCAGCGGGCGTGCTGAATCTCGTGCAGGGCGAGAAGGACGCGGGCGTCGCGCTTGCGAACCATCGGCAGATCGACGGGCTCTTCTTCACCGGCAGCTCGGACACGGGCACGCTGCTGCACAGGCAGTTCGGCGGCCGGCCCGAGATCGTGCTCGCGCTCGAGATGGGCGGCAACAATCCGCTCGTCGTCGCCGACGTCGAGGACGTCGATGCGGCCGTCCATCACGCGATCCAGTCGGCGTTCCTGTCGGCGGGGCAGCGCTGCACGTGCGCGCGCCGCATCCTCGTGCCGCAAGGCGCGTTCGGCGACCGCTTCCTCACGCGCTTCGCGGACGTCGCGTCGAAGATCACGGCGGATGTCTACGACGCCGATCCGCAGCCGTTCATGGGCGCGGTGATCTCGGCGCGGGCGGCCGCGCGTCTCGTCGCCGCGCAGGCGCGGCTCGTCGAGCTGGGCGCTGTGCCGATCATCGAGATGAAGCAGCGCGATTCCGCGCTCGGCTTCGTGAACGCGTCGATCCTCGACGTGACCGACGTGCGCGATTTGCCCGACGAGGAGCACTTCGGCCCGCTCGCGCAGATCGTTCGCTATCGCGGCCTCGACGACGCGATCGCGCGCGCGAACGACACCGCGTTCGGCCTGTCGGCGGGGCTCCTCGCCGACGACGGCCAAGCCTGGGACACGTTCCGCCGCGCGATTCGCGCGGGCATCGTGAACTGGAACCGGCCGACCAACGGCGCGTCGTCTGCGGCGCCGTTCGGCGGCGCGGGCCGCTCGGGCAATCATCGCCCGAGCGCGTACTACGCGGCCGATTACTGCGCGTACCCGATGGCGTCGGTCGAAAGCGCGCAATTGCAGATGCCCGCGAGCCTGTCGCCGGGCCTTCATTTCTGAGCAGGATGCGACGATGAACGCTAAAGAAGCCAATTTCGACGGGCTCGTCGGCCCGACCCATAACTACGCGGGGCTGTCGTTCGGCAACGTCGCGTCGCTGTCGAACGAGAAGTCCGACGCGAACCCGAAGGCGGCCGCGAAGCAGGGGCTGCGCAAGATGAAGCAGCTCGCGGACCTCGGCTTCGCGCAGGGCGTGCTGCCGCCGCAGGAGCGGCCGTCGCTGCGCCTGCTGCGCGAGCTCGGCTTTTCCGGCAAGGACGCCGACGTGATCGCGAAGGCGGCGAAGCAGGCGCCCGAGATCCTCGCGGCCGCGAGCTCCGCGTCCGCGATGTGGACCGCGAACGCGGCGACGGTGAGCCCGTCCGCGGACACGAGCGACGGCCGCGTGCACTTCACGCCGGCGAACCTGTGCAGCAAGCTGCATCGCGCGATCGAGCACGAGTCGACACGCCGCACGCTCGCCGCGATCTTCGCGGACGAGTCTCGCTTTGCCGTGCACGACGCGCTGCCCGGCACGCCGGCGCTCGGCGACGAAGGCGCGGCGAACCACACGCGGTTTTGCGCAGAGTACGGCGCGGCGGGCGTCGAGTTCTTCGTGTACGGCCGCGCCGAATACCGGCGCGGGCCGGAGCCGACGCGCTTTCCGGCACGCCAGACGTTCGAGGCGAGCCGCGCGGTCGCGCATCGCCACGGCCTGCGCGAAGAGGCGACGATCTATGCGCAGCAGAGCCCGGACGTGATCGACGCGGGCGTGTTCCACAACGACGTGATCGCGGTCGGCAATCGCGACACGCTGTTCTGCCACGAGCGCGCGTTCGTCGACAAGCAGTCGATCTACGATGCGCTGACCGCGTCGCTCGGCGCGCTCGGTGCGAAGCTGAACGTGATCGAGGTGCCGGATCGCGCGGTGAGCGTCGCCGACGCGGTCGGCTCGTATCTGTTCAACAGCCAGCTGCTGGCGCGCGAAGACGGTACGCAGATGCTTGTCGTGCCGCAGGAATGCCGCGAGAACGCGAACGTGTCCGCGTATCTCGACGCGCTCGTCGCCGGCAGCGGACCGATTCGCGACGTGCGCGTGTTCGATCTGCGCGAGAGCATGAAGAACGGCGGCGGGCCCGCGTGCCTGCGGCTGCGCGTCGTGCTGAGCGACGCGGAGCGCGCGGCGGTGAAGCCGAACGTGTGGATCGACGATACGCTGTTCGCGTCGCTCGACGCGTGGATCGACAAGCATTATCGGGACCGGCTGTCGCCCGCGGATCTCGCCGATCCGGCGCTGCTCGACGAATCGCGCACCGCGCTCGACGCATTGACGCGGATCCTCGGCCTTGGCTCGCTCTATGACTTCCAGCGCTGATCGCGGCAGCGACGCCGTCTGGCTCGAAGACTTCCTCGCGCTGACGCTCGCGGGCGACACGCCGCGCACGGAAGCGGGCGAATGCGCGGCGCGCGCGGTGCGCTGGCGCTGGCTCGGCGACGGCCTGCTGCAACTCGAGCCGGCCGACGCGGCGCTGCGGATGCAGAGCGTGCTCGTGTCGGCGGGCGTGCACGGCGACGAAACGGCGCCGATCGAGTTGCTGTCGATGCTCGTGCGCGATCTCGCGCGCGGCGCGCTGCCGCTGCGCTGTCGGCTGCTCGTCGCGCTCGGCAATCCGGGCGCGATGCGCGCGGGCGAGCGCTATCTCGACGACGATCTGAACCGGCTGTTCGGCGGCGTTCGCACGCCCCGCGCGGCAAGTCGCGAGGTGCCGCGCGCGGCGGTACTGGAAGCGGCCGCAGTGCGCTTCTTCTCGATGGCGGGCCGCGCGCGCGGCGCGCGTTGGCACATCGACATGCACACGGCGATCCGCGCGTCGGTGTTCGAGCAGTTCGCGCTCTTGCCGCACACGGGCGAGCCGCCGACGCGCACGATGTTCGAGTGGCTCGGCGAAGCAAGGATCGCGGCGGTGCTGCTGCATACGACGAAGGGCAACACGTTCTCGCATTTCACGGCAGCGTCCTGCGGCGCGCTCGCGTGCACGCTCGAGCTCGGCAAGGTGATGCCGTTCGGCGAGAACGATCTCGAGCGTTTCGCGGGCGCCGACGCGGCCGTGCGCGGCCTTGTGTCCGGCCGCCGCGACGCGCCGGGCGGGCCGCTGCCGCGCGTGTTCACGGTCGTCGACCAGATCACGAAGCAAAGCGACGCGCTCGAGCTGTTCGTCGCGAAGGACGTGCCGAACTTCACGCCGTTCGCGCAAGGCACGCTGCTCGCGCGCGACGGCGATTACCGCTATGCGGTGCGTCGCGCGGAAGAGCGCATCGTGTTTCCGAATCCGTCCGTCAAGCCCGGCTTGCGGGCGGGGCTGCTTGTCGTCGAGACGACGGGTGACACGCACGCCGCGCTCGCTTGAGCCGCGCGCGGCGTGCGTCGGTGGAGCAGCGCTACTTCGCGAGCCCTTCGGCGACGAACGCTTCGCGCACCTTCGGCGTGCGGCGACGCGCTCCATGAACGCGCGCACGCGCGGATACGCATCGAGCGGCAGCTGCAGGAAGTTCGACCAGTTGACGATCGTAAACAGATAGATGTCGGCGACCGTGAAACGGCCGATCAGATAATCGCGCCCTTCGAGATGCGCGTCGACGTTCTTCAGGCGCGCATCGATCCGCGCGATGCATGCCTGCCGCGTCGAATCGGCGGTGTCCTTGCGCCATAGCCATCCGTAGCTCTTGTGCAGCTCGGTCGCGACGAAGGACAGTCATTCGATCGTGTCGTAGCGCTCGGCGGCGCCATGCACGGGAATCAGCGCGCCCGCGTTCACGAGATCGCCGATCCGCTGCAGCAGCGCGGCGGCTTCGGTGTGGCGCGAGCCGTCGTCGAATTCGACGAGCGGCACGTAGCCGCGCGGCGAGATCGCGTAATAGTCGCTGCCGTCCGCGAGTTCGTGCTTCTGCAGATCGACCTTGACGCCTTCGAACGGAATGCCGCCTTCCGTCAGCGCAATGCGCACGGCGAGCGAGCATGCGCCGGGTGAGTAATACAGCTTCATCGGTTGACGCCTCCTTTGGAAAGATCCGGGGGCCGATTGGCCGGGACGCGCCGAAGCTGCGGGCGCGCCTCGTTAAAATAGCACCGGCTCGCGCGGGCGGCATGCGGGCGTGCAATGATCGAGGATGCGCGATGCGCGACGGCGGCGTATCTGCGCCGACGTGCGCGGATGCGACATCGTTTTGCGCTTTTCGCGCGCCGGCGCGTTGCGAGCCGCAGCGATCGCCGTTTCCCCCCTTTTCGGCCGCGCGCGCCCGCACGGGGCGGTACAATCGCGCGGTTGCGGCTGTTGCGCCGCATCAAGAGCGGTCCGTGCATTTGTCCGGACGATCCGGCGCTGCGAAGATGCGCCGGTACGAGTAGCGTGTTGAATCCATTTGATCGTATCGAGGAGATCTCCCTGATGAAGTTGACGTGGCAAAAGACGGCCGCCTGCGCGCTCGCCGCGGCCGCAGCCTTTGCGACGAGCGGCGCGTTCGCCGCTGACCTGAAGGAAATCCGCTTCGGCGTCGAGGCGTCGTACGCGCCGTTCGAATACAAGATGCCGGATGGCAAGCTGGCGGGCTTCGATGTCGACATCGGCAACGCCGTGTGCGCGAAGCTGAAGGTGAAGTGCATATGGGTCGAGAACGCGTTCGACGGGCTGATTCCGGCGCTGCAGGCCCGGAAGTTCGACGCGATCAACTCCGACATGACGATCACCGATCAGCGTCGCAGGGCGATCGATTTCACCGATCCGATCTACACGATCCCGAACCAGTTGATCGCGAAGAAGGGCAGCGGGCTGCTGCCGACGACCGCGTCGCTGAAGGGCAAGCGTATCGGCGTGCTGCAGGGCACGATCCAGGAGGCGTACGCGAAGAAGCGCTGGGCGCCGGCGGGCGTCGAAGTCGTGCCGTACCAGACGCAGGACCTCGCGTATGAAGACCTGAAGTCAGGCCGCCTCGACGCGACGTTCCAGGATTCGGAGGCGGGTGCGAAGGGTTTCCTGTCGAAGCCGCAAGGCGCGGGCTTCGCGTTCGCGGGCGACCACGTGAGCGATGCCGAGATCCTCGGCACAGGCGTCGGTTTCGGTCTGCGCAAGAACGATGCGCAGTTGAAGACCGCGGTCAACCAGGCACTGAAGGAGCTGAAGGCCGACGGCACGATCGACGGCCTCGCGAAGAAGTACTTCAGCGTGCCCGTGACGCTCAAGTAACGCATTCGACGGGCGGCTCGCCGCCGCGTCTCGATGCTCGATCCGACTCTGACTGGCCGCGCAAGCGGCCGGTTTCGTTTCGGCCACGCAGCTTGCGCGGTCGACGCCGTCGCGTCCGCGAATGTGCCTCCGTCGCGGCAGGCGCCGGGGACGCGATCGGCCGCGCGGCGGCACGCATCATGCGTCGCGCGGCGCGTCGATCGGACGCTGGTCCGCCATCGGCGCATCCGCGCGGAGATGCGCGTCGCTCGTCGGACGGCCGAGATAGTCGGTCCAGCACTTGCGCTCGATGTCGTAGAGCTTGCAGCGCCGCGCCGTATCGAAATACCAGCGCCAGCTGAAGCGCTGCACGACGATCCGCCCCGGCAGCATCGCTTCGAGTTTCGCCTGTGCGTCTTTCAACCCGTACAGCGGGATGCTCATGTCGACGTGGTGCGCGGTGTGCTCCATGATGTGATGCATCAGTCCGCCGATGCCGCACGGGAACGTCAGGTGCAGCGTCGTCGACACGAACGGCGCCGTGCGCGACCATTCGGCGCGGTTCGCGTGCCACGAGATCCGCGGATCGGTGTGGTGGACGTAGACGACGAAGCCGATCATCGAGCACCAGAACAGGAACGGAACGACGACGCTCGCGACGAGCAGCAGGAGCGTCGACTGGTGCGTCGCCGCCGCGATCCAGACGACCGCGCCGATCCAGATCGCGGCGAAGCCCGTGACGAGCAGGCAGTCGCGCCGGAACACGGGCCGCGACGCGCCGAGATAGGTCTTCGTCGGAAAGTACATCCGCAGCCACCAGATTTCGACGAGATAGTAGAGCCCGGGCGCCCAGCCGCTGCGATAGAGGCGATCGAGGAAGCGCCGCGTCGGCGACAGCGCGGCGAACTCGTCGGGCGTATGCGGCGCCCATACGAAGTCGAAGCCTTTCAGGTTCGTGTAGCCGTGATGGACGACGTTATGGCCGACTTCCCACAGGCTGTACGGCGTCAGCGACGGCAGGAACGCGATGCGGCCGAGCCAGCGGTTGAGCCGGTGATTCGGCGTGAGACTCTGGTGGCACGCGTCGTGGCCGATGATGAACAGGCGTCCGGTGACGAAGCCTGCCGCCATGCCGCAGACGATTTTCACGATGCTCGACGGCGCGAGCAGCGCGCCCGCGAACGCGGCGAAGAGCAGCAGGTAGTCGACGACGAGCAGCACGATCGAGCGCGCGATCACGCGCTGGCCGAACGGCGTGATCCATGAGCGGACGACCTTGCGGTGCGGCATCGGTTCGTCGACATGAACCGGGGTGAAAGAGTCGTTCATAAAATCGGCACCACAAAAAGACATCGAAGCGCCGACGCCCGTGCTCCGCGATGCGCCGACCGAATGGCGTCGACGGGCGGGGGAGGGCGGCGGCGCGCATATCGGTCGCCGGATCGCAGACGGAACGCTTGCCGCACGCGCGGCATCGCGATCCCGACCGCGTCGGCGAGCGCGGCCGGCGACCGCGTCGGCGGAGGATTCGGCGAGCGAATCGGAAACGGCTCGCGCGACATCGGCGAAATCAACTTCGCGTTTACGCCGGGCAAACGGTTGGGTCGACGCACGCATGCGATCCGACACGATCCGGCAGCGACAAAAGCAATGCCGTCCCGCGCGGGACGGCATCGACGAAAGGCAAGGAAACGGCTATCGCGACATCATGTTCATGTGGACGTTGTGCATGACCCAGAGCGTGCCGAAGATCAGGATCAGTGCGGTCAGCACCGTGTAGCTGAACGCCATCACGTTCCAGCGCTGGCTCGACGACGTGTTCATGTGCAGGAAGTACACGAGGTGCACGACGATCTGCACGCCCGCGAGCACGGCGAGCGACACGAGCGCTTCGCGCGGCGGCAGCACGCCGCCCATCACGAGGCCGAACGATGCGGCCGTCAGCAGCACCGACAGCACGAAGCCCGCGATGTAGCCGCCCATGGTGCCGTGCGCTTCATCGCCGTGAGAAGGATGCGTATGTGCCATTTAGATCACGCTCGCAAGATAGACAAAGGAAAACACGCAGATCCAGACGATGTCGAGGAAGTGCCAGAAGAGGCTGAGGCACGTGAGTCGGCGCACGTCGCGCTCGGTCAGTTCGGGGCGGCGCAGCGCCTGCAGCGCGAGCACGACCATCCATACGAGGCCGGCCGTCACGTGCAGCCCGTGCGTGCCGACGAGCGTGAAGAACGACGACAGGAATGCGCTGCGCTGCGGCCCCGCGCCTTCGGCGATCAGGTGCGAGAACTCGCGCAGTTCCATCGCGAGAAAGGCCGCGCCGAGCGCGAACGTCACCGCGAGCCAGCCGAACACCGCGCCGCGCTGCCGCTTGTGCGCGCCGATCATCGCGAAGCCGTACGTGATGCTGGAGAGCAGCAGCGCGGCGGTTTCGAGCGCGACGCCAGGAATGTCGAACAGATCCTTGCCGGTCGGACCGCCCGCGAACTGATTGCCGAGCACGGCGAACGTGGCGAACAGCGCCGCGAAAATGATGCAGTCGGTCATCAGGTACAGCCAGAAGCCGAACACCGAATGCGACGGCGGATGATCGTGCGATGCCGCGTGGTCGAGCATCATCGTGTTGTGCGACATCAATTGACCTCCAGTTCGACTTCCGCCGGCTGTGCCGGAATGCGTGTGCCGCCACGCTTTTCTTCGATCTTGCGGACCGTTTCGGCCGGAATGTAATAGCCGTCGTTATCGCGCGCGCTATACAGGATCACGGTCGCGACGATGCCGGCGAACGCCGCGATCGCGAGCCACCAGATGTGCCACACGAGCGCGAAGCCGAGGATCAGGCTGAACATGCCGACGATAAAGCCCGCACTCGTGTTCGACGGCATGTGGATGTCCTGATAGACGATCTTCTTGCCGGCGCCGAGACCGAGGCCGTGTTCCTTGCGGTACGCGAATTCGTCGAGCGCGTGCACGGTCGGAATCACCGCGAAGTTGTAGACGGGCGGCGGCGACGTCGTCGCCCATTCGAGCGTGCGGCCATTCCACGGATCGCCCGTTGCGTCGCGGTATTCGGGCTGGTTGCGGTTGCGCACCGCGACCCACACCTGCGCGACCTGGTGCAGCACGCCGACCGCGATCAGCGCGACGCCGCATGCTGCGACGATGAGCCACGGATGCCATGCCGGATTGTCGTAATGGTTCAGACGCCGCGTCATCCCCATGAAACCGAGTACGTAGAGCGGCACGAACGACACGTAGAAGCCGACGAACCAGCACCAGAACGCGCGCTTGCCGAGCTTCTCGTCGAGCTTGAAGCCGAACGCCTTCGGGAACCAGTAATGGAAGCCCGCGAAATAGCCGAACACGACGCCGCCGATGATCGCGTTGTGGAAGTGCGCGATCAGGAACAGGCTGTTGTGCAGCACGAAGTCCGCGCCGGGGATCGCCATCATCACGCCCGTCATCCCGCCGAGCGTGAACGTCACCATGAAGCCGATCGTCCATAGTACGGGCGCGGTGAACTCGATGCGGCCGCGGTACATCGTGAACAACCAGTTGAAGATCTTCACGCCGGTCGGGATCGCGATGACCATCGTCATGATCCCGAAGAACGCATTGACGTTCGCGCCCGAGCCCATCGTGAAGAAGTGGTGCAACCACACGAGGAAAGCGAGCACCATGATCGCGCACGATGCGTAGACCATCGTCTTGTAGCCGAAGAGCGGTTTCTTCGCGAACGTCGCGATCACTTCCGAGTAGATGCCGAACGCGGGCAGCACGAGGATGTACACCTCCGGATGGCCCCACGCCCAGATCAGGTTCAGATAGACCATCGCGTTGCCGCCGGCGTCGTTCGTGAAGAAGTGCATGCCGAGATAGCGGTCGAGGCCGAGGAGGGCGAGCGCGACGGTCAGGATCGGGAACGTCGCCATGATGAGGACGTTCGAGCAGAGCGCCGTCCACGTGAACACCGGCATCTTCATCAACGTCATGCCGGGCGCGCGCATCCGGATGATCGTCACGAAGAAGTTGATCGCGGTGATCAGCGTGCCGACGCCGGATATCTGGAGCGCCCATAGATAGTAGTCGACGCCGACGCCCGGACTGAACTGCAATTCCGACAACGGCGGATACGCGAGCCAGCCCGTTTGCGCGAATTCGCCGACGATCAGCGAGACGTTCATCAGCAGCGCGGCGACGGCCGTCATCCAGAAGCTCAGCGAGTTGAGGAACGGGAACGCGACGTCGCGCGCGCCGATCTGCAGCGGCACGATCAGATTGAAGAGGCCGACGAGAAGCGCCATCGCCATGAAGAAGATCATGATGACGCCGTGCGCGGTGAAGATCTGGTCGTAGTGATGCGGCGGCAGATAGCCGGGACCGTTGTACGCGAACGCGAGCTGCAGGCGCATCATCACGGCGTCCGCGAAGCCGCGCAGCAGCATCAGCACCGCGACGACGATATACATCACGCCGATCTTCTTGTGGTCGACCGACGTGAGCCACTCGGTCCACAGCCATTTCCAGCGATTCGTATAGGTCAGCGTGCCGACGACCGACAGCGCGACGAGAGCCATGAGCGCGGCCGCGCCCATGACGATCGGCTGATCGAACGGGATCGCCGAAAGCGTCAATTTACCGAACATGCGTTACCCCTTCGTCCGACAGGCGGCGTCCGTCAGATCGAGGACGTTGCCGTTGTTGTACTTCGCGATGATGTTGTTGAACAGCCGGGGATCGACCGTCGAGTAGTAGCGCACCGGCTGCTTCTCGCTCGGTTGCGCGAGCTGGCTGTACGCGGTCATGTCGAGCCGGTCCGACGACGCGCGCACCTTCGCGACCCACGCGTCGAACGCGTCGCGCGGCGTCGCGAGCGTGCGGAACTTCATGTCGGAAAAGCCGCGGCCGCTGTAATTCGCGGAAATGCCGGCGAAATCGCCCGGCTCGTCGGCGATCAGATGCAGGCGCGTCTGCATGCCGGCCATCGCGTAGACCTGCGTGCCGAGCTGCGGGATGAAGAACGAGTTCATCACCGCGTCGGACGTGATCCGGAAATTGACTGGCGTGCCGACCGGCACCGCCAGTTGGTTCACCGAAGCAATGCCGAGATCCGGATAGACGAACAGCCACTTCCAGTCGAGCGCGACGACCTCGACGTCGATCGGCTTCACCGACGATTCGAGCGGCCGGTACGGATCGAGCTCGTGCGTGGTCTTCCACGTGAGGATGCCGAGGAACAGGATGATCAGCGACGGCACCGTCCAGATGACGATCTCGATCGCGGTGGAATGCGCCCACTTCGGCGCGTAGGTCGCGTTGCGGTTCGACGCGCGGTAGCGCCACGCGAAGAGCAGCGTCAGGAAGATCACCGGCACGACGACGATCAGCATCGCCCACGTCGACGTCGCGATCAGCGACTTCTCCGCGGCGCCGACCGCGCCTTTCGGATCGAGCACGTGCAGTTCGCTGCATCCGGAAAGACCTGCGACGAGCCCTAATCGCAAGATCGCGGACGTTCTACTCGTAATTCTTCGGACCATGACATTCGCCTGAGTGTGTGATGAAGCGGGCTTGTGAGACGTCGAAACGCCTTCGTCGAACTTGATGCGACATCCAGTCGCTTTGGCGGCGGAATTTAGCGGAATTTCGAGAGGCTCATGTTGACGATTCGCAAACAACCAGTAAGGCGGGGTCTTGATGTTTGTTCAGACGGGCTCAACGCGTGACGAAAATGCGCATCTGAAAGGCGGTTCGAATGGAAAAAAACGACGCGGCGCGCGCTCGCTGCGACCGCCGTCGACAGTCGCGCACAGCCCGAAAAGCTTGTGCTGAATCAACGGCAACGAAGATTGGCGAGCGAAAGGCCCGAGCGGCATGTACCTTCGAAGACGCGATCTGTCAGGTCGCCCCTGAGTCACACACCACTTCCGTTCTTCGATGCAAGACCTCTCACCCGAGCTGAAACTCGACGATCCGTTCGTCGACGCCGTTCATACGGAATTCGTCCAGCTGCTCGATGCGGCCGCGCGTGCGGACGACGCGCATTTCCTGCAGGCGTTCGACGCCTGGATCGATCACTGCCGGCAGCACTTCGAACGCGAAGAGCGCTGGATGGCGAGCACGAAGTTCGGGCCGCAGTATTGCCATGCGTCCGATCACAACGAAGTGCTGAAGGTAGCGGCGGCGGTGCGCGACAAGGTCGCGCGCGACGCGCAGTTCGAACTGGGCCGCCGGCTGCTGGCGGAGGTAGCGGAGTGGTTCGATTATCACGTCAGGACGATGGACTCGATGATGGTCGCTCACCTGAAGATGCTCAATTTCGCGATGACGGACGAGCAGACCGAAGTCTGACGCGGCTCCGCCGATCGCAGCGCGGCGGCGCGGAGACGACGAACGGAAGCGGGCGCGGTTGCGGCGGGCTCGGCCGCGCAACGATTGGGCGTCGCATTCGCTCGAGCGCGATGCGCGTCGCTCGTCCGTCTCCGGACGCACGCCCGTCATCGCGTTCGCGCAGCGCTCTTCGCCGGCATCGCGATCGCGAACTCATGCAGCTTCTCGGCGGCGCTCAATCCGTTCTTCGCCGGCGGGCCGACGAGATCGGCGAGCGTCGCGCCGTCCAGTTCCTTGAAGTACGCGCGCAGTGCGCTGTCGAGCAGCCGCTCGAGCCGGCATTTCGCCGCGAGCATGCAAGTGTTCGTGTGCCGGTCGAAGCACTCGACGAGACGAAAGTCGGTTTCGGATGCGCGGATCACGTCGCCGATGCCGATGCGCCCGGGCGGCAGCGCAAGTCGCACGCCGCCGCCGCGGCCGCGCGTCGTCTCGAGCGTGCCCTGGCGCGCGAGGCTGTTGACGATTTTCGTCAGGTGATTCTTCGACACGTTGTGGCGCTCGGCGAGTTCGGCGATCGTGATGAGTCGGTCCGGATTCGACGCGCAGTACATCAGCACGCGCAACGTGTAGTCCGTGTATTCAGAGAGTCGCATACGTGGCAAAAAGATGCATGTCTTGCGCTGCTATTGAGGGTGGCGCGATATAACATGCGCAATACATGCACGTTATATCGCTAACCGATGCATGTTGCAAGCCGGGTGATCGCCGACGGCAATTCCCGGCGGGCGGCGAGCGTTCCGCATCGGCCCCGCGCCGCATCCCTGTCCTTTTTCAAGAGCCATGTCATGACCGAGCAGTACGCGTCCATCATCGACGTTCGTAGGATTCCTCATCACAGGCGCCACGCACTGATCTTCGGCACCTTCGACGCATTGCCCGACGGCGAAGCATTGCAGCTCATCAACGATCACGATCCGAAGCCGCTTTATTACCAGCTCGAGGAGCGTGCGGCCGATGCGTTCGAATGAACCTATCTGGAGGCCGGGCCGTCGCAGTGGCGCGTGCAGATCGCGAAGCGCGACGGCGCGTTCGGGCACGACGCGGGCGACAGTTGCTGTTCGGGCGGCGGCTGCGGCGGTTGAATCGCGTGCTGCGACGTCCGGCCTGCGTGTCGCGTCGCATCGCGTCGCTGCGGCGGACCGGGGGCGGGCATCGGTGTGTCGTGCGGCCCACCATGCTCCCGCGCGAAGCGGCATCGTTTCGCCTGGCTTCGAAGCCGTCGATCCCGATAGAGAAAACGCCCGCGAGCGCGGGCGGGAAGATGCGAGCGATCGGCTTCAGCGTTTCGTCACTTCATTGCGACGGCGCTTTCGCATCAGAGACCGAGCATCAGCATCGCCGTCTCCGACAGTCGCGAGCGATTCCACGGCGGATCGAACACCATGTCGACGTTGACCTCGCCGACGAACGGCAGCGCGAGCACCTTGTCGGCGACTTCTTCGGCGAGCGCTTCGCCCATTCCGCAGCCGGGCGCCGTCAACGTCATCGTGATCGACACACGCAGTCGATCGTGCTCGGCGGGCTCGATCGTGCACGCGTAGATGAGGCCGAGCTCGACGATGTCGACCGGAATCTCCGGGTCGTAACAGGTCTTTAGCGTCTGCCAGATGAACGCTCCGGCTTCGTCCGGCGAGACGTCGTCCGGCGCGTCGATCGTCTCGGGCGGAATCCGGCCGATCGCGTCCGCATCCGCGCCGCGCAGCCGCACCGTCTGGCCGCCGGCGACGAGCGTGAAGTTCGTACCGAGCGCCTGCGTCACTTCGGCGATCGTGCCCGCCGGAATGTCGAGCGGCGCGCCGGACGGCACGCATTCGACGGCGACCGCTCGTTGCACGACGACGGTTTCTTTCGGTTGTCTCATGATGTATGCGACTCCTGATCGAACGAAGCGGCCGCGGGCGTGCCGAGCGCGTGCGCGAGCGCATGCCAGCCGAGCAGCGCGCATTTGATCCGGCTCGGATAGCGCTGCACGGCGACGAAGCTCGCGAGCTTGCCGAGATACGCTTCGTCGTGCTCGGCCTGGCCCGTCAGCACCGCGCGGAATCGCTGCTGCAACTGCCGAGCGGCTTCGATGTCGCGACCGATCACGGCCTCCGTCATCATCGACGCGGACGCGATGCAGATCGCGCAGCCGTGGCCGTCGAAGCGGATGTCGCCGATCCGGCCGCCTTCGATGCGCAACTGCACCTTCAGGTCGTCGCCGCATTGCGGATTGTGTCCGCGCGCTTCGTGCGTCGGATCGCCGAGCTTGCCGAAGTGACGCGGCGCACGCTTGTGCTCGACGATGAGCTCCTGATAGAGCGTGCTTTGCGCGTCGGTGGGCGCAGCGGGGGAGGAAGTCGAATTCATCGCAATACCTTCAGTGCTTGCGCGACGGCGGCCACGAGACGCTCGACCTCGTCGTGCGTGTTGTAGAGCGCGAACGACGCGCGCGTCGTCGGCCCGCAGCCGAGCCGCTCGAGAAGCGGCTGCGCGCAGTGGTAGCCCGTGCGCACCGCGATGCCGCGCTCGTCGAGCAATGTGCCGATGTCGTGCGGATGCGCGCCGTCGGCGACGAACGACACGATCGCCGACGATGCATGCTCGGCGAGCACGGTCACGCCGTCGAGCGCCGCGAGGCCCGCGGCCGCGTGATCGCGCAGCGCGCGCACGTGCGCGTCGATCGTCGCATGGCCGATTTCGTCGATGTAATCGGCGGCGGCCGCCATCCCGACGACGCCCTCGACGTTCGGCGTGCCGCCTTCGAGCCGCGCCGGCAATGCGTCGAATATCGCGTCCGTTTCGCCGACCCAGCTCACCATGTCGCCGCCGAAGCGCAGCGGGACGAGTTGCTCGAGCGCGTCACGGCGGCCGGCGAGCGCGCCCGTTCCCATCGGCCCGTACATCTTGTGGCCGGAGAACGCGACGAAGTCGCACGCGAGCGTCGACAGATCCGGTACTTCGTGGCCGACCGCCTGCGCCGCGTCGAGCACCGTCAGCGCGCCCGCCGCGCGCGCGGCCGCGAGCAGCGCTTCGTACGGCGGCCGCTCGCCCGTCGCGTTCGAGCAGGCCGTGACCGCGAACACGCGGGTGCGCGGCGTCAGCAATCGTTCGAAATCCTTCACATGCAGACGGCCTTGCGGATCGGCGTGGAGGATCCGCAATCGCGCGCCGCAGCGGCGCGCGGCCATCTGCCACGGCACGAGGTTCGCGTGATGCTCGAGCGCGCTGACGACGATCTCGTCGCCTTCGCGCAGCACCGCGGGCGCGTGGCCCGGAAGCGACAGGCCTTGCGCGACGAGATTCAGCGCGTCGGTCGTGCCGGACGTGAAGACGAGCAGGTGATCGGCGCCGGCGCCGACGAAGCGCGTCAGCGTCTCCCGCGCACGCTCGTACGCGTCGGTCGCGCGCTGGCTCAGCGTATGGACGCCGCGATGAATGTTCGCGCGATCGCGCTCGCCGAAGCGGCGCATCGCGGCGAGGACGGACTGCGGCATCTGCGTCGTCGCCGCGTTGTCGAGATAGACGAGCGGCACGCCGTTGATGCGCTGCGCGAGCGCCGGAAACGCGCTCGCCATCGTGGAGGAGCGCAGCATGTCACCCATGATGGCTCTCCGGTTGTTCAGCGAGGTGCCGTGCGACTTCGCGTGCGAGCAGCGCGTCGCCGCCGAGCGTCTCCAGTATGCCGGGCGTGTCGATGCCGCGCGCGAGCGCCGCGCGCGCCATCCCGGCGACGATCATCGCCAGCGCGCCGCGCTGATCGAGGCCGCGCTGGCATGCGTAGAAGAGCGCGTCGTCGGGCAATGCGCCCCACGTCGCGCCGTGCGCCGCCTGCACGTCGTCGTGATGGATCTCGAGATGCGGTCGCAGCACGACGCGCGGCTCGCCGCTCGTCGGAATGCCGCTCAGACGCTGCCGAAGGTCGGCGCCCGACGCGCCTGCCGCAATCGACGAAAACGCGTTCGCGACGATCTGAGCGTCGCCGCTCGCGAGCGCGAGCGTATCGATCGAGCTTTGCGTGTGCGCTGCGGCGTGTGCAGCGCACACTTGCTGCTCGAGCTTCGCGCGTGCCGATGCGAACAGCACGCCGGACGCGCGCGCGAGCGCGCGTTCGCCGCGCAGGTCGAGCACGGTGCGCTGCAGGTGGTAGTCGCTGCCCGCGCCAAGCAGCGATTGCCGATATTGCGCATCGCGCTCGAGCCGGACGTGCACGTGATGCGCGATCCGGTCGTGCGCGCCGGGCGTCGCGATGCGCAGATGGTCGAGCGACGCGCCGGCGCCGAGCCGGACGTACGCATGCAAATTCTGCGTGATGGGGCCGTTCCGGCCCGCGAGATCGTGCTCGTGCGACTCGATTAGCATGCAGTGCGCGCTGGGCAGCACGTCGATCACGACGAGCGGCGCTTCGACGCCCGCGTGCGGCTGCAGCCGAAGCTGCAGCATCGTCGGCGTGCGGCGCGCCGGCCCGCTGCCGACGCGCAGACGCAGACCCGCTTCGCATAGCGCGCGATGCGCCCAGAAAAACGGTGCGGCGTCGTCGCCGGGTTGCGTCGGCAGACCCTCGAATAGCGCGGCGCGCTCGGCAGGGTCGGCGGCGCTCAGCCAGCATGCATCGACATGCTCGAGCGAGCCGGAACCGACGGGTGCGAGCATCCAGCCGGCGCGTGCGGCGGGCAGATCGGTCGCGTGTGCGCCGTGAACGTTGTCGCCGAGCCACGCATCGGCGGCGGGCGGCGGCAGATGACGGAACGATTCGGCGCGGCGGGAGATCCAGCCGTGTGCCGACAATTGGCGGCGGGCGGCGAGCCTGTCGGTGTCTGTCGTCGTCATCGCGTCAGGCCTCCACGAGCGCGTCGGAGCGAACGAAACCCTTTGCGGCGATCTCGCGCGCGAGGCCGAGATCGCCGGATTCGACGATGCGGCCGCGATCGAGCAGCAGTACGGCGTCGGGCGCGAGCGACTCGATCATCTGCAGATAATGCGACACGATCACGAACGCGGCGCCTTGCTCACGCAGCCGGCCGATGAGATCGATCGCCGCGCGCACGCCGTCGACGTCCATCCCCGAGTCGATCTCGTCGAGCATCGCGAGCCGCGGGCGCAGCAGCGCGAGCTGCAGCAGCTCGTTGCGCTTGCGCTCGCCGCCCGAGAAACCTTCGTTCATCGAACGATTGAGCATCGCATCGGACAAGCCGACGCGCGTGGCGGCCGCGCGCGCCTCGCCGAGAAAATCGACCGCATCGAGCGCGCTATCGCCGCGCGCCTCGCGCATCGCGTTGAGTGCGGTACGGATGAAGAGACTGTTCTTTACGCCGGGAATGTCGGGCGGCGCCTGGAATGACAGGAACAGGCCGGCGCGCGCGCGGTCCTGCACGCTCATCGCGAGCAGGTCCTGCCCGGCGAATCGCGCGCGGCCGCGCGCGACGCGATACGCCGGATGGCCCGCGAGCGTCATGCCGAGCGTGCTCTTGCCGCTGCCGTTCGCGCCCATCAGCACGACGAGCGCGCCTGCCGGCACGTCGAGCGACACCGATTGCAGCACGCGGCGCTCGGCGACGTCGACGCTCATGTCGGATACCTGCAGCAGGGGTTCGGATTGATTCATGGTTCTTCCTCGGTTCGCCACGTTTGGAGATCAGCCGACGGCGCCTTCGAGCGACACCGCGAGCAACGCCTTCGCTTCGAGTGCGAATTCCATCGGCAGTGCTTCGAGCACGGCCTGGCAGAAGCCGCCGACGATGAGCGCCGTCGCTTCCTGCGGATCGATGCCGCGCTGCTGGCAATAGAAGAGGCGGTCTTCTGAGATGCGCGTCGTCGTCGCCTCGTGTTCGACGACGGCGTCGCGGCGTGCGCTCTCGATGTACGGGAACGTGTGCGCGCCGCACTGCGGGCCGATCAGCAGCGAATCGCACTGTGTGTGGTTGCGCGCGCCCGCGGCGCTGCGTGCGACGCGCACGAGGCCGCGATAGCTGTTCTGGGCGCGGCCGGCGCTGATCCCCTTCGACACGATCCGGCTGCGGGTATTGCGGCCAAGGTGGATCATCTTCGTGCCGGTATCGGCCTGCTGGCAGTGGTTCGATACGGCGATCGAATGGAATTCGCCGCTCGATTCGTCGCCGCGCAGCACGACGCTCGGATACTTCCACGTGATCGCGGATCCCGTTTCGATCTGCGTCCACGCGATGTGCGAGCGCGCACCCGCGCAGAGTCCGCGCTTCGTCACGAAGTTGTAGATGCCGCCGATGCCGCGCTCGTCGCCCGGATACCAGTTCTGCACGGTCGAATACTTGATGTGCGCGCCGTCGTGCGCGACGAGCTCGACGACGGCCGCATGCAGCTGATGCTCGTCGCGCTGCGGCGCGGTGCAGCCTTCGAGATAGCTGACGTGGCTGCCGGGCTCGGCGATGATCAGCGTCCGTTCAAACTGGCTGGTGTTCTGCGCGTTGATCCGGAAGTACGAGGACAGTTCCATCGGACAGCGCACGCCTTCCGGCACGTAGACGAACGAGCCGTCGGAGAACACGGCGGAATTCATCGCCGCGTAGAAATTGTCGGTGGGCGGCACCACGGTGCCGAGATAGCGCTCGATCAGCTCGGGATGATGTTCGACCGCGTGCGAGAACGAACAGAAGATCACGCCCGCTTCGGCGAGTTGCTCGCGAAACGTCGTGCCGACCGACACCGAGTCGAACACCGCGTCGACCGCGACGCCGGCGAGCCGCGCGCGCTCGTGCAGCGGCACGTTGAGTTTTTCGTAGGTCTCGAGCAGCTTCGGATCGACGTCGTCGAGGCTCTTCGGTCGGTTCTTCAGCGATTTCGGCGCCGAATAGTACGACTGCGCCTGGAAGTCGATCGGCGCGATGCGCAGCTTGCCCCAATCGGGCGGCGACATCGTCAGCCAGCGCCCGAACGCGGCGAGCCGCCATTTCAGCAGGAATTCCGGTTCGCGCTTGCGGCGCGAAATCTCGCGGACGACGTTCTCGTCGAGACCGGGCGGCAGCGAGTCGGATTCGATGTCGGTCACGAATCCGTGCCGATACGATTGTTCGAGCGCTCGTGCGAGCGGTATGGCTTGGTCGACGTTGGGCATGGGCGAATCCGTGTAGCGCAGGGCGGCCGCGACGATGCGGTTCGGAACGGAACGCGGGACGCGGCTCGGTTCGGTTTGGAATCTAATTGCTGTATATGGTATGCATCTATTTGGCGAGCCGCAAGTGATCGAGCGGAGACCCTGTTTCGAGTCGTGTCTTTACGACCTGAAAGTGAGATGCGAGGCGGAGCCGGATTGCGCGCGTCACGGGCCGTGTCTCGTCAACGTGCTACCGCGACGGACGGCAACACGCTCGGGATATACGCTAGCGCGACGCGGTTTCTCGCAGGGCGTCGAAGCTGAGCTGGATCAGATCGAAAAACGTTCGAAGCCCGTCTCGATCGGAACGCGTGTCTCTCATCGTTCGATCGATGCGCAAGCGGCATTCGACGCCCGCTCTGCTGCAGCCGAACCGTGCGGATGTCACGAGTCGGGCCGCGACGAATCGACGGTTCAACCCGCCTTGCCGTCGATGCGCGACGACGTCAGGAAGCCGGTGTAGCGCAGCCCATATGCGGCGAACGCCGCCACCCAGCACGCACCCGCCAGATCGACCCAGACGCTCGTCGCATCGGGCGCGAGCCACGGCCCGAACACGCGCACGAGCGCGGCCGCGATCAGCAGCCAGTAGCACACGATCTCGGTCGGCCCGGCGCGCAGCGGCCGGCCCGTGTGCCCGAGCGCGGTGCGCGTGATCATCGCGACGATCGCGCAGCCGATCACGCCGACCGTCAGCGCATGAATCGCGAGCGAGTGCGGCGCGACGTCGAGCGCGGCAAGCGCGAGCATCGCGAAGCCGATCGGCACCCACGCATACGCGACATGCAGGATCCACAGGATAGGCCGTGCGCCGACGCGCCAGGAGCGCCAGCCGACGACGCGCATCGCGTGCAGCGCGGCCGCCGCGAACGCGATCGCGGCGACGAGCGAGGTGGGCAAGTTCGTCGCATCCGCGCAGAGCGCGAGTACGGTGACGGGCGCGGCCAACGTCTCGACGAATTTCCAGCGCTTCACCGCGAAGCCGGGAACTGCGTTCATCGTGAACGTCGGAACGATGCGCCCCCCGATCACGACGACGAACAGCATGATGAAGCCGACGGCCGCATATGCAGCCTGCAGCGCGCGATCGAAGCGTTCGTGCGCGGCCCACCAATGAAAGAGCATGTTCAGCATACCGAATAGAAAGAGTGCGATGGTCAGGAATACGTTGCGATAGTTGCGCGCGGCGAGCAGCACGCGCAACAGAATGACCGCGGTGATCGGCAGGAATGCGGAGTCGACGAAGGCGGCGAGCGGTTCGGGGCCCGCCCAGACGAGAAGGCGGCCGGCCGCCCACAGCAGCCACAGCGCGGCGAGCTGCGCGCCATGCGGCGTATCGCACGACGTCCACGCGCGGATCGCCGTGAGCAGAAAGCCGGCGATGATCGCGGTCGAGAAGCCGAACACCATCTCGTGCACATGCCAGACGAGGCCGTTCATGCCGGGCGTCCGGCCGGCGATCGGATAGCCGTGCAGCGACGCGAGCCAGAGCGCGACCGAGACGGCCCCGAAATACGCGCCGCCGAGGTAGAACGGCCGGAATCCGAGCCGCAGCACCGGCAGGCCGGCGGGCTGTCGAGTCGGTTGATGGGTCGCGAGAGGGATCTTCACGTTGGCGCTCCGTTTAAGATGTATTTGCGATGTATCTTAGTGTGTGAATCGATGCAGGTCCAACGTTTGTGCGCGGGTTAGTGCGCGGGTTAGTGCGCGGCGACGGGTCGCGATTTCGCGGTAGTCGCGAGCGATGCGGGCAGCCGAAGACGACTGGGCCTGAACGGCACGGCCCCGGACATGCACGATGCAGCGACGGCGCGCCGGCGTTCGTCGGCATCGCGCGTTGCCGGAATCCCACATCGAGCGCCGTTTTTGATCTGCATCAAACGATGATCGGGGACACCGAGCATTAGCGCGTTCGCGGCATAGCGACGCATGGCGCGGCCGGCGTCGCGTCGGATGCGCGCAAATGACGCGGTGTGCGCAAAGTTCCGAAGCATGTACGTGTCGCTGACGTGCTTCGCGCCGCCGCCGACAACGGCTTCGGTCGCGCGCGGCGCAATTTGTACGATGCGGTGAAATTTTCGATGCCGATATCCGATGATTGATTTTATTCAAGTCTCGGGCCGATCGATCCGTATACAGCACTGAGGCCGATACGGTCGTCTCATCACATCGAAAAGGGGCAGGAATGAGCAAGCAATTATTTGGACCTGGAATGCGCGTGATGGCGCACTTGAAATTGCCCAGGAAGCTCGCGATTCTCGCCGTGCTGTTCATGGTGCCGCTCGTCGCGGCGCTCTATGCGACGCTCGCCACCGCGCTTCACGCGTATGCGACGACGCAGAGCGAACGCGACGGCATCACGATCCTCGAAACGACGCAGGATCTGCTGAAAGCGGTGCAGATGCGGCGCGGCGCGGGCGCGTCGGTGCTCGCGGGCAACGACGCGATGCGCGCGAAGTTCGCTGCGGCGAACGCAACCGCGGATCGCTTCGCGTCGACCTTGAAGCAGCAGGTGCGCGGCACCGGCAGATTCGACGTCGTCGCGCCGGTCGACGCGCTCGCGAGCCAATATGCGAAGGCGGCGGCGGGCGGACTCGATAGGCCCGCCGCTGAGTTTTTTAATTCGCATACCGAAGTCATACACTCGATCTTCCTGTTCGAGAAGGACCTCGCGGTCGCGTCGCAGTTGGGCGTTGATCCGGATGCATCGAGCTATCACCTGATCGACTCGGTGCTGTTCGTGCTGCCGGGCGCCGCCGAGACTGTCGGCGTGCTGCGTGGCAAGGGTTCGGCCGCGCTGAGCGGCGGCTCGTTCGGCGACGCCGACAAGCGTGAACTCGCGGCGCGCGCAATGGGCCTCGCCGAGCAGATGAGCGTGATCCGTCATCATCTCGAGCGGATGAAAGCGGGGCTCGGCGGCAGCGGCGGCGCGCACGCGCTGGACGGTGTCGATCTCGGCGCGGTCGCGGCATTTCAGCGCACCGTGGCGTCGCTCGCGGGCGGCGACGCGGCGATCGACGCGAAAACATACTTCCAGCGAGGCACCGACGCGATCGATGCGCTATACCGCACGCACGGCGTGCTCGCACAGCAATTGCGCGAGCGCCTCGCCGAGCGCGCGCACGCTGAGCAGACGAAGGTGATCGCGGTCATGGCGCTGAGCGTCGCGCTCGTCGCGTGCGCGCTGTATCTCTTCGTCGCGTTCGCGATGTCGACGCACGACGACGTCGCGCAATTGTCCGGCTGCATGCGCGCGGCCGGCGACGGCGATCTGCGCGCGCGTCTCGAGGTGCGCGGGAGCGACGAATTCGCGTTCATCAAGGACGGCTTTAACGCGCTGCTCGACGTCTGGGCGCAGACGCTGACCGAGACGCGTCGCGTCGCGGATTCCGTGATGGTCGGCAGCCAGCAGATCGCGGCCGGCAATCTCGACTTGTCGGGCCGCACCGAGACGCAGGCGGCGTCGCTCGAGGAGACGGCTGCGAGCATGGAAGAGCTGACGTCGACGGTGCGCCACACCGCGTCGAACGCGTCGCATGCGAGCTCGCTGAGCGCCGAGGCGTCCGAACGCGCGGCGGACACCGGTCGGATCATGGGGCGTGCGGTGTCGCTGATGACGAAGATTCACGACAGCTCGAACAAGATGGCGGAGATCGTGTCGGTGATCGAAGGCATCGCGTTCCAGACCAACATTCTCGCGCTGAACGCGGCCGTCGAGGCGGCGCGCGCGGGCGAGCAGGGCAAGGGCTTCGCGGTCGTCGCGGGCGAGGTGCGTGCGCTCGCGCATCGCAGCGCGACCGCGGCAAAGGACGTGAAGGAGCTGATTCACGAGTCGATCAGACACGTGACCGACGGCTCGTCGCTGTTCAAGCGTGCGGACGATGCGATCCACAGCGTGAACGCGTCGATCCGCAGCGTCGACACCGTGGTCAACGAAATCGCGAAGGCGTCCGAGCAGCAGAGCGAGGGGATCGAGCAGGTCAATGCGGCGATCACGCAAATGGACGAAGTGACGCAGCGCAACGCGGCGCTCGTCGAGGAGTCGGCGGCAGCAAGCGCGTCGCTGCGCGAACAGGCCGAACACATGGGACAGCTCGTCGGGCGCTTCGTGCTCGCGTAGCGGACGGTCAGCCCATCAGCGTACACGTGCGCCGCGCCGCAAGCGGCGCGCGTGCAACGTCGGAGGTTGATTTGCATCAAGTCCATCCGTGCCGCTCGCCTGACAATGGAACGCCGGCGTTTCGCGCGGCATGCCAGGGTACAAGCAGATGGACATCACGACGCATTCGAACGACGGCACGGATACGACCGCGCCCGCTCCCCACCACGACGTGTCCGCGTTCGCGGACGTTCAGATTTCCGAAGCGCTGATCCGGCGCTTCGATCGCCAAGGGCCGCGCTACACGTCGTATCCGACGGCCGACCGGTTTTCCGATACATTCGACGAGAGCGCGTACCGCGAGCATCTTGCACGCCGCGCGACGGCCGAGCGCAATCCGCCGTTGTCGGTTTATCTGCACCTGCCGTTCTGCGAGTCGCTCTGCTACTTCTGCGCGTGCAACAAGATCGTCACGCAGGACCATAGCCGGACGAGCGCTTACGTCGACTACCTGATCCGTGAAATGGAGCTTGTCGCGCCGCATCTCGGCCGCGACCGCGTGACGACGCAACTGCATCTCGGCGGCGGCACGCCGACGTTCTTCGCGATCGGCGAGCTCGCGCGCCTGATGCGTGCGCTGCGCAGCCACTTCGATTTCGCGCCGCACGCGGAGCTCGGCGTCGAGATCGATCCGCGCACGGTCGACGAGCAGACGCTGCAGGCGCTCGCGGAGCTCGGTTTCAATCGGACGAGCTTCGGCGTGCAGGATTTCGATCCGTCCGTTCAGGAAGCGGTGCATCGCATCCAGCCGCTGCCGATGGTCGAGCGCGCGCTCGCCGCGAGCCGAGCGTCCGGCTTCGAGTCGATCAACATCGATCTGATCTACGGACTGCCGCGGCAGACGCCCGCGAGCTTCTCGCGCACGCTCGACGAGGTGATCCGGCTGTCGCCCGATCGCATCGCGGTCTACAACTACGCGCATCTGCCGAGCCGCTTCAAGGCCCAGCGCCTGATCGTCGAGCCGGAGCTGCCGCTCGCCGAGGATCGGCTGCGCATCTTCATCGAATCGATGCGGCGGCTGCTCGATGCGGGATACGTATACATCGGGCTCGACCATTTTGCGAAGCCGACCGACGAGCTGAGCAACGCGTTGCGCGAACGCAGTCTCCATCGCAATTTCCAGGGCTATACGACGCAGGCCGAATGCGATCTGATCGGCTTCGGCATCTCGGCGATCGGCAAGGTCGGCGCATCGTACAGCCAATCGACGCGCTCGCTGAAGACGTACTACCGCCATCTCGACGCCGGACGTCTGCCGATCGAGCGCGGCTTCGCGCTGACGCCCGACGATCTGCTGCGGCGCGACGTCATCATGATGGCGATGTGCAGCATGCCGCTCGATTTCGCCGCGATCGGCCGCAAACACGGCATCGACTTCGCACGGCATTTCGCGCCCGAGCTCGCGCAGCTCGAGCCCTATCGCGAAGCGGGCCTGCTGACGATCGACGCCGACCGAATCGCCATTACGCCGAAGGGGCGCATGTTCGTGCGCGCGATCGGCATGGTGTTCGACGGCTATCTCGGCCGGCCCGCTTCGGCGTCCTATTCGAAGCTGATCTAGTCAGGGGGCGTGATGAAAGAAAGCAAGATTCCCGTACAGGACTTCCTCTCGAAATTGCCGCTTTTCAGCGCGCTTTCGCGCGGCGAGCTCGACCATCTCGCGCGCGGCACGATGCGCGTGCAGGCGCCGCGCGGGCAGACGGTGTTCAGCCGCGGCGATTCGTGCGGCGGTTTCCACATGATCGTCTACGGCCAGATCAAGCTGAGTTCGTTCTCGCCGCTCGGGATCGAGAAGATCGTGCGTCTGCTCGGGCCGGGCGACAGTTTCGGCGAAGCGGTGATGTTCATGGACAAGCCGTACGCGGTGACGGCGAAGGCGCTTACCGACACGCTGCTGCTGCACGTGACGAAGGCCGCCGTGATCGAGGAGCTCGATCACAATCCGGTGTTCGCGCGCAGGATGCTCGCGAGCCTCAGCATGCGGCTGCATCAGTTGGTTGTCGACGTCGAGACGTATTCGCTGCGCTCGGGTACGCAGCGCGTGATCAGCTATCTGCTTGAACAGACCGACGTGCCCGCGGAGTCCGGCTTGCAGATTCGCCTAGAGACGGGCAAGAAGGCGATCGCGTCGCGGCTGAATCTCACGCCGGAGCATTTCTCGCGCGTGCTGCGCGATCTGTGCACGCGTGAGCTCGTCGTCGTCAACGGCCGCGACATCTTCATTCCCGACGTGAGCCGTCTACGCTCGGAGATGCAGTATTGACGCGATTCGCCGCCGGACTTGCGCGTAGCGCCGCAGCGCGCCGAGCATGTTGACGGCGAGCCAGCCGGTCGACACGCCGAGCGCGACGGCGGCCGGCCGCGCGAATGCGCCGGGTGTTACGCTCGCGGCGACGAGCAGCAGCAGCGCCACGACGTGCACGAAGAATTGCCGGCGGGCGATGCGGTCCGGCAGCATGTCCTTGACCTTCGGCAGCGCGGGGATGGCGTTCGCACTCGACTTCTGCGCGTGATACCACAGCAGGAACGGGATGATCTTGTAGAGCATGCCGTTGATTGCCGACCATGCGCCGCCCATCATCAGCAG